>NZ_JAMXEX010000001.1:0-600000 GCF_025370775.1 Ancylothrix sp. D3o | reverse complement strand
CAAACCTTCGCCGGTGATGTAGTCATTGAGTTCGGCTTCATCAATTTGAGCATCGCCATTTTTATCGATGGTTGCTTGGTTGGTTTCCAGATCATCAGCGTAGGTAGTTCGATACCACTCTTGATCAATCACCTCAGAAGTTTCTAAACCTTCCTCAGCAGCTTGCGCCATGTATTCCTGGGTAGCTTCGGGTTTGTCGGTGTAAGCGTTTTCGGCATTGAAGTTAGCCGCAACTTCTTCTTGATTACGGAAGTAATCGGTTTTGTAGGTGGTTTCGAGAACCGCTTCATTTTCTGCAAGTTGCAACCCTTCTTCACTGAAGGCAAACTCTTGGATCTTGGCAATTTCTTCTTTGTCAAGTTTCTTGAGTTGTCCGTAAGGAATCTTCAAAGCTTCAGCGATTTCTTTGAGGAAAGTCTTAGAATAAGTCTCGACATCAAAGGTTGATACATCGGCAGCTTTTAAGTCTTGGTCGTAGGCAACTTTGATAATTTGCCAGTCAGCTTCGCCGGTGATTGATTTTGTTTCTTCAAGGTATTCTTTGTCGATATATTTGGACAAGCCACCTAATGTAAAGTCGAGAACAAGTTCGTCGGTAAATTGGGTGGTGTCTTTGACAATATCGATAGAAACATCGAAGTGTTTGGCGAGGTCTACTGCGAATTCTGCTCGCAGATAATCAACGTTTACAAATTCTGTGACATCGAGTCCTTCTGTTACCCAGGCGTGACCCATGTAGTCGATAACTTGCTGGACAGATAGCGTTTTGGCGAAGGCGATTTTTTCCTCATCGGTCATTGGTGTGCCGGTGCCATCGTCTAGGCCATCGTCTACGCCGTCATCGGTGCCATCGTCTAGGCCATCGTCTACGCCGTCATCGGTGCCATCGTCTAGGCCATCGTCTGCGCCGTCATCGGTGCCATCGTCTACGCCATCGTCTGCGCCGTCATCGGTGCCTTCAGCTTCTAAAGCTATATAGTAATCAGCAAGTTTGATGGCGTTCGCCTCAATAAAGGCATCGATATCAATTGCTGAGGTATCTAATTCAAGAGTCTTGGTTTCAAGTAATGTCTTGAATTCGGCTTTGAAACTCAAGTCAATGATTTGCTTCTCGGTGAGTTTGGTGATGTCAAATGTTGCAGCATCTACAGCTAAGAAACCGGCAACTTCAGCGGCAGTTAATTGTCCGCCTTCGATCCAACCTTCGATTTGGCTGCTGATGTAATCAGTATCAACTTTTGCGGAGTTTGTGCCGCACCAGTCGATAATTTGTTGGTCTGTTACCGCAGTGGTATCGGTAGCAACTTGCTCAGCGGTTAAGTTCAGAGAAGCGGCAATGGCGGCGGCAAATGTTGCCCGCATATATTGGACATCAATCACCGAAGCATCAACCGTCAAACCAAGTTCTTTGGCTTCCGTGAGGATGAAATCTTGCACTGCTTTGACATCGATTGTCGAGACATCTTCGACACCAAAGAATTCTTTGAGTGCGTCAGCATTTGCTTGGACGGCGATAAAGGCTTCTACCTTAATTGCAGAGAGTTTATCAACACTGAAATCTGCTTGATTGACAAGTTCGGTGTAGACGTAGTTAAGCAGTTCAGCATCGGTTAAGGTGGCGACTGCAACACCGGCAGTATTGAGTAAGCTCGATGTCTTGGCAAATTCTTTGAAGAAATCGAGGTCTAAGTATTCCGAGAAACCGCCATGTTTGAAGTCAAAAACAAGGCTGGCGCTGAGGGTATCGACGCCGGTGGGATTGGTGGTGAGATCAATTCCAAAGGCCGCAGCCAGTTCGTTTTTATAGAGGGTTTTGAGCTCGGTAATGACTTCGGCATCTAGGAAGTCTTCAACTTTTTTGACCAGTCCTTTCTTCAGACCGTTGCCTTTAATAAAGGCTGTTATTTGTCCGTCGGTAACTTCTTCGAGGGCTGTGGCACCATAGGCTGCTAATAGCTCGGTTTTGAGAGTGGCGTAGTTGGCATCAGAGGAAAGTTTGACTTTGATATCGTCAAGTTTGAAGCCAGATAGCTTGATTGTTCCGAATCCTTCGCCCAGAGCATAAAGTTTGAGTTCTTTATCGTCTAGGTCTTTGATTTTCTTGCCTTCTGCGGTGGTTTGTTCGCCGTATTTCTTGGTGATCCAGTTTTGGTCAATGTCAACGCTGCTTTCATCTAAGAAAAAGCGGGCGATTTTGTTGGCATCGAAGCTGGCCAGAGTGGTGTCGTCGAGTTTGAAGAAGTTTTTGAGTTGGACTGCGTATTGTGCTTTGAAGAAGCCGACATCAACGTATTGGCTCAGGTCGAGTTTGAGTTCAAAGGCTTTGTCGCTGAGAAATTCTTTGATTTGTTTTTCGCTGAGTCCTTCTAGTTCGGTATCAGCGACGGTTTCGCTACCAAAGAAGTGAGCTTTGAGTTTGAGCTTGATGGTTTCGTCTTTGATAAGTCCTTTGAAATTGACCTCGCAAGTGCCAAATTCTTTGTCGGATGCTGACACCAACATGAATTTTTCTATGGCGGCGATGTCGAGGGTGCCGGCGGTGATGGCGGCTTTGATTTTGACGACGAGGTTGGCGCTGTTAGAAAGGGTTAATTCGCTTTCTTGCAGGGCTAGTTCTGTTTGATAGAATTGGGCAAGTTGAACGGCGTATTTATAGAAGCCGTACTCAATATTGACGATGCGGCCTTCTGAGTCATCGGCGGCATCTAGCACTTGTTTGTCGCTGACTTTGGCGCTATCTTTGAGGCTGTCTACTGTGACACCAAATTTTCCGCTCAGGTGATCCGCAAGTTCTTTGCTGTGCTTGGCTTTGAAGCCGGAGGGTTTGAAGAATGCGGAGAGGCTATAGCCTTCTTTTGCGCCTTCTTGGTTGACGAATTCAAATAAGGCTTTGTAGTCTACGGTGCCGTTGACGGTGAATTTTGTTTCGAGTTCGGGGTTTTGTTTGAGCAGGAAGTCAAAGCTAATTAACCGACTCGGACTTTCACCTATTTGTAGTAAGGCTTCGGAGGCTTGTTCGGAAGTGAAACTTTCAATTTCTGCTTCGGTGAAACCGGCCTCGATAAGTTTGGCACGAATGCCGTTGTCTGTGAGTTTGCTTTCAATGTGGCTGACATCAACAAACGGTGCAGGATTGAGTTCTTCTTCTTCTGCGTAAGCTTGAATTTGATCGAGTTGTTCTTGAGTCAGGTTTTCCGGGTTTTCGAGGTCAAGGGTGGGGAATTGGGCTTTGAGTATTTCTAGGTTGGCGGAAATAACGAAACCGATGTTTATGTAGGGAGTGGCTTGCGATACCGGCGGTATGGGTTCGCCGTCGCCACCACCAGGCAGGGTGTCTGTGCCGCCACCACCAGGCAGGGTGTCTGTGCCGCCGCCACCGGGCAGGGTGTCTGTGCCGCCACCACCAGGCAGGGTGTCTGTGCCGATATCGTCGGTGCCGCCGTCGTCGGTGCCGGTGTCGTCGGTGCCGCTGTCGCTGGTCATGCTACCGCTGTCGCTGGTCATGCTACCGCTGTCGCTGGTCATGCTACCGCTGTCGCTGGTCATGCTACCGCTGTCGCCGGTCATGCTACCACTGTCGCCGGTCATGGTGTCTGTGCCGGTGCCGCCGGTCATGGTGTCTGTGCCGGTGCCGCCGGTGAAGAAGTCGATGCTGACAATCGTGGAGGGAGAAATACCTTGTTGCAAACCGGCGCCGGTCATAAATTCAAAAACTTTTGCCAAGTCGAGGCTTTCGATAGACTCAACGTTGAAGACGCTTAAGAGGGTTTGGGCGTTAGTTTGGATGTAGGCTTTGAAGTCGATTAATGGAGAAAAACTACGCGCTTCTTTGAGGCCATATTCCATGAAGTGATGGAGAGCTTCAAAGGCGGTCATTCCCGATAGGTCTGCGTGGACTTTGCGGTAATGTGTGAGGTTAATAAAGGCTGAGAATTGGCGCTCTTCTTCTAAGCCGTATTTCACCAAGTGTATGAGGGCTTCTTGGGCGCTCATGCTGCCCAAGTCCGAGTGATTTTCTCGGTAAAAGTTGATGTCGCAAATTTGCGAGAAGCGCCGGTTTTCTGCGAAGCCGTGATTGAGCAGGTGTTGGAGTGCCTGTTCATTGGTCATGCCGGCGAGGTCTTTATTTTCTTTGACGTAAAATTGAAGGTCAATAAAGGGTGACAATGGCCGGCCTTCTTTGACACCATTTTTCATTAGGTGTTCAAGGGCTTTGTCGGATGTCATCCCAGACAAATCTTTGTTGAGGAGGCGATAAATGTCTAGGTTAACAACGAGGGAAAAAGTGCGCTCTTCAAATTGACCATGATTAACAAAGTGTTCAACGAGTTGTTCGTCTGTTAAACCGGCTTCTTGCAGGTCAATGTTTGACAGTTTATAAAGGGTGACATCAAGTAAGCCGATGACGGTGGTAAACCGGCCTTCTCCTTGCAAATATTCAATAATTTGGCTGTCGCTGAGTTCCTCTACGCTACCGACTCCGTAAAATTCAACCAGCAATTCGCTGTAGTTTTCTCGGCAGTATTTTACTTTTGGTTGTTCGCAGGTGATGGCGTAGTCGTTGTTGGCTTTGTTGGGTTTGCCGGTGTCGATTTTGATTTTGCCGCTGCCGCCTTTCATACCGCTGCCGCTGCCGCCTTTCATACCGCTGCCGCTGCCACCTTTCATGCCGCTGCCTGCTTGCATTTCTGCGGCTGTGCTGGTGATTGTCATCTCTCCCGTTGGGGTGCTTCCGTCGGGGTTGATGTTGTCTATAGCTTGAGTTTGAAAGATTAGATCGTTAGTAGGTACTTCTGGTTGGACGATTATATCGCTAGTATTTGCTTCTGTTTCGACGATTGGCTCGGTAGTAGTTGTTTCTGTTTCGACGATTGGCTCGGTAGTAATTACTTCTGTTTTGACGATTGGCTCGCTAGTAATTACTTCTGTTTTGACGATTGGCTCGGTAGTAATTACTTCTGTTTCAGTTGCCAAGGGAGCGCCAGTTAGGGGGTCGATAGTAGTTGTTACGTTAGTGGCCATAAAATCCTCTGCAAAAAATTAAACAAACTGATTTTTTTCGGAAACAAAATTGATGGTTTTTTTGCTTACCCATTGTCTAAGCAACACCTTTCTAGCTAATTTAGATTAGCTTCACCTTATTTGAGGTGTTAAAGGGGGCGCAAAAGCTTGGAAGAAAAAAGGAAATACATTTAGTTAATTACACCCTAAATCGAAAAATATTTCAAAAACAACCTTCTTTAGTTGTAATTGATTTTGATTGAAAAAACATCAGTAAGTTTACGGAATTTTTTTCAATCTTAGCGAATAAAACAGGTAACTATCCGCCGCCAAAATTCTGAAAAATGTCAAAAAAAAACAGTACCTTGACGCGGTATAGCGTCGGTTAAGATCGGAAGTTTTAGACTATAAATGTGTCTGGAATCTTCCGTCTAATGGGCACTGACTATTGAGCATTGATTTTGGCTGAATTTCAGAAAATCTTATCTAAATTTCCTGAAACCCAAATTTTAAGACGGGGGTGTTTATTGTTTGTTCCCAGAAGCCACATTGGTTACCTTAGTTGGGCTTTGGTCTGTTTGGGGGTTCTAAGCACACTATAAAATAGTGTCGAATTTGACGCCAAGCCGGCGCTCCCTAGTCTGGGCTTTTTCGTATTATCAGAACACAAGCTTTTAAGACAATCTATCTAAGGGTATAAAAAAGTAGCTGAGCCGGTGTGAGCAATGAGATGAGCTACAGACCGGCACCGGATAGCGTAAAATACCCTATGCTCCTGTACCATTAGCTGTACAGGGGCTTTTTTGGGTTGAGTCGGCAATAAAACCAACAATGGCTAACATTGCGGGTCGATTTGGTCAAAAAAGAACAAGCTTTTTTCATGGTTTAGGAATTAAGGCAATGCTGAGCAGTGATTTATTAAATGAAAAGCTATCAATTCGGCAGACTGTTTCGGCTTTGCACTGGCGAAAACTGCCTTTAAATTCCCGCAGTGGTTCACAAATTTTTCAAGCTTTATTTTTAAATGCTACAAACCATAATATAGCCACACTTTTAGAAAGTCCAAATACGCCTGATCAAAGCACGTTATCAAGATATTCGATTTGTGCCGGTTCGCCTCGCTGTGTTGACGGGAGGTGGCAAGTATGGACACCGGCCATCGGTGAAATTTTGCCTTTTTTACGCCGGCTTTTCTCTTCTCAAAACCCCCCGGAAACGCCATCAATTTTGCCTCCAGACTTGCCTTTTACCGGTGGGTGGTTGGGATGGTTGGGTTATGATTTGGCTTGGGAAATTGAAAAATTACCCCAAATTAACGCCGATCCTTTGCCTTTTCCTGTGGCGTATTGGTACGAGCCCGAATGTTTTGCAGTGCTGGATCATCAAGAGCAAGTGTTGTGGTTAGCGGCGAACGAGGTTGCTGAGCTTGATGTTATGGAAAAACGGCTGGAAGAAGTGCAAGAAAAAGCTGTCTTCTTAACATCAAAGCCTGACGAAACAGCGGATCAGCCAATTTTTCAAATGTCGCAGGCGGACTATGAAGCGGCGGTGCGACAAGCTAAAAAATATATTCAAGCGGGAGATATTTTTCAAACAAATTTGTCTTTGCGGTTTGAGACGCAAACGAGTTTTGATAGCTGGGCAATTTATCAAGCTTTGCAACATATTAATCCGTCTCCGTTTGCAAGTTATTGGCAAACTCCCTGGGGGGCAATTATTAGCTGTTCTCCTGAAAGATTAATTGAATTAAGGGGAAATAAAGTACAAACTCGACCGATTGCCGGCACGCGAGCGCGGGGGACAACACCCCCACAGGATGAGGCTTTAGCGCAAGAGTTGCTGAGTAATATTAAAGAACGTGCTGAGCATATTATGTTAGTTGATTTAGAGCGTAATGATATTGGCAGAGTTTGCGAGTGGGGGTCTGTGAAAGTTGATGAGTTTTTGACAATTGAACGTTACAGTCATGTGATGCACTTGGTTAGTAATGTGGTGGGGACTTTGGGAGAAAATTATGATGCAATTGATTTAATTAAGGGTGTGTTTCCGGGGGGTACGATTACCGGCTGTCCGAAGGTGCGCTGTATGGAAATTATCGAAGAATTGGAGCCGGTGAAGCGTAATTTGTTTTATGGTTCCTGTGGGTATTTAGACTGGCGGGGAAACCTGGATTTAAATATTTTTATTCGGACGCTTTTATATAGCAAAAATGCCAATTCTGAAAAGGCTATGGTTTGGGGGCAAGTTGGGGCCGGTATTGTGGCGGATAGTGAGCCTGAAAAAGAGTGGCGTGAGTCGTTACAAAAAGCGCAAGCTCAACTTAATGCTTTGCAGTTGGCGAAAGTTTTTCAGGGAAAGGAGGCCGGTTTTATTGGGGATTAATCTAGCGATATTTAGGTGTTTATACCACCGATTGTTGGGGGGTTTTTTGAACCGCAGATGTTAGGCGTAGCCGCGCGTAGCGCTACGCAGATAAATGCAGATGTAGAGACGTTCCGCGCCTTACGTCTTTGAGGCGGTACTTTGCTTTTTTGAAGAGGAGGCCGGCAAGATGCCGGCCCCACAATGTCTAGGGGTTTAGTTAACTCGAATAAGCCTCCATTGGCAAACAAGAGCAAACAAAATTTCTGTCACCAAAAGCATTATCAATTCGTCCTACAGCCGGCCAGAATTTATATTCTCGCGTCCAAGGTGCGGGATAGGCTGCTTGTTCACGAGAATAAGGCCGGTTCCACTCAGAAAACATCAAGCTTTCTGCCGTATGGGGTGCATTTTTCAGCGTGTTATTTTCGGCATTAATTGTGCCGCTTTCTATCTCGCTAATTTCTTCACGAATTGCAATCATGGCATCACAAAAACGATCCAATTCTTCGAGGGATTCGCTTTCGGTTGGTTCCACCATTACGGTACCGGCAACCGGCCAAGAAACCGTTGGTGCATGAAATCCATAATCCATCAATCGTTTCGCAATATCTTCGACTTCAATTCCGGCAGATTTTTTGACTCCCCGCAAATCTAAAATACACTCGTGAGCAACAAAACCGCCATTTCCCTTGTACAAAACAGGGTAATAATCTGCCAGCCGGCGAGCCATATAATTTGCATTCAAAATTGCAATTTTAGTGGCATGAGTTAACGCCTCTCCCCCCATCATGGCGATATACATCCAAGATATCGGCAAAATACTTGCACTTCCCCAAGGTGCCGCAGAAACAGCCCCAATATTTGCTTTTTCGCCTAATTTCACCACTGAATGTCCGGGTAGAAAAGGCAGCAAATGTTCGGCAACGCCAATGGGCCCCATTCCGGGCCCGCCACCACCATGCGGAATGCAGAAAGTTTTGTGTAAATTGAGGTGGCAAACATCCGCCCCAAAATCACCAGGCCGGCATAAACCAACCTGTGCATTCATATTTGCCCCATCCATATAAACTTGTCCGCCGTTTTGGTGAATAATCTCGCAAATTTGCTTGATTTCTGCTTCAAAAACGCCATGAGTTGATGGATAAGTTACCATCAAAGCGGCTAATTCTTGACTGTGTTTTTCGGCTTTTGCTTTGAGGTCTTTGAGGTCAATATTTCCCTGGAGATCGCATTCCACCGGCACTACTTTCATGCCACACATAACTGCACTGGCGGGGTTTGTTCCGTGTGCAGACTGCGGAATTAAACAAATATTGCGATGCGCTTCACCGCGATTTTGATGATATTGCCGAATCACCAATAATCCAGCATATTCGCCTTGAGAACCGGCATTTGGTTGTAAAGAAATTCCTGCAAAGCCGGTGATTTCTGCCAGCCATTCTTCTAGCTGGTGAAACATAATTTGATAACCCAAGGTTTGCGAAGTTGGAGCAAAAGGATGAATTTTTGCAAACTCCGGCCAACTCACCGGCATCATTTCTGCTGTGGCGTTGAGTTTCATTGTACAAGAACCCAACGGAATCATCGAAGTTGTTAACGATAAATCTTTGCTTTCTAATTGATGCAAATATCGCAACAATTGCGACTCAGAATGATAGCGGTTGAAAACCGGATGGGTGAGATAATTGCTTGTCCGCGCTAGGGAATTGCTGATGGGGGATTGGGTTTTTAAGTCTTCGAGATTGAAGGGTAGAGTATCGCTGGCGGCGAAGATATGCCACAAATCTTTGATATCTTCAATGGTGGTAGTTTCATCTAGGGAAATGCCGACGGTTTTATCATCAATAGCTCGTAAATTGATGTTGTTTTTTTCGGCGGTTTTGATGATATCTTGCAGCGATTTTTCTGACAATTCCACCCGCAGGGTATCAAAAAATAATTCTGAATTCAATTTGTAGCCGAGTTTTTTCAAGCCTTCGCCTAAAATTACCGTTAAGTGGTGGACTTGCTCTGCTATTTGTTTGATGCCGGTGGGCCCGTGATAAACGGCATACATACTGGCCATTACTGCTAGTAAAACTTGGGCTGTGCAAATATTACTGGTGGCTTTTTCGCGGCGGATATGTTGTTCGCGGGTTTGGAGGGCTAAACGGAGGGCCGGTTTGCCATTGCTATCTTTTGAAACGCCAACAATACGCCCCGGAACTTGTCTTTTATAGGCTTCTTTTGTGGCAAAATAAGCGGCGTGGGGCCCCCCATATCCAAGGGGTACACCAAAGCGTTGTGTGCTTCCTACGGCAATATCTGCGCCAAATTCGCCGGGGGGTGTGAGTAAACAAAGGCTTAAAATATCGGCGGCGACGGTGACGAGGGCGTTATTTTGATGGGCTTTTTCGATGAAGTTTCGATAGTCATAAATTACTCCATCGCTGGCGGGATATTGCAGCAATGCTCCAAAAATTGGGGTGCTGAAATCAAAAGTTTGATGGTCGCCAATGATCAGTTCTATTCCTAGGGGGATGGCGCGAGTTTGGACGACTTCGAGGGTTTGAGGATGGCAATCTTTGGAGATAAAAAAGGCTTTTGCTTTGCTTTTTGAGACTCCATAACTCATGCTCATTGCTTCGGCGGCGGCGGTACCTTCATCAAGTAGGGAGGCGTTGGCTATTTCGAGGCCGGTTAGCTCAATTATCATGGTTTGAAAGTTGAGCAATGCTTCGAGCCGGCCTTGGGCTATTTCGGCTTGATAGGGGGTGTATGCTGTGTACCAGCCAGGGTTTTCTAGGATGTTTCTTTGGATAACCGGCGGCGTGATGCAGTCATAATATCCCATGCCAATAAATGAGCGGAATATTTGATTTTTACTGGCAATTTGTTTGAGTGCTTTTAAGGCTTGTTGTTCGCTGCGGGCTTGGGGAAGTTGTAAGGGTTGTTGCAGTTTAATTGTTGAGGGTACTGTTTTTTCAATGAGGTCGTCTAGGCTTTGCAGTCCCAAGACTTCCAGCATTTTTTGAATTTCGGCGCTGTTTGGGCCAATGTGCCGGCGGGCAAAGCCATAGTTTTTTATGGCGTTGGGGCTGGTTTGTTGGCTTTGCTGAGTAAGGGCTTGTTGGGGATTCATTAGGTTAGGCATAGAAGTGGTTAGTTAGTCCGCAGGCTTATTATTTTGTAACAATTATCGGCAGTTTGGGACAAATACGGAGAAAATTTCATTTAATTTGCATTAAGCTGGGGCGTTTAGGTGGGCTCGCGCCCACCGTATTTTTATTCGCCTTCTACTAGGGCGCGATATTCATCAGCAGTCATGGCTTCGTTGATTTCAGCAGGATCGTTTACGCGGACTTTAATCAACCAGCCTTCTCCGTAAGGATCTTCGCCGAGTTTTTCGGGGTTGTCGATGGTTTCGGTGTTTCGTTCAATAACGGTGCCGGTGATTGGTGATTTTAAATCTTCAACGGCTTTGACTGACTCGATGGTGCCAAAACTTTCGCCTTTGCTGATTGCTTCGCCGATGTCTGGGACTTCCAAGAATACTATATCGCCTAGTTGATCAACTGCAAAGGCGCTGATGCCAAGGGTGGCAATTTCTCCATCTAAGCGGGCATATTCGTGGGTGTCGAGGTATTTCAAATCATTTGGGTATTCTAGGCTCATCTGCGTTCCTCACACAAAATAAATTGAACGTGGTGGGATTGTCTGGTGATGACTTCCCCCCTCAAAATTATTCCTGAAAATCACAATTATAGATATCCGAGAGTCAAATGGATAAAAAATTCGTGAAACGTTGGGTGGTTGGCGATTTTTCTTTTAAACGTTTGCTGCGTTCTGTGGTTTTTGTTTACGCTTGTGTGTGCGTGTATGGATATTTTTTCACAGAAAAGCAAATTTTTCAGCCCCAAATTTCGACGTATCAAGAGAGTAGAGATATGTTGAAGTTGACTTCGGCAAATGGTAAGCGTATTTCGGCTGTATATTTGCCCAATGCTAAGGCAAGTTTTACTGTTCTCTACAGTCATGGCAATGCGGAAGATTTGGGGGATATTCGCCCTTATTTGCAACAGTTGCACAGGTTGGGGTTTAGTGTGTTTGCTTATGATTATCAAGGGTATGGAACCAGTGAGGGTACGCCAAGCGAGCAAAACGCTTATGCGGATATTAATGCTGCTTATAATTATCTAACACAATCGTTAAAAATTTCACCGGCCCGGATTATTGTTTATGGCCGGTCGGTGGGTTCGGGGCCATCTGTTGATTTAGCCAGTCGAGAAAGGGTGGCCGGTTTAATTTTAGAAAGCGCTTTTGTGAGTGCGTTTCGGGTGGTTACAAAAATTCCGATTCTGCCCTTTGATAAGTTTGCCAATATTGATAAAATCGGGCGAGTGCGCTGTCCGGTTTTGGTGATGCACGGCACGGCGGATGATCTGATTCCATTGTGGCACGGTGAGGCTCTTTTTAAAGCAGCTAATCCTCCGAAACATTATTTCTGGGTTGAGGGGGGAGGTCATAATGATTTGGTGGAAGTTGCGGGGGAACGCTACGATAAAGTTATCCAAGATTTTGGTAATTTATTACAAGCTAAACAATGATGACGAACCCAACAATTTTAGAAAAGTTTGAACAAATTTTTGAGCAAGAAAGCCAGCCGGCAGATGTGTTTGAAAAGTTATTGCCGCTGTTGGTAGAACAGTTGCAGTGTGACCGCTGTTTTGTCTATTTGCGCGACCCAAAGACGCGCTTAGGAAAATCGCCGTTTTGTTTTTGTCGCAGTGAAGAAATTCAGGCTGTACTCGGCACGGAATGGCAAGAGGAACCGCTTTCTTTAGGGGATGAAGACCCGATGTTTGCGGCGGCGTTGCGAACTGATCCGACAATTTTTGTCGAGGATGTCGAAACGGCTGATCCGCAGGTGGTAAACAAAGAGTTTGAGCGAGAAAATTTTGGGCATCGGGCGTTAATTCACGCGCATTTGTGCTATGAAAATCAGTTATGGGGGGTGTTACAACCTTGTGTTTTTGGTTCGCCGCGCCGGTGGTCGGAACAAGACCGCTACATCATTGATTTTCTGACGGCAAAAGTTACGCCGTTGGCGGTTAAGTATGTTAAATCTGAATTAGGAATTTAGGCGGATTTGGAGGGTAGGCTTTGCCCTCCAACACCGTAAAACTCCGGCTTTTTATCATGCGGATTTTACCCATAAATAAGGTGGGCAAAGCTCACTTAAGGAGAGGTTTTTTTGTTAAAATAAAGATAAGTTAAATTAAGTCAAAACGCCTAAATATGAAGATACAATCTGGTGTTTTAGTACATTTAGGGTTTGGGAAATATGTGCGTTCTGATCGGGTTAATGCAGTGATTCCGATTGAGGAAGAACGGGGCCCCGGCAGACGTACTTTTGTACATTTAGAAGGGCAAACTGATCCGGTGGTTGCGGCGCGAGCAGAAGATACAATTATCCGCGATTTGGTGCAGGAACCGCGAGAAGTAACTCAAAGCCGGCAACAACAAGAAATCTTGCAAGATTTGCTGGCAGATTTGGGGAATGTGAATGCAACAGTGCGCCGGTTTAGCCGCGATGAAGGTGGGCTGGATCTTGACCGTTTAGAACGTCGAATTCGCCAAATTTTAGAAGGTGCATAACCAGTAGAGGCGGTGC
The DNA here is from genome assembly GCF_025370775.1 of Ancylothrix sp. D3o. NCBI lineage: Bacteria > Bacillati > Cyanobacteriota > Cyanophyceae > Oscillatoriales > Microcoleaceae > Ancylothrix > Ancylothrix sp. D3o. Next base: position 586,982 of record NZ_JAMXEX010000001.1, on the reverse strand, counting down.
CACTCTTGGGCGCAGGAGTCCCGCCTGTATGCAAACTCAATCCCCCTCTCCGTCAGCGCTTGCTGGGAGGGGTGGGGTTGAAGTCTGTCAATCGCCGTTATTGAGAGCTACAAAGCAAGCTAATGCCTAAGAGCCTCTTAGCAAATTACAAATTGATTGAATTAATAATTGGGGGTCAACCGGCTTGCTTAAATGACAATTAAACCCGGCTTTAAAAGCTTGTTGGCGGTCGTTTTCCGTAGCATAAGCCGTTAAAGCAATAGCGGGAAGAAGACCGCCTTGTTCAGGGGGTCTTTCGCGCAAGGTACGAATTAACATATAACCATCTACTTGTGGCATTCCAATATCACTTAAAAGCATATCGGGCAGCCATTCTTGCAAAATTTCTAAAGCGTGGGTTGCTGTGGGGGCTTTTCGCACCATCGCGCCGTATTGTTCAAGGGTGAAACTCACCATATCCAGAGTATCAGGCTCATCATCCACAACTAAAATGCGAAGATGCGCTAAAGTTGAATGAACAAAATTTAAGCTAGAAAACTGTGTTGAAAGTTCCGTTTCATCTTCGCTATTTCCTGTTAAAAAAGGCAGGCGGACTTTAAAGGTAGCTCCTTTGCCTTCTCCCTCGCTAAATACAAAGGCGCTACCGCCGTTAATTTCCACTAAATGACGGACAATTGCTAAGCCTAAACCCAACCCCCCATAGGAACGGGTGGTGCTGCCATCGGCTTGACGGAAGCGATCAAAAACAAAGGGTAAAAATTCAGGTTTGATGCCAATGCCGGTGTCGGTGACGCTAATTTCTGCAAAAGAACCGGCCCTGCTTAATATAACTGAAATTTGGCCGGAATTGGGAGTAAATTTAATAGCATTGGAAAGTAAATTCCAGACAATTTGGCGAAACCTTTCCGGGTCTACCCACATCAAATCAATGGCAGGATCAGATACAAATTCAACTAAAATTGATTTGGCTTCGGCGGCAAGACGCAGGGTATCAATGGTTTGAGAAATTAGAGATTGAACGCTGGCCCAGCGTGGTTTGAGGCGCAGCTTGCCGGTGATGATTCGGGAAACATCAAGTAAGTCTTCAATTAATTGGGCTTGAGTTCGGGCATTGCGGTCTATGGTTTCGAGGGCTCGTTGGGTTGTTGCTTCATTAAATTTGCGAGTTTGTAACAGTTGAGTCCAGCCTAAAATGGCATTTAAAGGTGTGCGTAATTCGTGAGATAAAACGGCTAAAAATTCATCTTTGAGCCGGTTTGCTTCTCGCGCTTCTCGATAAAGTCTGGCGTTATCAAGGGCGCTGGCGGCGCGGCGGGCAACTTCTTCTGCAAGGGCAAGATCGGCTCGATCATAGCGCTGTCGCGTTCCCATTCTCATAAACGAAACACAGCCAAATAATTGCCCGCGCGACCTGAGCGGAATGACCATCATTGAGCTAATTTCTAACGCTTGCAGCATTTGTAAATGTTCTTCATCCTGAGCCGTTATTTGTAGCATTTCATCGGAAACTTGCGGCTCAAAAGTGGGTTTTCCTTGACGCAATCTTTGCAAGATTGGATGTTTAGGTTGATGTTCTGGGGGGTAGCGTCGGTGGATTTCTTCGAGTAATTCTTTTTTGTGCGGTTCGCTACAAGCAACGCCTAACAGACGCAGAGACATGGTTTCTTCAAAAATATCTACAAAACAGGCATCTGCTAAGCTGGGAATGGCGAGTTGTGCGAGGTTAGAAAGGCTGGTTTCCCATTCTAAGGAAGCCGCCAGAATGGTACTAGCTTCTACTAAAAAAGTTTGGGCAAGTTCTGATCGCCGGCGGTCGCTGATATCTTCAATAATAGCAACGTTGTATTTCGGCTTTCCGCTGCTGTCCCATACGGCAGAAATGCTGATATTTACCCAAACAATTGAGCCATTTTTATGATAGTAGCGCTTTGACCTTGAGTAGCCTTTGACTTCACCCGCAATTAATCGCCCTAAGTTGGAAATATCTGCTTCCAAATCATCGGGATGGGTGAGTTCTTGGAAGAGTTTTTGCGTGAGTTCTTGCGAAGTGTAGCCAGTTATTTCGCACAAGGCGGGGTTGACTTGTAAATATCGGCCTTCCAGTGAAATTAAGCCAATACCAACTGCGGCTTGATTAAACATGACGCGAAAGCGTTCTTCACTTTCAATCAGAGCTTCTTGTACTTGTTTGCGTTCGCTGATATCTTCAATAATTCCAAAGCCATATTTAATTTGTCCTTTGTCATCCCACAAAGCTGAAGAAGTGAGGTTAACCCATACAATTTCCCCATTTTTTCGGATGTAGCGTTTTTCTATGGAGTAACCCGGAATCTGGCGGTTTATCACTTGCCGAGCCAAAGCCCAGTCAGCCTCTAAATCGTCGGGGTGAGTAACATCTTGGAAGTTCATTTGCCGCAATTCTTCTTGAGAATAGCCGCTGATTTTGCTCATGGCTGGGTTGACTTCCAAAAATTGCCCATCAAGCCCTACTAAAGCAATGCCAATACTTGCTTGATTAAACATTGCTGCAAAGCGTTCTTCACTTTCTTGGCGAGCTTTTTCTGCTTTTTTGCGGTCGCTTAAATCTAAATAAAAGCTGATTATTTCTTGTTGTTCATCGCAGCGTTCTTGTAGTAAGGCTCCGCCGATTAAAATGGGAACGCGACTGCCATCTTTGCGGATGTATTCTTTTTCAAAAGGGGTGGATATACCGCGCTGTTTGAGTTCTTCTCCGGCTTGCCAGTCGAGGTGTACATATTCCGGTGGAGTTATGTCAAGCCACTTGATTTGCTTGGCTTCCAAGTCTTGCCGGCTGTAACCAATCATGTTTAAAAAGTAATCGTTGGCGTAGTGAATTCCGCCTTGGAAGTCTCCAAAAGCTACACCAAAAATGTTAGATTCTACCAGGCGGCGAAATCGTTTTTCGCTTTCTTGCAAGGCTTGGTAAGCTTGTTTTCGTTCTGTAATATCTTGAAGATAAACGGCTAAACCGTCGGGCGAGGGGTAGGCATGAATTTCGTAATAACTCTCAGTTCTCCAGCCTTTTGCCTCAAAATGTACGGCGGTTTGTTCCTTAATTGCTTTGTGATAGTTATCGTGACAAATTGAGCCAATTTCGTCAGGAAACATCTCCCAAATACACCGGCCCAGCAGTTTTTGGGGTTTTTCTAACATCATTTCTGCACAGCGTTGGTTGATGTAGGTAAAGCACCAGTTGTGGTCTAGGGCAAAAAAGGCATCCGTGATACTTTCAAGGATATTGGCGACTTTTCGATTTGCTTCTTTTGCGCTTGCTTCTGCTTTTTTTGTTTGGGTAATTTCTGCCAGAATGATTCCAATTCCAACGGTTTCGCCTCTGGCATTTCTCACCGGATAATAGTTGGCTAACCAGTATCCTTCCCGCGATGGTTTTTCTGCGGTTCTGCCGTTGATTTCTACGTTTAGTATAGGCTGGCCGGTTTGCAAAACTTGTTGCAGTTGTGGTTCGATTTTGCTGCTAATTCTGGGGATAACTTCTGTAAATTTTTTCCCTAAATGTTGTTCTATTGGCAGTCCGTTGATGGTGGCAAGTTGGGCGTTGATCCGAATGTAACGTAAGTCTTTATCAAGAAAGGCTATTCCCACCGGCGCACCGGCAAAAAGTGCGTCTATTAAAGAAAGTAATTCTTCTTTGCGTTCTAAGGCTTGTTGGGTTTGGCGATAAAGTTCTGCAACCAGAGATAACAGTTGTGCTTGATATTGCAAAGTTTGCTGATTTTCTTGATTAAGTGTTGCGTTTTCTAAGGTAACGGCGGCTCGATGCGCTAAGTTTTCTGCAAGGGATAATTCGGAGGCGTCGTATTGGCGATTTGATTCAGCGATAGCTATTAGCATCGCTCCCCAAATTTGTCCGCGAACAAATAAGGGTAAAATCATTACAGTTTTGGGGTAGAGTTCTTCGATTAGTTGCCGGTGTTGGTGGCTGCTTGTTTTTGCCCAGTGCTTAAGGTTAGTAATTGCTTGGCTTGCTGTTTCTTTATCGTTTATAAAAATTGCTTCGCCGGTTTGTAAAACTGTGGCGATTAAGCTCTGAGAAGTTTCCAGATCCTCTGGCCCCAACTTGGTTATTTCGTCAACAATTTTTTGTTTTTGTTTGTTTTGATGAGCGCTGGCAACTTGATAGATATTTTGCCCCCCTTCCAGTCTGTAGATTAAACAATATTCTCCTAAAAATGGCACAGTTAAATCTGCTAATTTTTCGGAGATTTTTTGTGCATCTACCGATGTGCCCAGCACTTTGCTGGCTTCGGCTAAGAAATCATATTGTTGTTGTGTTTTTTCGGCTGCTTCTCTGTATTTTTCTTGAAGTTGTTTTTGTCGCTTATGGAAATGTTTTTGTTTTTTTTGTTCTTTTTGTTTGCGTTCAGTAATTTCTTGAATGGAGATAGCAGTGCCTTCTTGGCTTGGGTAAAGGTTGATTTCAAACCACTGCTTAGAATCGGAAATAAATTCAATAATTTTTTTGTTTTTGTTCCCAACTAAAGCCTGGTCTAGTTTTTCATCAAAGTCTCGTAAGTGGGGCTTATTATCCACTTTTGCTATTTTTTTATTAGCAATTTCTGGGGGAGAAATTTTCCAATACTCCCTAGCTTTTTCGTTAATAAAAATTACTTGGTTCTGAGAATCAAGAACGGCTAATCCGTCCGAAACATTTTCTAATATTTTTAAAATTTGTGTCAAGTTGGGATCGGAGGGTTCTGGCCCCTGAGCATTTTTAAGGTTCTCGTTAGATTTTTGCTTTGCTCTTCGATTGCTGGCAGATTGTTTGCTAAGGCGAACATTACTCAGCAGCGAACTCAGTAAACAGGCTTCGATCATAAAAAGCCCTGCTTGAAGTTTGAAGGCAGGGCCAAAAGGAAAGGAAACGGTTTTAAAAAAGTCTCCTCTTAAATTATGTCCAAAGATAGATGTTAAAAATATAAAATTAGGATCAAAACTGAGATAACTCGCAAGCGCCGCGCCACAAACAGTTGCCATTAAACCGGCAGCAAACCCTCCCCACCAAGTGCTGAGGATAACAGCGATAAACAACACTAACCAAGGAGTATGGAATTCGCTTGTTTGTTGTAGAAAGACTCCGCTCAATAAACCTACCAATACGCAGGATGTGAGCAGGGCGTAAGCGGGAAACTGAAAGGGCAGGTGGTTTGTTTTCATCTGATGCTAAAAACCGCTCTAGGACTCTTTAAGAAGGTCAAAACAAACGGCTGTCATTTGGGTTGTCTGACAAACTTGGCAACTATTGTAGCGAATAGTGCTCTCTGGCACATCCCTTGTTTGTAGTAGTTTTTACGCTTCTTGCCAGAGTCCGCTTGCCTGATTTTCATCAAGCGTAAATTTCTATTCTCATTCTCCATATCTATAGCAACAAGGCTCTTTATAGAAATTTGAAAACCCGATTTTAAATATTTAAAATGCTGGCCGAATCATTATCTAAAAACAAGGTTGCTTGGGGTTGATTTCGCAAAATACTCGCCGGAATTTTTGGAGTAATCGAAGATTCTAATATCGTTTGAATAATTTTTGCTTTGCGTTTTTTTGGGGCGAAGCACAGAATTTTTTTGGCCGCACAAATAACGGGAATTGTTAGGGTAAATGCGTATTGCGGCACAAGTTCAATTTCGGGAAAGTCTCCCCCGTTTAAAAGTTGCAGCCTGGTTGTGCTTTCTAGTTTTACCAATTTGACAGTTTTGGGATCTTCAAAATCTGCAACTGCCGGCTCGTTAAAGGCTATATGTCCGTTGTCTCCAATTCCTAAACACACTAAGTCGCTTGGGTATGCCTGCAAAAGTTGGCTATATCTTTCGCATTCTTGTAGCGGTTGGTTGGTATCGCCTTCTAGGTAATAAAATTCTTTAGGTTTGACTAATTTTTCGACTTTTTCTCGCAAATAGTAGCGGAAACTTGCGGGGTTATTGGCGTCAATTCCTAGATATTCATCAAGGTGAAATAAAGTGATTTTTGACCAATCTAACTCGGCTTTTGCCACCAAGTTTTGCAGAAATTCTATCTGGGATTGGCCGGTGGCTAAAATAATATTAGCAGAGTTTTTTTGCTTGAGGATTTCTTGCAAATACTCGCCGGCAATTTGGGCTGAGTGCTCTGCCATTTCGGCAGCCGAGCCGTAGATTTGAACTCTAAGCGCACCAACTTGAAACGTTTTGATGTCGTTGGAAAATGGCGCTGGGTTGCTAAAGTTTGACATAAAGCCGAAGTTATATACTCTCAGGATTTTTTGGGAGGAGTTTTTATTCCGGCATTGATGATAGTCCAAATTGTTCGCATGAAGGCCAGACTAATCAAAATGAACATTAAACCGGCCAACCCGGCAAAAGGCGAGGTGATGGCTAACACCAATAAAGCAAAAAGCAATATGGCTAAAACTGCTTGATTCATAATTGAGTTTTTTTGTTGGCGATCAATTTTTAAGTGGAGTGTGAGAGCAAACTTTTTCTAACAATTATCAAAAAAATTTAGATGCACTGCCTGATATTAACAATAGTCTGGCCAATAGCCCACTATTGACCCTCGCAAAGAAACCGTACTTTATCCAGAAGTTCTTGTAAATCAAGGGGTTTGCGAAGATAATCATTCGCTCCCTCTTTTATCCCCTGTTGGGCTGTGCTTTCTCCATAGGCAGTAATTAAAACTACAGGTAATTCTTGTAACTTTTGGTTTTTTCTGATGCGCTGGGTTACTTCAATACCAGTCATTCCGGGCATCATTACGTCTAATAAAACCAGGTCAGGCGGCAATTGGGAAATCTTGGCGAGAGCATCACTGCCAGAGGTGGCGGTTTCAACTTCATAGCCCTCAGATTCTAGTACCGTCTGGAGCAAAAATAAGTTATCTTCTAAGTCGTCCACCGCCAAAATGCGGTAAGTTCCATTAGCAATCACAACAACCTACTTTTTGTGAGGGTTTTTAAGGAATTTGGTCAAGCATTCTCAGTTATTTTTTTAACCTGACGAATTCAACAAAAAAAATGTTTTATTTAATATAAGTTTGCTTCCCATCTTTAATTTCTCGCATCTACCTAAAGATAGATTAGGGCCATCCGGCTACTTAATAAAAACTTTATATTTGCCGAGACACAATCACCGAGCAGTTTTCAGGAAATTAACAAACCAAATATTAAGTAAAAAGTTAGCTGCTCAGAAACAGTCTGAGCAATCGGTTTGTGGCCGAGATTTATCCCTGTTTAATAGGAATTTCTACAGTAAATTTACTGCCGCTGCCTAGAATGGAACTACAAGATAAAGATCCTTTGTGCTTTTGGACAACAATTTGATAGCTAATGGCTAAACCCAAACCGGTGCCTGTGCCAACCGGCTTGGTGGTGAAAAACGGGTCAAATAAGCGCGCTTTAACTTCGGGGCTCATACCGGGGCCGGTGTCAGAAATAACAATAACAGCCCTTTGATTAGCCCCCAGAAATGTGCTAATTTTAATTTGCCGCAACGCGGAGTTAATGTCTTCAAAAGGAAGCTCTAAAAGCTGCTCTTCAAGGGCATCAATGGCATTATTTAAAATATTCATAAACGCTTGATTAAGTTGGCTGGCGTAACACTCAACATCAGGAAGATCGCCATAATTTTTAATAATTTCAATTGGCGGATATCCAGGTTTGGTTTTTAGCCGGTGTTCCAAAATCAGCAACGTATTATCGATGCCTTCATGCAAAGAAACAGGCTTAATCTCCGATTCATCCAGGCGAGAAAAAGAACGCAAAGACCGCACAATATCGCGGATACGAGTCGCCCCGGCCTTCATCGAACTCATCAGTTTTGGCAAATCTTCGACAATAAAATCTAATTCGTAAGTGTCAATAGCAGCAGCAATTTCCGCATGGGGATTAGGATAGTGCTGGCCATAAAGACTCAGCAAACCAAGCAAAGATTCGATGTAAGCCTTGGCGTGTTCCACATTCCCAAAAATAAAACTCACAGGATTATTAATTTCGTGCGCCACCCCCGCCACCAACTGACCAAGAGATGACATTTTTTCGCTTTGGATGAGTTGGGCTTGAGCTCGTTGCAAATCTTTTAAAGTTTCTTCGAGTTGGCTGGCTTGCAGAGTAGCAAGACGCGCTGTTTCGCGGGAGTGGGTATATAATTCTGCTTGGTAAATTGCAATAGCCAACTGGTCGCAGACTGCCTTTAATAATTCTTCTTCTCCATCTGTCCAGCGGCGTTTTTTCGTATGCTGGCAGCAGCTTACAATGCCGATTTCACCGCTGCGAGTTTGCAAGGGAAGAGACAGCACAGAAACAATCCCCACACTTGTTAAAAACTCTTGAAAAACCCCATCTGACAATCTGCCGACATCATCAACGCGAATCAATTCTAAAGAAGCTAAACGCAAGGCAAAAGGGCCGACTTGTTCGAGGGTAAAAGAACCTAAAAAACTGGGAATGCCAGGATTGATTGATTCGCTGACAATTTCCCACGAAGGAGGATTACCTTGCGGTTTATACCATACAAAATGACAATTTTCTATCTTAAAAAGCGAGCGAATTTCATTGACAGTAGTTTGCAAAATTGTCTGGATATCTAAACTGTTGCGAATTTGGCTGGCCAAGCGATTAATCAGCATTTCTCGGTTAGCTTTTTCTAACAAAAGCGCTTGTGATTCTCGCAAACCCGTTTCTGCTTGTTTTTTGGCGGTGACATCTTCCGAACAACCTAACATTTGCTTGGCTTTTCCTTCTAAAGTTCTGGCAAAAATCGTTTCTCGACTATAAAACCAATGCCACTGTCCCTGTCTATCTATAATCCGATATTCAATTTCAAAAATGCGATCTTCCTCACTTTGAGCCAGCGCACCATGATACTCTAAAATTCTCGGCAAGTCCTCTGGATGGATCAAGGTAGCCATCACATTTTCTCCCAATTTTTGAACTTCTTCTGCTGAGAAACCCAGCAGTTCAGTAACGGGCCTATTGCTATAAATGTTGCGTCTTTCTACCAAGTCATAAATATATAAAAGATTGGGAATAGTTTCCGAAATTTGTAGGCTAAAATGCTTTTCTGCCCGCAAAGCATCTTCAATTTTTTTGCGTTCTGTAATATTGCGCGACACGCCAATTAACCCCATTATCTTCCCACCGGCATCGCGGTAAGGACTTTTGGCAGAAAGAAAAGTCAGCATTTCTCCCTTGTGATCGGGCAAACTTTCTTCGAGCATTTCCGCAGCCCCAGTCGCCATAATGCGCCGGTCAGTTTCTTGCACTGTTTCGGCCATTTCTTGACCTATTAATTCACAATCAGTTTTGCCCATCACTTCCGACATCGGCCTGTTAAAAACTGCCATCGTTGCCGAATTTGCCAGAATATAATACCCCTGCAAATCTTTGACATATATCGCATCCGAAACCCCTTCTAAAACCGCTTGCAGTAAGTTATAACTTTCCACTAAAGAAGCTTCTGCCTGTTGCCGGTCGGTGATTTCTTGAGAAAGTTTAGCATTGCTTGCTTCTAAAGCCGCCGTCCTTTCTTTCACTAACTCTTCTAAGTGTTCTTGATATTTTTGCAGTTCAATTTCTGCTAATTTTTGCTCAGTGATATCTCGCGCTGTGCCGAACATCCGAACAACCTCACCGCACTCATTAAAAATCGGTTGTCCCTGTCCGTAAAGATAGCGCACAGAAGCATCAGAGCGTGAAATCCTATATTCCATTTCATAAGCACTTCCCTGCAAACCCAGCCCCACCTTTTGCAGCCAATACTCTCGATCTTCTGGATGAATTAAATCCAGATTTTCTTCATAACTAGGCTCACCCCCAGCCGGATCTAAACCATGAATTCGGAACAGTTCCTCACTCCAACTAATTTGCTGAGCAATTATATCAAACTCCCAACTACCAATATGCGCCAATCTTTGCGCCTCTAATAAATTTGCTTCGCTTTTTCGCAACTTCTCTTCGATCTGCTTGCGCTCCGTAACATCCCGCGATATTCCCACCAAACCGACAATTTTTCCCTCTGAATCTCGGTAAATTGTTTTCGTGCTGTGAAAAATTTGGAATTGATTTCCCTGTTTTACGATTTCTTCTATAATTTTTGTTTCCCCATTATCCATAATTAAGCGATCATTCTTCATCACGGATTCGGCAATTTCTGGGGGTAAAATTTGCCCATCATTTTTTCCTACTATTTCCTTGGCGCTTTTTCCCAAAACCCTCGCTGCTGCTTTGTTAAGCAGAATATACTCACCCTCTAAGTTTTTTACAAAAATTGGATCAGGAATTGCTTCTAATACGCCTTCCAAAAGATTATTAGTTTCTCTGAGGGCAAACTCTGTTTGTTTGCGCTCGGTAATATCCATATTCGCTCCAACCCATTCTCTAATGCTTCCATCCGCCTCTAAAACCGGCACCGCTCGCGCCAAAGAATACACATAACTACCGTCAGATTTTCGCAAGCGGTATTCCGCTTCAAAAACTGTTTTATTTCGCACCGCCTCTTGCCAAAGGTAAGCAGTTTTTTCCCGATCTTCTGGGTGTACTACATCTAACCACCCCCCGTTTTGCATTTGTTCTTTTGTTTGGCCGGTCATAGCTTCCCACCCCGGCACATCAAACTCAACTTGTCCTTCCCCATTCGTTGCCCAAAAAATTTGAGAAGTAGCATGAGCTAAATATCGCTTTCTTTGTTGACTTATTTGCAACTTTTGTAACGTTTCTTTTTCCGCCGTAATAACTTCCTTAGAAATAATTAACCCCCCCACCTCTCCTTGTTCATTTCGCCAAGGAGCCACCGAAACTTTTAGCCACTCACCTTTCTCGCCTTTCCCTCCCATCCATTCTTCAAAACTAAATTCTTCTCCCGACTCCAAACAGCGGCGGTGAATTTCTTTTTCTTCCTCACTGGTAAGCGGGAAAATGTGGTAGTGAGTAATTCCTATTACTTCCGTTTCAATGCCCTGTTGCGCTAACCACCGGCGCGAACATAAGAGATATCGCATTTGGCGATCAAACATCGCAAAAGCTAAACTTGTGTCAGACAAAAAACTCAAACACAAACTAAAAGGGTTAAACTCGACCTTTGCCCCACCACAATCCTGTTGAAGAAGACTTACCATATCATCCGTAAATTCATCATTCTATTCTACCCACAAACAATTAATCCCTAACAAATGCCCCCTACCTTCAAACCCCTAAAACTCTTCCTATCATCGTATTTTTCCATGAATGCTATAACAAATTACAATTATCGTCAAGCGCACCTTACCTTATTTCCGTGCAAAAATAAAAAATTTTGCCCTTCAGACTAAACCCCCTCTAAATCAGCAATCCCGCTCAATTGATACATTGTGAGATAACAATTCACGGACATTAAGCCCACAAACCATAACACCCGCTTTTATCTGTGGCCCCTTGCAAAGAAATTAACCTTAACAAATTTTCAAAAAAAATCCTAGCAAAAATTTACCCAAAACTCTTATAAATAGCATATAATAATTGCTAAAAAATCCCCCAGATCCGCCTTTTTTTCAGAATCAGGGAAACCAAACGCTCAAAAAGCAAGATTTTGCAAAAAAGAAGCACGCGCTGTCGGGAACGCTTGGAAAAAACGGTTCACAGCCCAGACATTTTTTCAAAGCATAAACTTGTTTGTCAAAATCGCCTTAAACCAATCAGGGAAAAACCCATGAAAAACTACGCAGCCATAATCATAGGCATCAACGAATACCAAAATTTCTCCCCCCTAAATTATGCAAAACAAGACGCTCAAGCCCTAGAAAACTTTTTAATAGAAGAAGGAGGATTTGTCCCAGACCGATGCCTGCTAATGACACCAACCTCCCCACCAATCGAAAGTTACTCCACCTACCCCAACCGGTCAAACTTACTCAAAATGATAGACGACCTGTGCCGACATAAATTACAAACAGGCGACGTCTTATGGTTATTTTTCAGTGGTTACGCAGCCAACTGGAACGGAGAAGACTATCTCTTACCCGTAGAAAGCACCCCCACAGACATTGTTAGCACCGGCATCTCCCTCAAAGAAATTTTCAACCTTCTCCGCTCATCAAGCGCCGAACAACTATTAGTATTGCTCGACATCAAAAGACCCAGCAGCATAAATTCTCCCATCGGAGATAGCACCGCAAAACTCGCCCGGAACCTCCAAATTCCCACCATAATTTCCTGTAAATCTCGCCAAACTTCCAGCGAAAGTCCTATCGTCCAGCAAGGATTTTTTACCGGTGCCCTATTAGAAGCACTACGCTCAAATCAAAACATAACTCTCGACAACTTAGCAGAATATTTAAGCGAACGCTTGCCCCAATTGTGTGAAGAACACTACAGCCACCGGCAAGATCCCCTCATCGCCATCGCCGCCGAACACAGCGCCAGAAACCTATTACCCGAACTCAACCAAACACCCGCATCCTCACTCTGGGGAACCAGCGTCGCCGCCAGCCTGGCAACCGCCGGAGCCAACACAGCAACCGCAGAGCCCCAACGGATCTCCCCACCTCAACCCACCCCCACCCCACCTAAACCCACACCAGCCCTCGCCATGACCCCCTCAGCGCCACCCCCCAGCACCCCCCAACCAGCCCCCCAAGCCCCAGCCAAACCGCAACCCCCCTTATGGATTGCCGGCCTCGGCGTATTTTTGCTGCTAATATTTGGCTTGTACAGACTGATGACCCTCGCAGACTACCAAGCACGGCAGGCCGGCACCCCCACCCCCGTCGCCATCGAACCCGCCAGCGCCCCACCGCCGCCCAAACCCACCCCCGCCCCCATCGCACCGATCCCCGTCAAACCCACCCCCGCACCCATCGCACCCATCGCCGTCAAACCCCCCGCCGCCAAACCCCCCGCCGCCAAACCCACCCCAGCCAAACCCGCCCCAGCCAAACCCACCCCAGTCAGCGGCGAAAAACTCCAAAAACCCAACCTAGAATTACAAACAGCCCAAGCCTCTCAATTCAGCGACGCCATAGCCAAAGCTCGCACAATTCCTAAAAACGACCCCCTTTATCCCCAAGCTCAAAAAAATATTGATCGCTGGTCACAAGTCATCTTAGATATTGCCATTGGTCGAGCCCAACAAGGAGCCTATCAAAGCGCCATAAAAACAGCAAATCTTGTCCCCAAAGACCGCAAAGAAATTTATGCCACAGCCCAACAATACATCCCACAATGGCAGAAAAAATCCCAATTAGTCCGCACCAACGAACAGCAATTAATCGAAGCCCAAAAACTTGTCCGCTGGGGCCAACCATCCAGTTATAGCAAAGCCATCGCCGCCGCCAGCCAAATTAAAGCCGGTCAACCCAAATATCCCGAAGCCAAAAAACTTATTAATGAGTGGAGTAATAATATTTGGCAAATAGCTCAATATCGCGCGAACCGGCGCCTTTACCCTTCCGCCATAGCCGCCGCCCAACTAATCCCCCAAAACACCACCGCCTACCCCGCCGCTCAAAAAGCTCTCCAACAATGGCAGCGCTAACTTAAATTCTTGTAGGGCTTTTGCCCTACATACCCTCTATTTTTAAACCCAAAAAATGACCATAAAAAAACTAATTTCCCTAACTCTTATCACCTTAATCTTATTCACATTTTCCTTTCCCTCTCCCGCCCTAGCCAATCCCACCAGCAGCCAACTTTTTGCCACCAACTGCGCCGGCTGTCACCCCAACGGCAGCAACATCATTCGACGCGGCAAAAACCTCAAGAAAAAAACCCTACAAAAATATAAAATGGATACCCAAGAAGCCATTACCGAAATCATCACAAACGGCAAAAATAATATGTCCGCCTACAAAGACCGCCTCAGCCCCGAAGAAATCCAACAACTAGCCGCTTACGTCCTTGAACAAGCAGAAAAAGACTGGCGCAACTAATTAGCCCATTTCTGCCAAATCGCCTATAATCCTTAATATTCTCTCAACAAAAAGTAACTTCCCTCCCGATATTACTTCCTGTGCCATCTACCTTAAAACCAACAGCAAACCCATGAATTTACCCACCCATGCGCGGCTACAATTGACCCCCGATCTCAACATTTGCCGAGTATTAAATGGAATGTGGCAAGTATCAGGAGCACATGGACGAATAGACTCAACAGCCGCCATTCAAACCATGTTTAAATACATAGATGCCGGTTTCACAACCTGGGATTTAGCCGATCATTATGGCCCCGCAGAAGACTTTATCGGAGAATTTCGCCGGCAACTCATCGCCACACGAGGAGAACAAGCCCTAGAGCAACTTCAAGCCTTTACAAAATGGGTACCCAGACCCACAAAAATGACCCGTAAATTAGTCGAAGATAACATCAACATCTCCCTCCGCAGAATGGCAGTAGAAAGCCTCGACCTCATCCAATTTCACTGGTGGGAATACCGCGATAAAAGCTACCTCGACGCCCTCAAATACATGGCCGAATTGCAAGCCGAAGGAAAAATCAAACACCTCGCCTTAACCAACTTCGACACAAAACATTTACAAATCATTGTAGATAGCGGCATTAAAATTATCTCCAACCAAGTGCAATTTTCAATCATCGACCGCCGGCCCGAAATAGAAATGATTCCCTTTTGCCAAAAACACAACATCAAATTACTAACTTACGGCACACTAGGCGGCAGTTTACTCTCAGAAAAATATCTCGGAGTCTCCGAACCCAACACCTTTTTACTCAACACCGCCAGCCTCAGAAAATATAAAAACATGATCGATGGCTGGGGAAATTGGAAACTCTTTCAACAGTTACTCAACACCCTCAAACAAATCGCCGACAAACATGATGTTACTATCCCTAATGTAGCCGTTCGTTATATTTTAGATAAACCCGCCGTCGCTGGAGTCATTGCCGGTGCCCGTCTCGGAGTTTCTGAACACATCGAAAACAACAGTAAAGTATTTAATTTTCAACTCGACGACACCGACTCTCAGCAAATAGAAGAAATCAGCCAACAATCCCGCGATTTATTCAGCCTCATAGGCGACTGTGGCGACGAATACCGGCGCTAAATTCCCCAAAAATTCCCCCTTCCCTATCGGGGGAAGGGATAAAATTTCCATATCAATTTTCTAAAAAAATCAAGCTATAATACTCAAGAAAATATTTTTTACCAAGAGCAAAAATGACAAATCCTCTCCTTAATAACCCCGACAAAATACAAACAATAGATTCCCCGCCATCCAACTCCCCCCAACAATCTTTATTATATTCCTTGTGGAAATTTTCACGACCACACACAATTATCGGCACAAGCTTAAGCGTTTTTGGACTTTACATCCTAACTCAATTTACCTTCCGCAGCGCTACATTCCAGCCCGAATTACTTAACTTATTAGCAACATGGATAGCCTGTTTGTGCGGCAACATTTATATCGTCGGGCTCAATCAACTAGAAGACATAGAAATCGACAAAATTAACAAACCACACCTACCCATAGCCGCCGGCGAATTCACCCCCAAGCAAGCACAAATAATCGTCATCCTCACCGGCATCCTCTCCCTACTCATAGCAGCCAACACCGGCCCCTTTTTATTAGCAATGGTTAGCATCAGCCTAGCCCTCGGCACCGCCTACTCCCTCCCTCCCATTCGCCTTAAACGCTATCCTTTTTGGGCATCTTTTTGTATCTTCACCGTCCGGGGAATCATCGTCAACTTAGGCTTATATTTACATTTTAATTGCCTCTTAAAAGCCGCCCATCTTGGCAACAGCCAGCAAAAATTTGACTTAATAGCCCTCAATCAAATTCCCCCCCAAATTTGGCTACTCACCCTATTTATTTTAATCTTCACCTTTGCCATCGCCATCTTTAAAGACATCCCCGACATCGAAGGCGACAGACAATACAACATCAGCACCTTTACCCTCAAACTCGGTGCCCCCACAATCTTTAAACTTGCCCGCTGGGTAATAACAACTTGCTATCTAACCATCAGCCTAGCAGCCATTTTTTACTTACCCCAACAAACCGCCCTATTTCTAAGCATCAGCCACCTACTCACCTTAATTTTACTCTGGTGGCGCTCTCAAAAAGTTAACTTGCAAGACAAAACCGAAATCGCCCAATTTTACCAATTTATTTGGAAACTATTTTTCCTCGAATATCTCCTCTTTCCCGCCGCCTGTATCCTCGGCTAAAACCCGCCATTTCCTACCTTTTAAAGCCAGGTACATTGAGACGCTGAATCAAGACAAAATAACAGTTGAGCCGGTGATAAAAACATCCTTGAAAGTCGCAGTAGAACACTTTGGGGAAAATCTCAAACCGGTGCCGGTTCAACATAGCCGCTTTTTCTATCGCAAAGCAGATTACTCCGTGATCCCCACCTCTTACAATTACAATTACAACCCCACTTCCTAACCTTCTGAGGACTTAGGCAAAAAACCCCGTTTCGGTTAAAAAACCTCGATCTGTCCCGCATTCATATTCAGGTAGAAGAGGTTTTTGACAGGGCGTACTTCAGCCCTGCATCTAAAAAATTTTATTGTAAGGGTAAATAATTTTATGAGCGTCGTTGAACGTCACGGAGACTTAGAAATCAATGAGGATCTCGAATTCCAATACCGGGCGTGGAAAAGACAAAAAACCGCATGGCAAATCATGGCGCTAGTGCTACTGAGTGCCTTGCTGGGATTGTTTGGAAATGGCCCTTTGAGCGATGCAAAAGCAGGGCGAAAAACAGACAAAATGTGGATAGAATACGAGCGTTTAACAAGGTTACAGTCTCTCACAAAAATACAAATTCACTTATTGGCAGACACATCAAATCAGCAAGAACTGCGGATCAACCTCAACCGAAACTACTTGCAAGATAGCCAGATCCAGCAAATCACCCCCCCACCCTACTATGTAGAAACTGGCCAAAAACAGATCACCTATGTATTTCGGCAGACTCAACCACCCCAACCCACCACCCTAACATTTTATTTTCAGCCAGAGAGAATAGGAATAATCAACGCCGAATTTCAATTACCCAAAGAAAAACCGATTAAATTCAAACAATTTGTCTATCCCTAACCCAAATTTCCCAGCCAAAAAACAGCCTTATTCATCTACAGATAAATAAAATAACCATCCCCAAATTCCAAAAACTTAACAAAAAAAGAGGATAAAAAAGTGTACTCAATTTTGAGAGGAATCGCCATTTACTTTTTTTTATTAGGCATATTTAGACTAGCCGGCAAACGCTCCCTCGCCCAAATCACCACCTTTGATTTTGTCCTAACTATAATTATCAGTGAAACCACACAAAACGCAATGGTAGGAGACGATTACTCGCTTACAAACGCCCTCTTACTCATTGTCACAATGGTTGCCATAGATATCAGCATATCCATAATAAAAGAACGCTGGCCCCTCCTAGAGAAAATAGTAGACGGCGTACCCTTAATTATCTTAGAAGATGGCCGGCCCCTCAAAGACCGCATGAAAAAAGCAAGAGTAGGCGAAGACGACATCATGCAAGCAGCAAGGCAACTACAAGGATTAGAAAGAATGGAGCAAATAAAATACGCTGTATTAGAACGCAGCGGCAGCATTACAATTATTCCAAAATAACAATCCCAAAAACCCAACAAGAAAATGCAATTAATTTTGTATAGCAAACCCGGCTGCCACTTGTGTGAAGGATTACAAGAAAAACTCCTTCAGATCCAAGCAATAAACCTAGACTTAGAAATCCGAGACATCACCACCCGCGAAGATTGGTTTCAAGCCTACCAGTATGAAATCCCAGTTTTGTATGCCAAAATCCCCAACCCTTCGAGCCCCGAACCAACCGTAACACCCTTACCCCGGCCATCTCCCCGCGCCACAGTCCAGCAATTGCAGCAAATGTTACAGAAATATTTTCCGAAAAATGATTCACAATAAGCGAAATATTGCATAGGCTAAGGTCAAACAAAAAATCACCAAGCCTGTAATGAATTCGTGTGAGGACTCACGACCTATGAAGCTGCGCGAACTATTAGAAACCGTTCCCAACCTATTGCAAACGCCAGAGGGTGCAAACCTAGAAGTTGAAATCACAGGAATTGCCACCAATTCCCACGCCTGCCGGCCCGGTGACTTATTCATTGGAATGCCAGGAACCCGCGTCGATGGCGGAGAATTTTGGCCAAGCGCCTTAGCAGCCGGAGCCTTAGCCGCCATTATTTCCCCAGAAGCCGCCAAAAAGCAACCAGCAACAAATCAAAACGTCATCCTCGCAACAGATATTACCCAAGCCTGTGCCAAAATAGCCACCGCCTACTATGGCAACCCCACCAGCAAAATAAAAATGGTTGGAGTCACCGGCACCAACGGCAAAACCACAACCACCCACCTCATCGAATACCTCCTCAACAACGCGCAGCTACCAACCGCCCTCCTGGGAACCCTCTACGCTCGTTGGCCCGGTTTCTCCCAAACCGCCGTTCACACCACCCCCTTTGCCGTCGAACTGCAACAGCAACTCGCCGCCGCCCTCAACAGCAAAGTCACCACCGGCATCATGGAAGTCAGTTCCCACGCCTTAGCACAAGGAAGAGTTCAAGGCTGTGAATTTGAAGTCGCCGTTTTTACCAACCTCACCCAAGATCACCTCGACTTCCACCTCGACATGGAAGATTATTTTGCCGCCAAAGCCCTCTTATTTAGCCCCAACTACCTTAAAGGACGCGCCATAATCAACAGCGACGATGCCTATGGCAAACGCCTGATCGCCAACCTCAACCCCCAACAAGTCTGGAGTTACAGCATCAGCAACTCTGAGGCCGATCTTTACGCCAGCAACTTAACTTATTCGCAAACCGGAGTCAAAGGAATTATTCATACTCCCAAAGGCAACAGCGAATTTTATCTCCCTTTAGTTGGGCAATACAACCTCGCCAACATGATCGGGGCCATAGGCGCCGGTTTGCAACTCGGTTTAGACTTAAAAGACATGACCCAAGCACTGCCCGGATTTACCGGCGTCCCCGGACGGATGGAGCGCGTACAAATCAAAGCAGACCAAGATATCAGCGTCATTGTGGACTATGCCCACACCCCCGACAGCTTGGAAAACTTACTCAAAGCAGCCCGTCCCTTCATTCCCGGTAAAATGATCTGCGTGTTTGGTTGCGGAGGCGACCGAGATCGCACCAAACGCCCAATTATGGGAAAAATTGCTGCGGCTTTAGCCGATAAAGTGGTTGTGACCTCTGATAATCCCCGCACAGAAGACCCTGAACGCATCCTCCAAGACATTCTCAACGGCCTAGCAGCCGACAGCGAGCCGGTGGTAATTAGCGACCGAGCTACAGCCATTCGCGCCGCAGTCATGCTCGCCAAACCCGGAGATGGGGTACTCATTGCCGGTAAAGGCCATGAAGATTACCAAATTCTCGGCACCGAAAAAATACACTTCGATGACCGTGAACAAGCTCGTATAGCTCTAGGAGAGCGTTTATCTGCTGTAGCGTAATTGATGGGGATGAGCCGTCATTTGTAACGAGTTTTCAAAAAAAAATCACCCGTGACAATTGTACAGGCCGGTATGCCTAGCGCCACGCTACTCTATCATCCACATCGCTTACCTCCACCTTTCATCCTTGATAAACCCCTCGACCGAACCGCGCCCCTACAGATAAAACCCCCCCCTACACACAAATCCGGCGCCTATGCCCGATGTCTTGGACGGGGTAGGGTTTATATAAAGATTAGATACGATGGCTTACGGCTCCCCGTAGGCCATCTCTCGCGTCTTTACAAACCAAAACGTTGCGGCTTTTTTCGCACTAAGTCTATGTGCTCTCCCTGCCCAGATATCTCTGTTTATGAGCTTGCGCTCAATCGACACCTCCCTCCACCCCTCCAACTCAGCCCCTCGACTCTCAAAGCGGCGATAGCAGGGCTGGTGGATTTGTTGATCGAGCAGCGCCTCAGTGTTAATTTATTTGTGAAGCTGCCTCAGCAACTCGAATGGCAAGCAGATATTGAACGCTATCACAGCACCGGCATCAATATCGGTTTGTATTTTTTTGATGTCGTTGGTAGCCAGGAAAAAAACGAACCCGATACAGAAATGTATTTAGGCTCACCACATCCTCTCAAGCATTCCCATAAATCAGATTTCAATCACCGGCCAGTTTCTTCTTCACCCGTCTTGCTTAACGTTTCGCCAGAGTCATCTGTGGCGCGCGAGTATTTTGTCTTGGCAGTTTCTCAAAGTTTTTGGGCCGGTATTATTGCTCACCGGCCCCGTTCTCTACAGCAATCTTCTCTCCGCCAGCACGCTAAGACTGCAAACAATTCTTCTCAAGATCGTCATCCCTTGCTTTTGGCCCTTTGCTCGTTGAGCCGGCACACCCTCGAACCTGTCCTCCAATCTCTGCAAGAACTTTCACCCCAAAAATTGCCTGTACTTGTTGGCTCGGTTCCCCAAAATCCTGTAGTTGATTTAAGTACCATCAACGCTACAGAACAATTTTCTGTTTATGCCGCCCACTTGTGGGCAAAACAAATTCAGCAACAAGAGGAACTGTGGCGAGGGGCCGGTCACTACGGAACCACTGCTGCTGAAATCGCCGCCATTCAATTACACAATCAAGAACTCAAAGAAGCTATCGGCCTTAAAGATGAATTCCTCAGCAATGTGGGTCAAGCTTTGCGAACGCCTCTCACTAATATGAAAACGGCTCTCACTTTGTTGAAGTCACCTAACCTGAAAATTGAACAACGTAATCGTTATATTCAGATGCTTCTTACTGAATGTGACCGACAAACTTCTTTAATTAACGGGTTGCTCGATTTAGTGCGTTTAGATCACTTAGTTGATAGCTCTCCAAGCGGCGCTAAACTTCATCAAACAGGGATGGAAACTTTACGTTTATCTGATATTGTGCCTGGTGTTGTGAGTACCTATCAACCGCTCGCACAAGAAAAAGGTATTATGCTGGCTTATACTGTTCCTGAAGATTTGCCGCCGGTTTCTTGTTTGAGTGCTTGGGTAAAACAAATTGTGATTAATTTATTACACAATGGCATTAAATTTACACCGGCTGGCGGTCAGGTTTGGGTCAAAGCCAAACAACAAGGAGATTATATTTCTCTGGAGTTCCGGGATACAGGAATTGGTATTCCTCCTGCGGAGTTGCATAAGATTTTTGAGCGTTTTTATCGCGTTCGTCATGCAGTAGATGATGACCCAGGGGGGGCCGGTTTGGGGTTAACTATTGTCCAACAATTGTTACTTCGTTGTGGCGGGTCAATTTCCGTTAAAAGTAAGTTGGGTCAAGGCTCAACTTTTAATGTTATGTTGCCGGTTTATTTGGAGAGTTGAAAAAACGTTTTTTTTCTCAAAAGAGACAGAACTGTGTACAAAATAGGCCCACAGGGCTACTTTATTCTATGGGTAAGAATATGGTTAGGGTGTCTCCTTGTTGGGGTTTTTGGCGGACAATTAGTTTGCCTCCTAATGCTTGAAATAAATTTTTTGTGACATCTAAATTAAGAGAAAGGTTGCCGGTTTCTGGTTGAAACATTAAGAGTTGACCCAAAGATTTCAACGGCGAATTTGTCGTCGTCGGTTCATTTTCTGCTAGTTCTGATTGCAGTTGAAGTTTTAGTTGAGCGCCTGCTAGAGTTACTAATACTCTGATATGAGCAGAGGTTGGTTGAGTTGCGGTAAAGTTTTCTATTGCTCCTGTCAGCACTTGATCCAGCATCGTTGGATCGCTGACAACCGGCGGTAAGGTACGGGGTAAAATGATGTCTAAAGTTAGGTTCCTTCTTGCTGCTTGTTTTTGCCAGCGGGGAATGCAGCTATTAAATACTTCAGCTAGGGAAGTTGAAGTTAGCTGTACAGGGGTTCGTTTTGTTTGGGAGGTTTCAATTTCTACGGCTTTAAAAATTAGATTAAAACGATCTATCTGTTCCGTACATTCTCGGTCGATCATTTGCAAGCGTTTAATAACATCCGCATCTAAACTCTGCCGTTTTAATAATAACCGCGTTAAAGTCCGAATCGTTGTTAAAGGCGTGCGAACTTCGTGAAAAATTGCTTGCAGTAATTCTAAGTCGGCGGCTGGTTTTTCTTGTTTTAATTGTTTTTCATTGCCAGCCGCTAAACGTTCTATAACTTCTTTGCTTAAATGTTTTTTGGGTTTTAATTCAAATTTAAGATTATCCGCTAATTTCTCTTCGAGATTGTTTAATGCCGGTTCAATCAGTTCGCTTTCTTGTACAGAAGCCGGTAATAAATGCACGCATTTTTTTCGGTTCGGTGCCGTTTCTTGTCTTTCGGGAATATTATTTAATATTATCTGACTAAACCGCATTACAATTTTATAATCAGGAACAGTTGGCCTGACTTTGGCAACCGCTGCATCTAATACTTTTAACTGCTCTTGGCCGCCGGTCAATAAGACGCGAGGACGCAACACCCTTAACGTTTCGGATACTACTTCAGGGTCAAAGGAAAATTGAAAATTTGTCCCTTGTTTGGCTGTGAATACTAAACTAAATTTTTCCGTTAAGCATACACAAAATTGCTCATTGCTTAAGGGGTCATCTAAAAGCAAGGGGACTACTTGCGAGGATAGGGGTTTACTTGCGGTTTTTTGATTTGACTCGCTTAACATTGGTAATGTCGGAGCCGGTGTATCAAAGATGTTTCTGGCTGGCATCGATGTGCCTGAACCGCTGCCTACAGGTTTTTCGAGCAACCACACAGACGGATTAAGCGGGTCGCCAGAAAATGCCCAAATATTCAGAGAAGAAATAATATCGGGATGGCTTAACACCGGCACCGGCCCAGAAAGTATCAAAGCTTGAGATGCTTCATCCCCAGATAGCCGGCCTCGCATTTCTATCAACAGCGACTCAAGCGCCACAACCGCTGAACGAAAAAGAATGTCATTGCGATTTTTAGACCCTAACCGGTCGGTAGAAATAGTTTCCCCAAAAGCCGGTGTATGCAAGCCCGACTCTGGTTGAGTGAGAGCAAACACATCAGCGAGGGTAGGTAAAAACCATTTTGGCTCAGCATCGCTCCCCCTCATCAAATCGCCACCCGTCGCAGAACTGTTTTTAAACACTGTCAAATTCATTGCTTTTGCAACTATATACAGTTATTAACTATTTTCACTCTCCAGCCTATCTGGATTTGTCTTTCAAAGCTGTGAAGGAACCGAACTAACCAGTCGCAATGTCCCACTCTAGGTTAAAAATTCCCCAACCGGCCCACCAGGGCAACATTAGTTTTTGATTTCCTGCGCCCGAAAAAACAGGTTTTCAGCCCCTACCACCTCCTACCAGAGTGCTTAAAAAAAATGTGTACCATAGCTCACATTTTGGCAAAAATCCCGCCAAGCTAAATATAGGAGAGAGTTTCAGGCTGTTGTAACTTTATTTAAAACTCATCATTCAATCAAGCGTCAAGAACCACGCCCGGCTTTAGCAGGCGTGAGGATGTCAAAAAATAAAAGACAATTAAAGAATTGTCAAAATAAAAATAGTTCATTAAGCACTCCCCTAACCCATGCCTAGCTTGCTTGCTGATGTCAAAACCTTACTGTCAGACTTGGTAGACCGCTATAAATCGCGTGTAGATTACTTAGCAATTCGTCTCGAAGAATCCGATGGAACCGATATCCTATTGCGGGGAGAAAAAATTGAAACCCTCAGCCAAGGTATCTCTATCGGCGGACAAATTCGCGCTGCCTACAAAGGTGGGTGGGGGTTTGCCAGCTTTAACCATTTAGGAAATTTAGCCCAAAGAATCGAAGAAGCCATAACCCAAGCTCGTCTAGTCGGAGAAGAAGAAACCCTCCTCGCACCCATCAAAGCCGTGCAAGCGATCTGCCAAGTGCCCGTCACCGGCACCGATCCCAGAAACATACCCTTAGCCGACAAAAAAGCGCTCACAGAACACTACGCCGGCATATTGCGAAGTGTACACCCAAAAATTACCACTACCTCAGTCCGCTACGGCGACAGCGCCCAGCGCATCATCCTTGTCACATCCGAAGGCACGATTTTAGAGCAATCTTGGGTAGACATGGAAATGCGTTTTGCAGCCACAGCTAGAGACGGTAGCACCGTTCAAACCGGACGGGAAACCACCGGCTCACGCAAAGCCTACGAAGACCTCACAACCCTCGATTCCCAAGTCCGCAGCGCTGCCGAGCGAGCCGTTACTGCCCTCAGCTTACCGCCGGTCAAAGGCAACACCTACACTGTCGTCATTGACCCAATTTTAAGCGGTCTGTTTGTTCACGAAGCCTTTGGTCATCTTTCGGAAGCTGACATGGCTTATGAAAATCCAGACTTATTAGAAGTAATGACCTTGGGGCGGGCTTTTGGCCCCAAAGACTTGCAAATTTTTGATGGTGCTGCTCCTGAAGGCCATCGCGGCAGTTATTTTTATGACGACGAAGGTACACCGGCCACGACAACGCAATTGATTAAAGATGGTGTTCTTGTGGGCCGGTTACACTCACGAGAAACCGCCGGCAAATTAGGAGAAGAAGCAACAGGCAATGCTCGCTGTTTAAATTATCATTATCCTCCCCTTGTGCGGATGACAAACACCTGGATTCAGCCTGGAAACACGCCGGTAAAAGATTTATTTAGCGATATCAAAGAAGGTGTTTATGCTCGCAATTGGTTAGGCGGAATGACGAACGGTGAGATGTTTACGTTTAGTGCCGGTGAAGCCTGGATGATTCGCAATGGCGAACTACAAGAGCCGGTGCGCGATGTCACTCTTTCTGGCAATGTTTTTAGCACTCTCGCAGATATCGAAGCCATCGGCGATGATTTCTATTGGGATGAGTCTGGCGGATGTGGTAAAGGCGGCCAAAGTGGTTTGGCGGTGGGTTGTGCCGGCCCAAGTCTCCGCATTCGTAACGTCGTAGTTGGTGGTGAAGCAGCCGAATAACTAACACGGGATTAATAGGGGCCGGTTATTTAAACAACCTAAATAAATCGCCCTCCTCCTCAAACAAATAAAAAGGTTGGTTCTCAAGCCAGAGAACCAACCTAAATAAACCTCAATACAACAAAAAAATCTTATCTATCTATATTCCAGGGCAGCTAAGGATTCTGTTAAAAATCTTCCTTGCACCCCTAAAACCTAGATAACCATCTCAAAAAATTTAATAAAACCTAATAACATAAAATTAAAAACACCTAACGAACAGAAGAAATTTCATTAACCACATTTATGCGACCGCGACGCAAAGAACGCAACATCCGGTCAATCGCTGTCAAGTCTTCTTCAGGGATAGACTCATCAATCAAAGCAGCCAGGAGGCCATAACGGTCAGCGTGAGTGAGTTGTTGAGTTTCTGTAACGCTGGCAAAAATTTCAGAAACGGCACCGGGGAGAAGAATCATTTGAGGCATGAGGTTTGTTTGAACTCGACATCTATATAATCTCTGATTTACCAAGTTTAGAAAGTGACACCATTAGCCTGAAACCGTGATAATTTTCCGTCTTTAGGGTGATGACATCCCCGCCGATCTGTGATCTAAGGCACAATCCACCGGCACCCCAAAATCATTCAAAAATCAAAAAGAGACACTGCCAAAAGCAGCGCCTCTCTTTTTGAATGCGGATGGCGAGACTCGAACTCGCAAGGTTGCCCACACGCCCCTCAAACGTGCGCGTATACCAATTCCGCCACATCCGCAAGGAATTCCTATATTACACAAGCCTATAAATAAAAGCAAGTACCTGTGACGAAAAAATTTCAAAAAAAATCACACGCCTCCCCAAATCCAACCAAAGATACCCCACATGGTAGGATTAATGATTTGGCATCCCAACATCACCGAACCCAGAGAAAACCCCTAGCTCCCCGATGCAATTTTCCAAAATTCTCATCGCCAACCGAGGAGAAATTGCCCTCCGAATTCTCCGAACCTGTGAAGAAATGGGCATTTCCACCGTAGCTGTCCACTCCACCGTAGACCGTAACGCTTTGCACGTCCAACTCGCAGACGAAGCGGTTTGTATTGGCGAACCCCCCAGCAGCAAAAGTTATCTTAATATTCCCAATATCATCGCCGCCGCCCTGACCCGCAACGCTACAGCCATTCATCCAGGGTACGGATTTTTGGCAGAAAATGCCCGTTTTGCGGAAATTTGCGCCGATCATCAAATTACTTTTATTGGCCCGTCTCCCGATGCGATGCGCTCAATGGGCGATAAATCAACGGCTAAGGACACGATGAAACGGGTAGGTGTTCCTACAGTACCCGGTAGTGAAGGCTTGCTTACTGATGAAAAGGAAGCCCTAGAAATTGCTGGCAAAATTGGCTATCCCGTGATGATTAAAGCTACTGCCGGCGGTGGTGGACGGGGGATGCGCCTGGTAAAAGAAAGTTCTGAATTGCCTAAACTCTTTGCCGCAGCCCAAGGTGAGGCAGAAGCAGCTTTTGGTAATCCGGGCGTTTATATTGAAAAATTTATTGAACGTCCCCGCCATATTGAATTTCAAATTTTGGCAGATAGTTATGGAAATGTAATTCACTTGGGCGAGAGGGAGTGTTCAATTCAGCGGCGGCACCAAAAATTACTTGAAGAAGCCCCAAGTCCAATTTTAACTCCCCATTTGCGGGAAAAAATGGGAAAGGCTGCGGTGAAGGCTGCCAAAGCAATTAATTACACCGGCGCCGGTACGGTTGAGTTTTTGGTGGATCGTTACGGTAATTTCTATTTTATGGAAATGAACACCCGCATCCAAGTTGAACATCCTGTAACAGAAATGATTACAGGTTTAGATTTGATTGCTGAGCAAATTCGCATTGCGGCGGGAGAAAAACTGAAACTGTCTCAAAATCAAGTTAAATTGCAAGGGCATTCGATTGAATGCCGGATTAATGCTGAAGATCCCGACCACAATTTTCGCCCTTCTCCGGGTAGAATCACCGGCTTTTTACCCCCCGGTGGTACAGGGGTTCGCATGGATTCTCATGTTTATACTGATTATGAAATTCCGCCTTATTATGATTCGTTAATAGGCAAAATAATTGTATGGGCTCCTGATCGGGCCGGTGCGATTCGGCGCATGAAACGGGCTTTGCGGGAGTGTGCGATCACCGGCCTCCCTACAACTCTTTCTTTTCATCAAAAAATTCTGGAGAATCCTGCTTTTTTGGAAGGGGATGTTTATACCAATTTTGTTGAGCAAATGATGGGGAAATAAGTAATTGGGAATTTTTAGGGCCGGCGGGGGGCACGGCCCCTTTATTTGTCTAGCTTCGGATTTTTTAGGGCAATTGAGTTAGTTATCCCAACATGGTGAATAAGCCTTGTTGACCTACTAAAATTTCACGCAGTAAGCTAAAAATTCCTACCCAGATAATCGGAGAAATGTCTACACCGCCAAGGGGAGGAATAATTTTACGAGTTGGGAATAAAAACGGCTCAGTGGGCCAAGCGACCAGGTTAAAGGGAAATTTATTTAACTCGGCTTGGGGATACCAGGTGAGGACGATGCGAAAAATAAACAAAAAAGTCATTACACCCAAAAAGGGGCCAACCACCCAGGTAGCTATTGTTGCAGCACTCATCATGTCAGGGGAAAATTTTTTAAGATTTGTTACGGGCTTTCATGTTTGATTGTATCTTTTCTGAGGGCCGGTGCGGTGGTGGGGAAGAAGAAGACCGAACAGCCAAAACAAAGCAAAGCCAGCATTTAAAACGATTAACAGAATTAAACTGGAGAGGTTTCGGCAAAAACGGTCGAGCGGGAATAGCAAACAAGTTCCTGGTAAAGAGGCTTCTCAAAAAAGGCACCTGTGCTTAAAATTAAGACTAAACAAATTGTTGTAAAAACAAAACCAAAAGCCATGACACCATCCCTCGCTAACTTTTTGTGGAGCTTGTTATTGGGTACCGTAATTGTGCTCGTCCCAGCCACCATCGGTCTGATCTTCATCAGCCAAAAGGATAAAATCAAGCGCGTATAAGCAGCCTAGATGGCAATTGCCAACCTCAGTTTAAGGAAGGGGCATCAACATCAAAGCTGCCCCCTACCCACTAACTGAGGTTTAATTATTGTTGGTGTTAACCTTTATGCAAGTCCTACAGCGCGTGTCAGCCGGTGGCTGCAACCCCCAAGTTGCTGAAATTTAAACAGAACCAAATCTAGGTGCAGATTTTAGACTGAACTCGTTAATATAAAACTGACACGGGAGTTGAAACAATGGTAAACGTTTACTTTAACTGGAGCAGTTTGCTGGGCATTAGCCTAGCGGTGGCTGGGGCTGGACTCTATTTTTTGCGTTCTGTGCAGCCACGTTTGGCGAGAGATCACGATATCTTTTTTGCCGCTGTGGGTTTACTCTGCGGCGGGATTTTGTTTTTTCAAGGCTGGCGTCAAGACCCGATTTTACAATTCGGTCAGTTTTTGCTGGGCGGTTCAGCTATTTTTTTTGGCGTGGAAAGTGTCCGTCTCCGGGGCGTAGCAACCGAGCAAGCCAAGCGAAACACACGAATTGTTGATGATGAGAGGCCGGTCAGCAAAGTGTACAGTTATGTAGATGCTGAACTCGAACGCCTAGAACCAGAAGAAGATATGGGCGAAAGACCCCGCATCCGAGGTAGAGAGGAAGGTCGTTCTCGTCGGGCCGGCGAGGCTTATTATGAAGATGAAGAACCGCGTCGGCCAAAGTCGGCTAAACCCCGCAGCAGCGATGATCGCTATGGCACCGAGGAAACTTCCCGCAAGCGTAAACCCCGTTCCACAGAGCCTCGCCCCAACTCTAACCGTTATGATGAATGGGATGGCACTGTAGAGACAGAAGAACCTCCCACCTCAACGTCCCGACCGGCCAACCGCAAACCGGTAGACCCAAACCGGCCCAAACGCCGACGTCCCCCAGAAGATGAACGCCGCCGGCCACCGGCACCTTCAGAAACGTCTTCCTCTGATGAATATGTGGATTATCAGCCGATCAATCCCAGACAGCAGGATGAGGATGATTCTGATAACGAAAGCAATTTTGACTACTAGGTTTTGCCTTCAATTTTCCAAACTGCTCAACTTTTTGGCGCTGTGTTCTCAAGCGGTGAAAAAATTTCCCTTTTATCGGTCTCTTTCTCGCTGGCTGGCTTTAAGTTTAGCCAGCTTTGTTGTCGCTTGTACTCCCACCGGCCCCCAAGAACCCGCCGGCCTCAACAGCCGATACACCGACGAACAACCGGCCCTCAGTGGAGACGGTCGCTATTTGGCCTTTGTCTCTAACCGGGAAGGTAGCCGGAATATATTGCTTTATGACCTTAAAAGTCGGCAATATGTTAATTTACCTTTGTTAAATCGCCGCGATGCCATAGCCGACAGCCCCAGCATCAGTAACACAGCCCGCTATATTGTTTATATTGCCAGCGACCAAGGCCGGCCAGAGGTAGAACTTTATGATCGTGTAACCCGCAGCATCCAAGTTTTAACAAGGGGTTATAACGGTTGGGTTCGCAACCCCAGTATTAGTCCTGATGGCCGGTATATTGTTTTTGAAACCGGCCGGCGAGGACAGTGGGATATTGAAGTGATCGACCGAGGGCCAGAAATAGAACTTGATAGGCTTGATGGAGTGTAGATTTTTTATTAATTCTGATTTAGAGAAGGTGTTTTTATGAGGTTTGGTTTTTGAGTGGGAGGGCTTTTATTTTAACCGCAGATGGCTTATCTGTTGGTGTCTGAGGAATAGTTTTTTTTGGGTAGGAATTTTGGTATTAGAAGCTGAAATTATTTTGATTTGAGATTTAGAAGATTAGTTTTTTACACTTAAACATCAAAACTACTTAACTGCTTTAAATGCAATTCAAGATTATCAATCGATTTTTTTATCTTGGGGCAATTGTTCTCTCGGGCACCCTCAGCAGTTGCAGCGTGTACCCGCGTATTCTCAACTTCCCCTACGATCCAGGCGGACGCAGCTTAAATAGCCCTGCCGGTGATATCAACCCTCAAATCAGCGGTCGTTATATAGTGTTTGGTTCCGACCGCGAAGGCCGGCAGGATATATATCTTTATGATAATCAAGATCGGCGCTTAATAGACCTCCCTGGAATCAACGCCCTGGATACGATTGCTTCCCATCCCGCCGTCAGCCAAGACGGAAATTATATTGTGTTCTGTGGCAGTCGGGAAGGTAGAACAGATATTTATTTATACAATCGACCAACGCGGCAACTACGCAACCTCACCGAATCCCTAAAAGCCGAAGTCCGCAACCCAACAATTAGCGCCGATGGCAACACGATAAGCTTTGAGGCCGGTGCTCAGGGACAATGGAATATCATGGTCATAGACAGAACCGGTAACGGCTTAAACATCCCAGATGTGCTGCGGTAGGCTGGGGGGGAAAATAACTCTTGTCTAAAGCCGGAAAGACGTTCCGCGCCTTACGTCTCTACTACATCTGCGTCCATCTGTAGTGGGGCAGGCATCCTGCCTGCCTAACATCTGCGGTTAAAAAATCACCCCTTAGCTGAACTTCCAGCACACCAAAAAAAAGACCCAGAGTAAAAAATCCGATTTCGTATCCTATCCTCACCAATTGTTGCAAATTTCCCCAGAGCCGGTTTGAGAAAAATAAAATGAATAAATAAAAAGAAACTCTATAACAGCCAGTATGAAAGCAAAAATCCTGCATCGGGCAATAACAGGAATGATGGCAACCGCCCTCGCAACCACAACCCTCAGCCTCGAAACCTTTGGCCCAAACAATCTCTTTCCCCATAACCGTGCGGTTGCCCAAGACGTAGACGAACAAACCAATATCCGCGTCTACGAAAAAGCCAGCCCCGCCGTCGTTTCCATCAATGTCGGCAGCGCCACCGGCAGCGGTAGTATTATCTCCAGCGATGGTTTAGTGCTCACCAACGCCCACGTTATTTCACAAGGTGGCCGGCGGAACGTCACCGTCACGCTTTCTGATGGTAGACGTCTCCCTGCGGAAGTGCTTGCTTTTGGAGAGAGAGGACTTGACCTCGCCATTCTCAAAATTCAAGGCCAAAACAACTTACCCACCGTACCGCTGGCTCCCGTCGGCTCGGTAAAAGTCGGTCAACGCGCCTACGCCATTGGCAACCCCTTCGGACGCTTTCAAGGCACCTTCACGGTCGGGATCGTCAGCCGCATTGACACTTCGCGGGGTTTAATTCAAACTGACGCTGCCATTAACCCAGGGAACTCAGGCGGCCCCTTGCTGAACAGCCAAGGGCAATTAATTGGCGTCAACACTGCCATTTTCACCGGCGCCAGACAAGGCGGTAACATTGGCATTGGTTTTGCAATTAACGTAGACCGCGTACAACCATTTTTGACTGCCGTGCGAGAAGGACGTGCCCCTCGCAACGCTTCCACGCCGCGCACTCCCTCGTCAAACCAGCCTCCTAAACCGATCTCCTTAAACGGACAGACGATTGCTGGCAGACTGGGGCCGGGTTCCAATGTTTTGAGGGCAGATAATAGCTTTTTTGATATATATACTTTTCAAGGGCGAGCCGGTGAACGAGTTGTAATTGAAATGGCTAGCCAAGAAATTGACCCATTTTTAATTTTGCTGTCGCCTTCGGGGCGCGATCTTGCTCAAGATGACGACGGTGGAAGTGGTCAAAATGCCCGTATTGTGGCTGTTTTGCCTTCCACCGGCACCTACACGGTTATTGCCAACTCTGCCGAAAGAGGACAGGAAGGTGGTTATAGCTTGCGAGCGTCCAGTAACAGCGGCAACCGTGCTACCACACAACAAACGGTTTCTGGAAATTCTATCGCCCGTTTGGAGGGGATACTTGGCCCCGGCGCTTCGGTTTTGCCTTCGGATGGCAGTTTGTACCGCGAGTCTGCGTTTCAAGGTAGTGCCGGTCAGTCGGTGACAATTACTTTACGAAGCCCTGATTTTGATACTTATTTAGTAGTGATTGATCCTGAAGGCAAAATCATTGCCCAAAATAATGATATCAGCCCCAATGATAAAAACTCTTCTTTGCAAGTGAAGTTTCAGCGCACGGGCACTTATCGTGTCATTATCAACGCTCACGATAGAGGAGGACGGGGCCGGTATTTGTTAACTATTGAGTAGTGATTAAACCTCTGACTAACTCTCTGATTAACCTTCCCCGACAAGGCGGGAAAACTAAAAAAAACCTCTGACTAACCCTCCCTTTTTAGGGGAGGGGAGTTCAAGGGGAAAAACTTTAACTCCGAAATAACCGCGTATATAAAACCTCGTGATTCATACTTGCTAAAGACAACCCCCAACTACAAACACTTAAATCATCATCTTCTAAATATAAAATTTCTTCGGTTGCGCTAATTAAGTTTGATTGGAGGCTCAATAATAACTGCTGTCCGGCAGTTTGTCCCAAAGGTATTAACTTTACCCCAGCCCCAATTAAATTACTTGCCCAACTGTGCAGAAAACCCAACAAAGCCGCTTTTTCTTCTATTTGCCAATTTTGCGCGGCTACCCCAAAGGCTACTGCAAAATTACACCCAGTTTCCCAAGCTTTTAATTTTTCTTCTAACGCCGGCTGCATGGAAACTAAAAGCCGGTTTAAAGACATTCCCATTTGCAAACTTTGCAAGCGCAACTCTTCTGTTTCTCTCGTCGCCGTTGCCCAACTATTCCAATATTTCACGGCTTCTAAATCATCTCTTTGCATAGCGCGGTACACTCGAACCATCACCGCCGCTTCTAAACGAATTGATCCGAATTTCAAAGCATCTTCTATCCAATTTTGCAAGGTTTTTTTGTTATTAATTTTTTCGGCAACAATCAAAGTTTCCAAACCTTCAGAATAACTATAAGCCCCCACCGGCAAGGCAGGAGAAGCTAACTGTAATAAACTCAAAAGTGCTAGATTTTCTTGTGTCATACTAGATAGGATTTTAAGAGTTTTTTTAACCGCAGATGGACGCAGATAAACGCAGATGTAGAGACGTTCCTGCAACTAAATACACGCCCCAATTAAATAGCGAAGCTAAAAAACGATTATTATTGACAATCAAACACGCATTTCTGGTTCTTTAAAATACCGTCCTTGCAAATCTCAATAGCTATTAAAAATTATTAAAGGGTTAATGCTTTCTTTTTCCCACTAGCAAACCAGCCGCTTAACTTGTTTATTTTCAGCCAATTATCTAGGGTATGTAGTAGCGCTAAAGCGCTTTAGCGCTACATACTAAGTTAACGTAAACCCAACCAGCTAAAGAAATCTTGGCCGGTGAAAAACTCCAAAATCAAAAGCGCCACAAAACCAATCATCGCAAAGCGTCCATTGATTTGTTCAGCATAAGCCGTCCAACCAAAAGCTGGTTCAGGTTGGTTATAAGCCGGTTCTACTGGGGGAGTGGCGGGGGTAGGAGGTGTTTCAGAACTCATAACTGTTTATCCCTAATCAATTGATTTTTTGTCTAAGTTTTGTACCGATTCTATCAGCTTCCGCACCACCGGCGCGCCTTCGGACGGTTCAAACGAAAAAGGAATTTTCCCCCGCATCAGCATACGGATTCCCAACGGCCCCAATTTTATCAATTCTTGAGACGCTTTAAAAGAATAGCTAAACAATTTAATGGCAAACTTTCTTTCATTCAGCCAACCGCCCTCTTTTACCAAATCTAACAACAATTTACGGTGGCGCACGGGCTGACTAGAAACCGCATCTTTTCGGTCTAAAATTTCGTGTTTAATTTTGCTGATTTGGTCAAGAGGCGCTACTTCCATCGGACAAACCACATTGCAATAAAAACACCGAGTACAACCCCAAACTCCGCTTGTTCCTTCATTATATTTTTCTACCCGTTCTTCAGTTTTGCTATCGCGGGAATCAGCAATCATGCGATAAGCTTTCGCCAAAGCATGAGGCCCAACAAAATCTGGATTAACTTCCCGACCATTGCATTCGGAATAACAGGCACCACACAAAATACAATTGCCGGTTTGATTTAGTTTTGCACGTTCTTCGGGGGTTTGTAAAAATTCGCGTTCGGGGATATGACGAGCATTGCTGCTGACATAAGGCTCCACCGCTTCCAGATGGTTCCAAAAACTGCTCATATCCACCACCAAATCTTTAACCACCGGCATATTTCCCATCGGTGCAATTGTAATTTCTGGCAGTTTAGAAGCGGGGGGTGGGGGAGCATCTTGTCCGCCTTTATTTTCGACTATATTTAAACGTGCCCCTTCACTAATTTGGCCCAAAGAAATCTCAGAAATATGTTGTAATCTTGCTAATTCACTGCCAACATTTTCTTTACAGGCCAGAGCAGACCGGCCATTAATTCGCATTGAACAGCTACCACAAATAGTATTGCGACAATTTTTGCGAAAAGCAAGAGAGCCGTCTTGTTCCCACTTGATACGGTTAAGACAATCAAGAATAGTATTCCCCGGTTCAACTTCTAAAACGTAAGACTGAACGCGAGGCCCGGAGGTTTGGCTTTGGCGGACAACATTAAAACGAACTTGCATGGCTGCTACCAATAGCGTGAGCAACGGCGGATAAAATCGCCTTGGCTGGAAGTGTTTTAACTATTGTACGCTGTATTTTGAGTTTAGGTCATAAACCAACTGGCAGTAAGCAACCGCTCAGAGCATCACATACACCGGCCCAAAGGTTTTTTTAATTTTCTTTAAGGCCAAATTTTAGAGATTGATAGCGCCCAGAACTTACAGAAGAGAGACTTCCTTAAGTTTTTATTAAAAATTACCCGTTATTTTTACCCAAAAATAAGTATCTTTTTTGACATTAACCAGTCAAACCCCCCCCAACCGATGGCCACCAAAATTTAAATCGGACGATTCAAAATTTTCTATTTGTGCCTGGGGCTGTTGGTATTAACGAAAAATGCCGGTTCAGACGATTGCCAGCGCTAACGTTGTTAGATTTTAAGCTATCGTAAATTTCCTAAAAAAAATTGGTTTTGGATAATTAACAATTAGTCAGAATTTACCCTTGCCGTGTTTTGCTTCAAACTGAAGATGTGTTAAAAATGAGGCGAGGGCTGCTTTGAACCACCCACAACAGAGAAATCTGCTATCTGAGTCTTGGAGCCTTCTTGCTCCCTAGAAACCTTCAGTGTCAAACCTACCTAAGTGAGCCGCCCCTGCTATCGCTAAATTCCAGGGTTTCTACGGATAGCAAATCATTCTCCCCCTGTTTTATAATTCTTAATATGGACAAGTTTAATAACAATATGTTAAACTTTAGAGAGGGGTTTATGCCAACGCCAGTAGGACAAAAAAAGAGCAACTGAAAACATATTTTGTAATGCTGGTTAGGATAAAAAAAAATAAAAGCGTCCTTAAGAAGGATGAGTTCGTTACTGATAAGTGATAAAACCGTGTTTAGAGGTACAAATTTTTCTCAAAGGAAACCCCGACCGAGAAAATTTCGTTAAGAGAAGGAAACAGGAGACTAATTATGAACACAAAACAATCTTGCCAACGACTAGCCATGAGTGTAGCGGCGGTGGTGTTAGGAATCGCGGTTTATCCGGGGTTAACCAGACCGGCAAATGCTACAACACAAACAGCCAGCCTTAACCTGAATTCAATAAACCAACAATTAATCAGCCAAACCTTTCAACCGCCTGATCGCGGGGCCCCACCGAGAACAGCGGACGGAGGATCGAGAGGTTGTGGGTTAGTCAAACCAGGTCAAAAAGGATTAACCGCACTGACACCAGGAAATTCCTTACCCCTGACTGTCTCAGAGAAACCGACATTTTTTTGGTATGTGCCAGCTTCAACGGCTGTCAGACTAGAATTCACCTTAATGGATGAAACAGACTCCCAGGTAATTTACACAACAAAAATCCCGCTTCCTTCAAAAGCCGGCATTGTGGGTTTCACTCTGCCCAAAACCAACGCACCCGCACTAAAGATTGGAAAAATGTATCATTGGTATTTAGCAATGGTTTGCGATAGCAATGACCGAACAGGCGATACCGTTGTGGATGGGTGGATCGAAAGAACTGTTCAAAGCGCAAGCTTAACAGAACAACTAAACCAAGCAAATTCTTTAAGCGAACAAGCAGCAGTTTATGCAGATGCGGGTATTTGGCACGAAGCCGTTTCGACACTTGCCAAATTGCGCCAAAATCAGCCAGAAAATCAAGAATTGTTAAATAGCTGGGAAAGACTGCTCAGATCGGTTGAACTCGAACGATTTGCACAAGAACCCGTTGTGGATACTATCGAAATAAGTCAGGAGTAGTAAAAAATGTCGAAGAGGGGAACGAGTAAAACCGGCTTACTGATTCAGATCAGCTTGGTAATGCCTGCCATTATGACCTGGATGGCCACCGGCCCAGCAAGCTCTCAAACCCTGATTCCCTCTTCGGATGGCACCGGCACCCTGGTGACGCCAAACGGCAGCAACCTAGACATTACCGGCGGAAAACTATCAACAGACAGAGGCAACCTTTTCCATAGTTTTCAAGAATTTAACCTCACAGCCGGTCAAACAGCTAACTTCATTTCCTCCCCCGAACTTCGCAATATCCTAACCCGAATTTCAGGAGGGAATGCCTCCCACATAGACGGAAGACTGCAAATTTCTGGGGGGAACCCCAACCTATATTTAATGAACCCAGCCGGCATGATATTTGGCCCCAACGCCTCCTTAAACGTGCCGGCTTCATTTTTTGCCACCACCGCCAGCAGCATCGGATTTAACAACGGTACCTTCAACGCCACCGGCCCCAACAACTACACCAGCTTGGCCGGCAACCCAAACACCTTTAACTTCCCCCACCCCGAAAGCGGAAACCTGATCAACAGCGCTAACCTCGCCGTATCCGCAGGCCAAAATATCAGCCTCATCGCCGGCACAGTCATCAACACCGGCACCCTCACAGCACCAGCCGGTAGCATCACCATCGCCGCCGTACCCGGACAAAACCTCGTCCGTCTTTCTCAACCAGGGATGGTACTCAGCCTAGACATCCAAACCACCCCAGAAACTCAACCCAACAACATTACACCCCTGAGCATACCCCAACTGCTCACCGGCATCGGCAATAACAACGCCACCGGACTCACCCTCAACCCCGATGGCAGCGTCAGCCTTACCGCCTCCCAAACACCCATCCCCACAACAAACGGCACCGCCATCATTAGCGGAAACCTCAACATTTCCCATCCAAACATTTCTTCCCCAACTTCAACCGTAGGCATTTTTGGCGAAAAAATTGCCTTAATGAAAGCAAATATCAACGCCAACAGCCCCAACGGTAGCAACATTTTAATCGGCGGAGACTTTCAAGGAAAAGGAAACGTACCCAACGCCCTCCGCACCTTTATTAGCCAAGACACCACCCTCAACGCCAACGCCATAGAAGGCACCAATAACGGACGAATAATTATCTGGGCCAACGAAATCACCGGCTTTTATGGCAATATCAACGCACTGGGCGGAACTTCCGGCAATGGCGGTTTTGTCGAAGTTTCTGGCAAAGAAACATTAATATTTAAAGGAAAAGCAGATGTATCAGCCCCCAATGGTGCGGCAGGAACCCTATTACTAGATCCAAGAAATATTAGAATTGCAAGAAACGCCGGCACCGACTCCGAACCGGATACAGCTTTACCAGATATATTATTAACAGATTTCCCCGATACAGATATTACAATTAGCGCCGCAACCTTAGAAAATCAAAGCGGAAACATCGTACTAGAAGCGACAGAAAATATCACCCTAGATCAAAACATATCCCTAACCTTTGTACCCGGAGGCTCAATTACCTTTAGAGCCAATCTTAGCGGCAGTGGCACCGGTGCTTTTTCGATGAGCAACGGGCAGTCAATTGTCGCACCAGGCAGAAATATTGAAATCTCAGCCGCAAGCGTGAACCTGGGAAGCGTAGACACTTCAAGCGCCGACGATGGCGGCTCCATTAGAATTACAACCGCCAATGGCATCCTCAATACCGGCAACTTAACAACCAACAGCACCAACACCGGCAGAGGCGGAGATATTATTTTAAGTGCAGGCGGCACCAACGCCAATATAAACATCAACCCCGGCACATTAGATGCCAGTTCTGTATTAGGAAACGGCGGCAATATTTCCCTGACAACCGCTGACGGAGATATTAACGTTAATGACTTAATTACTCAGTCTAGTCTCGGAACAACCTCCGGCAACATCACCATAAATGCCGGTGGAAACGGTGTGGTAAATATCAACAATAACACCCTTACTGCCGGCTCAATCACCGGCACAGGCGGCGCAATTTCTATTACTACAGCCAATGGCGATATTAACCTGAGAAACTTAATTACAGCGGTCGAAGGCAGTGGGGATGCCGGCCCTATTACCGTGAGTGCCGGTGGCGTT
The DNA here is from genome assembly GCF_025370775.1 of Ancylothrix sp. D3o. NCBI lineage: Bacteria > Bacillati > Cyanobacteriota > Cyanophyceae > Oscillatoriales > Microcoleaceae > Ancylothrix > Ancylothrix sp. D3o. The sequence goes on along the minus strand of NZ_JAMXEX010000001.1, from coordinate 548,625 downwards.
GGCAATATTAATAACATCCCTGGTACTATCAACGCGAGTTCAGCAACCGGCAACGGTGGTAATGTTACTTTTACCACTAACAGCGGCGGTATCAACACCAACACCATCACTACCACTTCAGGGGGTGCCGGCAACGGCGGCGATATTACTTTGATCGTTAATGGCAGCCAAGGCGCACTTAACACCAGCGGTACCCTAGATGTCAGTTCATTTGCCGGGACTGCCGGCACGATTACCCTGCGAAGTGGCGGACGGGATATTAATACTCAAGATATCAACGCTTTGGGTGTCGATGGGGGGACGATTGATATTAATGCCGGCACCGGCAGCGTCAATCTTAACGGCACAACGATAGCGGAGGATATGACGTTAACGGGAGATAATATTGGTTTAAATGCCGGGGCTGGTTCGATTATAGGCACCGGCAATATAACGATCAGACCGGCCACACCAGGACGAAATATTGATATTGGTACCAATACCGAGAGCACGACAAGTTTAGATTTAAATACGGCAGAATTACCTGCAATTACAGGTTTTACGCGGCTGAATATTGGACGCGATGACGGTACAGGCACAATATATCTGGGCGATTTTGCGGCTTTTGGGGTGCCGGTGAATATTAACGGGGCGACAACTTTGGTGGGGCCAAACCGCAATACCACTTGGGATATTATCGGCAATAACAGTGGCAGTATTAGCGGTTATCCTTTGGGTTTAACTTGGACTAATATTCCCAACTTAACGGGAGGGACGGCTAATGATAGTTTTGTTTATTACAACGGGGCGACGATTAGTGGTCAGTTAGCGGATCTGGGGAATAATTTTACGACTTCGACGGCAACTGACCCGACGGTAGAACCTCCAGAGCCCTCGCCGGTGCCGCCTGAAACGCCAAATCCCTCGCCGGTGCCACCTGAAACGCCAAATCCTTCGCCGGTGCCGCCTGAAACGCCAAATCCTTCGCCGGTGCCGCCTGAAACGCCAGATCCTTCGCCGGTGCCACCTGAAACGCCAAATCCTTCGCCGGTGCCACCTGAAACGCCAAATCCTTCGCCGGTGCCGCCTGAAACGCCAAATCCTTCGCCTGGGACTGGGGGAACGCCAAATCCGTCTCCTGGGACTGGGGGAACGCCAAATCCTTCGCCGGTGACTGGGGGAACGCCAAATCCTTCGCCGGTGACTGGGGAAACGCCGACTTTTGCTGAGGCTCCCCCGCAGCAAGGGGTTACTGCCCCCAGTTTGCCTGTCACCAATGCAGCACCCCAGCCACCAGCGACTGCTTTACCAGTACCCTCCCCTCAAGGTAATAATGCGGTTGTAGGGGGGGGAAGTGTGGGGAGACCTCTTGAGGGTGGGGGAGTTTCGCAGGGCAATAGTGTTGAGGGTGGCGGTAGGGAAAATGTGCCGATGCCTCAAGAGGCTGTAAATGCTGCGAATTCGTTTTTGGTTCAAGAAAAGGGCCAAAATTCGGCTCAGTCTAGCCCGAACGGGGACGCTAGACTATCGAGGAGTGAACGTGAAAACGAAATTTCGGGGCCGACTGCGTTTAATCAGCAGTTTTTGCCAATACGATTGGTGACTCGCAATGAAATTGAAGATTTGCTGAGACAAGGCAATGTGATGGAGGCGGTGCGGTTAACCGAGCAGTTTTATAGTGAGGAGTTTGAGGACTATTTGGGGCAGAAATTGGCTGTTTCTAATTTGTCTTTTGCGGGAATTCAAGAAACTTTGAGAAGTCGTAGCCAGCAGACGGGTATTCAGTCGGCAATTGTGTATATTTTTGCGCGGGATAGTCAGCTTGATTTGTTGTTGGTGCCGATGGCGGGTGAGCCGATTTATAAGACTATTCCGCAGGCAAATAGAGCGACGTTGATGGCAAAGGTTCAAGAGTTCCAGCAAGAAATAGGCAATCCGGTGAAGCGTCGCACGAATAGTTATGCAGCGGCTTCGCAGCAACTTTATGAGTGGATGATTGCCCCGTTGCTGCCGGATTTAGAAAGGTTAGGTGTGCAAAGTTTGATGTTTAGTATGGATGGGGGGCTGCGGTCTTTGCCGATAGCGGCGTTGTATGATGGGAAGCAGTTTTTGGTAGAGAAATATAGTTTGAGTTTGGTTCCAAGTTTGAATTTGACGGATGTTCGGTATGCAAATATAAAGAATGTGCCTTTGTTGGCGATGGGGATGTCGGAGTTTTCGGATCAGCCGGCTTTGCCTGGGGTGCCGGTGGAGTTGCAAACTATTACTCAGCAGTTGTGGAAGGGTGAGGCGTTTTTAAATCAGTCGTTTACTTTGCAAACTTTGCAGGAGGAACGGCAAAACCGGCCTTTTGGGATTATTCATATTGCGACTCATGGTGAGTTTCAGCCCGGACAGTTGGAAAATTCTTATATTCAAATGTGGGATAAGAGGTTAACTCTCAATTTAATGGGACAGTTGAAGTGGAATGATCCGCCGGTGGAGTTGTTGGTTTTGTCTGCTTGCCGGACGGCCATAGGTGACAGGCAGGCGGAGTTTGGTTTTGCGGGATTGGCGGTGCAGGCGGGGGTAAAGACGGCGGTGGCTTCTTTATGGTATGCCAATGATGCGGGGACGCTGGGGTTGATGGCGGAGTTTTATAAGAATTTGCAGTTGGCTCCTGTGAAGGCGGAAGCGTTACGGCAAGCGCAAATTGCTATGCTGCGGGGGGATGTGGTTTTGGATGATGGTTTTTTGGTGGGGACGTTTGGCAAGGTGCCTTTGCCAACGGAGTTGGAGGCGTTAGGAAATCGTGATTTGAAGCATCCTTATTATTGGGCCGGTTTTACGATGATTGGTAGTCCTTGGTAAGGGGGATTTATCATTGGTCATTGGTCAAAAGAGTGATAACAAATGACAAATGATATGACAATAAAGGACGAAAGGCTAATGAATAATAAACGGCGCAAAATTTGGGAATGGCGGGGGGTGTTAATGATTGCACCTGGAGTGGCGTCTTGCGTGATTTTGCTGCGGGCAATTGGTTTGTTGCAGCTATTGGAATTGTCGGCTCTGGATCAGTTTTTTCGGGTACGTCCTCAAGAAAAACCTGATGAGAGAATTGTGATTGTTGGGGTGGAGGAGTCAGATTTGGAGCGGTTAAAAAAGTGGCCGGTTCCTGATCAAATTTTAGCGGATTTGTTGGAAAAGATAAAGAAGCAAAAGCCGAGGGCTATTGGGCTGGATATTTACCGAGATTTGCCGGTGGAACCTGGTCATGCAAAATTAAAAAAGCTGTTTGAAACTACACCGCAATTAATTGGGATTCAAAAAGTAGTGGGAAATGGCCAGGATGAAAGTGTAGCACCTTCGCCGATTTTGGCTCGTTTGGGGAGGAGTAGTGCGAATGATTTTCCTTGGGATGTGGATGGAAAAATTCGCCGGGGGTTTTTGTATTTAAGTGATCTTGATAAGAAGATGATTTATAGTTTGGGGTTTAAGTTGTCTTTAATTTATTTGGAAAAAGAGGGCATCCAACCGACAATGATGCCTGATAATGTTCATATTAAATTGGGTAAGGCAATGTTTGCGCCGTTTTCTAGCAATGATGGCGGTTATGTGGGGGCTGCGGATCAGGGCTATCAAGTTTTGTTGAATTATCGGGGGCCAAAAGGAACGTTTAAAAGTGTTTCGTTGAGTCAGGTTTTGGATAATAAAATTTCGCCGGATTTAATGCGAGATAAAATTGTTTTGATTGGTTCAACGGCGAAAAGTTTGAAGGATTATTTGCTGACTCCTTATAGTAGTAATTTGGTGACAATTCCTGAACCAATGGCGGGGGTAGAAGTTCATGCGAATATTATTAGCCAAATTATTCAAGGGGCTTTAAATGGGCGTCCATTGTTGCGAACAATGAGTGAACCTTGGGAGTGGGTTTGGATTTTGTCTTGGTCGTTTGTGGGGGCGACTTTAACTTGTCATTGGCGACGTAAGGAAGGGTTGGCGAAAATTTCGTTTTCTCGAACCACCGGCAGTATTTTGCTTTATGGTGGGGTTTTAGTTGGGATCGTTTATGTGGCGTTTTTAAATGCTTGGTGGGTGCCGGTGATTCCGCCGTTAATGACTTTGGTGGCGTCTACGGTGGTGATTATGAGTTATACTCTTTGGGAAAATCTTAAAAGTTCTTACCGGCAAATTGAAGAATATTCGCGGACTTTGGAAGTAAAAGTAGAGGAACGCACCAAAGAATTAAAGTATAAAAATCAGCAACTAGACCAAACTTTGCAGGAACTTAAGGCAGCACAAAAGCAAATGATTGCCCAAGAAAAGTTAGCTTTTTTAGGTACTTTGACGGCGGGAATTGCTCACGAAATTAGAAATCCTCTGAATTTTGTTAAGAATTTTGCAACTATTTCTGTGGATTTGACGCAAGAGTTAAAAGAGGAAATTGACAATCAATCGCAACAGTTAGAGGCCGAATCTGTAGAGTATATTGATGAGATTTTTAGCGAACTTAAGGATAGTATTGTTGAAATTGAAAAACAAGGTCAAAGAATTGAAGGGATTATTTTGAGTATGATGATGCACGCTCAAAAAGAAAGCGGTAAGCGAGAGAAAATCAATTTTAAGACTTTGTTAAGTGAGTCAATTCAACTAGCTTATCACAGTTTTAAGGCCAAACGAAATAATTTTGAAATTGCTATGGAAAAAAAATTTGATGAGGAGGTAGAAGAGATAGAGATAGTACCCCAAGAAATTAGTCGGGCGGTGGTAAATATTATTAGTAATTCCTGTGATGCGGTTTATGCAAAGCACAAGGCAAAAAAGGAGGAATTTAAGCCGGAAATTTTGATCACTACTATGAGTTTAAAGGATGCGGTTAAACTGATAATTAGGGATAATGGCCAAGGTATTGCCCCAGAAAATCTTGAGAAAATTTTTAATCCGTTTTTTACTACTAAACCCCCAGGCGAGGGGACGGGTTTGGGGTTATCTTTAACCTATGAAATTATTGTGGGACAGCATCAGGGAGAAATTAAGGTAGAGAGCGTGCTTGATTCCCACACAGAGTTTATAATTCTATTACCCAAAAAGTGGGGAGAGAACTAAGTGGGCGCAAAGTAAATATTAAGGAGTAAAGCTAAATGATCCCGAAAATTTTATTGGTTGATGATGAATTACCTTTTGAAGCGTTGATTCGCCGGCATTTTCGTAAACAAATTCGCGCTAAAGAAATGGAGTTATTGTTTGCAGCAAATGGGCTAGATGCCCTGGATAAGTTACAAGTGGAAGGGCCGGTGGATTTGGTAATTACTGATATTAATATGCCAGAAATGGATGGGTTAACGCTGTTAGAAAAAATTGGAATTTTTGACTCAACAATTAAAACTGTTGTGTTATCTGCCTATGGAGATATGAGAAATATTAGAACAGCTATGAACCGGGGGGCGTTTGATTTTCTCAATAAACCGATTGATTTTCAGGATTTAGAAATTACGATTAGTCGGGCGTTAAAACAAGTTCAAGAAATCCGCGAAAATCAGCAAAAGTTAAGGGCGGCGCAGACACAACTTATTCAAAGTGAAAAAATGTCGGCTTTGGGTCAGTTGGTGGCCGGTGTGGCGCACGAAATTAATAACCCGGTGGGATATATTACGGGCAATATTGGCATTGCCGAAGAATATTTGCAAGAGTTAATTGAGTTACTGGAACTGTATCAAACCTACTATCCTGAACCGACAGAAGAAATTAGGAAAAAAATTACAGAGATTGCTTTGGATGATTTAATCAATGATATGCCGCTTTTGATTTCTTCGATGCGAGAGGGCACAGACAGAATATGTTTTTTGAGTACGTCTCTGCGGACGTTTTCTCGTTCGGATGCGGATCATAAGGTGGCGTTTAACCTTCACGATGGTATCGAAAGTACGCTACTGATTTTAAAATACCGACTCAAAGGAAAAGATGGCCGGCCTACTGTTGAAATTATTAAAGAATATGGCGATTTGCCTTTAGTGATGTGTTTTGCCGGCCAGCTTAACCAGGTGTTTATGAATATCATAGCTAATGCTATAGATGCTTTTGATATGGGGAATTTGGATTTTGAAAAAGTTATCCCCACAATTAGAATTAGTACGGAAGTTATGCCAGCTAATAATAGTGTAGCAATTCGTATTTCTGATAATGGCCCTGGTATGTCGGAGGCTGTAAAACACAAGATTTTTGAGTATTTATATACCACAAAGCCGGTGGGCACCGGCACAGGTTTAGGTTTACATATCAGCCGACAAATAGTAGTGGAAAAGCATGGGGGTAGGTTAAGTTGTGAAAGTGAAGTTGGTGCGGGGGCTACTTTTATTATTGAACTTCCCCTATAGCTGGATGGAAAAAACTGGCATTTATCTGCTTGCGTCTGAGGTTTAATTTTAACCGCATCCTATAGCCGATAAACGCAGATTAACACTGATATTTATGGGGATTTTAGGAGGGTTTTACAGATAGTTAACGATTGCTTGGGCGATAGTTTCAGTGCCATTTTTATCGAGTTTTTCTGAGAGGCGGGGGGAGTTAACCGGCTGGTGAAGAAATTCCCAATTTCCCTCAAAAAATTCGGCTGGGGAAATGATTTGATGTTGCCCATAGTTTTGCAAGCCTTCTAATAATAAAGGTGACTCGGCAAAGCCTTCTCGCGTTAAAGAAATGAGGGGTGTATCTAAGCGCAAAGCTTCCGCAAATGTGCTATATCCGGGTTTAGAAATTACTCGCCCGGATATCTGCATAAAATCCACCGGCCTCAAGGTTTTATCTTGGACTTTAATTAAGTTTGGCAAGTCAGGCGCTTGTTTATCAAATGTAATAAACTGCCAATCAGAAAAATGTGCCAAATTATGATAGGGAATTTCTGCTAATCCTAAGCCTCCAAAGGAAAGTAGAATAGTTTTTTCTGCCGGTGCCGTAATTCCCCAATTTTGCCGGATTTGTTCATCACTAAATTGAGGAGTTCCTCCTGTTAAACCGGCCTCTCTTATATCAGGAAAAGCCCCCATTTCTTCATGCAAAGGCAAGCGGAATAAGACATCACATTGACTGAAACATTCTTTGATCCAATCAGCCATTTCTGTAAACTCACCCCCCCAAGGCCGGTAAATAAAATCCCAGCCAAAATTACTCATCATCCAACAAGGAATTCCCGCAGCTTTGGCAATTGGTGCAGCTAAAGGAGGAATATCTGCTAAAATTAAACCTACCTTATTTAGCTTAATAAAATTAACTTCAGAAGCAATTAAAGAATGTTGCTTTTTGCGAATTTCTTTGAGTTTTTCTAACGTGGCCGGTAGATCCATACTCAAACTATCACTTTGAACAACCCCCACATCAAAGGCGCGAGGACGAACAATAAAATCACCAGAAACATAAGATTCCAATAACCAACGTGGTGCAGTTGTTACGAAAATTATGGGAATTTCTGGGTTAATTTTTTTCACTTGCGCTGCTACAGATGCCGCCCGAACTGCATGGCCGAAACCGTGATTTGTGATGGCAATATAAAGAGCTTTTGACATATTTTTGTAAGAAGTGTTTAGGAGGTTGGATATAGTCTCTAGGCTTTTAATATTGCCTACTTTGCCTGAAAATCTAAAATCGCCTCTATTAATTGATCAATTTCCGATTCGAGGGTAAAATAATGCACACAAGCCCGCACACAATCAGGATTTAATAAGGTTCTTACCATAATATTTCTCTCTTCTAAATAATTAACTAAATCGTCGTGAGTTCTGCCAGATTCTATCTGGGTTTCATGCAATTGGAAAGAAACTAAACCGGCATCGGGGGGAGATTTTTTTAGACAAGAAACTCCTGCCAAATTATTTAATTTTTCCCAAAGAATCTTACTTAACTCCCGAATACGCTGATAACGTTTCTCAGTGGTTCCCCATTCGTGATGCAAAGCAATTGCAGTTCGTAAACCGGCATATAATGTAGTAGAAGACGAAGCAATTTCAAATCGGCGGCCATCTGATTTAAACTCCACCGGTTCGCCTTGAGAATTAACTTTAACGGAACGCCAGCCGATAAAAGTAGGACGGACACTTTCTAAAATTGCTGGATGAACATATAAACCGCCTAAACCAGCCGGCCCACACCACCATTTATGGCCGGTAAACGCATAAAAATCCGGTTCTAATTGTGCTAAATTTAAAGGTAAAACTCCCACAGATTGTGCCGCATCCACCAAAATTCTTACCGGCTGACCCCATGTAGAATGACTGCGACATAACTGGATAATTTCTTCGAGAGGTAAAACTTGGCCGGTGTTCCATAAAATATGACTAATCACCACCAAACGAGTATTTGAGCGTAAATATTGAGCAATTACATCCAGGGGCGAGCCTTCATTTAAAGTGGCTTTCAACGGACAAGTTGATACCTCAATATCATACCTGCGTTGCAATTCCCGCACCGCTGCGATAACGCCTTGATGTTCGCAGTCTGTGAGCAACAAATGATCCCCCGGACGCCAATCAATGCCCCACAAGGCAATATTACACCCCACTGTCACGTCTTCTGTGAGCGTAATACTTGATGCGGGTACCCCCAACTCCCCCCCAATCATGCAGCGCGTTTCCTCGGCTTCTTTTGTCATCCAAGCATTTGCTTCTGCCGAAAACGGCCCTCGCAGTTCGATTTGCTTATATGATGTCACAATAGCTTCTAGGGCTTGTTTTGAAAGTGGCCCTTGGCCGCCATAATTAAAATAAGCTTTGTTTGTTAATGCTGGGAAATGTTGCCGGTGATTCATAATTGTTTGGGATTGTTTATGAGGTTTTAATTTAACCACAGATAAATACAAATTGACACAGATGGGTCGAAATTTATTAACTAGCTTAGACTGTTTTTTGGGATACAGGAAAAATTCATGCTATTGAATGATGAGTTGTTTTTTCAATATCAGCGTTGTCCAAGGCGAGCTTACTTAGATGTTTGGGGAGATGCCGAAAAGCAAGACCCTCAAACTGATTTTTTACGCAAGCTTCAACAAGATACCATAGCACATCGGCTGTCTGTTCTTTCCCTACTGTCTTATCATCAGCCACAATATCCTCGTCACGATGTCGCCGCCGGTGCCCAAGCTACCCTTGAACTTATGCAGCAAGGTGTTGATATGATTTATTCTGGGGTTTTGCTGGCAGAACATTACGGCGATTTTACCCTTACCGGCACACCCGATTTATTAATTAAGTATCCGGGGAATTCCGTGTTTGGAGATTGGTGTTATTTGCCGGCAGAAATAAAACTCAGTAAACGGCCAAAGTTAGATTATCAAATTGCTGTAGCTTTTCACGCCTATTTGCTTTCTTTGACGCAAAATTTTCTCCCCGATGTCGGCTTTCTTTTTTTGCGTTCTCGCCGCAATTATCCTGTAAATTTAGAACAGCGTTTACCGCAAATGCACGAGCGCCTCAATGAGTGTATCGAGATGCTCCGCCGGCGTCAAGAACCAGAAGTTTTTATCTCTCGTCATCCTTGCAGTAATTGTCGTTGGTATAGCAGTTGTTATCAAGTTGCTTCGGAAGGTTGTCATCTTTCTTTAATACCAGGCATTACACCAAATCGCTATGCTAAATTAAAAGTCTTAAATATTACTACTCTCGAAGCCCTTGCCAAGGTTGAGCCGGCTGATCTTGCGGAGGAACCAGAGTTTCCAGAATCTATCCCTGAGCAGTTAGTTTTGCAGGCAAAAGCTTTTATAGAAAATAAGGCATTTGTCACACCGGCAGCCTTTTTTCTTTCTGGGGAAGACTTGCCAACTGCTCCGGTAGAAATGTATTTTGATATTGAAGCTGAGCCCGAATTAAATTTGTTTTTTTTGCACGGCGTTTTAGTTGTTAACCGGCTTACGGATACCCAACAATTTTATCCTTTTTTTGCCAAAACTCCGGCAGATGAGGGGGTTATTTGGGAAGAGTTCTTAGAGCTTGTTTGGCAATATCCAACTGCCCCAATTTATCATTTTTGTGAATTTGAGGCTCAAACTATTAAACAACTGGCTAGACGCTATCATACTCCTGCAAACCGTTGGCTTCCTTTGCTGAGCCGGTGTGTTGATATCCATGAAAGAATTACTCGCACAACAATTTTGCCCGTAGAAAGTTATTCCCTCAAAAGTTTAGCGCGGTGGATGGGTTTTCAGTGGCGAAATTCCCAAGGGAATGGCGCTCAATGTGTTTGCTGGTATGATGAGTGGTTGAAAACCGGCAATCGTGATTATTTAACAGCCATCGAGCAATATAATGAGGATGATTGCCGTGCTACTTATTTAATTAAAGATTGGTTAGTTAAATTTTTGCAGGATAGTTCTACAGAAAATTTAATTAGGGCCGGTTTATGAAAGAAATTTATACATCTCGGTTAACCGGCCTCTAATATTACCTAATGGACAAAGTTTACTGTTAAACCTGCTGTGCTGCAACTAAATGCCCTTGTTTCAGCATTTGTTTAACTATCAGCCACACCGCCATTTGTTCAACTATTAATATTCCAAGCACAGAATGTAATATTGCTGGCACTTAATCAATCACCCATCCCCCCTTAATTCACCCACATTTCTGTAAAAGACAAACGAGGGCAATTATTCCACCAAACCCGATTAACACAACTCGCTTTTAGCGTAATATTTTGAGAATTGGGAATTTCAAGAACTCTCTGCTGAATTTCCGTTTGCCGGCCAATATAAATTTGGTCAATCATATTTCTATCCGCATAAACTTCCAGCACAACCATATCTTGTCTATCCGTCTCATCACTATCCTTATCTAACCCAAAAGACAAATTAAGTTGAGAAACCCCCGCCGGCAACTTACAAGTAACCTCAGCCCCATACTCACTGCGGTCTAAAACATCCCCAAAATCTGCTAGATATTTATTGTGTAAATAAGCCACTTCATCGTAATTACTCTCCCCAATACGAACATCTTTTCGAGGAACCGTAAGTTTAAGAGGACTTTGAATTTCAGGAGTTTTACTTTGACATTCCAAATCATACAAATTAGAGGCCGTAGTTTGCGCCTTTAGCTCAACCCCAGCCAACATCACCGGCACACACAAAGTCAAACCCCAAACCACTTTTGCAAACTTGCTCATAAACACTCCTCAATTTTCCAAAAAAAACACATCCACCCTTTAATCTTATAACCGCCCGCAGGGCTATCCACTGCTTCGCGGGGCCGGTGCCACAGTGGCCCAAAATCTCGCCTGTATGCAGGCCCAAAAATGTCCACTGGCACCATCCCGAAAAAATTTTTTCAAAACCCCTTGACAACCCCAAATAGATAAGCAATACTAGATTTCGCGGAACACAAGGGACTGTAGTTCAATTGGTTAGAGCACCGCCCTGTCACGGCGGAAGTTGCGGGTTCGAGCCCCGTCAGTCCCGTTAAAAAAAACAAAAAATCCAAAAGCCCTCTATGAAAGTGGCGCAGCAGTATCGCCTGTGATTGCCGGCCCTGCCCCAACCTTGCAGGCAAAAGAAGTTTAAAGTTTTAAAATAGGCCGCTGCGTCAGAAGATGATAATATCTGCCGGCCTGCTGTATTTATTTTATTTCTTGGAGAAACCTGCTGTGACAGTAAGAGTTCGTATTGCCCCAAGTCCAACGGGCAATCTGCATATCGGAACCGCTAGAACTGCCGTATTTAACTGGCTATATGCCCGTTCCAAAAACGGCACCTTTTTTTTGCGAGTTGAAGACACCGACCTCGAACGCTCTAAACCAGAATATACCCAAAATATCCTCGATGGCCTGACTTGGCTAGGATTAAATTGGGACGTCGGGCCGGTATTTCAATCTCAGCGCATAGACTATTATCGCCAGCAAATACAAACCTTAATAGATAAAGGCGTCGCCTATCGCTGCTATTGCACCACCGAAGAACTCGACCAAATGCGGGAAGAGCAAAAAGCCAATAACCAAGCCCCCCGCTATGATAACCGGCACCGCCACCTCACAGCCGAAGAAATTGCCGCCTTTGAAGCCGAAGGACGCAGCCCCGTCATCCGCTTTAAAATAGACGACGAACGCGAAATAAGCTGGCATGACATGGTACGCGGCATAGTTACCTGGAAAGGCAACGACCTCGGCGGTGATATGGTGATTGCCCGCGCCGCCAAAAATGGCGAAATTGGCCAACCTCTTTACAATTTAGCAGTCGTGGTAGATGACATCGAAATGGGCATTACCCACGTCATCCGAGGCGAAGATCATATCGGCAATACCCCCAAACAAATTTTGCTTTATGAAGCCTTTGGTGCCAATGTCCCCGAATTTGCCCATACACCGCTGATTTTAAACACAGCCGGTCAAAAACTCTCTAAACGCGATGGTGTCACCTCGATTTCTGATTTCAAGAAAATGGGCTACACCGCCGAAGCACTTGTAAACTACATGACATTGCTGGGTTGGTCTTCGCCGGATGCGGAAGAATTATTTACCCTCTCTCAAGCCGCCGAGAAATTTAACTTTGAACGGGTGAATAAGGCCGGTGCTAAGTTTGATTGGGATAAGCTGACGTGGATTAATGGTCAATATCTGCGTCAAATGCCGGTAGCGCAAATGACTGATTTGCTGATTTCTTATTGGCAAGAAGCCGGTTATGAATTTAACGCCGAAACAGACCGGCCCTGGTTAGAACAACTTACCACACTCATTGGCCCCTCCCTCAATCGCTTAGATGAAGCGGTGGCAATGAGTAAGGTGTTTTTTGTACCAAGCTTTGAAGTCACAGAAGAAGCTAATACTCAATTACAGCAAGAAGGCTCAAAGGCTGTATTGCAAGCAATTTTGAGCAACTTAGCCCCAAATTCTCCCCTCACTGAGGCGGAGGCTCAAGAAATTATTAAAAAAGTCACAAAAGAGCAAAACGTCAAAAAAGGCGTTGTAATGCGCTCTCTGCGGGCAGCTTTGACCGGCGAGGTACACGGGCCTGACCTGATACAATCTTGGCTACTCCTCAATCAACGTGCTCAAGATCGAGTGCGTTTAGAAAAGGTTGCAGGCGTCCAAATTCAACACGAACCCCAGAAGGAAGCTATGAGCGAAACCCCCGAAACACCGGCACCAAGTCCTGTTACAGAGAACCCAGAACCCACTCCCGTTGTGGTTGAGACTACTCCCGTTACAACACGGGTGGAAATGAGTGCTCCGACAACTGGACAAGTCCAAGAAGAGGCTCAACAAGTGGGTCAGGCTTTTGTCTCAATTTTGTCTGATTTACCTGATTATATCGGTGGCTTTTTTAATCAATATCAAAAGCTTCTGAAAACTTTAGGTTTAATTGTTCTGGCTTTGCTTAGTTTGCGTTTGTTACAAGCTACGCTGGATGTGTTTAATAGTCTGCCTTTGTTGGGCGGCTTGTTTGAGGTTGTTGGTATTGGTTATTCGGCTTGGTTTGTTTATCGTTATTTGCTGACTTCTAGTAGTCGGCAAGAGTTGGCTGCTCAAATTAAGTCTGTTAAAGAACAAGTGGCCGGTGGAAATTCTCCTGAGTCTTAATTAATTAAGCACGATGGGGTGGGCATTGGCTCACCCTCTCTATTTGGTGGCATCGGTTGGGGTTTTTTTAAACCGCAGATTAACGCAGATTAACGCAGATGTAAAGCAGGCAGGATGGCTGAGCCACTGATGGGTTCTTGAGTTTTTTTGTATAATTTTAAAGTGTAGTTTGGTAAGGGCGGTATGTTATATAAATGGGTGAAAAATTTTAAGGATTGCCGCTTTGTTTTTTTGGGTTTGGTTGTGGTTGGTTTGGTTCTATTTTGTCAGGTTCCTGTTGTTGCTCAAGTTCGGTCTGTGGGGTTGTTTGCAAATGTTACTCTCAATTTGAATTTTAAGCCTGATCCTTTTATCCTTCGGGGTATTAGTGGTGGTGATATTGCGGCGAGTGGTATTGCGGGCAGGAAGGAAAGTTTGACTGGTTCTTGTGTGGGTTTTGTTGATGAAGCTGCGGATCATGTGATTATATTAAAGGCTTTTTTTAAACAGCTTAGTTTGCAAGTAGAAAGTGAAGATGATACAACTTTAGTGGTGCGCGGGCCGGGGGGTAGTTGGTGTAATGATGATGCTCCCACTCGTGGCAAAAATTCGGGAATTAGCGGTGAATGGTTAGCAGGTTCTTATCAAGTTTGGGTTGGTTCTTATCAAGAAAAGAAATATCAACCTTATGTTATTCGCATTAGCCAAAAATAAAAAATAGGTTGGTTTTTATAGTTTTTAGCCAACCTATTTTTGTTTTAAAAATCATCTGCTATCAATCCTTTGAGGCGCTCCAATACAGGATCGGATGGCTCTGCCGGCCCACTATGAGCCGGTTGTGGTTCAGGTTTTGATTCAGGTTTTGAGGCCGGTTGCGAGGATGATACACCTCCCCACTGGGGAGTCACCGGCCTCTGCGTTACCGCAGGCTGAGGTTCTGGTGGTGGCGGTGTTGGTTGGTTGTGTTGTTGCTGTTGTAACTGGCTAACCAGGCGCTCCAAACTAGCCAACCGGCCCGACACATCATTAAGCGTCCTTTGCTCAAAGCCATTAAATTGCCTTTGCAGTTGAGTCAACCGTTCGCTAAACCCTGATAGATCGACAGAATTTGCTGGTGATGCCGATGGAGTGGCGATGACTTCTTTTGCTTGCAAACGTTGCTCCAACTCAATAACATGAGCTTGCAAGGCGGCGATTTGTTGTTCCATTTCCCCAATTTTGGGGCTGGGACGCAAAGACTCTGGCACTCCTAACAAGTGCCAAAGAGCCTCCTTGCAAAGATCACTGAACGTTTTGTGAGGATTGTTGATGATTTGCTCTTCAATCATCTTCAGCAAAGTGCGATCAGTGACCTCTTGAGAGAAGCTGACCGTTTTGTTTGTCGTTTTATTTGACCACTGAAACATCAGCTTTAAAGTTTATTGGCGAGATGCAGAGGGTGCTGCCAGTTGAGCTTCTGCGTAAATATATTGTCCGAGGGCATTAGCTTGGCGGCAAGGCGCAGCTAAATAGGTATTGATGCGAGCATCTTTGAGTAAACGTTCGATATCTTCAGCGAAGAATTCTCCGCCACCGCCGGTTAAGATAACGTGGGTTACTCGTTCTGGCAGCCAATCTAAGATGCGGTTGCAAATTTCGCGGGAGAAACCTTCTTTGAGGTTGGGGAGAGTATCATCCAAATTGGTCGGTTTCAGAGCGCCCCTTGGACGATAAAAGCGATCACCGCGTGGCCGGTTGACAGCTTCAATCAACGACAAAGATTGAGGATCTGCTCCTTCAATTTGAGCCGCCACTTGTTCATAAAATTTTGTCATAGCAAACGGTTCGCTTTTAGATGCAGCCCGTGCAAACCGGAAATTATCAACCATCAGACAGTCAGTAGTTTGATGCCCGATATCAACAATGGCAACGGAGATTTTGCTGAAATCGGGGGCTGGGGTTGCGCTTGCGCTTCTTTTCGGCTGTGCTTCACACCAAATCAAGCTTCCGTAGCCTTCAGGAATCACCCAAACTTTCGTGATGTTCAGGTTCATTTGTTCGCCACGAAATACCATCGTGTGGGGGCCGGTAAGTTGGCTAATCAGTTTTTCTTTTTCCCGCTCAAATTCTTCTTGAGAATAGTAGGGCAAACTGATGACAATAGAAAGGTCGTCTTTGTCTCTCAGTTCTTTAGAGAAATAGCCGATGCAGCCCAAAACTTTAGCCAGAGCGTTTTCGGTTTTTGATTCTTTATCTCTTCTGTCAGATCCGCCGTCTGAGAACAGCTTCGCCCCAAAGTCTGCGGCGAGTTGACCAAGTGCATAGCCATTGCCTTGATACTCAAGCCAAAGATCCATTAAAGGATCAGTGGGACGCACTTCAAAAGTACCGCCGCGTAAGTCTTGCACCGGCTTTTGGATTGCGTTGGCGGGAATAAAGGCCACCGTGCCTTCGTCTCGGCCTACACAAGTTTTTGTGGCTGTCCGGCCCAAATCGATGCTGATAATCGATTTAAGCACTAAGGGCGTTCTTGTTTGTTGTTTTTGGGCGGTGGGCGCGTTAATCGGCGTACTTGCCGAAGTTGCGGCATTCATTGGGGTAGCAGCGGACTGCGGTGGTTGGCTATTCATCAGAACTCCTATTCTCTCTTAGCCTCAAACTTACCATGACCAAACCCCGTTTTCAGAACAGATTAAGGTGGGGTTGGCTTTTTAATATGGAGCGTCATTTTGTAGTCTTTGCACTAGGGCAGGACTATCTTGTTTTGACGCTTTTCCCAGTTTTAGTTTTTTGGGCCACAACAATTTTATGGCATTATGGCACATACACCGGCAATGCTTGAGGGATAACGCGAAAAGTTGCGGGGGTGGTGGTTGTAATTTCGCCGTCTGTGTTGATTGGACGTTTTTTGCTATAGGTTGTAATTTCTATTTCTTGTCCTTGAAAGGCTCTCACTCCTGGCCAAGATGCGTGATTTCCTTGTCTCATGGCCGGCATCAGGGCGAGAATATGCCACCAGTCTTTTGCTTCTAAGCTATATAAATCCAAGCGCCGGTCGTCTATGGCTGCATCTTCGGCTACGGTCATTCCACCCCCATAATAACGGCCATTGCCTACAGCTATTTGAAGCGCTCTTACTAAAATTGGTTCTTCTCCGTTGATTCGTATTGAAGCATTAAAGGGTCTTGATTCCCAGACAGCTTTACTCGCTGTTATGGCATAGGCCAATACTCCCCATTTTTGTTTGATGTCTTTGGTGAGTTGGCGGGTAATTTTGACGCTTAATCCTAAACTTGCGACGTTAAAAAAATATTTTCCATTCACCCAGCCTAAATCTATTCGCTGCATTTTTCCGCTGGCAATCACTTGACAAGCTTCGGGTAATGTGGTAGGAATTCCCAAGGTTCGAGCTAAATCATTTGCAGTTCCGAGGGGCAAAATTCCCAGCGGTAATTGAGTTTCCACTAAACCTTCGACGGCGGCATTCATGGTGCCATCACCGCCGCCAATAATCACTAAATCGACTTTATCTTGGTTGCTACGAATGACTCCGGGGATTTGATCGGCATTTTTTATTTTTTTTTCGAGTAAGTCAAAGCCTAAATTTTCTAGTTGTTCTAGGGCTTCGTTGATTTTATCGCCTCCTTGTCTGGCTTGCCGGTTGACAAACACTAAGGCGCGTTTGCTTTTTGTTTGCTGAGTCATAAAGTGCGGGGCTCATGGGTCAAAACTTCCTTTTCAGGTTAACGATTTTTTTGTAGTTTGGTTGACGATTTAGTTTTTAGCCTTTGAGTTTTTAGCCTTTGTGCATCCGGCGGATAATCCAGTAACTTGTGGAGAGGGCTAAAATTGAGAAAGCTAAGCCAATAATTTGAACCCCTTCGATTTTTTCTAAGTCTAAAATGATAATTTTTCTGGCCACCGCAATAATTGAGGTGACAATCACTAATTCTACCTGGATGACGTGCTTTTTCAGGTAGGCGGTGATGTTTTCTAAAATTTCTAGGGCAATTAAGACGTTTAAAAATAAACCAAAAGTTTTAAATAAAGTTTTGCCAAAATCGTCGAGGGGAGTTGTAAATAACTCCTTCACCAGAAAGGCGTTTAAATTCCAAATAGAAACTAATATCACTATAACCATTGCCACTGATAGAACTTTAGAAACCGCAGTTTCTAGGTACTCTAGCCAGTGCAAAAACTTTTCATCTTGATTATTATAGTGCTTCATTGGGTGGAATAATTTTTTAAATAATGGCATATTCGAGACTTTTGGTATGCCCACCAACAAATATCGGTGGGCATACCTAAAAGCTTATTAATCGTCATCGTGGGCAAAACGATGATATAAGAAGTCTAAGGCATAGTTCCGCAGTTTGTAATATGTGGGGTCTTCCATGATCCGGGCGCGGTCGCGGGGACGGGGGAAAGGAATTTCTAAAATTTCGCCGATTTTCGCCGCCGGCCCGTTGGTCATCATCACTAATTTGTCAGCCAAAAATAGGGCTTCATCAATATCGTGAGTAATCATCAAAACGGTGGCGCGGTTGTCGTTCCAAATTTTGAGTAATTCTTCTTGTAGTTCTTCTTTGGTAATAGCATCCAGCGCGCCAAAGGGTTCATCCAAAATTAAGACTTTTGGTGCAATTGCTAAAGCGCGAGCAATTGAAACCCGCTGTTTCATCCCCCCAGAAATTTGACTTGGTTTTTTATGGGCGGCTTCGGTTAAGCCAACCATTGCCAAGTGTTTTTGAGTAATTTCTCTTTTTTCTGCTTCTGATTTATTGGGGTTAACGGCATCAATTGCCAGGTAAATATTTTCATAAGCTGTCAACCAAGGTAGAAGCGCATAGTTTTGAAATACTACCATGCGATCTGGGCCTGGTTCGCCGATGGGTTGACCCTCTAAACGTACTTGGCCGGTGGTGGGGGTAGAAAAACCAGACACCATATTTAAAAGGGTAGATTTGCCACAACCAGAGTGACCAATCACACAGATAAATTCACCTTCATTGACTGTCAAATTGACTCCATCAAGTACGGTAAATGGCCCCTTGGGAGTTTTATAAACTTTGGTGACGTTATCAACAATTAGATAAGGCTGCCGGTTGGGAGGAGCTTTTTGGGGTTGTTTACCAGTTTGAGTAGAGGTGGCGTTAGTTTTCACAGATTGCATGGTTATTTGTGATGGTTGGTGAACGGTTGATTAGTGGTTGGTCATTGGTCAAAAGTTGAGGTTTGCATACAGGCATGAAGCCTGTGCTACTCTTGGTCGCGCCCCTACATTAGTAAAGACAATTGACTAGGCAAAAATGACAAATGACCAAGAATCAATTAAGCAGCGGGCCGGCGGGAATCGATGACAACTTCGGCAACGCTGAAATCGCGTTTAATTTTCAAATTGTTGAGATATCCGATTGGGTCTTCAGCATCAAATTTTGTCCCGTCAAAAAGTTGGATGGTACCCCGATTATATTTCATATCCAACACGCCTAATTCACGGGCTGCGGTGCTAAAGACATTAACCCGACAAACTCGTTCGAGAATTTCTAACCAGTTGCGGGGGAAGGGAACATCACCCCAGCGAGCCATTTGGGTCATTTGCCAGAGGTGTTCTGTGCGAGAGGGCCGGTTGACACCATCACCAAAGAATAAATGATGGGCGTATTCTCGCATGGGTTGGTCTAAACTGCACGCGGCTGAGGAGGGGTCGCCGAGTTGAATATAATCGACGTTGGTGCTGAGATATTCTCGACTGGCGACGATTTGACGCACTTCTTCGTCGTTGGCATGATCGGCGCAATATTGACCGGCCTCTAAGAGTGATTTCACTAAGGCGATGTGCGTATTAGGATAGGCATTTGCCCAATCTTCCCTTACTCCTAATACTTTTCCTGGGTGGCCGGGCCAAATTTCCAGATCGGTTGCTACGGTGAAACCGACATTTTCCATTGCGGCTCGTAGGCTCCAGGGTTCGCCTACGCAGAAACCATCGATACTACCGGCCTGTAAGTCTACTACCATTTGGGCCGGTGGCAGGTTGGTGAGGTGGACTTCGTGATCGGGGTCAATTCCACCGGCAGCTAACCAATAACGCAGCAATAAATTGTGCATTGAGGAAGGATGAACTACCCCCATGCGGTGTTGTAAATTTGGCGATTCTAAGAGCATTTTCTTAAAGTCTGCCAATCCATAAATGCCTTGTTCGTAAAAGCGTTTGCAAAGAGTAATTGCGTTGCCGTTACGAGTCATTGTCAGGGAAGAAACCACCGGCGCCGGGCGATTTTCGTGGCCACCTAATGTCATCCAAACCGGCATTCCTGAAGGCATTTGAGCAGCATCTAAAAAGCCGCCGGCGATGCCATCAACAATCCCGCGCCAGCTTGTTTCCCGCACTAAAGTTACTTCATCTAAACCATGTTTGGCAAAGAAACCTTTTTCTTTGGCGATGGCAAGGGGTGCACAGGCAGACAGGGGAACAAAGCCAATTTCCAAATTAACTTTTTCCAAGCCATGACGGGCAATTGCGCCTGCTTTTTTCGCCCGCAATTTTTTGATACGTTTTTGTTGGTTAAGGAAGTAAATCATTTCACTCCGCAAGCGATAATAGCTTGGGTGTTCTACTACTTCCATACGCTTGCGAGGGCGTGGGATATCTACATCTAAAATTTGGCCAATTTTTGATTCGGGCCCGTTGGTTAACATCACGATGCGGTCGGATAATAATACCGCTTCATCGACATCGTGTGTCACCATAACTGCTGTAACTTCGTTTTCCTCACAAATTCTCATTAATTGTTCTTGCAAGTTGCCACGAGTTAAGGCATCTAAGGCGCCGAAAGGCTCATCTAATAACAGCACTTTTGGGCGAATTGCTAAGGCGCGAGCAATAGAAACTCGCTGTTTTTGTCCCCCTGAAAGCATCCCTGGTTGTTTATCGGCGTGGGGTCTTAAACCTACCATGTCGATATGATGTTCTACGATGCTGCGTCTTTCTTCTTTGGAGAGGTTTCCGAGAACTTCATCAACGGCGAGGGTGATATTTTCGCGGACGTTTAACCAGGGAAGTAGGGAGTAGTTTTGAAATACTACCATCCGGTCGGGGCCGGGGCCGGTGATTTTTTGGGATTCGAGGGTGACGACTCCATCGGTGGGTAAGTCGAGGCCGGCAATCATGTTTAATAGGGTTGATTTGCCGCACCCGGAGTGTCCAATTAATGAGATGAATTCGCCTTTTTTGATTTGGAGGTCGATGCCTTTGAGGGCTATGTATTTGTTGCCGCCGGCTAGGTCAAATACTTTTTCGATTTGGTCTACTGCTACGAAAACTGACATAGTTTTTTGATTGGGGCTGAATGAGTTTTGAACCGCAGATTAACGCAGATGAACGCAGATGGTTTTATTTCTTTTCGCCGGGGATGAGTTTGTCGGCGACGATTGCCATGATTCTGTCAAGTATTAAGCCGACTAATCCGACCCAAACTAGGGCGACTATGATATCGCTTGTACGGCCTACGTTGTAGGCGTCAAACATGAAGTATCCTATGCCTACGCCGCCGGTGATCATTTCTGCTGCTACGATGGCTAACCATGCTAAACCGATGCCAATTCTGAGGCCGGTGAAGATGTAGGGAACTGCGGCGGGAAGTACGACTTTGACGAAATATTTTTGTTGAGAAAGGCGTAAGACGCGGGCGACGTTTTTATAGTCTTGGGGAATTTGTTGTACGCCGACAATGGTGTTCATTAAAATCGGCCAAACTGCGGTAATGAAAATAACGTAAATTGCAGATGGTTCCGATTTTTGAATGGCGGCGAGGGCGATGGGCAACCAGGCAAGGGGGGGAATGGTACGCAAGAGTTGGAAGATGGGGTCAAAGGCACGGAATAAAAGGTTATTTACGCCGACTAAAATGCCGACTGCGACACCAACGATGCCCGCTAGGGTGTAACCAATGGCAACCCGTTGTAAGCTGGCGGAAATTTGCCAGAATAAGCCTTTGGCGGTTCCTTCTCGGTCGGGGTAAGCGAAGGGGTAGAAAATTTTATCCCAACTTTCTTGAAATACTCTGATTGGCCCTGGCAATGTGGAGTCGGGGCTGATGGTAAGAAGTTGCCATAACAATAGACAACTAATGATTGCAATCAGGGGGGGTAAGATGTTGGGGCCTTGTTTTTTGATCGAGGTAATAAAGTTTTCGATGGGGTTTGATGAGGCGTTGCGTTTGTAATCTGCGGTCATTTTTTAGGTTCTCCAAGAATTGTTAGCGGTGGTTTGTGATTCGTCTTTTTGTCATTTGTCATTTGCCTGTGCTTTAACCAATAACAAAGGACAAATGACAAAGGGCATTAGACTCGTTTAATTTTGAGGCTTGCGAGGTAGGCTTTGGGGTTTTCTGGATCAAAGACTACGCCATCAAAGAATTTTTCTGGCCCTTTGGAGGGACTCGAAGGAATTTCGGCGGCGGCGACTCCCATTTCTTGGGCGGCTTCTCGCCAGTATTTTTCGCCGTTGACTTCTGCGATCAGTTTTTTGGTGTCTAGGTCGGCGGGTAGTTGTCCCCAGCGTTGGTTTTCAACAAGGAACCACAAGTCATGGCTTTGATAGGGGTAGGAGGCGTTGCCTTTGTCCCAGAAACGCATCACGAAGGGACTGTTGTCTACAATCCGTCCGTCGCCGTAGTCGATTTTTCCTTTGAGTCGGTCGATGATGTCGCTGACGGGGACTTTGGCGTATTCGTCACGTCCGACTATTTCTGCCATTTCTTGCCGGTTTTCCATTTTGTCGCACCATTGCTGGGCTTCCATGATGGCTTTGAGGATGGCTTTGAGGGTTTTGGGATTTTTTTCTGCCCACTCTTTACGGAAGGTGAGGGCTTTTTCGGCGTGGTCTTTCCAGATTTCGCCTTGGATGGCGGCGGTGTAGCCGACTTTTTGGCTGATGGCGCGTTTATGCCAGGGTTCACCAACGCTGAATCCTTGGATGTCGCCAGTTTTCATGTTTGGTACCATTTGCGAACCGGGGACGATTTGCACGGTGACGTCGGTATCGGGGTCGATTCCACCGGCTGCTAACCAGTATCTCAGCATCATGTCGCTTGTGCCGCCTTTGAAGGTGTGGGCGAAGCGTAGGTTTTTCCCGGCTGTTTTGGCTTTTTCGACTTCTGCTTTCATTACCGAGGTGTCGAGTTTGACTCCTGTTGGTTTGAGGCTGTCGGATACGGTGATGCCTTGTCCGTCTATGTTGATCCGCATTGGCACGATCATTGGGATTTTCTTGTTGCCTTTGGTGATCGTTCCCAGGGACATTAAATATGGGATGGGGGTAAGAACGTGGGCACCGTCTAAGCCTCCACCGGCTGTTTCGAGTTCGAGTTTATCTCTAATAACTGCCCAAGATGGTTGTTTTTGTAATTGGGCGTCGCTTACTCCATATTTGGCAAAGAATCCTTTTTCTTTGGCTATAATCAAAGGCGCTGCATCGGTTTGTCCGATTATTCCCAGGGTGACGGTTTTTGTTTCCGGAAGTTGATCGGCGCTTAAATTAATAGCTTGTACTTGTTCGACTTTGCTACCGGCTTTTTCTGGGGGGTTCCCTAAACAGCCTTTTAATAAAACTGAACTGGCTGCGGTGGCACCGGCGGTGAATAGAAATTTACGTCTCGAAATTGCGCTGGAAAATTTAGTCATAGGGAATCCTCTTAGCGATTCTTTTTGCATTTACCTTGGTTTGGTGAATGGCTGGTAGAACCGCTATCAACTTTGTTGGTGATAGGTATGGTTTACATTTTGGGTACTTTATTGCTGTTGGGCTTGGGCGGTTTTTTTGGCGTTGGCCCCCCGGCAATATGTTTTCTGGTTAGGGCAAGCTATCTTCAGTGCAACGCTCTGATTTTAGTTCTGGCCCTGTTTTTGTTTTCGTTAAATGTAAGCTTACAGCCTTTAGTGGATTTATGGGCGACTTAGTGGCACCAATTTTAAAATAAATATTAAATTCAATCCATAAGTATTTTTTGCGGTTCTTTGCTGCGATGCCCCCGCTTTTCTATAGTCCCTTGAGTCCTTTATTCTTACCATTGATTTTTTTTGATAAGTCCGGCGTATTATTTTTTAGGAAGAGGATATTTTTTAGCCTTTTTATGTGTTTCTAGGCAAAACGTTACGAAAATACTTTTACAAGTAGTTGAGTTGGGCTGTAAAATTAGGAGTTATGCTTTTTTTGCTCGTTCTTGTTGAAGCCGGCCCCTTGCTCAGTTGGCGAAAAAAGATAAGCTGTGGAGAACGGCAGCTTGTTAGTTGAGGAAGAGTAATAAATTGATAAGGACTTAAAGGGTTGTGGGGTCAAATTAAAAGTTGCAGGTTGAGAATAAAGGTGCTGAGGGGCTGGAATAAGTCTTTCTATAAGAGAGTAAAAAACATTAAAAATGCAAGTTCACAGCGAGTAAATAATAACGATGGTGGCCGGTTCAGAGAAAAACAGAAAGGCAACCTGGACTGGGATAAGAAGCTTTGGCCTGGCGGACTGAAGGTGGGGTTAAGGGGAGAGAGGGAACCGATGGCCCAAGACTGAGGGAAGGAAAAAACAATCTAAAGCGCTGAAACACTTGCGGTGCTTTGGATTCGCTTTGCGGGCTTGCCTCAATTATGATAATTACGTTAAATTTAATTAAGATTTGAGGGAGAAGTGATTCTTATTGTCTATAAGGCTGGCCGGCTTGGCTTGAACAAGTGGCTGGGCCAAAGGGCAACCCAAAGGGCCACGATATCAAATGCTGCCATAATCAAAGGAATTGATAAGCCATTGCAGCCTGAATCTAAAAACCTACTGATGTGAACACATCAGCCGAAAAGCATTCCCCAGTGCTTTTGGAGAGAGGATAGAGGGGATAGAAGTATCTCCACACAACAGCAAGCTTAGGCAGGTGTCTGTATTTGCCTATGCTGATAACTATAACTAGAGGCCATCTATGAAATTTGACTGGAAAATTGGTTTATTGTGGGCTGTGCCTGCTTTGGTAATTGGGTTTTTTGTGTGGCAAGGCGTTTTTGCCAATGCGACCGTAGAAGCCGGTAATAATGCTGCTAATGTTCGGATGAGCTATGGCCGGTTTTTGGAATACCTGGATGCTGGCCGCGTGACGCGGGTGGATCTGTATGAGGGTGGCCGCACGGCGATTGTGGAGGCGGTTGACCCGGATCTGGATAATCGGTTGCAGCGTTTGCGGGTAGATTTGCCGGCGAATGCTCCTCAATTAATTACGAGACTGCGCGAGTCTACTATTGATTTTGACACTCACCCTGTGCGGAATGATGGCGCTGTTTGGGGTTTGTTGGGGAATTTGGTTTTCCCTCTGTTGCTGATGGCGGGGTTGTTTTTCTTGTTCCGCCGGTCTAATAATGTGCCGGGTGGCCCTGGCCAAGCGATGAATTTTGGCAAGTCGCGGGCTCGTTTTAGTATGGAAGCGAAAACCGGCATTTTGTTTGATGATGTGGCCGGTATTGATGAGGCTAAGGAAGAACTGCAAGAGGTTGTTACTTTCTTGAAGAAACCGGAACGCTTTACGGCGGTTGGTGCAAAAATTCCTAAAGGTGTTTTGCTTGTTGGCCCTCCGGGAACTGGTAAAACTCTGTTGGCTAAGGCGATTGCTGGTGAGGCCGGTGTGCCGTTCTTTAGCATTTCTGGTTCTGAGTTTGTGGAGATGTTTGTGGGTGTGGGTGCGTCCCGCGTCCGTGATTTGTTTAAGAAGGCTAAGGAAAATGCGCCTTGCATTATCTTTATTGATGAAATTGATGCGGTGGGTCGCCAGCGTGGGGCCGGTATTGGTGGTGGTAATGATGAGCGTGAGCAGACTCTAAACCAGTTGTTGACTGAGATGGATGGTTTTGAGGGCAATAGCGGAATTATTATTATTGCTGCGACTAACCGGGCTGATGTTTTGGATGCGGCGCTGTTGCGTCCGGGCCGGTTTGACCGGCAGGTGATGGTGGATACGCCGGATATTAAGGGCCGGTTGGAGATTTTGGGGGTTCATGCTCGTAATAAAAAGTTAGGGCCCGATATTTCTCTGGATGCGATTGCTCGCCGGACTCCTGGTTTTTCGGGTGCTGATTTGGCGAATTTGCTGAATGAGGCGGCGATTTTGACGGCCCGCCGGCGCAAGGATGCTATTACGATGCTGGAGATTGATGATGCTGTTGACCGTGTGGTTGCCGGTATGGAAGGTACGCCGCTGGTGGATGGCAAAAGTAAGCGTTTGATTGCTTATCACGAAATTGGTCATGCGATTGTTGGGACTTTGATTAAAGACCATGATCCGGTGCAGAAGGTGACTTTGGTGCCGCGTGGACAGGCTCGTGGTTTGACTTGGTTTATGCCTGGTGAGGATCAGAGTTTGGTTTCTCGTTCGCAATTGAAGGCTCGTATTACGGGTGCTTTGGGTGGTCGTGCTGCTGAGGAAATCGTTTTTGGCGATTCTGAGGTGACGACTGGCGCGGGTAATGATTTGCAGCAGGTGACTGGAATGGCTCGCCAAATGGTGACTCGTTTGGGGATGTCTGAGCTTGGGCCTTTGTCTCTGGAAAGCCAGCAAGGTGAGGTGTTTTTGGGCCGGGATTGGATGAATAAGTCTGATTATTCTGAGAAAATTGCTTCTCAGATTGATGTGGCTGTTCGTTCGATTGTTGAGCAGTGTTATGTGGATGCGAAGCGGATCATGCGGGAAAACCGCGAGGTGATTGACCGGCTTGTTGATTTGCTGATTGAAAAAGAAACGATTGATGGTGAGGAGTTCCGGCAAATTGTGGCTGAGTACACTGTGGTGCCGGAAAAAGAGCAGTTTGTTCCTCAGTTGTAATTGGTCATTAGCTGCTAGTTTTGAGCAAAATTAAGGTAAGGGGATGAATTGACATCCCCTTTTTTATTGATCAGTTTTTTGGGGCTAGGGATGAGGTTTGTTATGAGGCGATGGGTGTTGGTGGGGTTGCTGGTGTGTTTGGTGGTTTTGATGGGTTCGTTTTGGTTTTCTCAGGAGGTGGAGATAGCGGTTGTGGATAAACCGGCTTCTGCTCAGGTATATCGTGTGCAAGGGCCAAAGGTAGATTCTGAGCGGTTGTTTTCTCACATTAAAGAGTTGAATTTTCAGCGATATACAAATAATGACCGACAACGGGCGCAAGAATATATTATCAATAGGTTAAGTGAGTTGGGATTGCAACCGCAGTTACAGGAATTTGAGGGGGGTGTGAATGTGTGGGCGCAACGTCAGGGAACGGATGCGAGTGCGGGGGTGATTTTGGTGGGGGCGCATTATGATACTGTGCCGGTGTCTCCGGGGGCTGATGATAATTCGACGGGGGTGGCGACGGTGTTGGAGGTGGCGCGCCTTTTGGTACAAAGTGAGACGGCGAGGGGTTTGGGGGTGGTGTTTTTTGATTCGGAGGAGAGGGGTTTGTTGGGGAGTTTGGCGTTTAATGGGGGGGATGTGCGGTTAGATGATGTGCGGGGGGTGGTGGTTTTGGATATGATTGGTTTTGCTTGTCGGGTGGCTGGTTGTCAGAAGTTGCCGCAGGGGTTGCCGGTTTCTGGTGTTAGTAATAAGGGGGATTTTTTGGCGGTGGTTGGTGATACTGAACATTTGCCGCTTTTGCGGGTTTTTGAGGAAGTTAAGGGGGGTGGTTTGCCTGCTGTTTTTGGGTTGCCGGTGCCTTTGAAGGGGGCGTTAATTCCTGATGTTTTGCGGAGTGATCATGCTCCTTTTTGGTTAAATGGTATTGGGGCGGTTTTGGTGACGGATACTGCTAATTTACGGAATCCACATTATCATCAATTTTCGGATAAGCCGGAGAGTTTGGATAGGGATTTTTTTGTTGGTTCTGCTCAGTTGGTTGTGAATGCGGTTACGCAGTTGTTGGAGGGGAGGGGAAGTTTGGAGACGGTTAGGAATTAGGGGTTTTTTGGAGGATTGCCGGTTAAATTGGGTTAGGAATTGCCCGATTTTGCATCACTATGGAAAACAAGGGAAAGAGTGGGTGATTAAAACAATGAAAAAATAGTAGACAAACCGGATTTTTCCTAACATTTAAAGGTTTAAATATAGGAGTTCTTAAGAAAAACCCGGTTTGTTATTTGCTATTTCTTCACTTGCTGCGCCGCTTCGTTAATGAGATACCTAGACACTGTTTGAATGCCTGTATGCTCATAATAATTCGTCGTCATATCCAAAAACGCCGCTACATAATCTAACTTATCATCCGCCACATCCACAAAACCTTGCAATTTCCCTAAAATACTGGCCGGTTTCAACCCCCGCGATGATACCAAATTTCCCATCCAACCTTGGGCAGAATTAAAGGTTTGACTGATAAAACCTAGCTTATTCTGAGCGTTATTTCCGGGGATTAAACCGCTGACTTTTTGAAACACAGGATTTTGCTCTAACATGGCCGGATTTAAACCGTTAATCGTTCTTCCAGAAACCTGTAAAAAGTCTGGCCCCAAGGGAATTAAACCATCAAAACATACCAGCGCCGCCATACGCATTACGGCTTCATTGTGATAGTTTGGCAAGGCTTTTACAAAGTCAGGAATGCTGTAAATTGGAATGCGGTTAAGTATGCAAAATGCAATTAATTCTGCTACTAATTTAATACACAAATCCACCGATTGAATTGTATCTGCTTTGGGTGTTAATTTGTTTAAAAAGCCGAGAAAGGATATCGACTGGCTGACTTTATTTGCCATTGCTGCCATTCCCATTGCACTGTCTGCATTATCAACGATTTGATAAAGCCAAATTGCTTTTTGATAACCTAGAGATTCATCATTGTAAATCCATAAAGCGCGTTCGCTGATTTTTTGGATTTTGTCGGGGTCTTTTTTGCCGGTGATTTCCCGCACCATGTTGGCGAAACCTACTGTATTTTGCCACTCTCCGGGGACAACAAAATCTAAGGCTTTTAAGGCGGAAATGGTGATGTTTTCGCTGGGTAAATTGTCGGCTAATTGAATGATTGATTGGCTCATGGTTGGCTTTTTTAAGCAATGATTGTCTTCTGTTTATAGCATCACCTGTGAGGGAGATAATTTCGCAAACTTGGTAAAAGGTTTTTTGATGATCAGCATAAAAATAGACACCGATTAAAATCGGTGCCTACAGGAAGAAAACCTCCTGCGGAGGTTAAAATTTAAAAGTGTGCTAACCTAACTACGTCCAAGCGCGGAAAAAGGTGTTATCTTGCCATGCGGTTGCGGTTCGCTGTTCGATGGCTGCCATTTCTTTCTCACTTAAAGGCTTATAAGCTTGGGCGACTCTCACATTTGATTCTAGTTGCTCTGGTGTTTCGGCGGCGATGACGCAAGTATGCACACCGGCAACGGAAAGGCTGTAGCCCATCGCTTGCTCCATTCCGTCGAGAATGCCATTTTTAAATAACCTTCCATAGGCCGGCACTTTCATCGCAATAACGCCTATATTTTTCTGTCTTGCTATTGGCATGACGGCGGGAATAAAGGGACGCGGATGATGTTTATCTGCTGCATTTACGCAGATTAATGTTGTGTCGAAATCATACCGACGCAAGGCTTCGGCTATGATATCAGGTTCGTGGTGGCCGGTGATGCCGGTGAAGCGAATTAGTTTTTGTTGTTTTGCTTCTTCTAGGGCTTTTATTGCGCCATTTTTACTGAAAATTTCGGTAATTTCTTCTGCCAAAGAAACGTGGTGCAATTGCCACAAATCAAGGTAATCTGTTTTTAAACGTTTAAGGGAATTTTCCAAGTGTCGCCATGCTCCATCTCTGTCGCGTGCATGGGTTTTGCTGGCTAGAAAAATTTGTTTTCGATACTGTGGTAATATTTTACCTAAATTCTCTTCGCTGGGGCCGTATTCTGCGGCTGTATCAAAGTATTTAATGCCTAGTTGCAAGGCGCGTTCAATGATTGGTATTGAGGCTGCTTCTTGTCCTGTTTTTGAAAGTGGGGTTTGTCCGGCGCCTCCTAATCCAAAAATGGGAAGTTTTATGCCGGTTTTTCCTAATATTCGCTCTGGCATTGTGCCGGTTATTTCGGCTTTGGTTGTCAGTGTTGAAACTTCTGGTTGCTGGCTTTTAACTGCTGAACAGGCAACAATTCCACCCGCTACGGATGCGGTGGTTAGTAAAAATTTGCGCCGGCTTGTTTTGCGTTCCATTTTGCATGACTCCCGCTTTCAAATTTTCTTGATTATAGCTTAGACTTCCGGTGCTTGCACCTGTTAATTT
Source organism: Ancylothrix sp. D3o (assembly GCF_025370775.1). Taxonomy (NCBI): domain Bacteria; kingdom Bacillati; phylum Cyanobacteriota; class Cyanophyceae; order Oscillatoriales; family Microcoleaceae; genus Ancylothrix; species Ancylothrix sp. D3o. Next base: position 518,907 of record NZ_JAMXEX010000001.1, on the reverse strand, counting down.
ACTCCTGGTTTTATTCCAGCAATTGTTAACCGGATTTTGTATAAGCTTTTACCGGCTGTTATGTAAAGGGTTTTGTAATCTTCATCTCCCCAAGCTAAATTAGTGGCACTTTCTGGGACAGCGATTTTATTGATTAATTGGCCGGTGCGAGAAAATACCCAAATTCCGCCAGGGCCGGTGCTATAAACATTTCCTTCGACATCAACTTTGATGCCATCGGGTACGCCGTTTTTGCCTTCTTCTTTCATTTCTGCAAAGACTTCTCCGCCGGCCAAACTTCCATCAGTTTGCACATCAAAAACTCTCATGTGATTTTTTTCTGTGTCGTTGACATAAAGCTTTTTCTCATCGGGAGAAAATGCTAATCCATTGGGACGGATAAAGTCTTTTGCTAATAAGCTTAGTTTGCCATCAGGGGCGATGCGGTAAACGCCATAAAAGCCTAATTCTTCGTCTTTTTTTTGGATGCCGTAAGGCGGATCTGTGAAGTAAATACTGCCATCTGATTTGACTATCACATCGTTGGGACTGTTGAGCAGTTTGCCTTCAAATTTATCTGCTAAAGTAATAATTTTTCCATCTTGGCCGGTGCGGGAAACACGGCGGTTTTTATGCTCTGCGGTAATTAAATTTCCCTGCTTGTCGAGGGTGTTTCCATTGGCGTTTCCTGATGGTTTCCGGAAGACTTCAACAGGTTGATTTTGCTGATATTTGTAAAGAGTATCGGCGGGAATATCGCTGAAAATTAAATAGCCGGCGGGCATCCACACCGGCCCCTCGACGAAATTAAAATTAGAGGCTACTTTTTCTAGTTTTTGGTTGTTTTGGTCTACCGATTCCACAGAGGTATTCTCCTTCGCAAATAAAGTGATACTGAGGAAAACAATCAATAACAAAGTCGCGCCGGCAACAGTTAGATATTTTTTCATGGGTTTTCTAATTCATACCTTTCGCCTGATTTATGCGGTCAATCCATGCTTGATTGTTATCGAGGGTTAAAATGATGCGGTTGTAAGGTTCATCGATTAATTCAAGGGTTAAATAATCCTTGTCTTTTGTGACATACCAAAACTCTTTTCCGCGTCGAGTGTAATAAGTACCGGCCTTTATAATGCCAGGTAAAAATGTTCCGGGTGCGCGAAGTTCTGCCCAAGTGCTTTGGGGTTCTTCTGCGGTGACTCTTTCAATATGAGCAAGGGGAATAGACATGGTTTCATTGAGGGTAAATGCCCAAAGTTGCTCATACCATTCTAAGTCGATAGATAATTGGTTGCCGGTGATACTTAAATTCATAGGGGGTTGTTGTTGGGATGATTTTGTAAAAAGTATTTGGTTATTTTAACCGATTTCTAAACAAAGCTGCACCCTACTAGGGTGGATCGGATATTCCCCCCTGTCAATTGTCAAAAAGTCAGGCAAAATAGAAAGGATAGTGATACTGAAAAGGCTACTGTGATGGTTTCTTCAGAAAATTTAAAAACAACAGACCGTTCCCCAGCCCAAAAAACCGGGCTCGCACCTACTTATAGTCAAGACGAAGTACAGCAAATTTTACATTTAGCTTTATCTCGAAAAGAAGAAGGCGGGGAAATTTCTCGCGCTCAAATGTTAGAAATTGCTCAAGATTTAAACATTCCTCTTGCTCATTTGGAAGCCGCCGAAAAAGAATGGTTAAGCCGTTCAGGTGACTTTGAAGAACGCCAAGTTTTTGAAACTTATCGCCGCAAGAAATTAAAAAAGAACGCTGTTAACTATGGAATTTTTAACAGCTTTTTTGTCCTGTTAAATTTGGCCGGTTCTGGCGAGCTATCTTGGTCTTTATATATTCTGTTATTTTGGGGCTTAGGACTGGCTTTGCAAGGCTGGAATAGCTATCAAAGTGAGGGTGAAGAATACGAGCAAGCTTTCCAGCGCTGGCGGGTAAAAAAACAGTTAGGTCAATCTGTTAATAGTTTGGTTAACAAATTTCAGAAATGGATTAGTTAAAAGCTGGGTGTGGGTTTTTTATAATAGGTTGGGTTTGGCAACCCAACCTACATTTGTAAAGCTGCCATTGCTGATTTAATTAAGTTAAAAAACTGCTTTTGTCGCACATCCACCGGCAATGCTGTTTCTCGATTGGTTCCAAAAATACCAATTTTTTGCCCTTTTTCAATGGCTAAAACTTGCCCTTGGGGAGTTTTGATTCTTATCTCTTGCCCGGAATTTTTTGCATACAAGGCGCAATTATATTTCTGGTTTTCATAATAAAATTCTGCTTTGGCTAGTGCTGCAACCGGCACACTTTGATCTGTTTGTTCTTGCGGTAAGCGCACGCCAATAATTTCGATTTCAAGATTTGTATTTCCCTGCCAATTATTCTCGGTTAAGCGATAAGCGACATCCAGGCGAACGGGTAAAGGAAAATACTCTCCCCATCGCCACGCCATTGCTTGAATGCGAGCATATCCACCATTTTTTAACTGTTGAGAAAGGGTGACTTTCAGGTGATTTTCTCCCACAATTTTTTGCTCAACGACTCGCACATTTGAAACCCAAAAAACCGGCTCTGAGTTTTCAATTCCGCAGGGATGTAAAGCGTCTATTTGACGATATAAATCTAAATTAATTTCATCTAAATTTAATTCGGCGTCTATTTGTACCAAAGGTTTTAAGTGTGCCGGTTCTAAACAGCGATGTGCGAAAACACTAAGCCGGTCGCTAAATGCTTGTAAATTTTCTGCTTTCAAAGAAAAGCCTCCCGCCGCACGATGTCCGCCATATTTGCCTAACAAATCATCGCAAAATTGCAAAGCTTCAAAGACATGAAACTCTGGAATACTGCGCGCAGATCCGCGAATATGTCCGCTATCTTCGTAGGTTCCAATAAACACCGGCACGCCGTATCTTTCTACTAGCCGCGAGGCAACAATGCCAATTACTCCATGATGCCAGTTTGGCTGCACTACCACCAAAACTCGCTTTTCTAATAAGTTAATTTGGCTATTTTCTACCCACTCCACCGCCTCTTTTTCAATTTGTTTGCAAAGTTGCTGCCGGCGCTGATTAATTTGTTCGCATTGCATGGCTTTTTCTAATGCCAATCCCATGTCATCTGTAGTTAACAAGTCAATGACAATTTGCGGGTCGCCAATTCTTCCCACTGCATTAATTCTCGGCCCAAGCCTAAAGCCAATATCTTCGGGTTTTAAAGATTTTGTGTTTTTATTTTCTTGTTTTATGTAAAAATTTCCCTGTTCTCTCGCTTTTACTCCTGCCACTTGAATTAAGGCTTGAATTCCTGCTAATTCTGATGTAGGTAACTGCCGCAAACCCAGCTTTAACCAGCGCCGGTTTACCCCCGTTAAAGGCGCTAAATCGGCAATAGTTCCTAATGTCATTAATGAGCGTAAAGGCGTAATTAAGCCTTGAGTTTTGCCTAACTTTTGAGCAAGGCAAACAGCGAGAATATAGGCAACTCCTACCCCAGCAACTCCCCGATAGGGAGAATCTTCTCTGATTAATTTGGGATTTAGAATTGCGTCTGCCGGCGGTAATTTGTCGGGGATATCATGGTGATCGGTTACAATCACTTTTAAGCCTAATTCCCTGGCACGAAAAACTGGCTCATAGGCTGATATTCCATTATCAACTGTTAAAACTATTTCCACACCTTCGCGGTGGAATTCTTCAACAATTCGGATGTTAATTCCATAGCCTTCGCTCATACGGCTGGGAATGGCATAATCAACTTCAGCCCCCAACCAACGCAATGCTCTTAGCAACAATGAAGTGCTGGTCATTCCATCGGCATCATAGTCTCCACAAATAGCAATTTTTTGTTTTAAACTAATGGCTTGAACCAACAAATCGACGCTTTTTTGCAAGTCTGGAAATTCATCAATTGGGGAGGGTAAAACAATTGAGTCTGGGTTTAAATAAAATTGGGCTTCGGTAGGATTTTTAAGACCGCGATTAATAAGAACTTGTGCTAAAACCGCTGATAAACCGGTAGCATCAGCCAATTGTACGCAGAGGTCTGGCTGTTGTGAGAAAATCTGCCAACGCTGAAGAGGAAGCCGGTGGGGGGGGGAGAATCCAGAGGGGTCTAACACTGCATTTCTATTAATGACATACTTGATTGTAACTTTAGCACTCTTTGTGCTGTCAGCGCGGGCTTGTCAAAAAAAAGGCAGCAAAATCGGTTAATTAATAATTTAGGTTACTATCTTAATTATTTGTGTCAACATAAAGAAAATCTCGTTTTTGCTGTCGGCATCCTCCGTGAATGATTGATCTGTCTCAACTCACTCCTGATTCTACCATTGGCAACTTGCCCAGCCATCACTTTCAAGTTAGCCAAAGAATCCCCGGCAATATTGTGGCGAAAACCTTTGCTCACCAACCAGAAATTCCGGGGGTAATGGTGCTTAATGGCCCGCGCTTGGTGGGAATGATTTCACGGCGAAAATTTTATGAATGGATGAGTCAACCTTATAATATTGAACTTTATATGCAGCGCCCTATAGGTGCGATTTTAGATTTTTTTAAAATTCCTGCTTTGCTACTTTCTCAGAATAGCAAAATTGATGAAGCGGCAAAAATTGCGCTAAATCGCTCTGAAGATTTGGTATATGAGCCGGTGGTTATTGTCTACGATGATAATAGTTTTCGCTTACTTGATATGCGGGTTTTGCTGCTCGGTCAATCGCAAATGCTCAGTTTATCTTATGAAGTTATCCGCTTGCAAAAGTTAGAAATTCATAACTCGCTTAATCTCATTCAAAAAGAACAAAATAAAGCGAAAGGTTACACGCAATTGTTAGAGTTTAATTTAGTTGAACTACAAAACCAAAATCAACTTTTGAGCGAACAGCAATCTCGATTAATGAAGCAAGCAAAAAGAATTTCGCAATTAAATCAAAAGTTTATTCAAATTGGAAAACTTCTGTCTCTGGAAGGCCGAAAGGCTTTTCAGGCAACTTTTGCCGGTGTGAATGCTATTTGCCAGAATACGGATCAAATTGTCGATATTGGCAAGGCTTTAGCCAAAGAATTAGAGACAATTAATGCTGCTTCGGTACTTATTGCAAAAGTTAGCCAGCAAGTGCGATATTTAGCTATGCAAGCAGCCGTTGTGGCGCATCGTTCGGGAGATCACTTTAGCGAATTTAGCAACGTTACGTCTGAAATTGGGAAATTAGTTAGCCAAACTTTTGAAGCCGGTCGGCAAGTAGACCAGCTTGCTAATCGTTTTAAAATCCGTGTTCAGGATCTTACAGAATCAGCAAGAGAAGGTGCGACGGTGGCGCGTTCGCTTATACAACAAATTGAGACAGCAGAGATGGCGTTAGCTCAGTTGGAAGAATTGGTAAAATATCCTGCATCTAACATGAGTTCAGAACTACATAATCCTGAAATCAACGCATATTTAGAAACAGAATCTTTACTGCAAAAAATTGAACAAGCAGAAGGAGCCTTAACAGAATTAGAGCAATTAGTTAAGCATCAGGATTTGGTTAGGGTTATTGAAAAAATCGAAGGCATTTTAAGCCGGCAGAATCGGCAGATTGAGAAACCAGGTTTTTCGGAAAACCTAAGTTTATAAAAACTTCAATAGTTGTCACGGCTATAAAGTCTCATTTTTTTCTGAGTCGGTGGTTAATTAAGTTAAAATTTGGGGAATTTTTACAACAAATTCAACTGTTTATCCCCCTCTTCTCCCCCCAACAAACCCTCCGCCGCCACCAACAAATCCCCCTGAATATCTTTCAAATCACTGCGATTTTCCAAATAACTTTTCAACGCCTCCATCGGAGAAATACCCCCACCGGCCACTAAACTAGGCACACGCGGACGCGCCAATTGACTCACTAATTCCGCCTGAATTGTATAACTATGAGCCGCATTTAACGCCTTATGAATCGCAGCATTATCAATCAAATCTAGCTGCTCAGAACGCACCTGATAAATCAACCGCACCACCGCATCGTTAATTTCTTTCTTACCAATTTTTTCCACCAACATCGCCTGGGGATCTTCCGCCTCCGAAACATCGACCCGAATTGTTACAAAAGACCTCACCGGTAACTTACAAAACTCCCAATTTACCCTGCCTTTTTCCACCTCCAACATCACATAACCTTTATCCTCTTTTTCCTCACTAAAATCCACCCGTTCAATACTCCCCGGATAAATCACCGGCGGATTATTTTGCCGATTCAAATTTTGGTGCCGGTGAACGTGCCCCAGCGCCACATATTCAAAACAAGGACGCACCAACAACGACATCGGAATAGTAAAACCTTTCCCCACCGCCAAAAATCTCTCCGCACCTAATTCTGCCTTATCTGCCATCAAATGCGCTAACAAAATTGTCGGCACATCTTTATCTAACCGCACGATTTCCCCTTCCAAAACTAACCGCAATTTTTCATTTAATAAATTATTCACATCAGCAATTGCCATCCCTTCTGTTTCCGCTCTCGCCATCAAAGTTGAGCGAGTTAACCAAGGCAAAGTTAACACTTGCACCGGCCCACTTTTTGTTTCAATCCTGTGAGTCTCTAAACGATCTCCCACAATAAAACCTGGCACTCCCAAAGTGCGATAAATACACAAACTTGCACCGCCTTGTCCTTGGGAATGTTGATCGTGATTTCCTACTAACAAAACTGTCGGAATATCCGCATCCACTAAGCGGCGAAATTGAGTTGCAAACGCTTCTTGAACATAGGGCGGAGGTGTAGCATCCGGAAACGCATCTCCCCCAAATACAACCAAATCCACCGACTCAGAAATTGCCCTATCAATACACAGCGAAAGAGTCTTGACGAAATCTTCTAATCGTGTATTTAATCCCGTTACTGGATTAATTTTACCGTGCGAAAAACCGCTGCCAATATGAATATCCGAAAGATGCAGAACTTTAATCATTTTTTTGCTCAAAGTAAGGATTATTGATTAGACAATGCCAGGGACTTTTTGATAAATATCCGTAATTGAAACCTGAAAATCTACGCTTTCTAAATAAACCTCCGAACCTTTTTCATAAATTTGTGAATTCCAATTTCCAGACTCATCCAAACGGAAACACTCGACCTTCATCTCGTTTTGACTTACTAATACATATTCCCGCAGCGTAGGGCAAGTTTGATAATCAGCAAATTTCTCAGTTCTATCAAAATTCTCCGTCGAACGAGAAAGCACTTCTACTATCAAAACGGGATAGCGAATAAAATCATCCGTTGAAGTTGTATCCCGTTGATCACAGGTTACAGCCACATCAGGATAATAATAACAATTTGCTTCCTCAAGTCGGACTTTGATATCTGATGAAAGAACTAGACAGGGGCTATTACGGAGATGATTATTAAGCAGGGTAATATAGTTTCCTGCAATCACAATATGAGGTTTTTTTGCCCCCGTCATTGCATAAACATGACCCCGCCGATATTCATGTTTAATCGGACTGATTTGTTCAGCTTCTAAATAATCTGCTGGTGAAATGTAAAAATTGTTTTTAGAGACAAACATCTAGGAAAACTCCTTTTTAAATTAATTTAAGCACTTTCTAAAATTAGAGATTTTTTAAATTAGATTAACCCCGCTACTTTTTGATAAATATCCGTAATTGAAACCTGAAAATCTACGCTTTCTAAATAAACCTCCGAACCTTTTTCATAAATTTGTGAATTCCAATTTCCCGACTCATCCAAACGGAAACATTCGACCTTCATCTGGTTTTGACTTACTAATACATATTCCCGCAGCGTAGAGCAAGTTTGATAATCAGCAAATTTCTCAGTTCTATCAAAATTCTCCGTCGAACGAGAAAGCACTTCTACTATCAAAACGGGATAGCGAATAAAATCATCCGTTGAAGTTGTATCCCGTTGATCACAGGTTACAGCCACATCAGGATAATAATAACAATTTGCTTCCTCAAGTCGGACTTTTGTATCAGATGTTAAGACGATGCAGTTACTTTCATCAAGATGATTACCTAACCGCCTTACTAGGTTTCCTGCAATCACAACATGAGGATTTTTTGCCCCCGTCATTGCATAAACATGACCCCGCCGGTATTCATGTTTAATAGGGCTGATTTGTTCAGCTTCTAAATAATCTGCCGGGGAAATGTAGAAATTATTTTTTGGAATAAACATCTGCCTAAACTTCCGCAGTTTTATCAAACATTATAGCCTAAACCTAAAAAACCCGGTTTGTAATAAAAACCGGGTTTCTCAATTTTACTATTTTCATAATTCCCCCCATAAAATTTAGTCAGTAGTCAGTTTTATTGACTCTTACAAACATACCGAATCTGTCACTGACGACTGACTTTTTACCCACAGTAAATTAGATGTGAATCCCACACTCTGTCTTGCCGGTACCACGCCACCGGCCCGCCCGCTCGTGCTCGTCTGCTCCCACCGGCGTCGTCAGCGGTTCATCACCAATGCTGGCATACCCCATATCATGTAGCACATTATAAGGAACATTATGCTCCAACACATAAGACCACGTTTCTTTGCGAGTCCAAGACGCCAAAGGATTGACCTTAATGCGTTTTTTGATATCTCGCTCAAAAACGAATAACTTTGTGCGACTATCAGATTGATCCCTACGCCGGCCAGTTATCCAAGCCTGTGTATTCAACTCTGATAAACCCCGCTGCAAAGGCTCAACCTTTGTGAGATAGTGAAATTTTTGCACATCCTTTTCCCACAGCAAATCACCATAGCGACGCGCAAAAAGTTCGCGGGACTCAGCATCAATTACCTTATACACTCTGAGATCCAAATTGTAGTGCTGGCGACTGCGTTCCACAAGGTCAAGAGTTTCTTTAAAATGGTGAAGCGTATCCAAAAACAACACCGGCACAGGCGGATTAGGCTTTAGTTCCCGATACAAAAGATCCATAATTACCATGCCGGTGACACCAAAAGCGCTGGTTTGGATCAGGCCGGTGGGGATGTTGCGAAGACACCAGGCCAAAATTTCCTTGGGGTGCGCGTTTTCAAATCTCTCATTAAGTTCGTCCAAATCAAGGTGCGAATTATCAATGTCAGCTTGTTGCGAGCAGACCATGCGTTGTTAACTCTCAAAAAGTTGCGTATTTTACATTCCTGATTTTACTCGATAATGTCGCCTAACTTGATCGGGAATCCGTATTTTATGATAAAACCGCGATAAACCTATGTCCAAACCGCTATCGAGAGCCTCAGAAATATGGTATGTATTAGCTAAACATCTTACAGTCTAAGCTATGTGAGGATGCAGTTAAATCCAATTCACTTAGGCTGCAATTCTATTTAATTTGTAAAACATTTAAACTGTAATAACCATCAAAAATTCCTCCAAAAAAAAGGATCTATGACAATAGCAAAAGGCAAAGTTTATTTAGTCGGTGCCGGCCCCGGAAATTTATCTTATCTAACCGTAGAAGCCTACAATTTACTAGCATCTGCTGAAGTTTTGGTCTATGACGCGCTGATCAATCAAGAAATGTTAAAAATAGTGCCGATCAACGCCACATTAATTGAAGTCGGAAAACGCGGCGGAAAACCCAGCACTCCCCAAGAAGAAATCGACCGGCTATTAGTTGAACAATGCCAAAAAGGAAAACAAGTCATCCGTTTAAAAAGCGGAGATCCTTTTATATTTGGGCGCGTCGCCTCCGAAATTCAAGCCTTACAAAAAGCAGACTGTAACTTTGAAATTATCCCCGGTATTTCCTCAGCCTTAGCCGCCCCTTTACTAGCAGGAATACCCCTAACAGATCCCGTTTTAAGTCGATGTTTTGCCGTCCTCAGCGCTCACGAACCCGACGCCCTAGACTGGCAAAGTTTAGCCAATATAGAAACCTTAGTTATTTTAATGGGAGGCCGGCAATTAGATGAAATTATCCATCAATTACACCGGCATGGCAAACCCATTTCCACCCCCGTTGCCGTCATTCGTTCCAGCAGCCATCCCGATCAAAAAATCTGGACAGGAAATCTCGGAAATATTTCCTTTAAAACAAACGGAGAATCACTTTCCCCTGCCATAATTGTCATTGGAGAAGTCGTGCGCCTGCGCGAATTTTTTATCAACAATTCTCCTAAACAAATTCTTAATCTAAAACCTCCAATTCTCAATACTATGGATGCACCCTTAAGCAACAAAACCGTTTTGGTAACTCGTTCCGCCGGCCAATCTGGCAGTTTTACTAAGCGTTTAGAAGCAGCCGGTGCAAACGTCATAGAAATGCCGGCACTTCAAATTGGCCCCCCTTCCTCTTGGGAAGAACTCGATAACAGCATAGCCAACTTATCCCAATTTGATTGGTTAATTCTCACCTCAACAAACGGCGTAGATTACTTTTTTGAAAGATTGCTCGCCCAAAACAAAGATGCTCGCGCCCTAGCCAACTTAAAAATAGCCGTAGTCGGCGAAAAAACCGCCCAAAGTTTGCAGCAACGCCAGATTCAACCAGACTTTATTCCCCCCAACTTTGTCGCCGATAGTTTAGTAGAAAATTTTCCAGAAAAGGTTGCAGGAAAAACCATATTATTTCCCAGAGTAGAAAGCGGCGGAAGGGAAGTATTAGTAAAAGAATTAACCGCCAAAAATGCCAAAGTAATAGAAGTCGCGGCCTACGAATCCCGCTGTCCCGAAAAAATCGTTCCCCAAGCATGGGAAGCCTTGCAAAATCACCGCGTTGATATTATCACCTTTGCCAGTTCAAAAACAGTCAAAAACTTTTGCCATCTTATCCAAAAAGCAGATATTGGCGGAAGCGGTATCGCCTCATTATTAGAAAACGTTTGTTTAGCATCCATTGGCCCCCAAACTTCCAAAACTTGCCTAGAATTATTCGGAAGAGTTGATTTAGAAGCGCAAGAATATACGATGGAAGGATTATTTCAATCCCTCATCCACCATTACGGGTAAAAATGCCAAGCTATCGCCATGAATTACAAACAGTTTAATTTCATATTTTTTGCTTTGATATCGATGCCGGTGATAATTTGCACACCGGCCCCAACTGCCGCCAAACAAATAGCCCAACTCCGAGGAAATAACGCCCCCATTCCCTATTTTCCGCCGCCAAATCAGCAAATTTTGGGGCAGAATTATTACAATCAAGCCAACAATTTCTTACAAACCGGCAACTATCAAGCAGCCATAGAAAATTACACCCAAGCCTTACAAATTAGTCCCAGTTTAGCAGAAGCTTATTTAGGAAGAGGATTAGCAAAACGCCGCATTGGAGATAACCAAGGAGCAATAGATGATTACACAAAAGTTATTCAACTGCAACCAAATAATGCCCTCGCCTATCATAATCGAGGCGTCGTAAAAGCAGTGTTAGGAAAACATCAAGAAGCCTTAACAGATTACACCCAAGCGCTTTTAATTAATCAAAATGATGCAACCGCTTATTTAAATCGGGGACGTTCTCGGTTTGCAATAGGCGATAAATTGGGAGCAATTAAAGATTATGATATGTCATTGCAGCGCAATCAAAATAACTCCCTAGCTTGGCATTATCGAGGGATAGCTTTTTTTGATTTAGGCAACTATCAAAAAGCCCTTGATTCCTACAATCAAGCCATCCAAATAAATCAAAACTGGGGAAATATCAGCGCTGCCGATGCTTATAAAAATCGCGCCACTACCCAGCTAAAATTCCAAAATAATCAAGCCGCCAGCGAAGATTTAGAAAAAGCTGCCGGTTTGTATCAACAACAAGGCAATATAAAAGAATATCAAGAGGCTATTAATGCACTTAAAAACATTCAGAGACTCTAACAACAAAAAACGCATTATTGGTTTAACCGGCAGCATCGCCACCGGCAAAACCACCGTTTCTAACTATTTGGCGGAAAAATACGGACTGCCGGTTTTTGATGCCGATATTTTGGCGCGGGAAGCGGTGGCTGTCGGTTCGCCAATTTTAGAAAAATTTGCCAGCAGATACCCAGATATTCTCTTAGCAGATGGCAGTTTAAACCGGCCAAAATTAGGCAGTATTATTTTTAACAATTCCGACGAACGCCGGTGGGTAGAATCGCAAATTCATCCCTACGTCCGCCAGCGCTTTGTCGAAGCAATTTCAAACACCTCTCACCCCACAATTGTCTTAGCAATACCCTTATTATTTGAAGCCCAAATGACCGATTTAGTCACAGAAATTTGGGTGGTCTATTGTAACCCAGAAACGCAAATTAAACGCCTAATGCAACGAGACAACCTCAGCCAAGAACAAGCAGAAACCCGAATCAAAAGCCAAATGTCGCTAGAGGAAAAATGCAACCTAGCAACCCTTATTTTAGACAACTCAACCACCCAAAAAAACCTTCAAAAACAAATAGACAAAACCCTAAAAACCCAACCCAAATAAACCCAATCCCCACCAAAAACCTATCCGCGTTTATCTGCTATAGGATGCGGTTTTAAAAACCCCCTTCTCGCCTCCCCACCCTCAAGGCAGTTCGCAAAATTTGCCCCGCCAACATAGCCGCACCAAAACCATTATCAATATTAACAACTCCCACCCCCGCCGCACAAGAATTCAGCATCGTTAAAAGCGGCGCCACACCCCCAAAACTTGCCCCATAACCAACACTTGTAGGAACGCCAATCACAGGACAATCTGCCATTCCCCCTACCACACTTGGCAAAGCACCTTCCATCCCCGCTACAACAATTAAAACATCCGCCGCCGCAATTACATGACGATTGCTTAAAAGCCGGTGAATTCCTGACACTCCAACATCCCACAAACGTAACACCTCAAAACCACAAAGGGAAGCTGTACAAGCCGCCTCCTCCGCCACCGGCAAGTCGGCAGTACCAGCAGATAAAATGCCAATTACACCCTCATATTTTGGCTCTAAAGGTGCCGGTGCCGTCGCACAAATCCGCGCTTCTGGGTAATAGAATAAACCAGGAAGTTTTTCATCTAACTCAGCAAAAACTTGGGCTTCTATGCGCGTCGCCATCACCACCGGATAATTCTGGCGCATATTTTCCATAATTTGAGCAATTTGAGTCGGCGTTTTTCCGGGGCCCCAAATTACCTCTGGGAAGCCGGTTCGCAAACTTCTGTGATTATCTATTTTGGCAAAATCTCCGACGTTTTCATAATCAAAATGCTTTAATTTTTCGGCTGCTATTTCTGGGGTTATGTTGCCTTTTGCAACTGATTGAAGGAGGTTTTTTAAGGTTTCTGAGTCCATGTTTAGTTTGGGGATTTTTTAAGAATTTTTTAACCGCAGATAAACGCAGATAAACGCAGATAGTTTATAGCGGGTTATTGGGGGTTATTGGAGATTTTTAGGTTATAGATATTCCAAAATGCTCCTCCCAAGGAGGAATATTTTACGCCTTCAATATTGTTGCGAATTGCTGTCATTGAATAAGGATTTACTAGATAAATCATTGGCAGATATTCTTGGGTTAATTGTTGTGTTTCGGCATAAATGGCTTTTCTTTTTGCTTCATCAAATTCTTGTGATCCTTGAATATACAAATCTTCAATTTTTTGCTCCCAAGGGGCAATTTCTCTGCCTTCTATACCTTGATCAGCCAGCGGTTTTTGATTAAAGCTATGCAAACCCCCATCTGTCAGCCACACATTCGCGCCGGTGTGGGGTTCAATTCCGCCGGTGAATCCTAACAAATAACACTCCCAATCAAGCGTATTTGTCAGCTTATCCACAACGCTATTAAAAGCCATTGGGTTAAAATCAACTTGTATGCCAATTTTACTCAAATTTTGTTTAATTTGTGCCCCCATTCCTACACGAGTTTGGTTTTCTGCATTCGTAATCAGCGTAAAACGAACACGGTTGCCCGCTTTATCAAATAACTCGCCTTTTTCATTATATTTGAAACCGGCCTGCCTCAATAACTCCTTCGACTTTTCAACATTATAATTATAAAGTTTTAAGCCTTCTTTTGGAGAAATATAATAAGGGCTTTGCACCGAAATCGGCGAATTTTGCAACTCACCTAACCCCCTTAAACTATTATTTATGATCGTTTGCCGGTCAATTCCATAAGCAATCGCCTGTCTAAATTCAACAGTATTAAACCAACCCGACTTAACCGGATCAACCAAAAATTTCCCATCTCTACGTCCCTTATTTAAATTAAAAGCAATAAATGTTGTCCCCGGACGCGGGCCCGCCGTATAAATTCTAAAATTGCCTCGTTTTTCTTCTCTTTTTAATAGCGGAAAATCTTCCGGTCGCATCCTTCCCCAGCCATCTGTTGTATCTAAATCTTGTGAACGAAAACGCAAAAGTTGCGTATCCATATTATCGGTAATTTGCCAAATAATTCTCTCAATCTTTGGCAATTGATTTCCCTTTTCATCCTTGCGCCAGTAATAGGGATTTCGCCGAAATACCAACCGCTGACTCGTTAAATAACTTTCCATCTTATAAGGGCCATTCACCACAATTTTATCTGGATCAGTATCCACCGCCCAAGTTGATAAAAATTGCAGTTTTCCCTCCGCATTTTTAGTTTTAATCGACTTTTCAAGAGCGTGTTTTGGTAAAATAGCCACCCCATCAGAAGCCGGCCCTGTTGTTGTGCGAAAAAACGGCGAAAAAGCTTCAGGAAACCTAAACTCCACCCTGCGCCTATCTAGCTTCTTCACCGCCGGAAATAAACCTCGTTTACCCACCTTTAAACTATCTCTCGCATCCGTTGGAATCTCTTTATTAAAAACCACATCATTGTAAGTAAACACCACATCATCCGCCGTCAGCGGTTGACCATCCGACCATTTCAAATTTTCTCTCAAAGTAAAAACAATGCGCTTTTTGTCCTTAGAAACTTCCCAAGATTCCGCTAAAGCAGGCTCAATTTTTCCTGTAACGCTATTTTCACTTGTTAACCCTTCATAAGTAATCAAAAACACATTAGGAAATTCTTGCACCAACGCCCAATTAAACGTTTTTGGGTCACTTAAAATAGCCGTTACCAATTGCGAACCCCTAGCAGTCGGCTGTTTTAAAAAAGACCCGCTGCACCCCGACAAACCTATCACCAAAAAAACTAAAATTACTAAAAACAACCCTAGGGGCAATACCCCTGGTTTCCCCTGAGCCTGTCGAAGGGTGGTTGTCCCCTTCTTATTACCCCAAAAATGCAACCGTAGGGGCAATACCCCTAAAGTTGCCCCCTTTCTAGCCCCCCAATTTTTCAGCACCTATTTGTTTACTCCTCTTCCGCAATTTTAAGCTCATATAAATTCCAAAAAGCCCCACCTAAAGCAGAAAAATTCAGCCCTTGAACACGATCCCTCACAGCCTCCATAGACAGAGGATTTACTAAATAAATAAACGGCAAATTTTCTTGAGTAATGCGCTGAGATTCCTGGTAAATTTTCTTGCGTTTTGCCTCATCTAATTCGCTCGCACCCTGGATATAAAGCCGTTCAATTTCCAACTCCCAATCATTCGCTTTCCAACCCGTTAAAGGCGGTTCTCCAGGCTGCTCTGCCAAATTAAAAGCGTGCAAACCGCCCTTCGTTGTCCAAGTATTTGCCCCACTATTCGGCTCAACTCCACCACCGCCTATTTTGCCAATATAACTATCCCATGTCCGCTCATTATACACCTTATTAATCATCGTATTAAACGCAATCGCACTAAAATCAACTTGAATGCCAATTGCCCCCAAATCTTGTTTAATTTGAGCCCCAATTGCCTCCCTTAACTTATTCCCAGCATTCGTCAACATTTCAAACCTAACTCGATTTCCTTGCTCATCAAAAAGCTCCCCATTCGCGTTATATTTAAACCCAGCTTTTTGCAGCAACTCCTTCGCCTTTTGGGGGTTATAATCATAAACTTTCAGCCCTTGTTCCGGCGCTAAATAATAAGGACTTTGCTTATAAATTGGCGAATTTTGCTCCTCTCCTAACCCCCGAAACAAATTATTTAACATCTTGCGGCGATCAATCGCATGAGCCACCGCCTGCCGAAATTCCAACGTATTAAACCAACGAGACTTTACCGGATCAACCAAATTTTCACCCTTAGAGTTTTTCGCCCGGTTTAAATTAAAAACCACAAAGGTTGTACTCATTTCCGGGCCACCCGAATAAATCTTAAACTGCCCCCTTTCTTCCTCCTTTTTCATCAAAGAAAAATAGTCAGGCGTAATGCCAACCGTATCTAAACTTCCCGACCGAAACTGTAAAAAAGATGTATCCGTATTTTCAACAATTTGCCAAACAATTCGCTCGATATAAGGTTGAGGTTTTCCCGCCGCATCCTTACGCCAATAATAGGGATTACGCCGAAAAATTACCCGCTGACTTGTTTGGTACTCCTCCAAAGCATACATCCCATTGCCGACAATTTTTTTCGGATCTGTATCCGTTCCCCAAAAAGTTAATAACTTAATATTTCCATTCGCATCTGTCGTTTCGACAGCCTCTTGTAAAGCGTGTTTTGGCAAAATTGCTAACCCGCCGGTATAACGCAAAAAAGGTGCAAACGGTTCAGGTACCGTAAACTCAACCCGGCGACTATCAACTTTTCTTACACCAGGCAACCTGCGCTCTTTTCCGATTTTCAAAATATCTCTAACATCCGTCGGAACTTTCTCATTAAAATAAATTTTTTCGTAAGTAAAAACTACATCATCAACAGTCAGCGGTTCCCCATCCGACCACTTAAGATTATCCCGCAAAGTAAACACAATTCGTCTCTTATCTGGGGCAATTTCCCAAGACTCCGCCAACCCCGGCTCAAGCTCACCAGTTAAGCCATTTTCTGTAATCAAACCCTCATAAATGTAACCAAAAACATTAGGCGACTCTTGAGAAAGCGGATAATTAAAAGTCTTCGGATCACTCAGCACTGCATCAACTAACTGCGGTACTTGTGAAGCCTCCGATTTTAAACTAATTCCATTACATCCGCCCAGAGAAACCGCCACCAAAAAAGCCAACAAAAAAGCCAACCATCGCCGTTTATTTAACATCACATTATCCCCAATTTTTATATATTTTTCCTTTGTTTCAATTCCTACTTTTCCCTCGTCAACAAAGCCACCGCATAAGCAGAAATTCCCTCCTCTCTTCCCTCTGGCCCTAACTTTTCATTCGTCGTCGCTTTCACCCCAACTTGCTCCGCTTCCACCCCTAAAATTCCCGCAATTTTATCCCGCATCGCGCCAATATGCGGCTTTAATTTCGGACGTTCCGCCACCACCACCGCATCAATATTACTAACCTGCCATCCCCGCCCAATAATTAAATTATTCACCTGAGAAAGCAACATCAAACTATCAGCACCGGCCCATTTTTCATCCGAGGGGGGGAAATAATGACCAATATCGCCTAAACTCAAAGCGCCCAACATAGCATCCATAATCGCATGAGTCAAAACATCCGCATCGCTATGCCCTAACAAACCTAAAGAATGCTCAATTTCTACCCCACCTAAAATCAACCGGCGCCCCTCCACAAGCCGGTGGATATCATAGCCATTACCAATCCGAATATTCATTCTTTTTGTCCTGAGTCAATTGTCATTTGTCAATTTTCCTTTCTCACTGCTTTTTTGTCAATTATTCGCCCTCCTTTATCTTTATAAGTAAGTCAACTTAATTAAACTCTGGGTGTAATGTAGGATGGGTAGAGGAACGAAACCCAACACTCTCCAGGCTTTGATGGGTTTTGCTTACGCTCTACCCATCCTACAAATAATTAAGTGCTTCTACTTATCTTCACCAAACCCACCCCATACCCATGACCAATGACAAATGACCAATGACCAATGACTAAATCTGAATCATATCCGCATATTCCGTCAGCAACTCATCATACGTCAGAGTATCGGTTGCTTCTTGCGGACTCCACAGCAACTCAAACACAAACAAATAATCCGAAGTTATTCCCGCCAACCTCGTCAAAACAGCGCGCAAATGTTCAGCGGAATAAATCTTATCAAACAGCGGTTTATCATCCGCCGTTCCTACCAAAAAAGTCACCACAATATAAGCCGCCGGCCCCTCATCACCATCCACCGGCGCCGGTGAACGTCTCTGTACATAACCTCCCACATTAGACAAGGTTTCTGCACTAAAATTACTGCGTTCTTTAATAGAAAACTGCTCAAAAACTTGTTGCGCCTCTTCCCGACTCTTCACCGTTTGGGAAGTGCATAAAACATGACTCCAATATTCAGGAGAACGCAACAAAGCTAAAGCCGATTCTTGCAAAAATTGTGTTAACCCTTCCGCTGTTTCCAAATCGGAATTTACCGCCAAATCAGATAACTCGGCTTGAATGTGACGCGCCTCTGCAAGCAATGCGACTTGTAACTTAGTCACCGTCACAATATCATTGTCTAATTCTGATTGCGGTGAATGTCTATTTTTCTTCGATAAAATCATCCAAGCAATCAATAAAATTCCACCACAAATCAACAAAAACAATAAAAAGCTCCACAACCCCCCATTATTTGACGACCGGCCCGAACGATAATCGCCACCGGCTGGATAGGAAGGAGGCACCGGCTGAGCAACCGACCCACCGGAAGGATAATAAGGCGTTTGAGCCGGCACCGGTTGCGAAGGATAATAAGGCGGTTGAGCCGGATAAGGATAATAACGCGGTTGAGGTTGCGGCACCGGCACCGGCACAATCACCGTCGTCCCCCCACCACTCGGATAACGCGGCGGATTATAAGGATATGGCTGAGATGGCGGATAATTTGGACTGTAACCGCCTCCCCGACTTGGATAATTCGGCACCGGCACCGGCGTCACCGTTGGCCGTCTATCCCAGTCACCTCCTCTAGCCCGTCCGCCCGTATTTCCCGAAGATCGTGGTGGCGCACTTGGAGCGCTATCTCTTGGCGGATTATAACTAGAACCAGCCGGTCTGCTAGGAGAATAACCCGATGAACTGCCACTCGAACGAGAGGGACTTGAAGAAGGCCGGTTAGAACTTGGTCGGGAAAAAGAACCCCCCCGCGACCTCCCCCCCCCGCTTCTCGCCTCTGCCACACTTAGCTGCAACCATTTCCCCCCATTTCTAGGTGCAAAAAAACCGATATCCCCCAGCACTAAAAAACAAACAACCGCAGCCGACAAAAACTTTAACTTAAACATCGCTACAAAACCAACTCTTCATAGATCAATACTAATTCTCAATTTCCGATTCCCAATTCTGGCCCTGGCAATCCCTAATTTTGCTTTTCCAATGACAAATGACAAATGACAATTAACCATCCAACAAATCAGGCCGGCGGAGGCGAGTTCGTTCAAGTTGCTGCTGATAACGCCAGCGCTCAATTTCCCCATGATTTCCCGAAAGCAAAACATCCGGCACTTTCAACCCTCGGAACACCGGCGGACGAGTATAGTGCGGATAATCTAACAAACCATTTTCAAAACTCTCATACTTTAAAGAATCCGCCTTACCTACGGTTCCCGGCAGCAAACGAACCACCCCATTAATTAAAGTCAGGGCCGGAATTTCACCTCCCGTTAAAACAAAATCTCCCAAAGACACCTCACGAGACACCAAACTCATCACCCGCTCATCCACTCCCTCATAATGACCACAAAGCAAAACAAGCTGGTCAAAATTCTCTGCGAGATCCCGAAACATCCCCTGCTGCATCCGCTCTCCCTGGGGTGTTAAATAAATCACCTCTCGCCGGCCCACCATCGGCACCGACTCCATCGCGGCAAAAATCGGTTCCGGTTTTAGAACCATCCCTACCCCACCCCCATAGGGCTCATCATCCACACGCCGATGTTTATCTGTGGCAAATTCACGGGGATTAGTTAAAAAAATTTCGGCAATTTTCTTACTTAAAGCCTTTGCCAATAACCCAGACTCTAAAGGCGATTTAAAGAAATCTGGAAACAATGTAAGGACATCAAATCTCATAAAAATTTACGCAATAAACACTACACATCAAAGCCAACCAAGGCAAAAAGAACACCACACTTAACATTTAAAATCTAAAACGTAGAATCTTAGCACACCGGCCCCCTATCCCTGGAAATGTTAAGAAATGCCTAATAAAACCAACCCCAGCCCCATCCATAACCGCCCCATAAAAAACTAGCATTTTAAGCCCAACAAACTTACCCCACAAGCATTAGAGCAGCAAAGGCTGTGCAAAAAAACAAAAAATAGAAACACAAGAAATACGCGATATCGCCAAAAGATTATGAGACAATTAAAAGCCAGCCTGCGTTTACTACTGTGCCAGCAGATAAGCCAGACTGGTGAATTAAACTTCATATTCAAGCAATTTTATAGATCGTGGGAACCAAAGCCGGTCGCCCACAAGCCTGCTAACAAGCGATGTCATGCTGCAATTAGAATCTCAACCGATAGAACCCAGGATGCCCCAACCAACCAAATCAGCCATCATGGTGATTGGCGGAGCAGAAGACAAAGTACACGGACGCGAAATCCTACATACGTTTTTTACTCGCGCCGGCGCTGCGGATGCCCAAATAGCAATTATCCCCTGCGCCTCCCGCGAACCCGCCGCCATAGGTCAGCGCTATACTGCTATTTTTGAAGAAATGGGCGCAAAAGCCATACAGGTACTCGACATCCGCGAACGCTCCCAAGGCGAAGACCCCATCTGGCAAGACTACCTAGAAGCGGCAACCGGCGTTTTTATGACCGGCGGCGATCAACTGCGCCTTTGTTCCCTCCTTGCAGACACCCCTTTAATGGAAAAAATTCGCCTGCAAGTCCAACTCGGACAAATCGTTCTTGCCGGTACCAGCGCCGGTGCCGCAGTCATGGGCCATCACATGATCGCCGGTGGCGGTAGTGGCGAATCTCCTAACCGTTCCCTCGTTGATATGGCAACCGGCCTCGGCATCATTCCCGAAGTCATTGTTGACCAACACTTCCAAAATCGCAACCGGATGGCTCGTCTCCTCTCCGCTGTTGCCTCTCACCCGGATAGAATGGGCATCGGTATCGATGAAGACACCTGTGCAATGTTTGAACGAGACGGCCTGATCTCTGTTATCGGCAAAGGCACCGTCACCATCATCGACACGAGCGAAATGTCTCACACTAATTACCCCTACGTCGAAGCTACAGACCCCCTGAGCTTGTTTAACCTCCGCCTTCACCTTTTGTGTCACGGCGACTGTTACGACCGGCCCAATCGAAAAATAGTTCACCCCCCCCGGCAGTCTTAGCAACCCTGCTTTTGATTGGGGGACTTTAGTGCCGTTATCTCCCAGTCCCTCATCCCCATAAAATGTTCACTATGAACAGTTTGCGGAGGGGAGCCGCCATGAAACTAGATTAGTTAAGCCTATTGCACGCCATACGCATCGCACACTCAAGGGAAAGGTTATGAAAATACTTAAAATCCTGACGTTACGCGGCCCCAATTACTGGAGCATCCGCCGGCATAAGTTAATTATTATGCGTCTTGATTTGGAAAATTTGGCAAACTCACCGACAAATCAAATACCCGGCTTTTATGAAGGCTTAATCGAATCTCTCCCCAGTATAGTTGAACACTTCTGCTCGCCTGGGTGTCGCGGCGGCTTCCTGCAACGGGTGCACGAAGGCACCATGATGGGTCATGTCGTTGAGCACGTTGCCCTGGCTTTACAAGAGTTGGCAGGGATGGATGTGGGTTTTGGTCGCACCCGCGAAACTTCTACGCCTGGCACCTATCAAGTTGTGTTTGAATATCTCGATGAACAAGCGGGCCGGTATGCAGCGCGTGCAGCGGTTCGTCTTTGTCAAAGTATTGTTGATACCGGCCACTACTCAGTGTCGGAAGTTGAGCAAGATATCCAAGACCTTAAGGAACTTTGGGCCGAGGCTGCTTTAGGGCCAAGTACGGAAACAATTGTTAAAGAAGCGGAAATTCGAGGCATTCCCTGGATGCCCCTCAGCGCTCGCTCGATGATTCAGTTGGGCTATGGTTCTTACGGCAAGCGCATTCAAGCTACTCTGACTAATTTTACCGGCATCCTAGGGGTGGAGTTGGCTTGCGATAAGGAAGGTACAAAAACTATTCTCCGCAGTGCGGGTGTGCCGGTGCCTCGCGGAACGGTAATTCGCTATTTGGATGAGTTGGAAGATGCTATCTCTGATGTCGGCGGTTTCCCGATTGTCCTTAAACCGCTTGACGGCAATCATGGGCGTGGCATTACTATCAATATTAATGACCTTAAACAGGCTGAAGATGCTTATGATATGGCTTCGGCTGCTTCTAAAACTCGCTCGGTGATTGTGGAACGCTACTATACTGGCCGTGACCACCGGGTTTTGGTGGTGAATGGTAAATTGGTGGCGGTGGCGGAACGGGTGCCGGCTCACGTCATCGGTAATGGCAAATCAACTATACAAGAATTAATAGAAGAAACTAACCGTGATCCGAACCGAGGCGACGGTCATGCTAATGTTCTTACCAAAATAGTTGTAGACCGCACCTCTGAGCAATTACTGCAACAAAAAGGCTATACCCTCGAAACAATTTTGCCTCATGGGGAAGTTTTTTATCTCCGCGCAACGGCCAACCTCAGCACCGGCGGCATAGCTATCGACCGCACTGATGAAATTCACCCGGAAAATATCTGGATTGCTCAGCGGGTTGCTAAAATTATTGGCCTTGATATTTGTGGGTTGGATATAGTAACTTCTGACATTTCTCTTCCGCTGCGGGAAACCAACGGGGTGATCGTTGAGGTGAATGCTGCACCGGGTTTCCGGATGCACGTTTGTCCTAGTAAGGGTTTGCCTCGCAATGTGGCTGGGCCGGTTTTGGAGATGCTTTTCCCCCCCGGAACTCCTCACCGTGTGCCGATTTTGGCTGTCACCGGCACGAATGGTAAAACTACTACGACTCGTTTACTGGCCCATATTTACCGTCAAACCGGCCAAGTTGTGGGCTATACGACAACGGATGGTACTTATATTGGCGATTATTTGG
This sequence comes from Ancylothrix sp. D3o, assembly GCF_025370775.1. NCBI lineage: Bacteria > Bacillati > Cyanobacteriota > Cyanophyceae > Oscillatoriales > Microcoleaceae > Ancylothrix > Ancylothrix sp. D3o. The sequence continues at coordinate 495,964 of NZ_JAMXEX010000001.1, read as the reverse complement.
TGGAAAAAGGCGATAACACCGGCCCTCAATCTGCTCAATTAATTTTGCAAGACCCGACGGTTCAAGTGGCTGTTTTGGAAACGGCGCGAGGCGGTATTTTGCGGTCGGGTTTGGCTTTTGACCATTGTGATGTTGGGGTGGTTTTGAATGTTTCCGCTGACCATTTGGGTCTGGGGGATATTGATACTATTGAGCAAATGTCAAATGTGAAGGCGGTTTTGGCGGAGGCTGTGGCACCGGCCGGTTATGCGATCCTCAATGCTGATGACCCGCTGGTATCACAAATGGCTAAAAAAGTCAAGGGTCAAATTGCTTATTTTTCGATGAATCCGAATAACAGTTTGATTCAGGAACATATTCATAAAAATGGCTTGGCGGCTGTTTATGAAAATGGGTATTTATCGATTTTGAAGGGCGACTGGACGCTGCGTATTGAAAAGGCGGAAAATGTGCCTTTGACGTTGAAGGGAATGGCGCCTTTTCAAATTGCGAATTGTTTAGCTGCTTGTTTGGCTGCTTATTCGCAAGGGGTGCAAATTGAGTATATCCGTGCTGCTTTGGCTTCGTTTACTTCGAGTGCGGCGCAAACACCGGGGCGGATGAATTTGTTTGATTTGGGCAAGTTTCATGTTTTGGTGGATTATGCCCATAATGCGGCCAGTTATGAGGCTGTGGGGGGTTTTGTCCGCAATTGGCCCGGTGAAAAAATTGGCGTTGTTGGAGGGCCAGGGGATCGCCGTGATGAGGATTTTGTGGCTTTAGGGAAGTTGGCGGCGGAGATTTTTGACCGCGTGGTTGTGAAAGAGGATGATGATACACGGGGTCGTCCGCGTGGTGATGCGGCGCGGTTGATTTGTGAGGGAATTGTGGCGACTAAACCTGATTGCCGGTATGAGTCGATTTTGAATGAAACGGAGGCGGTGAATAAAACGCTGGATTCTGCACCGGCGGGTAGTTTGGTGGTGATTTTGCCGGAAACGGTGAGTCGTGCTATTGGTTGGATTGAGGCGCGGAGTCCGGTGGGGGAAAATACGGTTTCTGTTGCTGTCAGTCCGCAGAATGTCTCGGTGCCGGTGGTTAATAAGGCTTGAGGCGGGTATATACCTGCTTTTGTAGGGGCAATCCCCCTGTGGTTGCCCTCTACCTACAGGATTAATTATTGTTATCGTCTGGTTTTTCTGAGGATTCGTTATCAGGGGGGTTTTGCAATTCGTCTTTAAATCCTCGCATGGTTTTCCCCAAACTTTTACCAAGTTCGGGGATTTTTTTGGGGCCGAAAATAAGTAGGGCTACACCGGCAATTATCGCAACTTCAGGCCATCCCAAACCAAACATAATTATTTTCTATTTTTTACTAGGGAGATTGAGTTTATTTTACCTGTTAGATAGAGCCGGTTTGTTTTTGGTTTGGTTATGTTTGCTGGTTAGTTAGCGCAAACACCGGCTATCTTCAGCCGTCCGAACAGCACCAATTAAGGTGGAAATGAAAACGCAGCGTTTATTTTGTCCGCTTGTGTTAGAGAGGGTGATTCTTCCGAGTTGTCCGTTAGGATGACCTTTATGGTTAAATTGAATTCGCCAAGCGTTAATAGATGCTTGGCGAAATAATGTTGTATTTTGTGTGTCGATAATTACCCCAGGTTCGTTAATTAAATTCCAATTTGTGGGGGTTGTTGTGGCGGGATGAAGAGAGGCTTCGATTCTGTCTGCACTTTGTTGTCGAAAGCTTGCTTGCCAGGTGGTTTTTGTTTGGGTGGCGGTGCTTTGGGCTTCTCGAATTGTGTGAAAAATTCTATCGTGAGCCCCATTAACTCTGAGCCGGTTTAGCCATCCTAAATAACTTATTGTGCCTATGGTTGCTAAGATGCTGGCAATAATTACGGCGGCTAGAATTTCTACTAAGCTGTAGCCGCCTGTTGTGTTATTTAGTTGTTGCACCCGTTGTTTTTGCCCAAAATTCCCTGATGGCATCGCTCAGTTTTTCTGGCCGGTTTCTAATTTATGTATAAAATACTAGAAAAGGGCCGGTGTGTCAAGGGTTTTTGTGGCTAGATACCACTTTTTTTAGATCCAGTTCTTAATTTCCACAACTTCCATCACCTTCAGAACGAGTCGCCCCTAAAAGCGTCACTACTTCAACACAACGTCTTGGCATAGTACCTTTATAAGAAATTGTGATTCGTGCCGGTAAAGGATTAGGAGCTTCCTCTCTGACCACATTGCCCTTATTATCAAATCGAATATACCAATAAGGAGGATTCCCAGGCTGCTGTCTAAAATTTGTAAAAGTTCTGTCAGTGTCTATTTGAACTCCAGGTTCATCAATTGAAGTCCACCGTGTAGGAGTAACGCTGCCTGGATGAATTGCCATTTGAATATTTAAATCACCCGCTTGCGGGTCTTGTTTAAAGCTAACTTGCCAAGGAATTGCCTGCTGTCTAGCGCGAGTTTGTCCTTCTCTAATTGCAATTAAGACCTTATCTTGAACACCATTAACTCGCACCCGGTTTGCCCAACTTTGTAAACTAAAAACACTTATGGCTGCCAGAATGCTAACCATTACCACAACAACGATAACTTCTATCAAAGTAAAACCGGCTGTAGATTTAGCCAAACGCTGCTGACGTTTTTTTCTTAAAACAAAATGTAATAATCTCATAGTCTTTTCACTGTGTAGAAGACGGGTTTCTCGCAAACACACCACGAGTTTGTACTTGAGCAGTTACTTGGGGTAAATAAGCAGTATTACGGTTATCTGGCAAACCGGCTCTCCTCACAGCATTACCCCGAATTAAAACAATTACATCTTGCGTTTGACCGCTTGCTGGCCTTCTAACGCAAGTATAAAAACTTGTACTTAGTACGTTGGTGCCATTATTAGGAACATCTGGTCGTTTTGGATAAGTAAGACTGTAAGTTAATTGACTGCGATCAGTGGGGTAAGGAGTTATCGGTTCAGGACACTCCTGTACTCCTGGTAAGCTTGTAATCCTGTCTTGAAACGCTACATCTGTTTCCCAATCCACCAAATCAACCAAAATTTGCTCATTATAGGTTGGCCTTACTGTTGCCCTATTCTCGAAAGTATTTTCAGACGCATTCACAGCAAACGGCCAACTACCAAAAGTAACGCCCCCATTTGTCGGGTCAACATAACCGGGTGTTTGTCTTAGCGTATTCAACGGAGCAGTTACAGCTGCCTGATATTGGCGCAGTTCATAACGCCAAATTCTCGCCGGGCCAAGCCATCTTTCAGTGTTTCCAGTGTTTCCCGATGTATCCGAGCGCATCCCATAAACAACCAAAGTATAACTGCTACGATTTAACAACAAAGAGTAGCATTCTTCACGGTTAGGCTGCGGTGGCGGTGTAGGCGGCAAAGGAGACTGAGGAAAACCTTCACATTGCTGTCCGCTTGGTAACTGTTCCCAGGTATTGGTAGCGTTCAATACATAGGGAACGCGCTCTATTTTCCAAAATGCCAAAACTGGTGTCACTCCACTCGGAAACTGCAAGTGATTACTCAACCCCGGACAATAATCTGAGTCTCTTGGTTGACCGCGAACCGTTGTCCCTAAACATTCTCCTTCATACACATAAATCGCTTCTTTAAGCTCGCTAGACATATAATCTAGGGCAAAACTCATATCTTGCTGGGTTTGAGTCAAGGCCAATTCTTTACGGTCGGTTTCTGATAGTTGCACCACAAACCACAAGATCCCTGAAACAACGATAAACCCAAGTGCAATAGACACTAATAATTCAATTAATGTAAATCCCCGATTCCTTCTTTTATACCGACTATAACTGTCTTTATAGCCTTTTTTTCTAGTTTTCATGCTACGCCCCTTATTTTATGGTTAGTGAAAATATGATTGTGGGTTGAGCAAAATTAAACAATAGTTTGTTTTCTTGATAAGTTGTAGCAGCCTTTTTCTCTTTTATTTTCTTTCTTTACCGCATTTTCTTACTTTTAAAAACTCATTGCTAATACATCTGCGTCTGCCACTAATTACAATTAGCTGATGTCACCTGAATTTTGTTATTCAGTTCGCAATAAGCAAAGCGAGAAGTAGGTAAATCACTTTTAACAATAGGCGTATAAAAGGTAACTAGAGGCAAGCTTAAAACCTGACCTGAAGTTAAACCTCCCGAAGCAGTTTCTCGCCTTGGATATGGCTTTAAACTCCCTGAAATTAAAGCCGCTCTTGTATAAACCCGTACCCCCATCAAAAATGCAACAGGTTTACCACGTACCTGCTGATAAACTACCGCTGGTGTTGATGAGGTAAAAGTTTGGACTCCTAAATCCCAATTCTGCTGACCATCTCCATTGATATCTACAGCACACCACTCTGTTACGCTAGTGGCAGCTGTCGCATTTAACGGACAGGCGGGAGGATTTGGGTTGGGAGTTGGTGCCGGCACCTGAGAATCTAAATCAAACCGATCAACCGTTTGACCCAAAGTGGGAGGTAAATTGGTATAATTTCCCCGCTCAACTTCCAAACGTACCCGATCAATTTCACCGCGCGCCAGTTTAATCGCTTGGTCAGTTCTGTAATTTTTGATCCGCGACGCATAACCCACCACCAAAGCCGGGGTAATCAGACTAATGACTACAGCTACTACCATAATACCCACTAGGGACTCTAGCAGTGTTAATCCTTTTTCTGAGTCGTTTAACAAACGTCTTTTCATCTTAAACCTCCACATTTCTAGTAGTTACGAAATTTGGATGGTTCATTGTTTGCATTTACGAACAATAAACCATCCTTAAAAATTAGTTAGGACAAGTGATACCCGTCTCTACAACTTTGCGTAACTTGCAAATGTAGGGGTCATCTGCCGGGGGTTCCCGGTAAAACTCACTGCGTTCGAGAGAAGGAATTACCATCCGGCGAGCAATCGGCCCCGCTGACGAGATTTGCAGCGCTACATCATAACCCCAGTTTCGGCTCGGCACTCTATAGTATTTGTATAATTCTTGGGAACTTGAGTTGCCTCCCAAGATAGGTACCATCCCTGGTTCCCACGCATCTTGGTCATAGGGAGCAGTGGCATAGTTACTGAAATTCAGCTGCAACATTGAGCCAGAAATATTGAGGGCAACACTACCAGCGCCCCAGTCTTCAATCAAGCGTGGGAAGTTGTGTAACCCACCATTAGCACTCCCTGGACGCGAGGGAGTCACTGCACTCACTAATACTGCATTTATAGTTGTGGCAGTAGCGGTGTTTAAAGCTCCTGGTGAATTTCTATCAGCTCTAAAGTCTCTGAAACGAGAATAAGAAGTGCCTGCGGCATCAGCAGCGTTTACTTTATATTGAATTTCTCCATTACGCAGAACTTTAATCGGGCCGTCACAACCTTTACCATCGGCTGTAGAAAGGTTTGATGTTGTGGAGCTATTAAAACTTGCTGCCAATATTTCGTTCATCGAAGCAAGTCTTGGATCGTAGGGGTTGGCGCAGACATAGCCTTCTAAATCGGTTAAAGCTGTGGTAACAGGTTTTCTTGCCGCAGGAGTCCAGAAGCTCGGGCTGGGTTCGCCTTGCATATTGCTGTTGCGGTAAGAAGATGCAGCAGAACAGCCTGTGTTATCACCACGAATCCCACTTTGAACTGTGCCATCACACTGCCAGTTATTAGAAATAATAGTAATGGCATCTGCAATAATTTCTGACTGTCGCCACCGATCATTTCCTTTGCCAAAATTGGGATTTAATGCTGAGCGACTATAGAAAGGTTGCGTTGAGTCTGTAAATTCTTGTTGGGTGTTAGTACCATCGGTAGTATGCAAGTTAAAGTTGCCTTGAATGTACACCGGGTTATCTGAAATTAACGACAAACCACGCTCCAGATTCTGCACCGGCACCGTAATTCCTTCCCGTACCAAATTTGAACCATTCCGTAAACGGAAACCATAGGGACGGCGATCTGGGTCAGGATAGTAGTCTATTGGTTTGGGGCTAATCCCCCTCGGCAATCCGGGAGACACCGGCGGCGGTGTGGTGATTGGTATCAATGGTGGATCTTGGTTATTCCAAACATTCATTACCTCACTAACTGCCGTTGGGTTGCCTGGAGGATTTGTGCCATTCCACCTTTGTAGGTAAGAATTTGCATTCATAAATTCTGGCCTCACAATGGCATCTTCTCGCACTGCATCTTCGCGGAAGGCATAAACAAGACTGCTTGTTGGCAACCATGTATCTTGTGTACTGGCATTTGGAACAGGTGTAGTCCGCATCAAGTCTAAATCCAAATTCATCAGCCGGACGCTCATCATTTCCCGACCGTCAAAAATCGCCGAATCTTTAAATGCTACCCGCACACAACCATTTGTTAGGCTATTATTCGACAAATTAACGGTTCTGATATAGCTATCACCGTTACCCGCTGTGGGAGTAAAATTCAACATTGCGTAGGAATTACAACGAGCGTCAGGTCTCTCAACTCTTGGTAACATCCAATTTTGAGCCGTACCACCCAGTTGATTGAGGTTAATTCCCAACTGTTTCGGTCTCGCTACAATCGTCTTAATTGGGTCATTCGACAAAGGGAAATCGTGGTAAGTAAACGTTCCATTTACATCGTTTCCTCTGATATAAGCATCCCGGTTTCCCAAAACATCGCGTGTTACTGTTGGATGTGGCGGCTCTCGGTGAGCGACAGTCGGGAAAATGTAATATAGTGCCGGGAATTTTGGCTTGTAATCATCTCCATTTTGTGGGCAAAGTGGTGCGGCGGGGCTGCCTGTGAGTGGGCATGATTCTGGTGTTGTTGGGTTACTAAAGGATTGACCATTACTACGATCAAGGGCAATTTGTTCTTTAAGGTACAAAATTTTGGCAATGGCAGCATTTTTTGTCTTAGTCTGTAAAGAGGTAGAATTGGTGGTATCTGCAAGCTGCCTATCTAGTTCAGAAATAATGTAATTTGGTTTATCATCGGTAGATTGTAGATTAGAAAAATTAGGACTGCTTGTAATATTGGTAATAGCAGTCTCAAAAGGTGTACGATCTGCGGAGGGGAGTGCCGAATAAGTAAACTCATTGATGTAACTAATGTTGTACGCCAAAAGCCCTAAAGTGCAAGCTGCGGTGTGGAGATAAGACTTATCTGCAATACTTAAAGTGTTATATGCCCCACTGCCAATTGCCCGTCGCAAGTTCGAGTAATTTCCCCACATTGCCATATTGGAGTAGGGATGCTCCACAATATCTGGGTCTCCTGGAACAGCTTGCGCTGCTGGAAATGCGCCTTTAGGATCACCGGCAAAGCGCGACAAATTCTCTAAAGCTTGTCTTAACGGACTATTGGCATTACCAACTGCCGTTTCAAAAGCCGTTTCTGTTGTTATACCCGCCGGCATTGTAAATTCCCAACCATTTGTACCTTGCCCATAAAAGAAATTGCTCAACAAGGTAGGATTTGCTGAACCATTCGGGAGCATTTCAAAAGTTGCACTTTGAGCCAAAGTATGAGCGGTGCCAGGGTGAACTGTGCTTGCTAAACAAGATGTGGGGAAATAACCACCTTCATTAACTGCTGTGCCAGAATTATCCCCTACCTTGGCATGATAAATTGCCGTTCCTTGCACAGCGGCTAAATTATCGTAAAGGGTACGCAGTTGCCATGCTTCGTTGCTTCTCTGTGGGTTGCTTGTGCGGGCCCAGGCGGGACTGTTTGTTTGGGGATTTGCCCGGTTAAGTGGGTAAAGTGGATCTGCGGCATTAGGATCATCATCATTGAGATTGCCATTATTATTGACATCGCCATTATTCCAGCCGAATGTATTTCCCAACTCCAAGCGTTCACCGACAATAATTCTCAGCCCTTCATTGCGAGCGCGGCGTTCCCAGAAACCATCTAACCCTACAGTTTCCGGCACTTCTGGGCCCAGAGGTTCGGGACGAATTAAATCATCACTTGCAATTGTCTGTGTTGGATCAGTTGTGGGAAGGGGGTCTGCTTGAGCGGCGATGTCAGAGCCTTGTGCCACCCTTAAGTAAGGTAGTGCACACTCGTCTCTATTGGTGGTGGGATTTCGGAACGGTCTTTCTCTGGAGTAGGCGGGTTTAGGGCCAACGCGGTTATCAGCACGATAGGTATCATCAACGTAGGGAGCACAAGAGTTAATATCTACGTTTACCCGACTGGTTCCTAATACTGGAGTTGCCGGTTTTGGATCTGGGCTAAAGTTGGGGTCACGTTGCCAAGTGCTGGTACCGGAGTCTACTCGTGGCCTAGAAATCCCCTGAACTTGCAGGCGCAGTGGATCTACGGAAATGCGCGAAATATTGTATGACGTAGGGTTAATAGAATCGGTGTTTGCGTCTACCGGAAACGGGCCATTAGCGCCGGTATCTGCTTGTCCTCGAATGACTGTAGCGCTGTCTTGAGCATCCATAAGAACCGTACCAACGGTGCCGGCTGCGTTACTATCTTCTCGAATCCGACCGGCCACTAATTCCCCAGCCGTCGTGATTCTGGAACCGCTCTCTGGTAAGAAAAAGCAAGAACTAGGAGAGCTAATTAAATGAGAGCGGAACGTTTGACCGGCCACAAAAATATTACTTTGCGAGTGCATCGCTCCGTTCCAGTTAAAATTTTGGCCTGGAAAAATTTCCAAATCATAGCGGAACCAAGCCCCCCATTTATTTCCTCGGTCAAACGAGCGGTCTTGCTGATACTGAAGTGTGGAAATAGCTTTATTTGTAGCGTTTACTTGGTTGGTAGCTGTCGCCGGCACGCTAACAGCAAAAACTTGCATATTTTTGTACACCGTTGCAGTTCCATTTCCGGGGAACCAACCAGCCAAAAGGTTTGAGCCTCCCCCTGTGCCGGTGCAGGCGGCGTTACTGTTTTGAATTGTGGTCGCTAAAGGGCCATTACGAACCAACCATAAGTCTGCTTTCCCCGGAGTGCTCGCCTCTCGTTTATCATTTTGCACATATATTTTGGGATTAGTTGATCTTGGATCAACTGAATAGCGAGGCCCGTTGCCTACCTGTCTTTCGGCCCTAAGCACCACTCCGTAAATGGTGGTTACATCGTCATTTGGGTTTTGTGTATTTTGATTATTTGTGTACCTCCAAACAAGAGGCGTGATTCCAGAAGCCAGTCCATCAAGAGTTGTCACCCTTGTTTCATCAGGATACCTATATACATCATTCGGTAGTGCTGGTACACCCTCACTGCCATCATTTTTCATCATCGCTTCCAGAATAGTTTCATCTGGAATACCGGCTGGCAGTCTGGGGTCAGTTGTAAACAAATATTCTATCTTTGCTTTTGCCCTATCCAAAGCCGGCGTCGCGGCATTCACCACCTGCTGAGTTTGGTAATCCCGAATCACCTGAGTATTGCGGCTAAACGTGCGGAACATCACCGCCGCCACCACCAAAAACACCACAATCATCATTAAAGCAAGGGTTGGCAGCACAAATCCCGCTTGAGTCTGCCTCCACCGGTTCGTCACCAAATAAGAGCGAAGCAACCACTGCATTAGTTGCCGAGACAGCCGCTTAAAAAGATTAAATATTTCTTTTAGTAGACGCTGAATTGCTTTCTGGAATTTGTGCTTAGCCATACATCCCCAACAAAGACAGACAATACCAATTTTTTATAGTCCCCTCCTTTAGTGTTAACTCACCAAAGCAGGAAATGACAATACTCCACGAGTGTTGTCTCTAAGTTGAGGATACCCACCGGCTCACAATTAACGATCACTGCCCCAGAGAATTTTCCCCATCACTTGCATTCGGTAACACAGTCGGTGCAGAATTATTCGGAGAATTTGCCCGCGAACTCGCCAAAGTATTTGACACCAAAACAAAGCCCAGGTAGGCCGGCAGCAACAACGCCCCAACCGCCGCAACCCCCGTCAGCCAAGAAGTCCAACTCACCGACGGCCCATAATGAGTCCGGTACGGATCAAACGAAATAAACTCACCTTTAATAATATCCCGCATCGCCAAAGGACGTTTAAATCTCACCCGCCTATCATCCAACTTTTCTAACAGAATCCACCCTGCTTGTGCCTCTTCCTCACACAATTTTTGAAAAACATTTGCATCCCTAAACAAATCCGAGCTAGAACGCACAATTTTATATTCCCAGCCATTCAAACGCGGATCTTTTGCCATATCCCTACCCCCGCCATTTTGGGATAAGCTTTGAGGAGCCATAGGCACCGGCCCATAAGAATTTTCCTCAGTATCTTGCAAACTCAAAATTAACTCCTCCTCCTGGTATAATTGCTCATCTATAAGTTGTTGCCGGCCCATAACCGCACCAGCAATCACAGCCTCCATGCCAAGCGTGCCCACAAAGACACTCCAAATCAAAATTTCTAACACAGTTTTGTCATTAGTCCTTTGTCAATTGACTTAAAGAAGTTTCAAATAACCTTCCACCACACACTCAGAACCAATAGGCCGCCAGCTTACCTGTTCTAAACTAAAAGCATCCGTCATACTCATTAACCCCAAATCTCCCACCGGCGTCGGAGCCAACACACCGCCAATAATTTTAGGAGCAATAAAAGCTAAAATCTTTTGCACCGCACCTCCTGCTATCGCACTAGCCGCCAAAGTACCTCCACATTCCCACAACACAGCGGAAAATTGCCGGTCATACAAATGCACCATCACCGCATCCGGTGTCAGCACATCCAACTCGACGACTTCCACCCCCTTATTCTTTAACATCTTTTGAAATTCAGGATTAACCCCCGTTTCCGTTACCACCAGCGTCGGCGCATCTTCAACTTCCCACAAACGCGCCTGTGGGGGTAAATTCAAACTCCTACTCATCACCACCCGTAACGGGTTGCGTATCACCGGATCATGTGTCGTTAAACGCGGGTTATCCAACCGTACCGTATTTCCCCCCACAATCACCGCATCACAAATAGAGCGCAACTGATAAACTTCACTGCGAGAATCCTTACTTGTTACCCAGCTACTATGGCCGGTGCTACTAGCAATTTTGCCATCAAGCGTCATCGCATATTTCAAAATTCCAAACGGGCGCCGGTGTACAATTCTATGGATAAACGCCTCATTAAGCCTGCGGCAATCTTTTTCCTCAACACCCACCACCACCTCAATACCGGCCTTTCTTAACCGTTCAATTCCACCCCCACCCACCAAAGGATTAGGGTCAACCATACCCACCACAACTTTTGCCACCCCCGCCGCCACCAAAGCCTCACTACAAGGCGGAGTCCGTCCGTAATGATTGCAAGGTTCAAGATTAACGTAAATTGTCGCACCCTTAGCCAACTCACCGGCAGCCCGGAGAGCAAAAACCTCTGCATGAGGCTGACCGGCCTTTGGGTGAAAACCTTCCCCTACAATTTGGCCATCCCGAACAATCACCGCCCCAACCAAAGGATTAGGAGAAGTTTGCCCCTGAGCCTGACGAGCCAAACTTAAACATCGCTGCATCATTGTACAGTCAAATGCGCTCACCGTTTGCGAGAAACCATTCACAGCAGCGCCAACACCGGCACTTACGCTATCGGCTGATATTTGTAAATTTGCGTCCTTGTCTGCGAGAATATTGTCCATGTTGAAGGGGTAGGGCTTGAAATTGTGCTGAGTTAAATGCCTGTGGCAACCTGCGAACCGGCCTTTATCCTGAGTTTATCGGAAACAGTGGAGCCGGTGCCTGAGAAACTGCCTAACTTTTCCTTTGTACAGCCCTAGGTGTTCAGCCCGCCTCAGCTTTGTATAAAATATATTTATTTAACCGCTATTCAGTTATACTTAATAACCAAAACCCAAAAACCTATATCCTCGATTTAATTGATAAAAAGCTCAAAATGCTGCAAATAAAAAGAATCATATTTTATACAGATAGTTTTAGCGACACCTATTTATACATAACAACAGCAGTTTTCCCCCTTATTAGGTATCTATAATGAGAAAAGCGGCAAAAACCCAGGCCAAACAGGCAGAATTAACAAAACAAGAGCAAAAACTATCGTTAGTATTTAATAAACCACAGGCAAAACCGGCATCTCCCAGTTCAGCACCAATTAAATTTGCCACACGCACTCCTAAAGTGTTTCAATAAGATATAGAATCCCTCTAGCGAAAGCGAGTGCATCGAGCCAGAGAAGAGCCATTGTTTTGTTCGTCCGTGCGGTTCCCAAAAAATAACTGTAGAAAACCACAGCAAAATTCCGCACAACTGCCGCTCTCTAAACTAAATTTGATGATATAGACTTTGCCCACACATAAAACCGTATCCATGAACTCCCCCCAATAGAAGCAAGCAAAGCGAGAAATACCCATGTCAATCAAACCAAACCAATTTACAGTCCACTTCTGGGGCGTTCGAGGTAGCATCGCCTGTCCGGGCGCAGAAACAGTGCGCTATGGGGGAAACACCCCCTGCGTAGAAATGCGCGTAGGTGGCAAGCGCTTGATCTTTGATGGAGGCACCGGCCTGAGAGTATTAGGACAATCCCTATTGTCGCAAATGCCGGTAGAAGCCTATATGTTCTTCACCCATTCCCACTGGGATCACATCCAGGGATTCCCCTTTTTCGTCCCCGCCTTCATCAAAGGAAACCGCTTCCACATCTACGGAGCCGTTGCGCCCAACGGTGCTACCATCGAACAACGCCTCAATGACCAAATGTTGCACCCCAACTTCCCCGTACCCTTACAAATCATGGGAGCGCAACTCGAATTTAACGACTTAGGAGTAGGCGAAACAGTCCAGCTTGGCGATGTCACCATCGAAAACGCCCTGCTCAACCATCCCGGCGAAGCCGTAGGCTACCGGATAAGCTCACAAGGCTGCTCCGCCGCATACATCACCGACACAGAACATTTTCCCGACCGGCTCGATGAAAACGTCCTCTGGCTGGCTCGCAACGCCGACGTGATGATATACGACGCCACCTACACCGATCAAGAATACTACTCAGAAAAAACCAGTAAAGTTGGTTGGGGACACTCAACTTGGCAAGAAGCCGTAAAAGTTGCCAAAGCCGCCAATGTCAAAAAATTGGTTATCTTCCACCACGATCCGCTCCACAACGATGATTTTCTCGATAGCGTCGCCGAACAAGTCGGACAGCAATTTCCCGACAGCCTGATGGCAAGAGAAGGGCAATCAATTCAATTAGTCCCCCCAGGCTTAGCCTCCGAGAGCGAAGTTGCCGTCATTGAAACAGTCCAAGATGCCAAAGTTTCCGCCTGAGATTTGAGATAGCAGGTTTTAAAATACCGCACAATTGTAAAAATTAAACATTAAGCATTTTGGCAAAAACCGGCGTGTGGGTCTCCAAATCTCTCTCAACAGCGCTAACACCAACAGCCATCGCCCTCGGCAACTTTGATGGCTTACACCGAGGACACCAACAGGTGATCTCTCCAATTTTACATCGGGCTGTCCAACCGGCTACCATTGCCGCAGCACAAGCGCAGCCGTCCATCGCAAGGCAAAAGCCCCTAAACTGGCAAAATTCCCGCCTTGGCAGTTGCAAATCCCTAAAAGCGAACGACCGGCCAGAGGAACCTTACAGCCCCTCAGTTTTGCCTAGTGGGGTGCATTCAACAGTGGTGACATTTTATCCCCACCCCCAGCAATTTTTCACCGGCATCACCCGCACTCTTCTCACCCCGCTGGATGAAAAAATAGCCCTCTTGCGGGAAATAGGGGTACAGCAATTAGTTTTATTACCCTTTAACAACGATATTGCCTCCTTAACTCCCCGCGAATTTGTCGAAAAAATTCTCGTGCGAGAACTGGCGGCCAAACAAATCAGTGTCGGACAAAATTTCCGCTTCGGATACAAACGCACCGGCACCACAGAAGAACTAAAATCAATAGCCTGGGAATATGGAGTGAAAGTAACCATTGTGCCCCTAGAAATTTGTCAAGAAGAACGCATTAGTAGCTCTCAAATACGATGCTATTTAGAAGCCGGAAATGTTAAAGCAGCCAACAGACTTTTAGGCCGTTCCTACAGCTTAATGGGAACAGTAATAACCGGCCAAAAACTCGGCAGAACCTTGGGATTTCCCACCGCAAATATACAACTTAACCAAGAGAAATTTTTACCCAAAACCGGAGTTTATGCCGTGCAAGTTTGGCTGGAAAATTCCGACTCAAACAGCAAACCAATTCCGGGGGTAATGAATATAGGAATGCGCCCCACAGTAGCCGGTGTAAAACTCACAACCGAAGTGCATTTATTAGACTGGTCAGGAGATTTATACGGCCAAAACATCACCGTCACCCTCGAAGAATATCTGCGAACTGAGGAAAAATTTCCCTCCCTCGACGCCCTTAAACAGCAAATTCAAGCCGACTGCAATTTAGCAAAAAAAATATTACAAATGTAGTAGGGGCGGGCTTTGGAGTTTCGACAAAACCTCCGAAGTCCGAGCGGCTATTCAATAGCTTCGCTTATAGCATAGATCGCAGGTGAACCCGCCCATACATGATAATTGACCCTTTACCGAGGACAAAATATGAGGGAACGCATCGACCGGCTCACCGAAAATCTAGCCCAAACCATCGTAGGAAAAACTGACGCCATTCGGTTAGTAATTGTCGCCTTACTGGCCGGTGGCCACGCCTTACTCGAAGACGTACCAGGGGTAGGCAAAACCCTCCTAGCAAAATCGCTCGCTCGTTCAGTAGCCGGCAAATTTCAACGTATCCAATGCACCCCCGACTTATTACCCACCGACATCACCGGCACCAATATTTGGAACCCAAAAAGCGGTGAATTTATATTTCTGGCTGGGCCGGTTTTTACCAACGTCTTACTATGCGACGAAATAAACCGCGCCACCCCCCGCACCCAGTCAGCCTTGCTAGAAGTGATGGAAGAAAGACAAGTAACCGTAGATGGAGTCACTCGTCCAGTACCGGCACCATTTTTTGTGATCGCCACCCAAAACCCCATCGAATATCAAGGCACCTTTCCCCTCCCAGAAGCGCAAATGGATCGCTTCACCCTCGCTTTTTCTCTTGGGTATCCCAGCGAAACCGAAGAACTACAAATGCTGCAACAACTCGAAACCGGCATCCGAGTTGAAGAACTACAACCGGCCATCACCCTAGAAGAAGTGCAAGAATTAATTCGTCAGTGCCGGTTAATAAAAATCGAAAATAGCTTACAAAAATATATTTTAGACTTAGTAAGAGCCACCCGCGAAGACGACGAAATTACCCTCGGAGTAAGCCCTAGAGGGGCCGTTGCTTTGTATCGTTCCAGCCAAGCCTTTGCTTATCTTTCCGGGCGGGATTATGCGACTCCTGATGATGTAAAATATCTCGCCCCTCATGTGTTATCTCACCGGCTTATCCCCGCAGGAAACCGCAGATCCAAAACCATCATCGAGCGGTTATTGGCGTCTGTCTTTATTCCTTAAAAACGCATTTTTCCAACACTTTCTGGGCGGGTTAAAAGCCCCCGCTACACAAATAAAACCCCTCCGGGGTTAAGCGGCGGGTTAAAACCCACCGCTACACGAATAAAACCCCTCCGGGGTTAAGATAAATTCTCAGAGAATGTGTATTTAGTCCGAAGGACTTTTTTCATGTAGACGCCGGTTTTAACCGGCGGCTTAAATATGCCTAATTCCCGTACACTAAGAGCAACGATCATAATTTTAATAGCAGCCGCCCTAAGTATCGGTCTGGGATGGGGACTCGCCAGCAGCGCCAACCCACCGAGACAAAATACCACAGACTTGCTTAGCAACCCTCAACTACAATACGGACAAGAACTTTATCTCGAAAACTGTGCCACCTGCCACCTTGGACTTCCCCCCGCAGTGATGCCCACCGAAACCTGGCAACAGCTACTCAGCGATACCCAACACTACGGAGTACAAGTTAAAATCCCTCCAGATCCCTTTCGCGTCCTGATCTGGAACTACCTGCTAATTTCTTCCCGCCTACTGCAAAAAGAAGAAGAAACTCCCTACAGGCTCGCGGAGTCCCGTCATTTTAAAGCTTTGCACCCCCGCGTAAAATTTAATGAGCCGGTCAAACTCAACACCTGTATAAGCTGTCACCCCAGCGCATCAGACTACAATTTCCGTGATTTGTCCCCGGAGTGGCAAAATTCTCCATAATGTAAATAGACAAATCAATCGTAAGGAAGAAGGAAAAATATATTAATCCTTCGTCCGCGATCCTTCATCCTTTCGTTAAATGCTCCTGCCATGCTGAAAAATTTGCTCGGCGATCCCAATGTACGCAAAATCAAGAAAATTCAGCCGCTCGTTACTGAAATCAACCTCCTAGAGGAAGAGATCCAACCGCTCTCTGATGATGCACTAATTGCTAAAACAGCAGAGTTTAAGCAGCGGCTCCATAATGCTAAAACTCCCGATGCTCAAAAAGAAGTGCTCGATGAACTGTTACCAGAAGCCTTTGCTGTGGTAAGAGAAGCGTCGCGCCGGGTTTTAGGTTTACGGCATTTTGATGTGCAAATGTTGGGCGGTATGATTTTGCACAAAGGTCAAATTGCTGAGATGAAAACCGGCGAAGGTAAAACCCTCGTCGCTACTTTGCCATCGTATCTCAATGCTCTTTCAGGTAAAGGCGTTCACGTCGTCACGGTTAATGATTACCTGGCCCGTCGGGACGCTGAATGGATGGGACAAGTTCATCGCTTTCTTGGTTTAAGTGTGGGTTTGATCCAACAAGGTATGAACCCTGATGAACGCCGGCGTAACTATGCTTGCGATATTACCTACGCAACCAATAGCGAATTAGGGTTTGATTATCTGCGTGATAATATGGCAACTTCTATGGCGGAAGTGGTACAAAGACCTTTTAATTACGCCATTATTGACGAAGTAGATTCAATTTTAATTGATGAAGCGCGTACTCCTTTGATTATTTCGGGTCAAATAGAACGTCCTACAGAAAAATATTTGAAAGCCTCTGATATTGCCAATGCTCTACAAAAAGAAGAACATTATGAGGTTGATGAAAAAGCTCGAAATGTTCTGCTCACCGATGAGGGGTTTGCTGAGGCGGAAAGATTGCTCGGTGTGACGGATCTTTATGACCCTAATGATCCTTGGGCTCATTACGTTTTTAACGCCATCAAAGCCAAAGAGTTATTTATTAAGGATAAAAACTACATCCTTTTTGATGATGAAGTCGTAATTGTTGATGAATTTACAGGGCGAGTTTTGCAAGGGCGCCGGTGGAGTGATGGTTTACATCAAGCGATAGAAGCAAAAGAACGAGTCGATATTCAGCCAGAAACACAAACGCTGGCAACAATTACTTATCAAAATTTCTTTTTGCTTTACCCGAAGTTGTCGGGGATGACCGGCACCGCAAAAACAGAAGAAGCTGAATTTGAGAAAATTTATAGCTTGGAAGTTACAGGAGTTCCGACCAACCGCAACAATAAACGCAGAGATTTAGCCGATGTAGTGTACAAAACTGAGGAGGCTAAATGGAAAGCGGTGGCGGCTGAATGTGCAGAAATGCACACCCTTGGTCGTCCGGTTTTGGTGGGTACTACCAGTGTAGAAAATTCTGAGTATCTGTCGAGTTTGCTGCAAGCTCTTAAGATTCCTCACAATTTGTTGAACGCTAAACCAGAAAATGTGGAGCGGGAGTCAGAAATTGTTGCCCAGGCCGGTCGCAAAGGCGCGCTGACAATTGCAACAAACATGGCCGGTCGCGGAACGGATATTATTTTAGGTGGCAACTCGGACTATATGGCGCGCTTGAAATTGCGCGAGTATTTCATGCCGGCTATTGTCCGTCCTGATGATGAAAGTTTGGTGAGTTCAATGCGGGTGCCGGGCACTGCTAATCGCTCCGCCGGCCAAGGTTTTGCCCCCACTCAGAAAAAAGTCAAAACTTGGAAAGCCTCTGAACAAATTTTCCCCAAACCACTCTCGAAAGAAACGGAAACGCTGCTCAAAGAAGCCGTACAGTTTGCCGTAAAAACCTACGGAGAACGTTCTTTAACTGAACTCGAAGCCGATGATAAAGTCGCTGTGGCGGCTGAAAAAGCGCCTACAAACGATGGGGTGATTCGTCAGTTACGCGAAGTCTATAACCGGATTCGCAAAGAGTATGAAGAAAAAACCGGCAAAGAACACGACGAAGTAGTTCAGCTTGGCGGGTTGCACGTTATTGGCACAGAGCGCCACGAATCACGGCGAATTGATAACCAATTACGGGGCCGGTCGGCTCGTCAAGGCGACCCTGGTTCGACAAAGTTTTTCCTGAGTTTACAGGATAGCTTGCTGCGGATTTTTGGCGGCGACCGGGTGGGCAAAATGATGGATATGTTCCGCGTTGAGGAAGATATGCCCATTGAGTCGGGGATGCTGACTCGTTCCTTGGAAAATGCTCAAAAGAAAGTAGAAACCTACTATTACGACATTCGTAAACAAGTGTTTGAGTATGACGAGGTGATGAATAATCAGCGCCGTGCTATCTATGCAGAACGCCGCCGGGTTTTGGAAGGTCAAGATTTAAAAGAACGGGTAATAGAATATGCCGAAAAAACAATGGATGACATTGTTGAGGCGTATGTCAACCCCGATCTGCCTTCGGAAGAGTGGGAACTACCGAGCATGGTAAATAAAGTTAAAGAGTTTGTTTATCTGCTTTCGGATATGGAACCCAGCCAACTTGATGACATGAGTTTGGATGAAATTAAGACGTTTCTCCACGAACAGATACGCATTGCTTATGACATCAAAGAATCGCAGATTGATCAAATTCAACCTGGTTTGATGCGGCAAGCAGAACGCTTTTTTATCTTGCAGCAAATTGATACTTTGTGGCGCGAACATTTGCAGCAAATGGATGGTTTGCGAGAATCGGTAGGGTTGCGGAGTTATGGGCAAAAAGACCCCTTAATTGAATATAAATCAGAGGGGTATGAGTTGTTCTTGGATATGATGACTGATATTCGCCGGAATGTCGTTTATTCTCTGTTCCAATTCCAACCTCAAATGGCTCAACCGGCAGTCGCTTCCTCAGAAAGAGTATAGATTGGGTGGGGTGCGTCGCCAAAAACGCACCCTACTTTCCAGACCCAGATAGCACTTGGGGCGACAAGCTTAGTTCTAGTGCGGAGTGTTTTTTTCATGTTATAATATAATCTGAATGTTTTTGTTTTGTTTCCTTCACTTGCTCTTGTAGTTAAGGAGGGATTTTTTTTATATTTACTAAAGCTAAGTTTCATTGGTTTTTTGAGTAAATTTGTGAGAGGGAGTTAATAAAGAAATAGTAAATGCTTAGAAGAAATTTTTGAGCAGGATTTCTGATAGGCGGCTCCTTGTCCACGTCAGTAAAATAAAAAGCAGTTGTTTACTAAAGAGAAGGTTATGCGCAGAAGACCAAATAAAGGGTTTCAACGGGTGCTGGAGGCACCGCGTTCAGGCGGTTGTTTTACCTCGCCAAATGCCGAACGTTTAGCGAAAAAGCCGGTAGCGGTGCGCCTGCCAATTAGCGTTGACGCAACAGTACGTCGGATTGCCGAGGAAAGGGGGATATCAGTGGGAGACTGGATACGGGAAGTGATTTCTGCTCACTTAAAAGACAACAATGAGCCGGCGCAATGACCCTAAAGCAGTAATTGCATTAAAGATAGGAGCCAATGGCAGCTATACAATCGTCACGAGGTGGTAAATTGAGTGGAAGAAAGAGGCAAAATAAGCTGGCTAGTGATGCGACCGTCCTCAAGCTGAAAGAAATTTAACTCGCCGCCGAGTTGCAAGATAATGCGCCGGCAAATGGCTAAATGCAGTCCGGGTGGCTCGTCCAAAGGAGAGGGAGCCAGTAAATCGGCAGACCGGAGAGCCTGTAAATCGGCCAGTAAAGCCGGTGAAATGATGCCACTATCGGTCACGGATAAATCAGCCCCATTTTCATGGGACTGCCGGCACCAAATATCAATACGACCCCCTTGGGGTGAGCGGCGCGCTGCGGCCAGCAATACCTCATAGAAAACCCACTCAATTTTCATTAAGTCGCCGCTGATCGTTAAATGCCCTTCACTATGTACTTGAGTCCAGAGTTGGCGTCCTTGGATAATGCCTTCGAGGCGCTCTAAAGAACGACGCAACAAAGTGGCTGCCGTGATCGTTTCTTGTGATGAGCTCATCTCCCACTGTTCGCGTTTGATGAGGGGGCGCATAGACTGAATGTTGGCGTTTAGCTGTCGCAAAATCTGCTGTAAGCGCATGACCTGGAGGTTGCCAAAGGTGCCTTGATGTTCGGCAAGTTCGTTGAGTTTTTTGAGTCCTGAGTAAAAGTTTCGATAAAAATCTTCCAGGTGCCGGTGTTTGTACCAATTGAGGCATTCTAAGTTTTCTTTGGTTTCGACTAGTGTGGCGGTGAGCATGATTTCGCGCCGCGACCAGGCTAATTGTTTGACTAATACCACCATGAGTTTAATTGTATCGGGCGACCACCGCCGCTCAGGGCCATCGGCGACCAATAAAATGCCGGTGGGTTGATGGCTTTCGGTTGTGCTGTCGCCTGGGGATGTTCGCAGAGCCATCACTAATATCTGGCTGATGCTGGGGCCGCATAGCCAGGCTCTTGTTTCTAGGGGCAAATCCACAGCTTGTACGAACAGGGGTTCGGGGGTAGTTTGTAGCAAGGCCCACTGTACTAAGGCATCGGTTTGCACCGGCACGGCAAGATCATTTTTAACGGCAAACTGGGCATTTCGCACGGTTGGGGCGATGATGCGGCCAGTAGTTTGACCAGGCCACCAGGTAACTAAGGCAGCTAAGGGCACAGACATGATTTCCGCGACTTGTTGCAAGCAGGTACGCTCGAGTTGCGCGGCGCTGAAGGTTGATTGTTGAAGGTTGCCAACAGCGCTCAGGAGCGTTGAAAAGAGTTGTCTTTGCTTGTCGCTGTTGTCTTGCAGTTCCCATTGGTGGGAAATTAAGCTAATTTGCCGGCTGACGAGTCCGACAAGTTCTCGTTCTCGATAGCTCCATGAGCGGGCGGTATCACAGCAAACCATCACCAAACCTTCTAAGAGGTGGCCTGGGGAGGTACTGCATATCAACAACGAACGCGCTCCTAAATCAAAAAAGGCCGGTCGCCATGCCATCAGTTTTAAGTCTTCGTTCCAATTTTCTATAGCGATGGCTTCGGGACTATCTTGGAGCATTTTGGTGTCCACTTCGCCTGGGGTGGCTAAGGGTGAATTGATGGGCCGGCGGTTCGGGGGGTGGCTTTGATAGATAATGTCAAATTGATGGTTTTCTTGGTTGTAGTTGAGGACAAGAAAGCGGTCGGCTTTTAACCGGCCTAACAGTTGCTCGCTCGCGGTTTGGAGGGTTTGTTTCCATTCCGAGTCTGTGTAAATGGCGTGGGTAATACCGGCACTAAGGGCTGAATCGAGTTTGACTTGCTCGATGGTAGTTTCCATTGTCGAGAGCGGGGCGATTAACGACAGCAGTTGTGCAGCGGCTCGAACGTAGTTTTTTTCTTCTTCTTGCCAGATGCGGGGGTCATTGCCTTCGACTGCTAAAAATCCCAGCAGTTCATTTTGAAAGATGATCGGTGCCGCTAATAATGACCGTGCTCGGATCTGCTGCATGAGGCGAAGGGTAACATCAGCTTTGAGGGAGGAATGAGCTTCGCCAATTGCCACCAATTGGTCGCAAAGTAACGCTTGATAAAAGCTTCCTAGATCCGACACCATAACCCCAGAGGCCGGTTGCGTGAAGTCTCCAAAGGAAGGCGTTTTTTGGTAGTTTCCTACCCGTCGCCAAAAGTAACGTCTTTCTGGGTAATACCAATAAATGTTTGTGCGGTTGGGGCTGATAAATTTATGGGTTTGTTCGACTACTGCTTCTAATGACGCGTCGAGGGTTCTGCATCCTCGCAATTTGGCTAGTAAATTGTATAAAGATTGGGGGTTTTTTTGCTGCTGGCGTTGCCAGTCTGTTTCTATTTGGTAAAGTGCTGCTGCTAAACCGCCGAGTATGATTGACAATCGTGCTTTTTCGTCGGCGCGGGGTGAGACTCCCCACAATGTTGACCCTAAAACGGCTATGCCAAAACACCGGTCTTTGTAGCGCATGGGAAAAATTAAAGTGCCTTGGATATTACATTTTTGGGCAATTTTTCGCCATTCACCGGCCCGCTGTTCTTCTCGTAAATCGGGGACTCCGACTGGTCTTTGTTGAATAACGACTTGTTCTAGCAGATCGCCTGGGGTGAGAATAAATCGCTGTTTAAGTGCCGGGTTTTCGTTGTTGGGGCTGCGCCCTCCAATGCCTTTAAGTTTATGTTCAACTCGATCATAAAGGCCAATCCATAGCAGTTTGTAATCAAATTCTGCTTCTAGGTATTGCAGGGTGGTTTCGATGAGGACTTCAACGTTCTCCTCTTCCCGTAAGATTTGGAGGGTTCTCCCCAGGGCAACGAGTTGTTTTTCGTAAGATGTCGGTATTTTTTCCTGACCCATTTTTTTTTTCTCTTCACCAGTCCGGGGACAGAAGGATACAAGTTTAGACTCAAGACAAGTACAGTTTTAGATTAGCCAAACATGAGCTAGGACGGGGGGTTTGAGTAAGTGACAAGTGGCCTTTATTGAGGAATTATCTATAAAGTCTGAAAACCTATGGCCACTCCTCCCCACTGTTCCGGCTACACTCTTTAACGGCCACGAATAATTATCTTAAAAGTATATTTCGAGTCTACAATAGGCACGCAGCACCAATCAGGATACTGAGCGATTTGGTTTATTATTTTCTAAATGCGAATGCGGGCATAAGTTGAGTTTTTAGTAGGATTTTGTTTTGGGTTGTTATTTCTTTGGGTAAGACTATGGATATTTACCGTCAAGGCATTGCTCCTATTTTGTTTTACGGTGTCAAGGTTGATCCTGAATGGATACACCATCAGACGATAGAATTCTTGAGTTGGCTTGGCCGGCATAATCAGCGCCCGCCGGCTCGTTGGATTCAATCTCAGTTTGCTCACAGTTGTTGTCTTGACGATCAGCGTTTACATCAAGATTTATGGGGGTTAAGTTTTCCTAATCCGGTGGGTTTGGCGGCTGGGTTTGATAAAGATGGTGTTGCTGCCGGTGTTTGGGGAAGTTTTGGTTTTGGTTTTGCTGAGCTTGGCAGTTGCACTCTTCATCCTCAGCCCGGAAATCCTCAGCCTCGATTGTTTCGTTTACCGGAAGATGAGGCTATTCTTAACCGCATGGGCTTTAATAATCAGGGTGCGGCTGAGATGGCGGCACGTTTATCTCAACGTCAACAGCTTGCTAGTTCTGGTTGTGCTTTTCCTATTATCCCGATTGGGATTAATCTTGGTAAATCTAAAATCACTGCTTTAGAGGAAGCTCCACAAGATTATCTGGGCAGTTTTCGTCTTCTTAAAGATTTAGGTGATTATTTTGTAGTTAACGTTTCTTCTCCTAATACGCCCGGATTGCGTAGTTTACAAGATGCTGGTCAGCTTGCTCGAATTTTTGATGCTTTGCAAGGCGAAAATCAGGGAATTAAACCTATTTTAGTGAAAATTGCTCCTGATTTGGAATGGGAGGCTATTTGTCAGGTAATTGATGTGGCGAAATCTTATCAACTTTCTGGCATTATTGCGACGAATACAACGGTGAGCCGCGAGAATTTACAGACCGATATTATATCACAAACCGGTAAATCTGTCAAGGATGAAGCTGGGGGAATCAGTGGTGCTCCGTTGCGCCGGCGTTCTACGGAGGTGATTGAGTATATTTACCGGACGACAGGGGGAAAAATGAAAATTATTGGTTGTGGTGGGGTGTTTACGGCTGTTGATGCTTGGGAAAAAATTACTGCCGGTGCATCTATACTTCAAGTGTACACGGGCTTGGTTTATCAGGGCCCTTGGATGGTGCGCCAGATTTTGGAGGGGTTGTTAGAAAAGTTGGCGGAAAATAATTTAACTCATATTTCTGAGGCGGTGGGTTTGTCTGTTGCCGGTGTGGAGAGAGGCGTTGAATTGTAAGCTATGGTTGGGTTGAGCTTTTTTAAGCGCTTCCTTGTACCCAGATGCTTTTGGGAATTTTTAGCGCTACGAATGGGGAAAGGGGGGGTGGATTTTTTGAGGTTGTAGGAAGGGTGGATTTTTGTTTAGAAATAAAGAAGGAACTGAGCTTAAGAGTTGAGGAGTTATGTTGTTAAAGTCGGTAATTGATTGGCGTTTGGGTTTTGGTTTGTTGGGTGTAGGGGCGGCGAGTAGTTTAATTTTGTTGAATGTTTATGTGATGGCAATAACAGCCAAGTGGCGTTTTACAAACATAGCATCGGTGCCGGTTGAAGAGGTGGCAATTATTTTTGGGGCGGGGGTTTGGGAAGATGGTACACCTAGCCCTATGTTGGCGCAACGGGTACAGGCGGGGGTGGATTTATATCATCAGGGAAAGGTGAAAAAGCTGTTAATGACTGGTGATAATAGTAGCGACGATTATAACGAAGTTCGGGCAATGCAGCTTTATGCGGAGGCGCAGGGGGTGCCGGCAGAGAATATTCAACTTGATTATGCCGGATTTAGTACCTACGAAAGTTGTTATCGCGCAGGTGCGGTTTTTGGAGTCAAGCGGGCAATTTTGATTACGCAGCGTTATCATTTACCGAGGGCTGTTTATACTTGCCGGAGTCTGGGAGTGGAGGCGCTAGGTTTCGGCACTCCCGATTGGGGAATTTTTCGTAATGATTCGATGTTACGCTATTCAACGCGGGAATTTTTGGCGGTAATTAACGCTTTGTTGGAAGTTCATCTTATCAAACCCAAACCGACTTTTTTGTAGAGGTTATTTTTTTGTTAAAACCTTTCTCACCTTAAATTTATTGGGAGAAATTAACCAAAATCCTCCCTTAAAAAAGACAAATGACTATTGACAAAGGAGAAATGACTAATGACTCTTTATTTAGATTCGGCAATTATTTCTGAGGCAAAGATAGCTAGTAAGTTTGGGTGGGTGAAAGGAATTACGACAAATCCGACGCTGTTGGCAAAAAGTGAACTTTCCCCGACTGAAACTTTGCAGCAATTGAAGGAAATTATTTCAGGGGAATTGTATTATCAGCTTACGGCTTCTGATTTTGATGGGATGGTGGCTGAAGGAAAGGCGGCTTTTGAGTTGATAGGAAGTCAGACAGTTTTAAAGGTGCCGGCAACGCCTGTAGGGTTTGAAGTGGTGGCGTATTTGTCGCCTAATATTGCTTGTTCGGTAACGGCGATTTACAGTGCGGCGCAGGCTGTGGTAGCAATGGAAGCGGGGGCAAAATATGCGATTGCGTATGTAAATCGGGCTACAAAATTATTAGGGGATGGGGTGGCTTTGGTTCGGGATATGGCAAGTGTGCTGGCGGGAAGCCAGACAAAGATTTTGGCGGCTAGTGTGAAATCACCGTTAGAAGCGGTGGAAACGCTTAAGGCGGGGGCGGATTGTTTGACGTTGCCGTTGGGGGTGTTGCAGGCAATGGCGGTGCATGAGTTGTCGGAAAAAACTGTTGAGGAGTTTGGCAAAAATGGACGGGGTATTTTTGGCTAGGGCGGCTGGTATTTAGTAGGATACATAAAAGTTTAGTTAATATTTTTTAGGTGGGAGGTATTTTTTAAGGGTGGGAAAAAATTAAAAGGAATCATTTTTTAAAACTAGATGATGTTTGTAATCAAAAGTGATTTGGCCTTCTTGCTGAAGCTGATTGAGTATTCGGGTGATAGTGACTCGTGTGGTGCAGCAAGCTTGTGCTAAATCTTCGTGGGTGAGGCGAACGTTGAGGCAGGTTCCGTTAGAAACCGGCTCGCCTATTTGTTGTTTTAAAAGCAGCAGAAGGTGACATAAACGTTCTTTGACTCGTCGCTGTCCAAACATTCCTAGTAGTAATTCGGTTTGTTGAAGGCGCTGGTTAATTTGGGGCAAAATTGCTTGGGCTAGTTGAGGGGATTCTGAGATTTCTGCCCAAGATAAAGAGATTAATTGAACGACGTTTGACATGGCGGTTGCTTGGTAGATTTGGAGGGCGGTTAATCCTGACCCAAAGGGCATTTTGGGGCTGGCAAATCCGACTAGGACATCTTCGCCATTTTCGGAAAGGGTGGTGAGTTTAACGAGTCCTTGAATAACGATGTAAATTCCTTGGGGGTTGAGGGGGATAATTTCATTTTTTGAATAGACGACGGTTGATCGGTTGTCGTAGAGATTGGCGGAATTTGTTGGGGGGCTAATCTGCGGATGGCTGGGTTGGCTGACATCTCGCAGAAGCCATAGTAGGGCGGTGGGTTGACCGGCTGAATTGTTTAGGGGTGCAACCATGATGGCGACTTCAAGGATATCGCCTGTTTGTTGTTGCAGACGCCACTGCCTCCAGACTTTTTTTGCTGCTTGTAGGGGGGGCAGTTGTGCGGCAAATAACTGGCGTTCTTGGTAGAGGATAAAGGCTTGCAGGTGAAGACCTTTGAGGCTTTTTTCGGGGGTTTTTAAAAGGGCTGCTGCTGAGGCGTTGGCTTCTAAAATTGTGGCTTCTAGGTCGGTGAGTAAATAACCGTCGGGTGAAGATTCAAATAGCTGTTGATATCGTTGGCGTTCGGCTTCGAGTTGTTTTTGGATTGAGGCTAGTTTTTCATTTTGAAGCTGGAGTTGTCTGGCTGCTAGTTGTAAGGCTTCTGAGGCGATGCCTAATTGGGTGAAGAATCCGGGCAAGAGTTCGGTTTGCGGCTGGTTTCTGTCGCCTGCTGTCCTGTAAAGTTCTGCTAGGTTCCAATGCAATGTCTCTATCTTTTGAGCAAATATGTCAGCGTTCAACATTTTCTCCCCTATTTGCAAC
This sequence comes from Ancylothrix sp. D3o, assembly GCF_025370775.1. Lineage (NCBI taxonomy): Bacteria > Bacillati > Cyanobacteriota > Cyanophyceae > Oscillatoriales > Microcoleaceae > Ancylothrix > Ancylothrix sp. D3o. The sequence goes on along the minus strand of NZ_JAMXEX010000001.1, from coordinate 469,133 downwards.
ACTCTAAAGTAGGATACCCAACTATTTTTTTCAGAAAATTAACCTTATGAGGGATGTTTTTGGCTGGTGGAGTAGCGTAAAAAGTTTAAAACATTGTCTTTGACGACAAAAAAATAGTGCTGAAAATGAGTTTCGGGTTTTTCGGATGTGCTGTTGAGTGTGACTGACTGCTATGGCGTGGGTTTTCTTGACAGGGGCTTGTGGTGCTTGAAATTACGGGGTTTTTGAACGGCTGATTGCTTGCTGATGGCAGTGGGGCAACCGGCGGCTACAGTATCTTTGAAAAAGTGTTTTCAGCTTGAGGTGAGCAAAAGAAGAGGGTGGCGGCTTAATCTTTTTTTGTGTTAATGGCTACTTTTCAAGTTTATAAAAATGCCATTCTTCGGATAGAGAGTTTGATCTATTTAAAAAGGTTATGTTCTATATAGTTAAAACTTAAAAGAAGTTCTGGAGTTTTTTAAGCTTTAATTTGTTGGTTAGGCAATGTCTGTGATTAGATGAGATAGTTTTTTTCGAGAAGGGTAAGACGATGAAAAGTTATACTGAATTTCAAAATTTGCCGGTGTCCTCTGGGGTGGTGGTTTTGTCTAATGAGTTGGAGGAGACAAGGCTACCTCGCCACTGTAGGGTTCAGGAAATTAGGGTTTCTTCGAGATTGGGCCAAGCCTCTACGGGAATTCCAATGATGGCTGGTAAGGTTTCTGGTGTGAGAGGTTTAGGGGTGATGGAGGGTTTTTTGGATTTTAGTTAATGGGCTGCTGAGTTGAGATTAAATGGTGCTGTTTGTCGCGCTATTGCGGTGCTTTTGAGGATTGGTTTAATAAGGGTGGGGTGAGTTGAGTTAGGAAGAAATATATACAGTTTAGCCAAAGATAAAATAAGTTAAATTTTTAGAGGTTTATTGCTGCTTGGGGTGGGTGTGTAAAAGTGTGGCTATGATGATATCAAATGTGCGGGCATTAGTTTAAGTGCCGGTGATTTTAAGCTTTGTCAAGGATGTTGGTATCGTTGGCTGTCAATTTAAAAAGTGACACAGTTGGCTAAGGGGTAGTTTGTGGGTCTGCTGTAAATTGACTTTATGAACAGATAAACTCTGCAATTTAGACGAGTTGATTTATGTTAAAAAAACTTTTACAAGCTGCCCTGATCACTTTTTTGCTGCATTCTATTGTCTATTCTGAACCTAACCGTCCTCAGACTGTGGGGAATAGGTTGACACTCCCCGGCCTTGAAGGCGCGGGGATTCTTGGATCAATCAGTCGATTTGCTCGTTGATGCTGCCATCAAAGAGTAGAGATCGGTCTGTCCCCAAGCGTTGATTTCGGTGTGCCCCACCGTATTTAAATTCAAATTAATTCCTGCTTGCTTCAACCCTTTAACCAAAATATTGCGAGCTGCGTTGTAGTCACGATCTAACGTCGCACCGCAATCGCAAATATGGGTTCTGGTTGATAGCGTTTTCAAGACAGTATTGCCACAACTTGAACAATCTTGCGAGGTGTATTGAGGTGGAACAGCAATTACTGTTTTGCCGTACACATTTGCAAAATACTCTAACCATTGAGCAAATTGTGACCACGCTGCATCGCTAATCGACTTAGCAAGTTTATGGTTTTTGACCATATTCCGTACTTGAAGGTCTTCGTAAGCTACAAAATCGCTAGATTTTACCGCGCACAACGCCGTCTTTATGGCGAAGTCTTTACGCTGCCGACTAACCTTCAGGTGCTTTCTTCCTAACTTGTTGATCGCTTTTTTTCGATTGCCAGAGCCTTTCTTCTTTCGAGAAACTCGCTTTTGCAATCTCTTCAAAGCTTTTTCACTTTTTCGGAGGTGGCGAGGGTTCGCGACTGTTTCACCATCGCTATCGGTATAGAAATGGTTCAATCCCACGTCTATTCCAATAGCTTTACCAGTCGTAATAAGTTCCTCTTTTCGCTCCACATTGATGCAAAGTTGTGCGTAGTATCCGTCGGCACGACGCACAACTCTGATTCGCTTAATCTCATCTGGTGCATAGAAATGCAAATCCCGACTACCGACTAATTTGAACTTCCCAGCAGCAAAGCCGTCCTTAAATGTCAAACATCTTTTGTCGGCAGAAAGTAGCCATCCTGATGTTTTGTATTCGACAGAGCGAGTATTTTTCTTAAACTTTGGGTAGCCTTTTTTGCCTGGTGTTTTTGCTTTGCAATTAGCAAAAAAACGTTGGATAGCAAAAATGGCACGTTCGGCAGAAGCCTGACGTGCCATTGAGTTAAGCTTGCCTGCCCATTCAAACTCTTTTGCCATAATGGCGCATTGTTTGTACAGATCAATTAGCTTAACTCCTTGATTGTCTATCCAATATCTAAGAGTTTTGTTTCGGACAAATTGAGCTGTTCTGATCATCTCGTCGATGACCCGATATTGCTCGGCTTTGCCTTTCAACTTAAACTCTAGAACTATCATGACAAAATGTTATCACTTTTGCGAAAGCTTTTAGTTACAAAATACGTATATTTAACAATTATTTGCAATAAGTGGAAATTAAAGCCGTCCTAGAAGGACGGGGCTTTAGACCCAATTTTTTGGTAAAGTTGGATGCGTTGGTGTTTCTTCAAAAATGATTGTTGAGTTTTTTGTTGTGTTAGGTCGGCTGGTTGGGAGACTCAGCCTGGTTTACTGAGAATTTTTGAGATTTTATATTTAACGGTAAAAAAAGCTGGTATAGTTATCGGTTTTAAGGCTGTATCTGTAGTTTTTACAAGGTGAAATGCTGTTTAGCGGCTCTTAACGGCGGCTATTTTTTGGGCGTTGCTCATTTTCCGAATGAAACTGTAGGGGCAAACGGTGGCTGTGGTTGGTGTGTGATCGGGGGTAGGCACAGGGGCACTACCCCTACATTGGGGTTGTGCAAGGCTATTTTTTGTAGTAGGTTTTGTAAAAAAAAATTAACATTTCGTAATAAAATGGAATTAAAGAAAGGCAGAAAAGAAACTATAAAAGCTGGATGGTGGCTATCCTACTGAGGGTTTTTTGAGGTGGGATGGTGCCGGCTTTGACGAGAGAGTGCAATTTAACGTAGAGAAAAGAGGGTTAGGGGAATGACTATCAAATTTGTGAAAGAAAATCGGGAAGTTGTGGTCGCTAATGGGGCGAATTTGCGGATCAAAGCCATTGAAAATGGGGTTGATATCTATACACTGACGGGAAAGATGATGAACTGCGGGGGCTATGGGCAGTGTGGGACTTGTATTGTGGAAATTGTGGAAGGAATGGAAAATCTGTCGCCCCGCACGGATTTTGAAGATCGAAAGCTGAAGAAAAAACCGCAAAATTACCGGCTGGCTTGTCAAACTGTGGTAAATGGGCCGGTAATTGTGAAAACCAAGCCGTGATATCCTAGAAATCGCGTAATTTTGAGTTTTACAGAGAGGCTGGGTTTAAATGCAAGTTAACGATCTAGGCTTTGTTGCAAGTATCCTTTTTGTTTTTGTTCCAACAGTTTTCCTGTTGATTCTGTATATCCAAACTGCTAGCCGCGAGAACAAAAATTCCTAGCAGTTGTTGGCAACCGGCCACGACAAATAAAAGGCACCCTGTTTTGAGAGGGTGCTTTTTTTGTAGGTTGGGGGGACGCCTAAATTAAAAACTTATGATGTTTTAGGCGTTGCCAATTCGGGTAGGGGATGCTGGCTTTTTTTAAGAGCCTTTCTCGAAGCCTTTGTAAGGGGCTACGAAGTTAACGGGCTAACAAGACGGGACAAGTGGCGTAGACGCGAACATAGTCAGAGAGGGAGTTGCCGAGGAGCCGGTCGAGATCGACGAAACTTTTGGCGATGGAGGGGCGCCGGTCTGGGGAACCGAGCAACAGGAGGTCGGCGTTGGCTTCTTCGGCAATGCGACAGATTTCTTCACCGGCTTTGCCTGCGGCTGTGATACACCGGTACTTAATGCCATATTTTTTGGCTTCGGCGGCGGCGGCGCTTAGGGCTGGGTCGGACTCGGCGGTGGCTTTAGGGTCGGGGGGGTTGACGTGAGCAAGGATGATTTCGCTACCTTTGATTTCTCTCAGTAAGGAAAGGGCCAAGTTGAGGGACTGTTTGGCTGATTCTGAGTTGTCGATGGCTACCATGATGCGGTTAATGCGTTTGACGTAGGTATCGTCTTTAACGAGCAGCATGGGGCGTGAGGTTAGCTGAAAGACGTATTGGCTGACGGAGTTTTCCAGGATTGATTGCAGCCGGCCTAATCCGCGTGAACCCATGATGATCAGGTCGGCGTTGATTTCGTCTGCTATTTCGCAGACGGTGGTTTTGGGGTCGCCTTGTTTGAGGCGTGCGGTGACTTGGGAGGGATCGAGTTTGAGGGAGGCGATGGCTTCGGCAAGTATTTTGCCGCCTTCTTCGAGTTTGCTGGCCATTGCGTCGGCGGTGACTTGGGAGGGGACGACGTGGAGGACGGTGACGGATGCTTTTTGAATGGAGGGGATTTCCATTAACATTTTGAGCATTTCTTCACATAGCCCTCGACCGGCGACGGCGACCAATATTTTCTGTATCATTGTTTTTTCTCCTGTTGACTTTGAGTATTGTTGTGAATGGCCATCCCTTGCGCGACGCGAGACAAACGGGATGAGCGTTATAGGGGCAATTTTGTAGACTAATTAAGATGAATCTATTAGTACGTCTTTTTATTTAAGAATAAAACAGAGACACTTCTCCAATTTTGTAGATTTTTAGCGTTTTTCAACGATTTGTAACATGAGAGAAAATTCTTCAAGTCAAGGACAACTGCCACCGGCTGGGGCAATTGAACGTCAGACGCTGATGGCTTCTAGTAGTGGCTGGTTTGATTATCCGGTGCGGGTTCAGCCGCATCATACTGATTACAGTGGGAATGTTTGGCACGGGAGTTATATCAGTTGGATGGAGGAGGCGCGGGTGGAGTGCTTGCGTTCTCTGGGAATTGAGTTTGCTGATTTGGTGGCGTTGGGTTGTGATTTGCCGGTGGTGGATCTTTCGGTGCGCTACCATCGGGCTGTTCGGATGGGGATGACGGTTGTGGTGAAGGCGCGGATGGAAAATATGTCGGGGGTGCGTCTGAATTGGGATTATGAGATTCTGTCGCCGGATGGTGGTGAGCTTTATTTGACGGGGCGGGTGACTTTGGTGCCGGTTGACCGGGAAAAGGGTAAGATTATGCGCTCTTTACCGCCGGCTGTTAAGGATGCTTTGATGCGATTGTTGAGTTAGGGGGTTGATGAGGGGGAATAGGGGAATTTTCTTTTGCTGGGGGCCGGTTTATGAAGGCTTTTAGTTGGAGGATAAAAGTTTATGTAAACCGGCCTCTAGTTAATTTGTACAGGCGTTTTACCCCGGTTGGAATTGGTCTAAAAGTGTTTGGGGTAGTTGGATGATGTGCTGCCAAAGTTGTTGGGGGCCAATTCCAAATCCGAGTTGTAAGATGAGGACGATGAGGGCAACGGTAAAGGCTGTTTTGAGGGTGGTTTTGAGTAGGGAAACTAAGGCGGTGAAAACCAGCCAGGAGACGATAAGGGCGGCAATGATGGTGATGAGTTCGAGTGTCATGGTGGGATCTTCTATTTGTTGGGAAAAAAGGTTTTTGGGGTTGGTTTTTTCTTAATTATATTCATTTTTATGGGGGATGATTCCGGTAAGTGTGCCGGCTTTTTTTGAACCGCAGATTAACGCAGATTAACGCAGATGAATGCAGATGTAGAGACGTTCGCAGCAGTTGGGCTGTACTTAATTTTTAAATTGGATTTGGTATGATTTGTGGCTGCCGGTGTTTGAGGGGCTGAGGTTTTTGAGAAACCCGATTTCAAAGTGAAACCGGGCAAATTTTGCATTTTTAACGCAGGGCAATTACTGGCTGTTCCTGCTTTAAGCTATTAGCAGGGGTTTGGGCGGCTTCTAATACTACTGTTCTTGCCCAGTTATCAAAGGCGATTATGTCATCTAAGGAAGGGGTGGCGCAGTTATCGTTTTTGTGTTTTTCGCAGGTATATTCGATGAGGCGGGGAATGTCTAAAAATTCGATTTTTTCTTCTAAAAATAGGGCTACGGCTTGCTCGTTGGCGGCGTTTAATACGGCTGGCATGGAACCACCGGCCCGACCGGCTGCGTAGGCTAATTGCATACAGGGATATTTGTTGTGATCGGGTTCTCGGAAGGTTAAATTACCGGCTTTGACTAAATCTAATTGTTCCCATTCTGTGTAAATTCGCTCTGGCCAAGACATTGCATAAAGTAAGGGTAATCGCATATCTGGCCAGCCTAATTGGGCTAAAACTGAGGTGTCTTGAAGTTCGATTAAGGAGTGAATTATGCTTTGGGGATGGATGACAATATCGATGTTGTCGTAATCTAATCCAAAGAGATAATGTGCTTCTATTACTTCTAAGCCTTTGTTCATTAAGGTGGCAGAATCTATGGTTATTTTTTTGCCCATTGACCAGTTAGGATGTTTGAGGGCGTCTGCTACTTTTACTTGGCTTAGTTTTTCTACCGGCAAGTCTCGAAATGCGCCGCCGGATGCTGTTAGAATGATTCGCCGTAATCCACCGCTAGGAACGCCTTGTAAACATTGAAATATTGCGGAGTGTTCTGAGTCTGCTGGCAGTAATTTTACGCCGTGTTTTTCGATTAAGGGATTGACTACCGGCCCGGCGGCAATTAAGGTTTCTTTATTAGCTAAAGCGATATCTTTACCGGCTTTTATTGCGGCAATTGTTGGCAATAACCCGGCAACTCCTACTATGCCGGTGACAACGGCTTCGGCGTCGCCATAGCGGGCAACTTCTACAACTCCTTCCTCACCGGCTAATAAAATTGGCTGCTGTTCGAGGTCTGCAATGGCGGCTTTGAGTTCACTAAGTTGATTTTCGTCAGAAATAGCAACTATTTGAGGGCGAAATTGGCGAATTTGTTGGGCGAGGAGGGTGATGTTGCGACCGGCTGCTAGTCCGACGATGCGGAATTTGTCGGGGTGGGAGGCTACGATGTCGAGGGTTTGGGTGCCGATGGAGCCGGTGGAACCGAGGAGGGTTATTGCTTTCACTTGTGGGTTTCCTTATTGCGATCTTTGCAATATATTAAGACTTTTTGCGACTTTTAATAAAGTTTTCTCATTTTCTTTGAAGAATTGTTCTGTGACGCGAGCTTCTAATTGATAGAAAATTCCGTTTTCTTCTAAGACGAGAAAATATAAGATTTGGCCGGCTTCTTTGCCATTAATTAGGGTGGCTTTTTTGCCATTATCAAGGGTTATTAATTGGCGTTTTAAATTGGGGTCATTAAATTGTCCGCCGTAGGGTTCTGTGAAGGGGTTGGAAACGGAACCGTAGGCGCGGATATCTATGTTGGGGTCATTGGCATATAAAAAGATGCCGTTTCCGTCGGGTGTGCCGCTATTTCTTGGCCAGCTTTTGGGAAATTTGATGCTAAATCCAAAGCGTTGATTTACATATTCTTGCCAGTTTTCTTGGTTATTTGTTTGGATGGTTGGGGGGGTTAAATTCGGCTGGGAGGTTTGGGGGTTGGCGGAACAGGAAATTAGCAGAAAGCTGAGGATTAAGAGGGAAAATGTTAGGGGTTTCATACGGATAATGGTAAAGTGGTGAAGGGTTGAGGCCGGTGGGGATAGCCCACCTTAGTTTATGAAGGTTATTAAAAATGTTAGCTTGCCTTTGGTTATTTTGGGGGCGTTTTTTGGCTGTGCTGTGGTGGGGATGTTGATTGAACCGCAGGCTTTTTTTAAGTTTTTTTCGCCGGTGCAGTTAATTCGGGTTCCGCCGCCGCAGTTGCCGGATAAAAGTTACTATTGGGATGTGGAGCATTATGCTTCTTTGGCGTTAAATTTGCGCTGTAATGCGTTTTATCCACTGTGGCCGGCTGTTTTGAGGTTTTTGTTTAATCCGCAGAGTTTAGAGGGGGCTGCGTTTTATGCGTCGGTGGTGGGGACTGGGTTGTTTTTTGTGTCTACGCCTTTTTTGTTTTGGCTTTTTGAAAAGGCTTTAAATCGCAGGTATTTAGCGTTTCTTTTATTGTTGGCTTTTACGCTTAATCCAATGGCGATTTTTCGGGTAAATGGTTATACGGAAAGTTTATTTACGGTGTTGAGTGCGGTTTTTATTTGGGTTTGTTTGAGTGATAATTTGAAATTGAAGTTGGGGGGGTTGTTTGGGATTACGTTTTTAATGGCTTTAACGAGGCCGGTTTTGGTGCAAATGCTTTTTGCTTCGGGTGCGGCTTTGTTGATGTTTTGGTTTTTTGGCAAGTTGAAGTTAGATAAAGTTTATGAAACAATTGCTATTTGGCTTGGTTCTTTTTTGGGTTATTCGGTTTATGGCAGTTTTTGTTTAAATACACGGGGGGATTTTTTGGCACCGTTTCAAGATCAAAAGCTTTGGGGTAAAAGTTTGGGGCTGCATTTAGAGTTGTTGTTAACTCCTAAGTCTTTATTGTTTGATTTGTTGGGGTTATATTTTCCGGTGATGGTGTTGGTTTTGGGGTTGGTTTTTGTTTATTTTCAGGGGAAAGATAAAAGGCCGGTTGTTTTTATTCCGCAGTTTTGGGGTTGGAATGTTTTGCTTGTTTATCCACCGGCTTTTGTTGTGGGTTATCTGGTTAATTTTCTGCGGTTGAAGTTTCAAAAGGTAAGTGAATTAAAGCCTTTACGTCTTTCGGGTTTTACGGATAGTTTGCGGGAAAATTATTTGTTCTTGTTTTCTGTTTATTTTTGTGTTGTACATTGCGGGATTGTGTTTTTTACGCAAGATCGCTTGTTTAGTTTGGGCCGGTTTGTGTTTGGGGTTCCGTTCTTTTTTCTGGCGCTGGGTTATTTATATCGCTGCATTCCCGGTAGTAAAAAATATGCCGGTTTGTTGTGGATGATTTTAGTGTCAGCGGTGGCTTTAATTTTGCAGTGGGTTACTTATGGACAAGATGGGTGGTTGGGTTAATACCTGATTATGTTTGAGAGCTTTTTAAAACCCGGCTTTTAACAGAAACCGGGTTTTTTTATAACCGATCTATAATCTAAAAAATCATGTTTTCTAAGGCGGTTTGTAAGTCTTTGGTTAAACCGGCCACAGCAGACCTGCGACTACTGGTATATTCTCCCCAACGATCTGTTACGGAAAGCGGTTCGCCGATGGTTATTTGTACTTTTTGAGCGCCTAATTTTGGCCGGCCAAAAGGATTACCGCCTTTAATTCTTGTGATAACATCAGATATCAATAAAGTTGTTTCGGCAAAGCGTTCTACGGTTTGTTTTTCTTGCACATACCGGCCTGTCACGGCGACAAAACTTTCAACTAATCTCATGTGCCACATTCTTAAACTTGCTTCTTCGGCAATGCGGTCAGCAAGACCTCTTTCTAGGGGAGAAATGGCCTCAATATCTTTAATATCTTCCCGATAAATTCGATCCCATCCTGCTTGCTCTAAACGCCGGCAACGGTCAATTACGCTGCCTTTGGGTTGCAGATTAAAATACTCTTCGGCAACTTTTAATGCCACATCTAAAAGTGCTGAAAGTCGAGAGTTTAAATCTTGCTTTTCATCTGTTTTAGGCAAACTTTGATGATAAAAACTTGTATAAAATTCCTCCATCATTGCCAATAAATGCCCTCCCAAACGGATTAAGCGCCTATAAAGAGAACTGTCAATATGAATGGTAGAATCAATGTTTTTTTGATGGTAAATGTTGCCTTTTAGAGCGGGTAAACCGCAATCTTCCTCTAATTGAGTTAACAAATTTTCGAGCGCGCTCCAAGGCTCCTCAAGATAATGATATTGAATGCCCACCGGCACCAGCAAAACTTGTTCATTTCTACCGGCTTTAAAAATATCTTCTGCACACCAAAATGCAAGCTGTGAGATCCCTGGCTCCAGCGGACTAATAATTTCATTGTGACCGTTTGTAGCACCTTCTGGTGCAGCAGCGAGGGGCAATTTTCCATCGGTAAATAATTCTCTGGCGGCGCGTAAACCAACCCGGTCAATTTTGCCTCGCATGATGGGAGTTCCGCCTAAGCGAGAATACAACCAACCGACTTTATCTCCAGCCCAAAGCGGAATTCCTCGGTCATACATAAAATGAAAATGGGCAGGGTATTGTAGGGGGATACCTTTTTGTTTAGCAATTTGTGGCATCAAGTGCCAAACTAAATATCCTAAACAATAGGGGTCATCTGTATTTGGATGACGAAAAGCGAGTAAAAAACGAATTTTTCCTTCTTGGAATTGATGGTAAAGTTCGGCAAGACGTTCTACATTTGTGGCATCAATTTCTTTGATATTTGTTTTAAATTTTAACCACAAAGGTAATCCTTGTTGACAAAAGTTTAATACAAGAGGGTTTAGGCGTGGTGGGATATAAGTTAATGGAGGTTGAGCTTGAGTGATTGGGTTCGGCATGGTTATTTCAATCAAAATAAGTAAATATACAATTAATTTACTGCCATTCTTGCCATTCTTGCAGCCAATTTTGTACTAAATTAAGAATTTGCTCACGGCGTGTCTCAAAAGTTGCGGCTATCCAAATAAAAATCACTCCCACAAGTAAGCCTATAATCCATTTTACAAAAGAATATTCTAAACTGAGTAGCACAAGTTGATTAAAGGCATTGAGCAAAAATACCGCCGTTCCTACATACAAAAAGGCCCGAATTCTTAAGGCTAAACCGGCAAAAATTGCCACCAAACTAACCACACCGGCCACCAACCAGCCAGAAGTTGCTAAAGCTACGAAGCAAATCACCCCGGCGCCCAACAAACGCAACAAATGGCGAATTTGCTTTTGTTCGGCTGCTTTTAAAAACGGGTCAAAAGCGGCAATATAAAGCAAGCAAAGGGCTGGTGGTGAAACTTGAGCTAATAAATCAGTTAGCTTGATATTCCAAAACCACTGAAACAATGCCCAATCAAGGAAAAATAAGGCTAAATAAGTGATGCGAATTTGTTTATTTAGCCATGCCAAAAAGAGATAAAAAGCTGCCGCGCCTAATAAGCTTATCGGCTGAATAACGGGATAAGTCAAAAATGCTGTAATTGTCGGAATTACAATCGCTGAACGTAACCAAGGAGTTTTTGGCCAGCCCCAATTTTCCCAGGGTAAAGCATAGACAAAATAGGCAATTGCTGAAACTATCACCGCCGCCCAAGGTAACACTAAAGCAGCAATTTTAAATTTATAACCCAGAAAAATTGCTAGTCCCGCAGCTTCCAAAATGCCGCTATAAACCCACCATTCGGCAGCATTTTTATCGGGGTTATGTCTTCCCTGCATAATGGCGTAGCGGCTTAAAATAAGGCCGGTGCCTAACCCTAACAGATCGCCAGATTGAATGGGCGAAATAACGGCAGAAGTTAAAAAATAGCTACCCAAAAACCAGTGAATATGGGCGGTGAGTTTGAGTTCATTTTCTGTGAGGCGCAAATAATCTTTCAACCAAAAAATCAACAGACGATAGGCATACATAATACTGGTTGCCATCGCGGCGCTGGCAATTAATTTATCGCCGGTTGGCCGGCTTACAATTTGATAGCTTAAAATTTCGTAAGCCGAAGTTGTTACTCCAATTAATCCCAAATAAACTAAAAATTTTAGTTGAGGAGAACGCCGGCCTACTCCAAAAGCAATTAACACCAACCCCAAGGAAGAAAACCCCGTCCAATTCGTAAATATTCCCCAACGTAATAACCCCGCCATTACACCATAAAGCAACGGCATAATGTGTAAACTGGTGGGTAAATTTTGCCCGTTGTTGCGCCGGTGCCACCAATCACCTACTAACTGAAAAATCAGCCCTAAAGCAATATTTACCACCACTAAAGGAACAACTGACCGGCCAAAAAATCCCAAACATTCTACTGCTAACAATTCCAACGCCCAACCAAAGCCATAAATTAGCCAATTTGTCGGATTTTTCCAAGTCTGATAAAACAAAGTCAAGGTTATGATAGCAGTGGCAATAATTGCCAAAAGAGAAGGCTGTAAATCTCCTAAATACATCCCAAAAGAACGAACTGTTAAAATAAATAATTCAGCTAAACAAAGCCCTATAGCCCAAAAATTTGTTGCTTTTGAGTAAATAACAAAAAGCGGTTTATTGGGCGCATTTTCCGCTTTATTAAAAGCAATTGAACTCAGCCAGTCGCACAAAATCCATAAAGCAATAACAGTGCCGGCATTAACAATTAGCCAGCCCATTCTTGATAAAGGTGGAAACACCGGCAGCCCTTGCCATAGCCCACCATACAATAAAAATACTGCAAAACCGACTGTAATTATTGCCGAATTTACCCGTCTTAAATAATGCGTATTAACAAACATCAAAAGAACCGCTATTCCCGCCCCCAATAACCGGCCCCCTGGCAACATAAAAAGCAGTAATTCTGCCAGTATCAAAGCCCCCACACTCAACCAACCGGCAACCGTCCGTTTTTCCCCACTGCTACGACTCGCCACCGCTGTTAATAACATCGGAGTAAGTAACCACAGAAAACCCCATTGTAAAGGCGCTGCCGGTGCTTGACTTAAAAAAATGCTGAGATTTTTTAATAACAGCAAATAACTCAAACCAGCCAACCCACAGCCTAAATACCAAGCACTATTTTGGTCAGCATTCGTAGCAATTTCTTCACCATCTAATTTCAGCCTCAACCCTAAAACTAAAAACAACCATTCCAAGCCCATCAAACTTAAACAAATTGCTGCCCAAACCACCAAACTTAAATTAGGCAAAAACCAATTTATCCAACTTACAACCGTTAAAACACCGGCCAAATTTGTCAGATAAACCAAAAACCCCCTCACCGGCTTTCGCCGCACTGTCAAAAATCCTAAAATCACCGTCGAAGCCAACAAATTTAACGCCCTAATACTTGGATTTGGGGAACCTAAAATCGTTAAAAATATCCCAAAACCCAAAGCTAATTTATCCCCAAAAAATGCTAGTTCTCGTTTTCCTTTAGTGTAAATCCAACCATTCACCCACAGCATAAAAACTAGATAAGGTAACCAAGTCACACTCAGCAAACTTCCGGGGGTATTTTGAGCCGCTGTGAGTTGAACTCCTGTGGTAATTGCACTTTTTCTCACTCCAGCCGGAATAATTTTGCCTATTAAAAAAATCGCCTGCAACCCAATTAAATAAATAGCCGCTAAATCAATTTTTTGCCAGCGTCGCAGTAAGCGAACCCCCAAAAAATAAATTCCCAACCCGCTAATAATTAAAGCTTGCCAACTTTGTGTCCAAACCGAAACTACCCAACCCAACAACAATAACGCAACACCGGCACCACTCCAAGGCGAAATTGGTGATGATTCTTGATAAGTTTCTCGTTGGGAAAGCCAAACAAATAACGACCCACAAATGCCAATAGCTAAACCTAATTGCGGCACCGGCACACCCACCGCGAAAATTGCCCGAAACAGCAAAATTGCCAACGCATAACCGGCCATACTATAAGGCAAAAATCGCCGCCAAGCAGACTGAGTGTTTTCAGGAGAACTTACTGAAAAATATTCCTTTTTTAAAATAATCAACGTTGTTAAAATCGTGCCGGTGTAACAAGCAAGCAAAGGAACCGGCAAGCCGGAAAACTTCCAGCCAAAATGCAAGAAACTTAACCCCAAACTATTAAGCAAATTTAAGCGAGAAAAAGGCCGGTGTAGCTTCAACAAAACCGTCGTCACACCGGTTAACGTAATGGTTGCTACCACCACCGTCAACCATTCTAAAAAATTACTCCACAAACCAAAACGATCTATCGCCCAAAAATTCACCGGCACCAACAATAAAGTCACAATTTGCAGAGTTTGAGCAGTTAAATTCAAATTTGATTGTCGGTTTGCCCACAAACTCACGCCAAAAAAAAGTAAAGTATAAACTAACAAAATTCCATATTGTCCTGCCGCCGGAAATTTCTCCCACTGACTCGCAGCGAGTAAACCCGAAGACATCACCACCATAAACACACCCAAAAACAGCAACCACCGCACACTTAACTCTGCTTTTAGTGCTTCTAAAGGTTGAAAAATTGGTTTACGGGGAGGCTTTGGAGTAACTGTTGCCGGCGTTAATTCTTCTTGAATTAATGTTTGCACCGGCACATTTTCTACATCCAACTTTTCAGGACTATTTTCTATTGGTTGCAAAACCGGCACCGGCAAAGGGCAAGTCAAATTTTGACCACAAACTTGCCTAACTTCACTATCAGAAATTAAACCCAACTTCAGCAACACATCCAGCCCTTCCAAAACTTCAGGCTGTTCGGTGTTAACCCTCAAATTTAAACGCAGTAAACGTTCTTGTGGCGAAGACATAGGGCAAATACTACAAACATAGATACCCCATCATGGCTCATCCATAATAACTTCGCTAATTTCTTCACATCCACTTAACAAACTGTCTCTTTAGTCCTTTGTCTATGGCAAATGACAAACAACAAAAGTACCGGCCCTCGCAAGAGTGGGGCAGGCGTCCCGCCTGCCATCCCCTACCCCAACAACCTACCCAGCAGACTGAAGCGAAGAAAGGCTCTCAGTTGCTTTTTGTTTAATCTTATCTAACTCTCGATTCAGTCAATTAGAGCTTAAATTTATGACAAAATAGGCATCTACACTTAATTTTAGGGGTACTCAAACCCACTAGTCTGCAATTTTTTAGCAACTCTAATTTCGGCTAAACGTTTTTCATATTTTTGGTTAATTTCCAAAGTAAAATCAGCTAATTCTGTTATTTGATGCTCGGTAATTTTAGCGAGTTCGAGCAGTTCTTTCATTTTGGCTAATTCGCCCTCACTCATAGATGGTTCTGTCACGTTCACTCCTCCAAACGAGTTTTAAGTTGATTAGCATTCATTTTAGCTTCTAACACCCTTCCCAGAATCAGTCCCAAATCTTCACCAACATCTTGCAGAACTTGAACAGGTATATCGTTAGCGGAAATTTGCTCAACAAGATTGCTAATTCGACCTCTGTTAATTTCCACGAAAAAGAGAATATTGTTTAACGCAGCAAAAAACTGCATCAATATCTCATTTTCTGGAAAGAGAGACAACCTCTGCCTGACTAAATTCAGTCCTGTGATCGCGTCTCGCTCAATCTCATCTAACTCTCGGTTCAGTCGGTCAATTAAAGCTTGAATTTCAGACGGAATAGGCATCTACATTTAATTTTATGGGCTAACTACCATTAGGCTCTAACGTTAATCAGCATATCAGCCGAAATGCCATCCTAATAGAGCTTTCCAAAAAAGCCAAGGAAAAGCCGGCATCTTGCCGCCCCCACAATTTTGATGACCCATGACAAACAACAAAAGTACCGGCCCTCGCAAGAGTGGGGGAGGAGTCCCGCCTGCCATCCCCTACCCCAACAACCTACCCAGCAGACTGAAGCGAAGCCGGAGTCATCTCCTGAAAATGAATCTCATCCCGACGCGGATCAGAATAAGCCACCTTCACCTCCAAACGTTCCCCAGGCGACATAGGACGCGGAAAACGCCAAGCCAACTCCAACCCCAACTCCTCCAGCAAAATTAACCCCAGATTCTCATCTTCCCGCAACCAGCGCAACATCAAAGCTTCCCAAACCTCATTAGAATGCCGGCGCAAATATTCCAAAGCCCAATAACGGTTACTTTGACGCTCCACCAAAGAAGCCTCTTTTGCCGAAGCACTCACACTCATCATTAGCTCTAACATTTGATCCGCCGTATAAGCCAGCCCCTCTCCGCGCAAATGCGTCTTAATTTGGAAGTGAGCAATTAAATCTGTATAGCGACGTATAGGAGATGTTACCTGCACATAAGTATTCAAACCTAAACTCGCATGACGGGCCGGTGTCAAACTCACCTCACTTTTTGGCATACACCGGCGCACCGCACAAGCCCGCACCGGCCCCGCCGGCAACAGCATCAACTCCTGATCCGGCGGCAATTCCGGCTGTTGTTGATGCCGGTAAGGCAAAGGTAAATTGTGAGATTGACCATATCTGGCCGCCACTTCCCCCGCCAAAATCATCATTTCCGCCACAAGTTGCCGAGAGTCCGTATCTTCCAGCAAGTGAATAGTTATATTCTCTTCCGCATCAACCTTAATCACCGCTTCCGGCATCGAAATGCTAATAGCACCTTGCGACAACCGCCAGGAAACTCGTTTTTTTGCCCACTTATTCAGCGCTTCAATTTCTGGCTCTGCCTGTACCCCCAACTGAATCATCTCATCAACATCATCATAGGTGAGACGATAGGTAGGCTTTATATTCGTAGGATGAATACTATACTCTAGCACTCCCCCATCTTCATCGAGGATAACCGCAAAACTCAGCGCCCCACAAATGTGACCCTGCCTTAAACTCATCGGGCCGGTGGCCAGTTCCGCCGGGAACATGGGAATCATGCCATTTGGCAAATAAATCGTTGTACTGCGCCGGCGAGCTTCCATATCCAAATCATCACCGGGTATAATCAACCGAGTAGGATCAGCAATATGAACCCAAAGCCGCTCCCGGCCATCTGGCAAATATTCCACACTCAAGCCATCATCAATTTCTTTCGTACTCTCATCATCGATGGTGTACACCTTAAGATGAGTGACATCGAGCCGGTTGACATCGGGATCAGCAGGGGGAAAATTTAAACAGCTTTGAGCCACTTCCAGCACCTTCGTAGAAAAATGAGTTGGAGTTTGACTGCGGCGCAGAAACAGATTTTCGTGCACACTCCACACCTTTAAATCTACCAAAAGCTGAAAAGCCCCTTGCGGAGTTTCGGGGCGTTTCAAGGCAGCCAAGGTTTCCAGCGCCGGTGTGCGGTTGTTCGCTTCTTCTCCCAAGGTCGCAAACCGTTCTAAGGCTTCAATGCGAACCCGGTCAGTATTTTGCCACTCCACCGGCCCACCGGCCAACTGTTGCTGGACGCGAAGTAAAAAGTCTTGCCATTCGTTTTGACGAGCCCGCTCCACATCTTGCTGGTGTTTAAGTTCCGCCACCAAACTCATCGAGCGCGGTTCGTACCGCTCGCCTTTTTGCTTAAAATACAGTTTATCTTCACACAGCAAACTGTAAGCCGCATAACATTGGGCCGGTGTGCTGTCAGAAAACAACAACTGCGCCATTTCTTTGGGGTCTACCGAGCCGCCTTCAGTCACCAAAAATTCCCACGCCACCTCTAAACTCGTCGGATCTAAATACGGCTCTACTTCTTTGCGAAATACGCCTATTTCCGACTGTTTATAAGTTGCTCCTACCACTTCATAACTAATTTGCCGGGGGGGAAGGCTGTGCGGTTGGCCCTGCTCGTCTATGACAACCCAGTTTTTTTTGCCATCTGGGCGATCTGCCACTGCCAGCCTACGGTCTCCATGTAACCGAAATTCTACTAAGGTTCCCTTATCCACAACTTTAAATAAATAAGCAACTATATAGGAAAAGTTGAAGCTAGAAGTGAAAAGGCTAATTTTTTATTAGACTTCGCCTCAACACTTCAGCTTGTGTTTAGCCTTCTTGGTTGACGAAGGGTAACAGCGCCAAAATTCTAGCCCGTTTGATCGCCAGTGTCATATCGCGCTGTTGTTTCGCGGTCAGACCTGTAATGCGACGCGGCAAAATTTTACCACGCTCGGTGATGAACTTCCGCAGCAGATCCACATCTTTATAATCAATCGGATCGTCTGGTTTAATTGGTGATACTCGGCGACGGAAATAAGCCATAGTGATTGTCGGTTTTCTTTGATCGGTTGTCAGTTATCAAGTATTTTGGCCGATTTGTCAAGCGTCAGGGGCAAATTGCTTTTCTTTACCCATCAGCATTGACAAACGACTACTTGATTTCTTTGTGGACAGTGTGCCGGTTGCAGTTCGGACAGAACTTTTTCAACTCAAGCCGCGCCGTAGTGGTACGGCGGTTTTTCGTCGTGGTGTAGCGAGATACACCAGGGGAGCGCTTTGCGAGGTTAGAGCGACACTCGGTACATTCCAAGGTCACAATAATACGAACACCCTTAGCCATAATTTTACGAAGTTAAAGGGTTGACAGATTTAAACACAAACATCTATTGTTTCACAAAACGTCGCAACTGAGCAACCCATCTTTTAATTTTTAGATCCAGCGAGTATCCGCGACGAGTTGGCACTACTACTGTACCGGCCAGCCGGTCGTGAAAGGCTTGTTGTCTGAGTTCGTCAAAATACGCAACGCCACAATCAACCACCAAGGGAAGCACCAACAGCATATACTGAGCGGCAATCGGGGATAAACTTGTAACGCCAATAATCGCTAAACTCACTCCCAAACCCGTCAGACCTTCCCGTTTTGCTAATTCCACAAATCCGGGCGACCGGCCCCGGCGGTCGTCGATGACTTTCATATCAAACGCCCACCGGCCTAAACTTTGCCCTTGATTATAAGATACCAACAGCACCCGCAAGCCTATCCAAATCAACAAAATTATTATTAAATTTCTTCCCAAAAGCAAACTCAGCAGCCACACCGGCAGCACATCCACAAATAAAGCACAACCCCGCCGCCAGATGGGAACTTTTGGCCGGCGTTTATAAAAAGGTTCTGTTTCGAGTTCGTTCATTTTTATACCTATTCCCTGCTCAAAGTTTAGCCTTAAAACTTGACTTTTTGCGCTAGTTTTTTGTTTATCTCTTTGGTTGATAAACTTTTCCTACCTGATGATCAGCTTTTATTTCTATCACCAAATCTACCAAATCGCTATTTTTTACCAAAGAGTTAATAAATAATTCTGGATGCAATGCTTTCCAAAAATACTTGACAAATTCCTCTATTTCTGAATCACTCATTCCCGATTTGCCGGTGGCTCGCATTTCTTGTTCTGCTTGTTTGCGCCACGACATCGAAAAACGATAATCAATTGGATATAAAACCATCAATTTATCCAATCTTTCCCACAACGGTAAATAGTCTTTTAATTTCTCATTCATATCGCGGGCAAATTGCCGGTCAGCTTCCGTTAAAATGGGGTCAATTGGATTGTCAAAAACCCTAAAATCGATAGGACGCGCCCCCACAAACCAGCCCTCAAAAAGCACAATATCGATGTTATCAACAACCTCCGGCTGAGTGCGATCACCGGCCCCACCAAAAGCCGATTTATCAAAACGCGGAATTGCTACCTGCTCATTTTTTAAATTTCGCAACTTATCCAAAATAGAGATACCTAATTCTACATCATGGGTACCCGGTGGCCCCCGCCAAATTAAACGCGGGTCTTGTTGTTGTAAAACTTGTCTTTCACGATATGTTTTATATAAATCATCCAGAGAAAAACTCAGGGTTGTGTAGCCCAATTCTGCTAAAATTAACTTTAAAATTGCAGCTAGGGTAGTTTTGCCGGTGCCTTGAGAACCTAAAATGCCTTGAATCAAAGGCCGGTTTAAAACTTGCCGGTGTTCCGCCAAAAGTAGCGCTAAAGGTAGCCAGAGATTCCATAAACTTTCTAAAAAACTTCCGTCGGTAGCACCCTTATTAATTTGGCAAAGTTTTGGCAAAACTTTTTCTAATAATTCCCCTCTTTTTCTCAAAGCTTCTGTTACATTGTTAAAGTTAATGCCAAAAGCTTGAGACTCCTGGCTATCTGCCAAAGCCAAACTTTCCAAGTGCTGCCATTGCTCCCCCGTAGGGATTTCTCCACCGGCCCGCGCCAGCAATATTGCCTTTTCCGACATATTTTTGGAGACTTCCATAAAAAATCCCTAAATCAAAACTACATATTAACCAACTAAGAGCCAAGCTTAAAAGCTTCCACAAATAAACTGTAAGTCATGCCAATTTTAAGAGTATTCAACATTTGAAAAAACAAAGATTGACTCACACGCCGGCCCGCTCCATAAACAAAGCGACTAGTTGCTTCCGTAAACACCAATAAAAAAGCAGCCACACTGATATCTAAATTTGCTTGTTGGCCGGCTACCGTAGAAATAGCACTAGCGAAAAAATAGCCAAAAAGTAAACTAATAATCAACAAAGAAAGGCGACGCCAAGGATTACTTAGCCAACGCCCAATTTGGCGACTTGTCGTATCTAATAAAGTAGAAAACCGAGTATTTTGCATAAAAAATTACCAGGAATTATGCTGAATATTTTTGAACCAAAAAACGCCTATAAAATTTCAAGACCCGCGAGATAAAACTCAATGGCGACGCTATAAAAAAGCTTTGGGGTGCTAAACTAAAAACATCAACAAAACTCATAAAACACCTTTATGCCAGCCATTGAACTAAAATTAATTACCCACCAAAGCGAGGAAGGACTAGCTTACCAGCATTTGAGAATTCGCCTCAGGGCTACTGATGGCATTATAACTCCAAAAGACCTCCAACAACTGCAACTTCCCAAAGGCATTGATTCCACCAAAGGCATTGTCGTTGAAGGAAAAGGGCCCATTTGGCTTTATGCCTATCTCACCCATGAATGTCATACAACCGCCTGGGTAGGATGTTATGATCCGCGTTTGGGAGGAGCAGTGGTGGTAGAAAGCCACAGTGGTGAAGTCTCTGTCGGCGAAGTTTGGAAATTACAATTACCTTAATTATTTGATAAAATCTAGGGAACTTGTGGAACAAAAAACCCTCAAACAAGAGGAATAGTTTAAAAAAACTTAGGAAGGTACAGCATAACAATTTGGCGGCGTTTAGACATCCAGCCTAAACGACATTCCAGGTAAACCAAACAAAGCCGGTGTCAGCCCCTAATAAAGTAAACTCAAATAAGGTAATTTATTACAGTCCATCTAGCCAAAGATTCCCAACCACAGTAATGAAGCTGAGACTAAATCACGCCATCCACAACATTTTCATAAAACTCCAAAAACAACCGGCACTCGCTTGGATAATATCAATCTTGTGGTTGCTGATCCTTGGCGGTATAGCATATTTGTGGAATTTAGGAAACATCGGCTTAGTCGATGAAACCGAACCTTTATTTGCCGAAGCAGCCCGCCAGATGACTATCACCGGCGACTGGATCACCCCTTATTTCAACGGCGAAACTCGATTCGACAAACCGCCCTTAATTTATTGGTGTATGGCAATTTGCTATAAAATCTTTGGTGTCAGCGAGTGGAGTGTGCGCCTACCATCTGCCTTATCAGCCATCGCCATAACCGCCTTAGCATTTTATGTATTGCTCAACTATGGGTACTCAAACTTTGCCCCTGTAAAAAGCGAAAATTCCCCACAAGATATCCCAGAAAATCAGCCAAACTTTTCCAGCCAAAAATGGATTTCAGCCTTGATTGGCTCAGCCCTAATTGCCTTAAATCCAGAAATGATAGGATGGGGAAGAATAGGAGTTTCTGATATGCTGTTGAGCGGCTGTATGTGCTCAGCACTGCTCGCCTTTTTTCTTGGCTATGCAGAAACCGAAAAAAACCATTTTCTCCAAGACAATAAAGAAGAAAACAAAACAAAAAAATCAGTTATATCTCGTTGGTATTGGGCATTTTATATATTATCAGGATTAGCCGTTTTAGCTAAAGGGCCGGTGGGGATTGTTTTACCCGTCTTAATTATTAGCAGCTTTTTATTATATCTAGGAAACTTCCGCCAAGTCTTGCGAGAAATGGCAATTATCCCAGGAACTTTATTATTTTTAGCCATAGCAGTTCCCTGGTATATTTTAGTAACTATTGCCAACGGAGAAGCCTATATAAACTCATTTTTTGGCTATCACAACATCGAGCGATTTACCAACGTTGTCAACTATCACTCAGCGCCTTGGTATTTTTATTTTCTTGTAGTGTTGCTGGGGTTTGCCCCTTGGTCAGTTTATTTACCCCTTGCCATAACCAAATTAAACTTTTGGAAACGCACAATTTGGCACCGGCAACCTCGCAGTCATCAATTAAGGTTATTTGCCTTATTTTGGTTTGCCACTATTTTTATTTTCTTCACCATCGCCGTCACCAAATTGCCGAGTTACATCTTGCCCTTAATGCCGGCAGCCGGAATTTTAGTCGGACTACAGTTTAGTTCCTTTTTTGAGCCAGAAAATCGCCATTTCCACCAAAAAGAAAACACCTCAAAAATTCCCCCCTATCAACCTACTCGATTTTTCACTATAACTAACTGGATAAGCGTTTTATTTTCCGCACTTTTAGCCACCAGTCTTTTTATCAGTCCCCTGTGGTTAAAGTTGATAGATGACCCATCCATGCCAAACTTAGAACAAACAGTTTTAAACTCCGGCTTATTGTACAAAGGAGGAGGAATATTAACAACACTTGTCTTAGCTAAAGTAATATTATTGCTCGTCAAAAAAGCCCGCTGGTTGTGGACTGTTAATTTAATAGGATTTGCCGTTTTCCTAATTGTAGCAGTCTTACCGGCCCTTTCTTTAGTTGATCAAATGCGACAATTACCGCTGCGAGAAATTGCCCAAACCGTGATTGTAGCCAGGCAAACAAATGAACCCATCGCCATGCTGGGATTGCCAAAACCAACCTTAGTTTTTTATACCGAAAAAAAGATACATTACTTACATGAAAGCCCCCTCGTGCGTAAACAACTCAAAACACTTGCCGAAACCCAACCCAAACCGCCATCAATTTTAATTATCGGCACCCCAGCCAAATTTGAAGAAGCCGAACTAGAAGCAAATCAATATCAAATCATTGATAAAGCCGGTGCTTATCAAGTTGCTAGAATGTCGCAGCAAGTAATTGCTAGGCTAGTTAAAAATTGAAGCAGAAAATAATGCAGCAACTAGCAAAAAACCTTGCTTATTGAGCCTTAAGAATTGAATGAATTTCCTCTAACAACTCAGCCATCGATAAAGAAGCAGAGCATACCTTAGTAGCCATTTCATTTAACAGAGGCTCAAGCAGTGGTTCTGATGGCCGAGTTTCACTTGCAATGAAATGATTTAAACCAGAAGAAGTAACAACAGACTCCTGCTGTTTAATAGCTGTTGCAATTGCAATATTTCGCCAGCCTTGATCAACAATACCCTTGCCAAAAAACGCCTCCGAACTAGGCTGAAACACAACTAAAATGGGCGGTTTATCGGGTAAATTATGCAATGCAGTCAAAGCCTCCATCACAGACTGATCCGTCGGATAATTGCGGAAATTAATTAAAAGTAAATCAATACTTTTTGTTTCCAATTGCCGCGAAACTTCCGTCCAAGACTGACCCATCAAACCGCGATAACCGGCAGTTTGGAGATATTGTAATAAAGCTTGACACCAATCATTTCTGCTATCCACAGAAGAAAGCCGGTTTTTTGCTAAATCAGGCAAAACAGAAAAATCCAAAACACAAATCACCGGCAAACTATTGTTACCAGCCGCTTGTTCAATAACACCGAGCAAAACTTCAGGCAATCGACAAGCAATATCATTAGCAGGAAGCGAGCTTGCCCCCAAGCCGCTCAAACAGGGAAACACAGCCAAACCAGGAACAAGAGAAGCAGCCTCAGTGGTTAAGCGATCAAGCGTCACCAGAGGCAAACAAGCAAGACGCGGGCAATTTTGAGAATATTTTTTAAAAAACTCATCCGCATCAGACAAACTCTCACCGCTATCGAGCAAAACCACATCCGGTTGCCAAACACGAGCCAGCATTTCTGCACCTTCCAAATCTTCGGCTTCCAAAACCCGATAATCGTATTGGTGTAATAAATTATTGAGCCGGTCAACAGTTGGGAATTCCTCAGTGGTGGGTGTGTCGGCACCCTTAAAATTGCAAGAGCGGATATTTAAACGCAGAACTGTTAATCTTGTAGTTCTTTCCTGGTGTTGGGAACCCAATTTCGCCAAAACGCCGCGCAACGCTTCTAACTGCACCGGCAACCTCAAAAAACCATCTGCTCGTAACTGAAAAGCCTGCTCTTTTTCGGCTTGAGTTGCGGCGATCACCGTTGGAATATTGCACGTTACCGCATCCGACTTGAGCAAAGTCAGCACATCCCAACCGGAAAGCATCGGCAAAACGGGATTGAGAAAAATCACCTCTGGAGAAAAGCGACGAGCCTTATCAAGAGCCTCGGTGCCGGTGCGAGCAATAACAACGCGATAACCTAAACTGGTTAGTTGAGAACTCAACTGTTCAATAAATCTTGGCACGGCCTCAACAATTAACACCAAACGATGACGAGGAGAAGAAGACGTGCGAGGGGTAGAATTTTGTTCAGGCGGTTGCGGCGGTAGTAGCAAAGTAAATTCGCTACCTTTGCCTTCACAGGAAATAAAAGTAACATCGCCACCGTGCAAACGAGCCAAACCTCGCGCCACCACCAACCCCAACCCCACACCTTCAAACCGGCGAGTTAAAGGGTTTTCTAATTGTTGGAATTTTTGAAAAATCAGGTGTTGTTTGTCATCGGGGATGCCGATGCCGGTGTCCCAAACTGTAAAAGCAATCCACCCTTCCCAAAGGCTGACTTTTAGACCTACCTTGCCGTTGGGTTCAGTGAATTTAAAGGCATTTGATAATAGATTGACCAACATTTGCCGCAAACGCAACTCGTCGGCCACCATTATTTCGAGGTTTGGTTCAATAGACAGCGTAAAGCCTGGTGGAAAATTGTTTTGGTATGCCTCGCTGCCGAGTTCCTCCTCGCTGCGGCCTCTTTCTGTCGGTTGTAGATGCCAAGCGCTATGAACAGCCCGTTCGCAGACGGTGGACACATTAACCGGCTCCACCAGCAATTCCATCTGGCCGCTTTCCATGCGAGTCAAATCTAAAATATCATTGACCACCACCATCAAGTGCCGGCCACTTTGGTAAATTAAACGCGCATAGCGGGCTTGACGTTCATTGAGTTGGCCGATGGTTTGGTCTTTTAGCAAGCTAGAAAGCCCTAAAACAGCAGTCAAGGGGGTTTTGAGTTCGTGGCTGATGCAGGCAAGAAAATCATCTTTGAGGCGGTTGAGTTGTACTAAATCGGCATTTTTTGCGGCGAGTTCTTTGGCAATTTGCTGGTATTCTGTGACATCTTGCGCCAACACCAGACAGACGGTCTCTTTCTCATTTTCTGGGCTGTGATCAGAAGCCGGTGTGGCGAAGCCCTTTCTTTGGTTGGCTTTGGCTGCATGAGAGTGGGTTTCTGGGGTGGTTTGTTTAGAGTTGGTGGTTGTTTGTGAACCCAGACTGCCGGTGTTTTGCACCCGCATTGCAATATTGAGGGGCATTTTAACAAACTGCCAGACTTTTTCCGACTCGGCGGGTATGACGCAAACCCCCCAAGAGTAAGCAAATTCGCCGCTGGGTGTTTCAGAAAAATTGCTGTTACGGGTTGTCGCAGTTTGTCGGCTGGCGCTAGAGATTGTCTGTTTGGTGAGCGGGGGAAAATCTGAGGCTGAGTGTGTTTTTATGTCATGGTTTGAGTTGTCTGTCTCTAGGGCTTTGAAACTGCGTTGAATATGGGGGTCTTGGGAGTCTTGAAAATGTAGAGCATAGGCTTGATTGCAAGCTATGATACTGCCTGTTGAGGTTTCTAAGCATAAAGGCAACGGCAACAAATCGAAAATTTCAATGAGGGTGTGCAGAGTTTCCAGACACGCTGTGTCTTCGTTTGGTTGAGGCTGGTTTTGGAGGGAAGCAAAAAACGGCACACACAAGGGGTTTGCAGCCGGTTTGTTTTGGCTGACTTGGTATTGGTTTGCTAAAAATTCTAATAAACGGTAGCGGTCGAGCAGTCCGAGAAACTCGCCGGTGGCTGAAACAATGGCCCACTCTTGCTTTCTTGTCCCCGAATTGTTTGCCAAAAAATTTGACTGTTCTGGTGGCGCTATGGAAAAATTTTGGCTATCGCTATCGCTGTGTTCTAAAAAATGTGGCCCCAATTGGCTTAAGCTCAGATCGGCCCTTAAACTTGGCAAGGATTCAAGGAGGCCAACGCTGGCATAAAGTGGTTGTTGTAAGTCGAGGCCGGTGTGGGCTGGAGTTTGGGTTTCGGGCGAGTCTTGGTGGGTTTGGGTGGCCAGGGAAGCCATCAGGTAAGGGGTGAAGCTGCGTAAGTGAATTATCCCCACCGGCTGTGAAGCTGCGTTTAGCACTACCACGCGGTCTTGTGTGGGGGAAAAGACTTTCAGGACAGTTGCTAAGACGGCGTTGTGGCCCACAGTGGGGGCCGGTTCAATAAAAATTTGCAGGTTTGGAGTGGAAGTTAACATGAAGCTCATTTTGGCCCGGCTGGGTTGCGGCTTTTAGCAGGTGGATTTATAACGATCAAAATACGGGTTTTACACCGGCTGCCCTGTTTGCCAATACAGGCCAGCTATCAATACGCAGTCAAGGGGGATAGCTCAATTATGACCGACAGCTATGGAACTCTAAGGCGTTGCCCTTACAATTGGTTACAATTAAAAATGGGATAGTGCTTTTTTCGCCTACATGAAAAGCCTGCTATTATCACGAATGTTTGATCAACAGCCGTAACTTACCCTTTTTTATTGTCTACCGCTTTGCGACCCCTACTTTTTGTTTGTGTTTTCCTTTACACCGATGTGCTGGCTTCTAAGCTGGTGCCCTATTTCCCTGCTGAACGCTATGCGATCAGTTTTTTTACTTCTGAGGCTGAATTTTTGCTCTTTGCTGGGGGTCAAAAACAACAACTGGATTGCTTGATTTTAGAACAGAACCCCGCTTTGTTATCGCTGGCCGCAAGGTTGCGTGAGCAAGATATTTTGTTGCCGGCGGTTATTATTAAGGGGCCGGTGGAGGCTAATACCCCGGAGGGTTCTTTTTCTTCTCCTACTTCTTCTCAAGCGGTTGCTGATAACATTCCTCCTTGTTTTTACCACCGTGCGGAGGTGATGGTTGGATGCGATAAACTTGGTGAAATTACCGATTTTCTTCACCACGCACTGACTGAATTTCTTAACCTTTCTCCTAACGGGGACTTAATACCGCCCTCTAAAGATACCCCCGACAACGAACGGACATCTCAGCATTATTTAATGCAGCAGCAGCACCGGCTCTCAGAAAAGTTACGGGAACGATTAGGATACTTAGGTGTGTATTACAAACGCAACCCGCAGGGATTTATCCGCAATTTGGCTCCGGCTGACAAACAACAACTCCTAGCTATTCTTAAAGATGAGTATCGGGAAATTGTCTTGAATTATTTTCTGGATGAACAATTCTTAAACCAAAAAATTGATAACTTTGTAAACATTGTCTTTTTTGCCGATGTCCCTGTTACCAATATTGTTGAAATTCACATGGATTTAATGGATGAGTTCTCTAAACAGCTAAAATTAGAAGGGCGCAGTGAGGAAATTCTGCTCGATTACCGGTTAACCTTGATTGATACAATTGCCCATCTGTGTGAAATGTATCGCCGTTCAATTCCTAGAGATTCGTAAACATTGGTTAGGGTTAATATCGGTAGTCAGAAAAATTGCCAGCTTACCTTTTTTTGAGTTTGGCAACCTTTCCTCAACCAGCCTCTTGTTTCGGCTTCCCTCAAAAATTCTTCCCACTACTAACTGTTAACACGCTTAGCTTTTATTTATGTATCCCCTTAAAAAAACCTACGTCCTCAAGCTTTATGTGGCCGGCAACACTCCTAATTCAGTGCGAGCCTTAAAAACTCTCAAAAATATCCTTGAACAAGAGTTTCAAGGTGTCTATGCACTTAAAGTTATTGATGTGCTCAAAAATCCTCAACTCGCCGAAGAAGATAAAATTTTAGCCACCCCAACTTTATCCAAAATCTTGCCTCCGCCAGTCCGCAAAATCATCGGTGACTTATCGGATCGAGAAAAAGTTTTGATTGGCTTAGATTTACTCTACGAAGAACTCTGCGAAGATGAATCTAATTTGTAGAGCTATATTTCGCTCTATCGCTATCTCTTCCAAAAATTCCCATTTTGTGTTAAGAGTAGTTTGGCTTAGAGATTCTTTTGTGTCAAGTTCAATTTTTAGAAACTAAAATGATAGAAGGCGAGAAAAGCGGACACGCCATTACCTGGCAACCCGTAGGAGTCCCAAAAATCCGCACGATGATCGAGGGGTTTGACGATATCAGTCATGGGGGGCTGCCGGTGGGAAGAACCACCCTCGTCAGCGGTACTTCGGGCACCGGCAAAACCTTATTAGCAGTACAATTTCTTTACAACGGCATTACCTTGTTTGATGAGGCGGGGGTTTTTGTAACCTTTGAAGAATCCCCTACGGATATTATTAAAAATGCTGCTAGTTTTGGTTGGGATTTACAAAAGTTAATCGATCAAGGAAAATTGTTTATTCTCGATGCTTCCCCAGATCCCGAAGGGCAAGATGTGGTAGGGAATTTTGATTTATCTGCTTTGATTGAGCGCATTCAATATGCTATCCGCAAATATAAAGCAAAGCGAGTTTCTATTGACTCGGTAACAGCAGTATTTCAGCAATATGATGCGGCTTCGGTGGTGCGTCGAGAAATTTTCCGTTTGGTTGCTCGTCTTAAACAAGTGGGTGTTACCACGATTATGACAACTGAACGGGTGGAAGAATACGGGCAGGTGGCGCGGTTTGGTGTCGAAGAGTTTGTCTCGGATAATGTAGCGATTATGCGAAATGTACTCGAAGGTGAACGCCGCCGCCGTACTATCGAAATTTTGAAATTACGCGGCACCACCCACATGAAAGGCGAATATCCCTTTACCATGACCAATGAGGGGATTAATATTTTCCCCCTTGGTGCAATGCGATTAACTCAACGCTCATCGAATGTCCGCGTATCCAGTGGTGTTGAAACGCTCGATGCTATGTGCGGCGGCGGCTTCTTTAAAGATTCGATTATTTTAGCCACCGGCGCCACCGGCACCGGCAAAACGCTTTTGGTGAGCAAATTTATCGAAAATGCTTTTTTAACCGGCGAGAGAGCTTTATTATTCGCCTATGAAGAATCCCGCGCTCAACTATTAAGAAATGCCTATTCTTGGGGCATTGATTTTGAAGAAATGGAGCGCAAAGGATTCCTAAAAATTATCTGTGCTTATCCAGAGTCTGCCGGTTTAGAAGATCATCTACAAATCATTAAATCTGAACTTGCTCAATTTAAACCCTCCCGCATTGCCATTGATTCGCTTTCCGCACTCGAAAGAGGCGTAAGTAACAATGCTTTCCGGCAGTTTGTGATTGGTGTAACCGGCTATGCCAAACAAGAAGAAATTACCGGCTTTTTCACCAACACCACCGATCAATTTATGGGGAGTCATTCGATAACAGATTCCCATATTTCCACCATTACCGACACAATTTTAATGTTGCAATATGTAGAAATACGCGGTGAAATGGCGCGGGCAATAAACGTATTTAAAATGCGAGGTTCCCGACATGATAAAGGAATCCGTGAATACACAATTACCGAAAAAGGCCCGGAAATTAAAGACTCTTTCCGTAACTATGAACGCATTATCAGCGGTTCGCCTTCCCGCATTGTCGTCGATGAAAAAAGCGAACTTTCGCGCATTGTTAAAGGAGTTCAAGGAAAAAAAAGCGATGTATAATTGTAAAAAATAGTAGAGTTTAGAGAAAAAAACAAGCGCAATCTCACAAACAGAAAGCCGGTGGCCTTAAAAAACCGGCTGATAGCGGTTTGCAGTACGAACAGTACAGTTTGGGCATTATAAAAACACCCTCTCTAGGGCATCAGGTTTTGGTCGTAGCAAGTCATAAGAAAACCGGCTTATCTTATTTTGCCCCGATATCCAATCGCTTAGCCCTATAACTTCAGCCGCAAACAAAACGGCCATAGTGTAACAAATTGTAAAAGCATCGACACCCAAAAAATTACTTTGCGGCGGTTGGTCGAGCAAAACTTGGACTCAGTGATCCTTACTGCTGACATCGTGCGAATTCTTGATACTTTGACGCTTACATTGCTTTAAGTCCGTTGAATTTTCCTAATACAATAAATATATTGTGATTGTGTTTAAAAAATGGTTGAAAACGTTTTCCTACGAAACAATGTAACGGTGTTGGGACAAGGCCCACAAGTCATGCTATTGGCGCATGGCTTCGGGTGTGATCAAAATATGTGGCGCTACCTAACGCCGGCCTTCCTCAACGACTATAAAATCATCCTATTTGACTATGTAGGCTCTGGAAAATCAGATATCGCCGCCTATAACACCGAGCGCTACAGCAACCTGAATGGCTATGCCCAAGATATTCTCGATATCTGTGAAGCATTAGCCTTGAGCGAAGTAATTTTTGTTGGGCATTCTGTAAGTAGCGTGATTGGTATTCTTGCCTCTATCCAAGCGCCTCATTTTTTTAAGAACCTGATTCTCGTCAGTCCTTCCCCGTGCTACATCAACCAGCCCCCCGATTATATCGGAGGCTTTGAGAGAGCAGATATTGAAGGCTTGCTAGATATCATGGAAAAAAATTACATAGGTTGGGCGAGTTTTTTGGCACCGATGGTGATGCAAAATCCTGATCAGCCTGAGTTAACTCGTGAGCTTGAGGCAAGTTTTTGTTCCACTGATCCCGTGATAGCAAGCCGGTTTGCTGAAGTAACTTTTTACTCAGACAACCGCAATGATTTATCAAAAGTAACGATACCTTCTCTGGTTTTGCAATGTGCGGAAGATATGATTGCGCCGGTTGAGGTAGGAGAATATTTAGGCCAGCACTTGCCTAAAAGTACACTCAAACTAATGAAAGCGACTGGACATTGCCCGCACATGAGCCATCCAGAAGAAACTATCAATTTAATCAAAGAATATTTAAGTGCTGCTTATGTTGCCTGAGCGGCATTGCCAACATGACCGACCAGATAGACGAGCTACTTAATATGGCACCCTGTGGCTTTCTCTCGTTTACTGACGATGGCACTATTGCGATGATCAACGCAACGCTGCTGGAATTACTCGGATATGAACTTGAGGATTTGCGGGGACGGAAAATCGAAACAATTCTACCGATTGCCAGCCGCATTTTTTATCAAACGCATTTTTTCCCGATTCTTAAACTGCATGGAAAGGCAGAGGAAATTTACTTTTCTTTGCGTTCTAAGCATGGAAAAGACGTGCCTATTCTTGTTAATGCAGTCCGGCGTGAAAAGGCAGGAAGGTGCGTAAACAACTGTATTTTAATCCCTATCCACCAGCGCATCCAGTATGAAGATGAACTTCTCAAGGCAAAAAAAACGGCGGAGATAGCCATCAGCGCTCAAAAGCAGGTAGAAATAGCCCTCAGACAGCAGTACGAAAGGGCGATATTGCTTCGAGATATTACCCAAAATATTTATCAATTTCTTGATTTATCTAAAATTTTTGCCATTGCTTGTACTCAGATCCGCGAGTTATTTCAGGCTGAGCGAGTAGGGGTGTTTAAATTCTATCCCAATGGATTTTATAGCGATGGGGAATTTGTCGCCGAATCTGTAGCAACAGGGGTTAATTCTAATGTAGGCATAAAAGTTCACGATGATTGCTTTGGCGAAAAGTATGCTTTCTCTTATCAGCAAGGCAGATTTCACGCCGTAGATGATATCGAAACTGCTGGGCTTTCAGACTGCCATCGGGTTTTTTTGGCAAAACTTCAGATTCGGGCTAATTTGGTTGTCCCATTGTTGAATGGGGCTGACGATTTGTGGGGTTTATTCTACATTCATCAATGTTCTTCGCCCCGTCATTGGCAAGAAATTGAGATAGAGTTCATTCAACAAATTTCTCTTCAGTTATCGATAGCTATTAAGCAAGTCAATCTTTTTGAAAAGTTGCAGAAGGAGTTAGCAGAACGCCAACAAGCAGAGGCGCAATTGAGAGAGACTAACCATCAACTTGAACTTTCTAATCAAGAATTGGCAAACGCTACGCGAATGTTAGAAAAGTTGGTTAATATTGATGGTTTGACTCAAATTGCTAATCGCCGCTGTTTTAATGACCGTTTAGAGCAAGAATGGCAGCGACTTTTTCGAGAACAAAACCCTGTATCATTGTTGCTATTTGATATCGATTATTTTAAACGTTATAATGATTTTTATGGGCATCAAGAGGGCGATGAGTGCTTGATGAAACTGGCTCAGGCTGTGCAAAATACGGTGTACAGGCCGGCGGATTTAGTGGCTCGTTATGGAGGGGAAGAGTTTGTCGTTATTTTGCCCAATACGGATCGCTCAGGCGCAATTGCTGTCGCAAATCGGATTCATTCTGTGATTAAGAAGTTGGGGATTGTTCACCAGAGTTCTGAGGTAAGTGATGTCGTTACGATTAGTTTGGGGATTGCGTCTTTAATTCCAAGTTTGGAACTGTCACCGCACACCTTGATTTCGCAAGCAGATCGGGCTCTTTATGTGGCTAAGCAACGCGGGCGAAATCAGTCGGTGGTTTTTGCTTTTGATTAGGGAGATAGTTGTACTTAATGCGGTTTTGATCAATATCGTTTTGATCACTATGGTAGGTAGGAAATAGCGATAAAGCAATGTTATCCTGTCTTTTAATTACCCACCGGCACAACCCTAAAATAAAACCGGCACCCGAAAATCAAAAACTCGGCTTCTCAATGAAACCGAGTTTAGAAAACTTTAACGAGTATGGAGGGATTTGAACCCCCGACCCTCAGAACCGGAATCTGATGCTCTATCCACTGAGCTACACACCCTCGTTTCGTTAAACTATAGCACAGAATTTACTCAGCGACAATCTGCACTCACAGTTTTATAGTTTCATCACATTACACCAAATATTTGTTTTTGTCAAATGCGAAGATCAGTAGGGCCGGTGGCTTCTGGGCCATAACCGCCACCGGCATCTAATTTAACCGGCCACAGCAGCTTTCCAACTCTCAAGATCCGCCAAAGAACGATCTCGATAAGCCCCATAACGCTCTTGTTTATTGCGAATTTTCACCCCCAACTCTGGCAAAATTCCAAAATTAGGAGGCATCGGTTGAAAATGCTTAACAGAAGCCGAACTAATAAACTCAAATAATGACCCCATCATAGTCGTCACCGGCAACTGCAAAACCTCCTTACCCAAAGCAAGACGAGCAGCATTTGTACCTGCCAACCAACCACCGGCAGCCGCAGCAGTATAACCCTCCGTACCCGTTAATTGACCGGCTGCTAAAATCGTCGGTTTCTTCTTAAATTGAAGAGTGGAAAAAAGCAACTCAGGAGCATTAATAAAAGTATTGCGGTGCATCACACCCATCCTTACAAAGTCCGCATTTTCTAACCCCGGAATCAAACTAAAAACTCGCTTTTGTTCACCCCAACGGAGGTTAGTTTGAAACCCTACCATATTCCAAAGCTGACCGGCCTTATCTTCCTGTCTTAATTGTACAACCGCATAAAAACGTTCACCCGTGCGCTCATCCGTTAAACCCACCGGCTTGAGGGGGCCATAACGCATTGTATCTTCCCCGCGTTTTGCCATTTCTTCAATAGGCAAACACGCCTCAAAAAACTTTGCCGTTTCCCGTTCAAAATCTTTTAATTCTGCTTGTTCAGCCTTGCATAATTCCTGCCAAAAATGCAGATATTGCTCCTTATTCATAGGGCAATTAACATAATCTGCATCGCCTTTATCATAACGAGAAGCCCGAAAAGCCACATCAAAATTAATTGATTCGCCCAGAACAATCGGACTTGCAGCATCAAAAAAACTCATGTATTCCAGGCCGGTAAAAGCGCGTAAATCTTCCGCTAAATCGTGACTGGTTAGGGGGCCGGTGGTTAACACCACAAGATCATCTTCAGGAATAGATCGCACCTCTTCGCGCCGCAATTCAATTAAAGGATGATTTGCCAAAGTTTCCGTTAAATCTTTACTAAAAACTGCTCGATCCACCGCCAAAGCACCCCCAGCCGGCACCGAATGATTATCAGCCTTGCCAATAATAATCGAACCCAGCCGACGTAATTCTTCATGCAGCAAACCGGCAGCACGATCCGTTGCTTTTGCGCCAAAAGAATTACTGCAAACCAACTCCGCCAATTCACTTGTATGATGTGCCGGACTCAGAAAATTTGGCCGCATTTCATACAAAATCACCGGCACCCCAGCCCGTGCAATTTGCCACGCCGCCTCAGTTCCAGCCAGCCCACCGCCAAAAACTTTAATTGGTTTTATATCGCTCATTTTAACTTTTTCCTCAAATTTATTTAGTTTTTATTTGTTATCACAAATAACGTAAATTGTCAAGTTAATTAGCTTTCAAGAAAACTGCAAAACATTTAACAAAAACTTAGGCAAGGGCAAAATAATCAAAAGTAACAAACCCAACATCACTAGCCCCAACAAATCACGTTTATTATCCAACTCTGTCACATCATTAAGGGCCGGTTCATCCCGAATAGGAATCAAAAACAACAGCAAAGCCCATAATAACAACTCGCGCTGAACCACCGACAAAATTAACAACAAAAACCGAGAAAATTGACCAATAATAGCCGCCGTTCGATGCCCAAACATAGCATGAACAATATGCCCCCCATCCAACTGACCAACCGGCATCAAATAAAACGCCGTAATCACCAAACCCACATAACCAGCAACGCCCACCGGATGCAAATCAATAGCCTTATCCGCAGTTAAAGCCGCGCCTAACATCAACTTACTCAAAAGAGCAAACAATAAAGAAAAACGGGGATTAACTTTATCAAAATTAAACAATCCCACATCCTCACCCAAAGCCACCACCTGCGAATGAGCTAACCCCCACAAAAGCAAAGGTAAACTCAACAGCAAACTTAAAACCGGCCCCGATACACTCAAATCAAACAAAGCCTTGCGGTGAGGAACCGGCGAACGAATGGAAATAAAAGCGCCCAAAGTTCCCAAGAAAAAAGGAATCGGAATAAAATAAGGCAAAGTTGAACGCAACCGGTAATGACGCGCCACAAAAAAGCGCGAAACCGCATAAACCCCAAAAATTCCCATTAAAGCCAAAGCATAGGGTAAACCTAACTGCAAAATCCCCAGATTTAACGACTGACTTTTAGCTGATACCCCAGCCATTTGTGCACCGACAACCGTTGTCGTAAACAGCGAAAGTAAAAACAAGGCAAAAGCTAAAAAAGGCCGGTTTAACTCCAGAGAATTCTCCGCCGCCGATTCTTGATAAGGATTAGGAACCAAAGCAAAAAACGGTTTACCATTCAAATTTTCTCGAAAAACCAACAAAAACCTGTCGCCAAAAATCTTATTAATATTTTCCCCAATAACCCCATAAGCTTCTTCTGGATTACTGCGTAAATGACCCCAACAAATCACCGCTTGAGGCCGGTATTCCAGATTTTGTAAAAAATAAACCGACCAAGGAAAACACTCTCGTAACTGCGTTTCTTCCGCTTGGGAAATGGGACGTAAAGGCACAGTATGCTCAGCAGGAGTCTGGAGAGTTTTTTCTACATTCGACTCATCCGTTGCAGCCGAGCGAGTTTCTGGCAACCGGCCCCGCTGAACCAACCACAAATAAATAGTCGGACAAAGCACAAATGGCACCAGCATCAGCAAGGGTGGAATCGGTTTATTTTCACCGTACACCAACACCCAAGCACTCCACAAAAAAGCTGGAGTCATCATCACCAACCACAAAAGCCAAACCGGGGTAGCCGTCACCGGCGCCACCGTCCGCTGCAAAATAATATAAGTAAGCAGTCCTAAAACCAGGATTAAAGAGAAAATCATGCTATGTCCAAGCAACCACAGGCCGTCCTTGATACAATTTTTGCGTTTTCACCCAATCGGGACACCTTGGGAGCAACAGCCTATCTCATTGTAGAAAATAGAGGTAACATCCTCATAGACTCTCCCGCCCTAGATGACACCAACCTCGAATTTTTGCAACAACAAGGCGGAGTCAAGGGGCTGTTTATCACCCACCGAGGAGCCATAGGCAAAGCGGAAAAACTCAGCCAAATTCTCGGCTGCGAAGTGATCATCTCCGAACAAGAAGCCTACCTCCTGCCAGAAACAAAAGTAACCACCTTCCGCGAAGAATACAATCTTAGTGAAACCGCCAAGCTGATTTGGACACCCGGACACTCTCCGGGGTCATCCTGTTTGTACCATAGCAGCAACGGCGGAGTTTTATTTACAGGCCGGCACATCATACCCAACCAAAAAGGCGAGCCGGTGCCCCTGAAAACCTCAAAAACTTTTCATTGGCCCAGGCAATTACAAAACGTCCAAAAACTCCTAAACAGTTTTAGCGCTGACACCCTTAGTTACATTTGTCCGGGTGCAAATACCGGCTATTTACGCGGTCAAAAAGCCATTACCTCTGCCTATGAACGGTTGGCTATCGTGCCGGTGGGTGGCTAGGGTTATGCCCCAGTGGCGCGGGCATCTTGCCCGCGATTACCCTCAACCCAAACCCACCGGCAAAGCGAAAATTACTACGACCGAGCAACACCTTCAGTACGAGCCGCTTTTTGAACAGCACCGGCCACAGCAGTTGCCACCCGCTCATCAAAAACCGAAGGCACTATATACTCGCGGTGCAACTCCGAAGGATTAATCAAAGAAGCAATAGCCATCGCCGCTTCCAGATACATCGTTGTAGTCAGCGTAGCAGCGCGACAATCAAGAGCACCGCGAAACAGCCCCGGAAACGCCAAAACATTATTAATTTGGTTAGCATAATCACTGCGACCGGTAGCCATCACCGCCACTTCCGTCGCCACCAACTCCGGCTGAATTTCAGGAATCGGATTAGCCATCGCAAAAACAATGCGCTCTTTTGCCATAGAGCGTACCATCTCCGGAGTCAAAACCCCCGGCGCGCTTACCCCAATAAACACATCAGCACCAA
Source organism: Ancylothrix sp. D3o (assembly GCF_025370775.1). Classification (NCBI taxonomy): domain Bacteria; kingdom Bacillati; phylum Cyanobacteriota; class Cyanophyceae; order Oscillatoriales; family Microcoleaceae; genus Ancylothrix; species Ancylothrix sp. D3o. Next base: position 432,389 of record NZ_JAMXEX010000001.1, on the reverse strand, counting down.
TTAGCGCATCCGCCAGCAAGCCAGTTTGTTCCACCGCAAATTGCTGTTTTTCTGGATTCAGGTCAGACCGGCTCTTCGACAAAATCCCCTTAGAATCGCAAATGACAATTTTTTCGGCTCCAGCTTTTTGCAGTAAACGTGCAATAGCAATGCCAGCCGCACCGGCACCATTAATAACAATTGCCACCTCAGCCATTGCCTTATTTACAACTTTAAGCGCATTAACCAACGCCGCCAGCGTCACAATTGCCGTCCCATGTTGGTCATCGTGAAAAATAGGAATATCCAACTCTTGACGCAGACGAGATTCAATTTCAAAACATCGCGGTGCCGCAATATCTTCTAAATTCACCCCGCCAAAAACCGGCGCCAAATTTTTCACCGTTTGCACAATTTCGTCTGTATTTTGAGTTGCCAAACAAATCGGAAACGCATCAATACCGGCAAACTCTTTAAACAACATCGCCTTGCCTTCCATCACCGGCATCGCCGCCTCTGGGCCCAAATTGCCAAGGCCCAAAACCGCACTACCATCAGTAACAATAGCAACAGTATTTTGTTTAATCGTGAGTTTATAAACCTGTTGCGGATCTTCAGCAATTGCCTTACAAATACGGCCCACACCCGGAGTATAAGCCATAGCTAATTCTGCCTGAGTTTTCAGGTGCATTTTGCTGTGGATGCTAATTTTTCCGCCACGATGCAGATGAAAAGTCCGATCATAAACTTTCAAGACTTGCACATCTTCTAAGGCTTTAACAGCGTTAACAATAGCCTCAATGTGTTCGTCACAAGTCGCATCAACCGTAATTTCCCGAAGAGAAACTTGTCGAGTTTGCTCGATTAAATCAATTTGGCCCAAGTTGCCGCCAACCGAGGCAATAGCGTGAGTGACGTTGGCCAGCATTCCAGCGCGGTTGGGGAGTTGCAAGCGAATCGTTAAACTAAAACTGGGGGTCGGAGTTAGGTCTACCATGCTGTTTCTGTTTTCTAGGGTAAAGTTAAGGCGTTAAGATTTGTGTTTTTGCCAGAGATGTCCATCGTACATCTTGCTGGACAATCGTTGATCTTAGGGGAAACACACCTAAGCAAAATGTACTGATTTGCACCAATATAGTGTTTAAGATTATGGCGAGTGTGTATGTTGAAATTGAGATAAGTGCCCCCAGGGAGAGGGTTTGGCAGGTTTTGATGGCCAAGCAACGCTGGAAAGAATGGAATTCTTTTTTATTTGACTGTGATGCTTCGCTGCCATTTCAAACAGGGGAAGTGGTGTGTTTAGGCTTTCGCCGGCATCCGGGCGAGTCGGAAACCCTGATCACCCCCGTCTGTAGCAGAGTCCAGCGCAATGTTTGTTTAGCATGGATCTCAGAAATTCCGGGGTTTCGCAGCCAGCAGGTTTTTGAGTTACAAGAAATTGGCGTGGGTCGGACAAAATACACCCACCGGCAGGAGTTTTCTGGTTTTTTGTGCAGAGTGTTTTTTCCTTTTATTCGTCAAGATGAACAAAAGGCGATGTTGCGAATGGCACGGGAGTTGAAGCGGTTTGTAGAGCGAGAATTTTAAGCTTCTAAAAGTATTTTAATTGAAAAATTTTAGATGGTTATTAAATTTTTAACGAGTCATTTTCAATGGGCTTGGGATGTTGAGACTGAGTTTTTATTAAAAAAATTGGGTTGGTCAGGGAGTTGGTGGACTTTTTGCTAAAGCAGAATTTAAAACACAAAGATTTTAGATTTTAGCCACTTTCTTAAGCGTCTATTGCTTGGTTTCAACTTTATAAGGCGGCGCTTGGGGGGCAGGTGAAAGGATTTTGAATTTTGCCATAGCACGATAAGATACTTCAGCAACCCCTGATGGGGCTCCAAGTTATAGTTGATACATAAACCAACGCACGCATCACGGATGTCACAAGGGCGCCAGTTAAGGCAAACGCGAGTTAAGGGAAAAAAGCTCAAGCTAGGGTTGAAGGTAGAAGAATCCCATACTTTGTTAGCCAGTTCTAATAGTGGGTCGGATTTTCTAGCTTCTAGCTGCAATACAAGGAAAAATATAGTGAGGTCGAGAGTAGGAATTTTAGAGGATAACAGATAATTATGACCTTCCTCCAGAACAGGTATGGACAATTTTTAATCTTAGTGGCTGCGCTGGCTGTGAGCTATTTTTGGGCATCGGTGGTCTCAGCCTTTATTCCAGGAATGGATGTTAAAGCAGTGCCGGTGGGGCCACCGGTCGGTATTGCTCTGGCCGCACTGCTTTACAATCAACGTCTCTGGCCCGGAGTTGCTCTGGGTGCTTTCTTTTTTACCTTCCAACAGTCAGGATCTATTGCTGTTGCTTTTGTTGTGGCTACTGCCAGCACTTTACAAGCTATTGCCGGAGTCAGGCTGCTGGACAAGCTCAAATTCCGCCCTTCAATGGAACGCCCCCAAGATGTGGTTTTCCTCTTTTTGGCCGCAATGGTGTCAATGCTGATTAATTCCACCCTCAGCGCTCTGGCTCTGTGTCTGGACGGTCTCCACCCTTGGCAGCATTTTGAATTTCTCTGGTGGAGTCTGTGGGTGGGGGATGTTATGGGTGTGGTCGCCATCTCGCCTCTGCTGTTAGTAGGCCATGAGTGGCAAGGCGGCAACCGGAACCCCCAACGCTTACTGGAAATTGGTTTTTGGTTGAGTTTGCTTGTCTGTGTTGGTTGGGTTGTTTTTTGTTCCAGAACTCGCATTTATATCGCAAAATACCCAATGGAGTATTTACCCTTTCCGCTTGTCGTTTGGGGAGCTTTGCGGTTTGGACGCGGCGGAACTGCGGTAGGAAATTTAATTATCTCTGCTTTGGCCATTTGGGGGGTGGCGCGCGGTAGTGGCCCGTTTCTCAAACACACCAATAACCCCAGTGAGGCGTTTTTAACTCTCCAAGCTTTTATGGCGGTTCTCATCCTCACTTCTTTGGTTTTGGCTACTGCTATTGCTGGCCGGCAACGAGCCGAACAATCTCTGCGTCAAAATCAAGCCAGTTTAGCTAATGCTCAACGTATCGCTCAATTGGGAAACTGGGATTTAGACTTAGAAAAAAACCTGCTTTCTTGGTCTGATGAAATGTACCGGCTTTTAGGTTTTCCCCCTGCTGCTTTTCCCCCCAACCACGAGTCTTTTTTAGAATTTATCCATCCTGATGACCGCGATTTTGTTGGGGCTTCTATTAAAAAAGCTATCGATGATCAGGTACTTTATAGTATTGATTACCGCATTCTGCTTCCTGATGGTCAAGTGCGAATTGTTCACGAACAATCGGAAATTTTTCTCAATTCTTCGGGCGCTGCAATACGAATCACCGGCACGGTTCAAGATATTACAGAACGCGCCCGCGCTGAGGAATTTCGTTTAGCAAAAGAAGCTGCTGAAGAAGCAAATCGGGCTAAAAGTGCTTTTTTGGCAAATATGAGTCACGAGTTGCGAACTCCCCTTAATGCGATTATCGGCTATAGTGAAATGCTGCAAGAAGAAGCGGTTGATTTAGGAGAAGAAGAGTTTGTTGATGACTTACTAAAAATTAATTCTGCCGGCAAACAATTGTTATCTTTGATTAGCGATATTTTGGATTTATCTAAAATTGAAGCCGGTCGAATGCAGCTTTATATAGAAACTTTTAAAGTGGAAACTTTGATTTGGGAAGTGGTGACGACTATTGAGCCTTTACTTCCTAAAAATGGAAATACCCTCACCGTGAAATGTCCTGATGATATTGGTACAGCCCAACTCGATTTAACAAAAGTCCGTCAGTGTTTGCTAAATCTTTTGAGTAATGCCACAAAGTTTACCCATCAAGGCACAATTGTTTTTTCTATTAGTAAGGATGAAATCAAAGACCAAAACTTTGACAAATCGAAAATTCCTCCTTGTCTACGCCAGGCTAAACCAACAGATTTGGCGACAAATCAAAGTTCTTGGATTATTTTTTCTATCACGGATACCGGCATTGGTATGAGTCCAGAACAAGTTTCTAAGGTTTTCCAGCCTTTCACTCAAGCTGACTCCTCCACCACCCGTCATTATGGGGGCACCGGCCTGGGATTAACTATTACTCAAAAATACTGCCAAATGATGGGAGGTGATATTATGGTGACGAGTGAATTAAATCGCGGTTCAACTTTTACTATTTATTTGCCTGCTGTTCTTTCTAATCCTGCCTTAGAATCTGATTAAAATTTGCTCGCTAATTTTGCTTAAATTCTTTCTTCAGAGAAAAATCTAAAATGGCTGGGGCACAAGTTCTAAAGTATAATAATAAAGTGCTACTGGCTTGTTACCTGCGGCGAAATAATCGGGGTCTTGCGGAGAAAGGTAAATTGCAGTTATCTGTTGTGCGCTAATTTTTGAGTCTGGTGGTTGCGGTGGTGTATAGCTGGTGGTGGTTTCAACTTCGTTGAGATAAATTCGGGGGCCGGTTTGAAAAACTTGTTGGCTCACTTCTGTAGCGACAAAACGGGTGTTTTCTGTCTCACTTTGTCTAGCTGTGACGGTAGAAATAAGTTGCCGGTCGCCGCGTAAAAAGGTGATTTGTCTGTTAGGGGAATTGGGGTCAACTTTGACATTTAAAACTGCCTCTTTTCCCAGATAAGCCTCGGCAATATTCAAGCCATTAAAAGCGCGATCTGCTACTATTTCACTTTGAATAAAACGAGATTTTTCGGAATTGGAAGAAGTGAGGGCCGGTTGAAACCGCACCATAAAAGTCACAGGAATATTAATATATTTTCGGTTAGTTTCAAACCCCGGAGTTACTATTTTTGGGGCTAAAGGGGCAATCATTTCTACTAATGTGCTGGTGGCTTCCCAAGTGCCGGTTATCCATTCTGGATAAATTAAATCTCCTTTGGCGGCTTTTAGCAGGGGTTTACTTTCCCAGTTAGGAAATTGAGCAATGCGCTCAGTTAATGGGCCGGCACTTGCTTGAGTTGCAGTTGAAAGAAACAGCAGTAAGGCTAATAATAAGCTGGAAAATATTTGCTTCATAAAAGCTTGGATTTTTTAAATGCCGATTTATGCCCCACCAGTGGGGCGGGCAAGATGCCCGCCATTGTATAAGGCAGGCAATGTATGCCCCACAGATAGTTTAGGGATTTTTTGTTAATTGGGTTTCGGGTTAATTTTAAGCACAAATTAGGTTTTTTCGTGCTCTTCGTAGGCGGCGACAATGCGCTGAACTAGGGGATGGCGGACAACATCGCCTTTACCGAGATAGCAAAAGGCTATTCCTTCGACTTTTTCGAGGATTTTTTGAGAAACGGATAAACCGGAGGCTTGATGCAGCGGTAAGTCGGTTTGGGTGAGGTCGCCTGTTACTACCATTCGGGAATTAAAACCGAGACGAGTTAACACCATTTTCATTTGTGCCGGCGTTGTGTTTTGGGCTTCATCTAAAATCACAAAAGCGTTACTGAGGGTGCGTCCGCGCATATAAGCCAGGGGCGCGACTTCGACGATGCCGCGTTCCATGAGGTTTGCGATTTTTTCGGGGTCTATGAATTCGTGAAGGGCATCATAGAGGGGGCGCAGATAGGGGTTAACTTTTTGTTGTAAGTCGCCTGGTAAAAAGCCTAGTCTTTCACCGGCCTCGACGGCGGGGCGGGTTAAAATAAGTCGTTCGTATTGATTGCTGAGCAAGGCTTGGACAGCGAGCACAGCGGCGAGATAGGTTTTGCCGGTGCCGGCTGGGCCAATACAAAAGGTGAGGTCGTGGGTGCGGACGGCTTGGACATATTGACGCTGGCGAAAGGTTTTCGCGCGTATTTCGTCGCCTCGGCGGTTTCGGGCGAGGACGTCGCCGCGCAAGTCTTGGAGTTCGTCTTGGCGGTTGGTGTCGAGGGCGTGGCGGGCGGTGAGAATGTCTACATTGGTGATGCTTTTGCCGTGTTTCCAGAAGTCCTCAAGCGAGGAGACAAGCCGGCAACAAAGTTGAATTTGATTTGCGGTGCCGGTGATCAGCAAGTCTTGGCCGCGCAGGACGAGGGTGGCGCCGGTTTGTTTGGAGAGGGTTTTGAGGTTTTCTTCGCGGTTGCCGGCGAGGGCGATGGCACTTTCTATGTTGGGTAAGGAAATGGTTTTGCTTTCTGTCATCCGTAATTGGGTACGGGCGTAAACCCGCTGGCCCTTGGTTGGTGAAAAGGTGAGTGGGGTGCGTTGGGTTGACAAGGCACTATAAGTTTATTTTAGTTTATGAAAATCAAGATAAAAAAACACCTGAAATCAGCATTTTGGGCGATTTTCCAGGCGTTGGAGTTTGGCCGGCACTGTCAACAACTCGCAAGTATCGCGGTTTGTTTTTTGGCGATACGAAACGATTTTTTTTAATGGGTGTTTTTGTGCGGCTTGGTTTTTAAACTGATAATTTGCTTAAAAAGTCAGTCAGTCTTCCCGTTTAGCTAATTTTAAGGAGTCCGAAATTTCGGTGAAGACCGGCTGGGGAATTCTGGCCGGCGAGAGGGAGGTCTGGAGGGCCGTGACGGTGGCACTCGACTTTCCGATGGAGGAGGACTTTCGCGCCGTTCTGATCCACTGCCGTAGATATCGAGATAAAGCGTCTGGCCATTGGATCGGGCCGAGGCTTCTAATACGGTGCGGATCGCTTGGATGTTGCGACCGCCGCGACCAAATACGCGCCCTTTGTCTTCGCCGTCAATGGCGAGGCGTATCCAAACGCGGGGCTTGCTGGGCAAGATTTCGCAATCGATTTTCAGAGACTCAGGGCTTTCTAAAAAGGGCTCGATGAGAAACTGTACCAAGCCGGTGTAGTTTTCACCAGCTGGCAATCGTTGATTTTCAGGCATTTGAGGTAGCTTCGCCGCTTAGTAGCTCAAAAACTTTTTGTTTGGTGAGGAGGTTTCTCACGGTTTGTGTGGGCTGGGCGCCTTGTTTGAGGCGGGTGATGATAGCTTCTGTTTTCAGTTTTACTTCATCGGTTCTGGGGTTATAAAAGCCAAGTTCTTCTAGGGGCCGGCCATCACGGCGTGAGGTGCTGTGTACGGCGACGATACGATAGCTGACTTCTCTTTTTTTGCCGAATCGCTTTAAGCGCAATCTAATCATGTTGCTGTGATTTTCTTTTGGTGTGTTTTTCAGCTTTGGGCTGGTACAAGCTTTTAGCTGTTCTGGTCTTTGCGGTACAGAGTTCTATATTGTACCATGTCTGGGCTTTGCTTAATCGTGGTTTCTCAAATGTCCCCGATTGCCCATCTGTCGGCCCGTTGGCAGGGCCCTAACAAATGACTAATGACAACCTTATAACTGCCCGAAGCCTTTCTTTTTCTTTTCTTTTTTCTTTTTTTTACCGCTAGTTGGTGCCCCTGGATAGCCGCGCCAACCTGCTTGAGGCCGGCCCCCTCCCATTCCCATGCCTCCCATGCCTCCCATGCCTCCCATTCCGGGCATTCCAGGCATTCCAGGCATCGGCATTTGACCTTGGCCCATCTGCTGCATCATGGCTCGCATTTTGGTAAAGTTTGTTACCAGTTCGCTGACTTCTTTTTCCCCATAACCGCAGCCTTTGGCGATGCGCCGGCGCCGCGATGGAGTGCTTGCCAGCAAATCTGGATTTTTTCGTTCTTCTGGCGTCATGGAGTTAATCATGGCTTCGGCTTGCTTGAGTTGGGCTTCGCCTCTTTGCAAGTCGGTGTCTGAGATTTTGTTCATCCCCGGTATGTATTTTAATAAGCCGCCGAGGGAACCCATGTTTTTCAGCAAGCGCATTTGTTTGAGGAAGTCGGTAAAGTCAAATTGCGCTTCCAGAATTTTCCGCTGCATTTTTTCGGCGTCGGCGATATCGACTTCTTCAGCGGCTTTTTCTACCAAGCTGACGATATCTCCCATACCTAATATGCGCGAGGCCATCCGTTCGGGGTAAAACGGTTGCAGGGCTTCGACTTTTTCTCCCATCCCGACAAATTTAATGGGGGCGCCGGAGATTTGCCGCACGGATAGGGCTGCGCCGCCTCGGCTGTCGCCGTCCATTTTGGTGAGGATGGCGCCGGTGATGCCGATTTCTTCGTGGAAAGTGCGGGTGAGGTTGGCGGCTTCTTGGCCGGTCATGGCGTCCACGACGAGGAGGGTTTCGTGGGGTTTGACGGTTTGTTTGATTCTGGCGAGTTCTGCCATCATGTCGCGGTCGATTTGTAACCGGCCTGCGGTGTCGATGATGACGGTATCTACGCCGTCTGCTTTGGCTTTTTCTACGCCTTGACGGGCGATTTCTACGGGATCGGTGCCGGTTCCCATTTCAAAGACCGGCACGTTGATTTGTTTACCGAGGGTAACGAGTTGGTCAATAGCGGCGGGCCGGTAGATGTCTGTGGCGACGAGGAGGGTGCTACGATCTTGTTTCCGCAGGTGTAGGGCGAGTTTGGCTGTGGCTGTGGTTTTACCTGTTCCCTGCAAACCGGCCATTAATACGATGGTGGGGGCTTTTTCTGCTTCGGCTAGGGGGGCGTTTGTTTCGCCCATGACTTTTACGAGTTCGTCGTTTACGATTTTGACGAACTGTTGGGCCGGTCGCACGCCGCTGATGACTTCGGCTCCCAAGGCTCTTTTTTCGACTTCGGCTATGAAATCTTTTACAACTTGTAGGTTGACGTCGGCTTCGAGGAGGGCTCGTCTTACATCTCGGAGGGCTTCTTGTATGTTGGACTCTGAGATTTTGTCTTGTCCGCGTAGTTTTTTCCAGGCTGTTTCTAGGCGTTCGGAAAGGGCGTCAAACATGAATGGTGTTGTGTGTAGTTTTTTGTTTAAGAGTTATTGATTAGAATAGCTCTTTTTGGTGTGCCGGTGGCACGGATGGCGCTAAAGCGCAACTACATACGGAGCGCTAAAGCGCAACTATATACGCACCGCCCTTATTGCAACTACATACCAAGTTAAACCTTAACTCGTTCTATTCTCAGAGATAATTAACAACCGGCTACCGTTAAATTTTGCTGAATTTGAAAGGCTTTACTAAAGGATGCTAAGGCTTCTTGATATTGGTGTAAACTCGCCAGCAAATTGCCCCGACTATACCACACTTCATATTGCTCTGGCTTAATTTTAATCGCTTTTTCATAAGAGACAAGCGCTTCTTCATAGCGATGTAAATTTAAAAGCGAATTGGCGGAACTGTACCACGCTTCAAAGTTTTCTGGCTGAAGTTCAATCACTTTATCATAACAAATAATCGCTTCTTCATATCGGCTTAATTTTTCCATCAATCCCCCTTGGCTTTGCCAGAATAAGGGATTTTTTGGTTGAATTTCCAGGGCTTTTTTGTAAGACGCGATTGCCTGATCATATTGCTGAATTTTCTCTAATAATTTTCCCACACTATGCCACACTTCAGCAAAGTTAGGTTTGATGGCTAGAGCTTTATTGTAAGAATCAAGAGCCAATTGATTGCGCTGCATTTTCTCAAGAAGTATGCCTCTGGTGTGCCAAACTTCCGCCCGATTATTTTGAACTTTGAGGGCGTTTTCATAGGATTTTAAGGCTTCTTCATTTTGCTGCAATTTTACCAGTAAGTTTCCTCGATTGTACCACGATTCATATTTATCTGGTTTCAGTTTAAGGGCGTTGTTATAAGCAGCGAGTGCTTCTTCATCGCGCTGAAGTTTAGCTAAAACCGCCGCTCTATTGTGCCAAGCTTCGGCAATATCTGGTTTAAGGTTTAAGGCTTTATCGTAATAACTTAGGGCTTCTTCATAGCGTTGTAATCTTACGAGTAAGTTACCTTTGTTATACAAGGGTTCATATTTATCCGGTTGCAGATAAGTTGCCCGATCATAAGAAAGTAAGCATTCTTCATATTGCTCTAATTTTGCTAAAGCAATGGCGCGATTATACCAGGCTTGATAAAAATTTTGGTTGATTTTTAGGGCTTGCTCATAACAGATAAGAGCTTCCTGATATTTTTGGTTTTGAAAAAGCACCTCTCCTTGTTTAATATATTCCCATTCATTCTCGAAACCCTGCTGGGAGTTTGAGTTTGCTTGTTGTGATTTTTGGCCGTTAATTTGCTGGTTTATTTCTGGCTTCAGGGCTTCTAAAATCTGAGTTTCTGTAATTTTAGAGAGCCGGTGAATTACATTTTCTTTGGCTTCTTGAGCCTCTAAAGTGATTTTTTGTACTTGAAAAATACACTGATCTTTGAGGGCTTGGAATTGTTGCAGGCTTTTTTTCTGGTTTTCAAATTCAATTTTTAAAATTTGCAGTTCTTTTTGGGTTGATTGTTTGGTTGTGGTGAAATGTTGTTGCAATTCATCGCTTAATTTTTCTGATGTGTTTGTGACGCTTAGAATTTGTTGTTCTAAGAGGTTTAATTCTTTTAAGCGTTGTTTGACTTCTTCGACTACTCGAAAGATAACAACTTGCCGGCATAATAAAAAAACTACAATTCCTGCGAGGGTGGAAAAAAGGAAATTTAAAGCCAAAATATTTATTAAAGTTAGCGGTGGCTCCGCCAACTCAATTGGGGTAAGTTCCGATGAGGTGCTGCGAGAAAAATTCCCGACAAAAAGCGTTTCGGGAACGCTAACCGGCTCGACTGCAAAGGCCGGTGTATCAAAAGAAATAGCGTTTTGGTTTGGGCTTATTGGGCCAAAGGAATCTTCAAATATTTTTTCCAAAACATCGCCAAATAATTCCTGAGTGGCCAGAGAAAGTAAAGTAACAATTGCAATGTTTGAAACCCTCATAAAAGCCTGCTAATCAATAGGGTTAATTAGAAAAAATCAATGACGAATTGGCAAGAACTCTAAGCAAGTTCAACAAAAGCCAAAAATAGGAAAGTTTTTGTAACGATGCAAGCTGCATTAGCTACTTGTACCAAAAGGCGAGACGCGATCCGGACATCCAGAAACAAAGCGCGAAATTTACTGGCAAAAAACGGCAACAAAAAAATAATATCTTTAAAAGTTGTGATTTTGAGCGCAGTTATCAGCAATTCCTAGCCATACCTCAATACCCGGAATTTTGGTTTTTATAGAGATATATCGTGATAGCGCTCATCGGCCATTTTCTTATCGGGTAGAGAGCCGCCAGAGATGGAGTCAGTAAAGATTTGGTAAAGATAGCAAGAATTTATAGATTTCTGTCTGGGAAGTATTTTAATTCGCAAAAAAGACGCTTAAAATAAAACAAAGTTTAAACAAATGCCTAAACTTGTCAGACAACTAGGCAGACAACGGGTGCATCACATTTTATCTTAAGGGAGAATACCCAGCCTCGATAGCATCTGGGGGTATAGCTCCAGGCTTGCCTTGGAAGTACCACCGGCCTTGTTTTCAACAACAACCCTGTCTTAATTTCACACATTACAGGTGCATCACCCATGTCTACTTCCGAGCCCAATTTTGATTTAAACAACAACCGCAGCGACAGGCAAGTTGCCAGCCAAGACAAAGCCGGCAAACCAGGCAAACTCGCTCAAACAAAAGCCAAAAAAATTAACTCAGTTTTACAACCTGTGGCTTTACCGGCATCCCAAATGCCAGAAATTGACCAACACCAAGCCAAAACGCACAATTTCGACTGGCTCACCGGCTCGCCTAGCTCCCAAAGGCTACTGATCGCAGCCATTCACCCCAACAATTTTACCCTCACCCACGCTAACGAAACATTTTGCCGTCTCACCGGCACCGACACCCACACCCTCGAAACAAAACCCACCCAACTCACTGAAATTTTTGCCGATTTTGATACACCCCAAGAAAACCGCCTCTACCGGCAACATCTAATTTGTCAAATTTTCAAACAACTTTATCACCTTAACTTTACCGACCCTGTAGAATTAGAAGAACCCCTCACCGTCACCGTCCAAAGTCCCCTCTACCGGGAACCCCGCTATATTCAATTTTGGCTGGAATCTCACCTTCTAAAAATCTCCCGCCTTAACTCCATTGATGAATTTGCCGATTTACAACCGGTTTCTTATCCAGGTAAAAAAAATGGTAAATTTTATCATGTTTTGCCTAATTTGTCAAGCTTAGAAAATCGGCTGAAACTAGAAAATTACCACATCGAAGGACATTTTTTGCTTGTGGGATTCGACATCACCCCCCAAGAAACCCAACGGCGACTTATTCAGCTTTTAATTCAGCGAGACTCAATTTTACGCCCCAGTAAATTCAGCAAAATTAACCGGCATTTAAGATCCCTATTTCGCGCTCAAAATACCGTTGTTTTAAGCATAGAACGCGACAAAGCCCAGATATTTTTAGGCAATATCAGCGACAAACTAAACCCAACCACCTATCCCATGCAATCCCTACGCGGCTCACATTTTTTACGCGCCGCCAAAGCCAATCAAGTCTTAAATATTGCCGACTTAGCAGCAGATTGTCAAACCGAATGTGAGCGCACACTTTTGCAAATGGGAGTGCGTTCTATGCTACTTATTCCCCTAGTTATTAAAGCCACCGACTCCACACCAAGCACCGGCCAACTTGCCGGTTTAGTGGGCCTAACCAGCGACCGCCCCAACAACTTCAACAGCACAGACAGCCAAAACGCCGAAACCCTTATCCCCGCCTTTCTTGCAGCCTTAAGATCCGCCATCCAGCAGCGCGTTACCACCCTCCACAACATCCACCCCGCCGTTGAGTGGCGATTTTTGCAAGAAGCCGAGCGCCGCAGTTGGGGTTTACCGCCGGAACCCATCGTTTTTAATGATGTTTACCCCTTGTATGGCATTTCCGATATTCGCGGTTCTTCTGAAGAAAGAAACCGTGCAATTCAAGCAGATTTAATCGAACAATTCCGTTTAGCAATTGCCATAGTTACAGCAGTTTGTAACAATCAAAAAACTTCCCTTGGTGAGCAATTAAAAATAGACTTAAAAGAATATGCCGAAAAATTGCAAGAAGAAGTCACCGTTGATGCAGAAGTCACCGCCACCCAATATTTAAAAGAACAAGTCGAAATTTACTTTGATTATTTTGCAAGCTGTGGAGAAGAAGCGCAGCAGGCTGTCGAAACTTACCGGCAGCATTGCGCCAATGAACACGAATGTGTATATGTCGCTCGTGCTCATTACGATCAAACGATCAATCAAATTAATATGCTGCTTAGGGAAACTTGGGAACGCTGGCAAGGAAGAATGCAGGAAATTACACCGCACTATTGTGATGTAGAATTTACCGACGGCATTGATCACATGATTTATGCCGGTGCATCCATAGACCCAAAATTTACGCCGTTTCATTTGCGAAGTTTGCGCTATGAACAACTACGGGCTTTGTGTGATTGTGCTCGCACAGCGTTTAAAATTCAAGACCAATATAGTACCAAAATGCAAGTCACACATTTGGTATTAGTTCAAGATTCAACTGTTGATATTTTCCACGATGAACAAACCGATAATTTGTTTGATGTGCGCGGTACACGCGATACTCGTTATGAAATTGTCAAAAAGCGAATTGATAAAGGCGTGGAAAGTCACAGCCAAACCCGCATTACTCAACCGGGAATGCTGACGGTGGTTTATTCCACAGATGGAGAGTACGGGCAATATCAAGAATATTTGCGTTATTTGGCGCGGGAAGGTTGGGTAGAAAGTGAGATTGAATGCGGAATGGTGGAACCTTTGCAAGGCGTCAGCGGTTTAAGGTTTGCACGGGTTAGGGTATTGCCGGCATCTGAAATCTAACCCCCTATCAACCTCTCCCTTTTTTTCCCCCTTGCCTTGTAGGGAACGAGGCAGGGGGGTTAGGTTTATTGTTGGTGAGAATTAATATAAAGTTTATTCCATAGTCCAGCCTTCGTTTTCGAGTTGCTGGCAGGCTTTTAGCCCCAGACTGGGATTTTGGCGGTATTCTTCTGTGGGTACCCATACCGTCACTGTCCAATCTGGGGCCACAGAGTAAAGGTACTGCACATCGGAATTAAACGCTACCCCAACTCGGAGGTTAGAAAAATCATCCTCGCAAATTTCAAACCCAAATCGCACCACAATTTGAGCAACTAAGCATTCGGGGGTGTCGCAGTATTCACCGGCAGTTTCCCTCTCTTGCAAAAATTTTTCTAAGAAAGGTTTGAGGATGCGGCGTACTTTTTCGGGGCTACCATTGCGACTTGCATAAATAACTGCGGGGTTGCCTACAACAAGGATGTGGCAGGGTATGGCCATTTCTTTGACTCCTGATCTTCTGTGGTTTGGGCTACTTTGGCAAGATATGGGCTATCTTGAGATAAAAAAACGTCTCTGCCCATCTCAAACCATTAGATCACAATCTGAGAGCATCGTTAGTAGGGGAGTGTGTTGGAGTGAATGCAGCGGAACAAGTGAAAAATTTTGAATTGGCAAGCAAAATCGCGGCTGTCGTGAATTTGTTTAAGTCAGAGTTTCCAGAGTTGCGGGTGGATCTCAAACCTTGGATGAATGATCCTGATACCCGCGAATTGGTTGATCCTGATTCGATTGATATTGGTTTTCATTTTCCGGGGTTATCGCGGTCTTTTCAAAGTCGCAGCATTTTGATTCAGATTCGCTTTTATGACGATCCTCTCGATGGCTGCCGGCGGGCTATTGGTGTGGAGGCGGCGGGGTTTGATCACACCGGCAAACAATGGCGCTTTTCTACGGTGGAAAATTGGCAATTTGTTGGCGATAAGTCGCCTTCTGATGCGGCTGGAGAAAAGTTAAAACTCTTGTGCCGGCAAATTCTTGAGGTGTTTAATGGTTCTACTCAGTCTTAGGCGTACAACCGCAATCGCTTTTGTAAACCGGCTCATAGGTAGAGTTGCGTTTACCAAAAAGTGTATAACGGTTATCGCGTATTTGTTCATAAAATCGATCTCCCGCCCATTTTAAACCGGGTAGCGCCCGATAGGCAGAAACAAAAATTTCTCCGGCTGGCAGCAGTCGGCCTATTTCTTCGGCGGCGTCGCTTCCTTGCCAGCGGCGATCTGGCGTTTTTGCATCAATTAAAATCATCCCTAATTCACAATCTGCCGGTGTTATTCCAAAACGGTTTAGGCCGGTTTGGTCTTGCATGGGAATGTAGTTAAATTGTTGACCTTTATCTAAATTTTCTAGCAATTGCACCAAAGTTACACAAAGATTACAATTGCCATCATAGACAACATGATAGGGCATGAGAGATTTCTTCCTTAAATTCCATACTAATTTATTTTAAACTATAATTTATCCATTCCAAATTATAAAGGAGATATCAATGAAATTAGACAGATTTACCCTTGCTCAGACGATGGCTTTTTTAATTTCCATTCCCCCCGACAGCAACTTAGCCAAATTATTAACTTTTTGTTTGACGGTCAAAGTCCGTGAAAAAACGCAAGGTTTGGATCTCTTAAAATTGACTTATGACCTCATGGAAAATCCGTCTAATTTAGCTTATTGGACGCAAGATGTCATGGGGCAGGATTTAGATTACACTTCAGAGGAATGGAAAGCTTTGGGAGAAATGGGGATTAAAAATTCCGATGAATTTATGGCAATTTTGTCGCAAGAGCTAGAAAACTTGAATTTGTAAAATGGAGAATTGATAATGTTAGATGTGGAACTTTTAGAGCAAAGTTTTGAGCAAGTTAAACCTCGCGCCGATCAATTTGCAGTAAGCTTTTACGAAAACTTGTTTATTGCCTATCCAGAGGTAAAACCGCTTTTTGCTAAAACCGATATGGAAAAGCAACAAAAAAAGCTGTTAAGTTCTTTGGTTTTGGTGGTAGAAAGTCTGCGAAATCCCGAAGCGTTAGGACAAGTTTTAAATGCCTTGGGAGCCAGGCACGTTGGTTATGGGGCAATTTCTGAATATTATCCTGCGGTTGGACAAGCTTTATTAACAACTTTTGAGCAATATTTAGAGAAAGATTGGACACCGGAAGTTAAAAAAGCTTGGGTAGATGCCTTTGCTGCCATTAGCGCTCAAATGTTAAAAGGTGCGGGGATAGAATCGGTAACTGAAAAATCAGAAAAACCTAACGTTAAAGACAAAACTTTAATTACTGAAGAAGAGGTGAAGCCAACAGAAATACCGGCATCTATTACCGAAGAAGAAAACTCCTCGGTGACAAAAGAGTTGCCGGTGGAACTGCTAGAAAATAGCTTTGAAAAAATTAAACCTCGCGCCGAGGAATTTGCTGCCAGATTTTATGAATATCTCTTTGAAGCGCATCCAGAAGTAAAACCGTTGTTTGCTAAAACAGAGATGACCAACCAACACAAAAAACTGATAAATTCTTTAGTAGTTGTTGTAGAAAGTCTGCGAAATCCAGAAGCATTGGCACAGGTTTTAAATGTTTTGGGAGCAAGACATATTGGTTATGGGGCAATTCCCAAATATTACCCTGCCGTTGGACAAGCTTTATTGAGCACTTTTGAGGAATATTTGGGCGACGAATGGACAAAAGAAGTTAAGGATGCGTGGGGGGATGCGTTGCGATTAATTACAGCGCAAATGTTAAAAGGTGCAAGAGAAATTTCTGCCGCTTCTGTGCGAGAACAAAAACCGCCAGAATCTAAGCCAGAAGCAAAAGAAGAATTAAACGAAGTTGAGGGTTCCAAAGCAAAGCCGGGTTTATTCAGCTTTGGATTTAATAACGAGATTGTTCAAGAATTTTTGAACAACATAACGGAAAAGTATCAACAAATTAAAGAGCTAGTTTCTCAACAGCCTTGGGGAAAGGCTCTCAAAGAATTGCCGGCTAAATTAAACGAGATATTTTGGTCATTGCCGGCTTGGAAAGTTGCATTAATTGCCGCAGTTGTGATGTCTGTAGTGTATGTAATTGGAGATGAAGAATCGTGGCTAGGAGAGGTGTTAAATGGCGCTGATGCGATTAGTTTAGTGGTGGCGGTGGTTTTATTTATTAAAGAAGCGCCAGATCGACGAAAACAATTTCATTACCAAGCTTGGAGTACCATTGATGCAGCCCATCATGTAAAAGTCAGCTATGCGAGAATTTTAGCTTTGCAAGATTTGAATGAGGATGGTGTTTCGCTGAGAGGTTTAGATGTTTCGGGGGCTGAGTTAGTGAAGATTAACTTGCCACAAGCAAATTTGAGTGAAGCAAATTTAAGTGAAAGTGATTTGAGTAATGCTAATTTGAGAGAAGCGAATTTAAATAATGCAAATCTCAGTTTATGTAAACTCAGCGGTGCAAATCTTGTGGAGGCGGACTTGAGTTTTGCGAAGTTGATGGAGGTTAATTTAAGTAGTGCAAATCTCAAGGGTGCAAATTTGATTTGTGCTGATTTGAGTAAGGCAAATTTAAGTGGTGTAAATTTGAGGAATGCGAGTTTGAGTGGGGCAATTTTGGAGGGTTCGTATTTGAATGGAGCAAATTTAAAAGATGCAAAGGTGAGTATTTCTGAGTTAAAAGGAGCGTTTTTAGAAGGCGCAACAATGCCGGATGGTTCAAAATATCAAGCTTAACTTTCTCAAGAAAAAGGCTAAGGCTGCATCTTATGAATCTTTATCCCGATAAACATTCATAAGATGCCCTGCGGTTAAGTTTCTGTTATTCCGCAATGTTTAAGTTGACAACCATCCCATAGGTTGATACATAGTCTTCCAATTCTTTTAAATCAACCGTGCCATTTTTGTCATTATCAAGAATGTTGAAAAGATAATCGGTGATGTAACTACGCATTTCTTCGGAACTGCGTTCACCGACAGTCATATCTTCAATTAACCCCAATAGCTCAATAATTTCGGGTTTGTCGAGGACTCCACTTCCATCGGCATCTAAATTATGGAAAAGTTTTTTCACGTCTTCTGTTGCCATTCTTGAAGACCTTAAGGTTTCCCGAAGAATGTCTGACGTAAAGGCATTCATAAACAAAATTTGCTCAAGTACAGGAATGCAGAAAAACCCTAAACCGGCCCAAAAAATTGCATAGCTTAAAGTATCCGAACTCGCATCTGTAGTTACACCGCTAAAAAGAGCCGCCCACAAGAAAAAGTTGGGATTGACAAGCAAAATGTAAGCATCTTGGGCTTCGGCATGATTTAATTTGCCTTTGGCAAAAGTTACAGTTAATACTGCCAAAACCCGCATTAACAAAAATACCAAAAGTGCTACGGCAAGCTGTTGAAAACCGATAAATGAGCGATTAGTATCAACCGGCGAAAAAACATCCGAAATTAAAGTATCTGGGGCAAATTGAAAGCCGGTTGCTAATGCCATAAATGCAACCGCCAAAACGCCGATAAATTTCCATTCTTTGC
This sequence comes from Ancylothrix sp. D3o, assembly GCF_025370775.1. Taxonomy (NCBI): domain Bacteria; kingdom Bacillati; phylum Cyanobacteriota; class Cyanophyceae; order Oscillatoriales; family Microcoleaceae; genus Ancylothrix; species Ancylothrix sp. D3o. Next base: position 414,181 of record NZ_JAMXEX010000001.1, on the reverse strand, counting down.
TATGCCGGTTTGAGTCAACAGGAGAGTTAGAACGCCACAACTGAGCAAGAGTTCCGGGTACCGCTAAACCCAAAATCAAAATCAGAAAGAAAAATTGTAAACTCGCAACGTTAATAGGTAAGCGATTTCCGGCGACAATTAAAGTACCGAGAAGTGCCAGCGGCGCAATAATTGATAAGGTTCTGGAAATAACAGCCGAAGGATAAAGATTGCCTCCCCACAAAATTGATAAAACTGAGGAAGTAAGAGCCGGCGGCACCATCCAGAAAAGCACCCACAAGATTTTGTAAAAATCCCCTGAATTTTGAGACAAAACTCCAGAAAAAATTAAGAAAAGCCCCACAACCCAGCGAGCTACCATCCAAAAATTGACGATATTTTTAATCGTTGGTGTGACTTTTTTCTTACTGGCGGCAAAGTCAATGTCTAGGTAAGTATAAAACGTGGAAATGCCAAGGCACAGAACAATAATTGCTCTAAATAATTCTGCCGGCATTCCTGCGGAAACGGTGACAGCTTTAATTAAAGTACCTAGCAAAAATGCTCCGGCATAAAGCATAATTGCCCACATAGTTGAAAGATCGTTAATCTTTTTCCGCAGAGAAGCTGCACCACTTGATTCTGTATCCCGATATTTAACTAACTCTTCCCGACTCAGTGCTTTTCCGTTCGGCAATTTCAGAGTATGATAAGCACTTGGTGGTAAATGGCTTAAATGCAGTGCCAGCGGTTCTAAAACATACTGGTGGCAAACAACTAAAACGTTTTCACCTCTTTTTAAATGCGGCACAACTTTTTCTTCATAAAAGCTGGAAGCGCGGGCATAAACTTGGGCAATTTTTTCGCCGGTTGGTGGTGCTTCGTTATGGGAATGTAACATTTCCTCGAAGCCTTCATAACCCAAAGCTAAACGCAATAAATTTAAGTTTCTGCCGGCAAAAAGACCAAAAGAACGCTCGCTAATGCGGTGATCTACATGAATAGGAATATCAGGAGATTTTAGGGCTTGACTTTCTGCAAGAGCAATTTCACAAGTTTGCCGTGCTCGTCTCATGTGGGAAACATAAACGGCATCAAATTTGATACCTTTTTTCTTAAGATCAGTGCCGGCGCGACGTGCTTGCAGTTTGCCAAAGGCGGTGAGTCCTACATCTAAAATGCCGGCAAAAATGTTACGCTCGTTACTGGTACTTTCCCCATGTCGGATAAAGTAAGCTTCTCCTGATTGAACGCTATTATCTTCGAGATCAGGTGTGGGTGAATTAAGGGGTGGGTTGCTGATTGTTTCCATTATCTTTTTACACCTTAAAGGTGTTATCCCTGATACAAAGCTCGGCAGAAATTATCAAAAACTCAGTTTTTCTAGCTGTTGCTTAAGAATAAGACAGAACTATTTAAACAAAAGCTAATTGGTAATCAACCATCAACAAAGCTTAAAATTATTTTAAGCCAATTTTACCCACCCAGTATAAACGGGCCACGCTGAAGCGTCAAGTTAAGTTTTATACAAAAAAAATATTTTGAAAATTCTAAACAATCCTAAATTTTTATAACAATTTAGCCTAAAATTACCTTGATATGATAAGCGCTCTTATCGCCTATTAGTCGGCAGTTTAGATGCTTCGAGTTCGCAACCCCTGCATCTAAACTGCCTAAAAATTAAGTCGTATATTCCGCGTTAATCTTCACATAATCGTAGCTCAAATCACAACCCCAAGCCTTACCAGAACCAGGCCCATTGCCAACAGAAACAGCAATTAAAACTGTATCTTCTTTCAAATAAGCACCGGCAGCCGCTTTTTTCATATAATCACTAGCAGCAGCCCGATCAAAAGCCAAAGGTTGCCCCTGTTCCATCATCAAAAATTCACCTAATTGAATTCGCAAATTTTCCTGCTCAAAAGGAACTCCCGCCCGTCCAGCCGCCGCCGCAATTCGCCCCCAATTGGGATCACGTCCAAAAATTGCCGACTTCACCAAAGAAGATCCAACAATTGTTTTAGCAATTTGTTGTGCTGAAGCTTCATCTTTTGTCCCCGAAACTTCGACCTCCACTAAACAAGTTGCCCCCTCACCATCGCGGGCAATTGCTTTAGCTAAATATTGACAAATTTCTGTCAACATTTCTTCTAATTTTTCTGCTTCTGCACCCATTTCTGTAATTGCCGGTGTCCGCGAAGCGCCATTTGCTAAAGCAAACAAACTATCATTGGTGCTTGTATCTCCATCGACGGTAATTTGATTAAAACTTCTGTCGGCTGCACGGCTTAACATTTGCTGCCACAGATGCGGAGAAACGGCAGCATCACAAGTTACAAAAGCCAGCATTGTTGCCATATTTGGGTGAATCATTCCTGAGCCTTTACACATTCCCCCCATCCGCACTACTCGGTCACCAAATGTGGTTTCTAATGCTATGGATTTTGCCACTAAATCTGTGGTGCAAATTGCTTTAGCTGCTGCATCTCCCCCTTCTTCTGAAGCTTGGGCAACTAAACTGGGAATTGCTGCTCGCAATTGCTCCATTTTGATGCGTTGTCCGATCACGCCGGTGGAGGCAATTAATACTAAATCTGAGGAAATATTTAAGGTTTGTGCCAGCAATTGGGCGCTTTCAATTGTATCTATCCAGCCTTGTTCACCGGTGGCTGCATTGGCTTGACCGGCATTGCACAAAATCGCCCGCGCAGTTGCTTTTGCTTGCAAACGTTGCCGGCAATAGTCCACCGGCGCCGCCCGCACCACTGATGTTGTAAACACCCCTGCCGCAATGGCATCTACTTCTGACAACACCAAGGCTAGATCCGGTGTACCTGAAGGTTTTAACCCCGCCTTCATCCCCGCTGCTTTGTATCCTTTCGGAGCCGTTACTCCACCCGAAATCACTTTCCAATCGGCCATAAATTCTTCTCAACCTTTTCTAGGTTTAATGAGAGGCGATTATATCAAATTGGTGGCTCTTAATTAGGAATTGGAAAGTTTTGGAACTTGCCTATCAGGGCCGGTGTCATCAAACAAACATATTTTCCGAACCACAAAATCTATCCCGCTGCTTCAAGTTTCCTGTTTTAAATAATGCTTAGTTCGCTCGCTATTTAACAAAAAAAGGGAGAGCTTGGGGACTCTCCCAGCCATCAGGGTGCATCTACATATCACAATAAAGCATTTTAGGGATGAGGGGCTATACCCCTCGAATTAAATTTTGTAAAAAAATAATCACAAAAAAATAGGGGCCATTGTCTGACCCCCACTGGTTAATGGTTTTTTGTCTACTAGCCACTACATACAAAGCGCTTTAGCGCAACTACTGAGCGTTTAATTTCTGCATCAGCAGTTGGTTTGTCAGTTTCGGATCGGCCCGTCCGCCTGTTTGTTTCATCACTTGACCGACAAAAAAGCCTTGGAGTTTGGTTTTCCCAGCCCGATATTGTTCTAGTTCCTTGGGATTGGCTGCCAAAACTTCATCGATAATTTTTTCAATGGCCGATGTATCAGAAATTTGGCTGAGTCCCTTGGCTTCGATTAGTTGTTTGGCAGAACCACCATTTACCAATAATTCCGGTAAGATTTCTTTGGCAATTTTGCCGCTAATGGTGCCCGTTTCAATCAACGAAATTAATTCAGCTAAACCGGCCGGTTTGAGCGCCAACTCATTAATCGAGAGCTTTTGCGCCTTGAGGTAAGCCGTGATATCACCCATGATCCAGTTTGCAGCTTGTTTGCAATCTGCACCGGCCCCTACTGTCGCCTCAAAATACTCAGCCACCGCCTTATCATCGGTCAAAACCCGCACATCATAAGGCGAAAGTCCGAATTGAGTTTCATAACGATAGCGTTTTTGGGCCGGCAACTCTGGTAAATCAGCCTTCCAGTCATCAAGTTGCTTCGCCGAAACCTCAATTGGCGGCAGATCCGGCTCTGGAAAATAACGATAATCGCTCGAACCTTCCTTAGAACGCATACTAATCGTGCGTTGAGAAGCTTCTTCCCAGAGACGAGTTTCTTGCATTATCCGCTCACCGGCCTCAATGGCAGCAATTTGGCGGTCAATTTCATACTCAATAGCACGCTGGATAGCATTAAAAGAATTCATATTCTTAATTTCCACCTTCGTGCCAAACTCCGATGTGCCCACCGGCCTAACCGAAATATTCACATCACAGCGCAGCGAACCTTCCTGCATATTGCCATCACTGACACCCAAATAACGCATAATCCGCCGCAATTCTTCAGCATATTCGGCAGCTTCTTGACCAGAACGTATATCCGGTTCTGAGACAATTTCCACCAAAGGCACACCAGCGCGATTGTAATCTACCAGCGAATAAGACGAACCCGAAAGCCGCTCACTGCCGCCGTGAACCAACTTCCCAGCATCTTCTTCCATGTGCAGGCGTGTGATGCCAATTCGCTTACGAACCGGCTCACCGTCCTCACCAACTAACTCAATTTCTAGCCAGCCATTTTCAGCAATGGGCAAATCAAATTGAGAAATTTGGTAATTTTTCGGCAAATCCGGGTAAAAATACTGCTTGCGGTCAAACTTGCTGTATTTGGCAATTTCGCAATTAAGCGCCAAACCCGCTTTAACAGCGTACTCCAGCACCTTTTCATTGAGTACCGGCAACACCCCCGGCATTCCCATACAGATTGGATCGATATTTGTGTTTGGTGGCGCACCAAATTCCGTAGACGAATTTGAGAAAATCTTAGTCTGCGTACTAAGCTGACAGTGCGTTTCCAGGCCAATAACGGCTTCGTACTGAGTTTTAACAGGTAGCCCGGTGCTCATCGACATTACAATAAATTACTGATGAATGTAAAGATTTTCTTCTATTGTAGCCTTTTGCCATCGTCCTAAAACATGAAGAAATCGGCGCTGGGACGATTGGCAGCCTAAAACGTGCCGGTGAAGGAATTTAATAAACTAACAGAAACATGAGAAAATAGAATCGTTAATGATTTACTTACATTGGGACATTTTTATGGTATAGAAGAAGCAAGCAGCAGCTAAGCGCAGTTTATCAAAAAAAACCAAACAGCGTTTGACAATAGCTTACTCTATTACCCCTCTAAACTTATGTCTCCAATATTTGAGAAAAACCCACACACTAGAGGCCCGAAAATGCCAGAAATTACAAAAGAAGAAATGCGCGAGAAATTGGGAAACATAGACCAAATACGCGATATTCTTTTTGGTTCTTTACTCAGAGAATATGGCTCTCGGTTTGAAAAAATAGAGTCGGATATTGCCCTGCTCCAGCAAGAAATGCACGACTACGCCTCTCAGGTAAAAAGTGTGCTTTCTACGGAACTGCGGGCTGCTATAGAATCTTTTGAGAAAAAACTCAAATCTCTGAGTTTATCTAGTCAAGAAGAAAGTACCGATTTACGTCAACAAATTGACAGGATTAATCGCAAATTTACAACTACCATAGAATCTCTGGATGAATCGGTAGATAAACAAATTAATTTAATGCGAGAAGAATTTTCTGATACCCGCGACCGGCTGCAAGAAGATGTCCGCTCTTTGAGAAATCAAGTTTTTGATGAGTTAAATGGCCGGCTTTCTGTGATGCGGGATGCCAAAGTTTCCCGCGATGATATGGCAGAAATTTTGTTTGAACTGGGGATGAAGCTAAAAGGTACTGAGTTTGTGCCAGAACTTAAACAAGCCGCTGATACAAATCTCTATACCGATGTGCGGCTGATTGAGTCTCCAAATGACGGTTTAAATGACACTCTCTAAGCTTTGTTTTTGATTGTTAGGATGAGGGTATTGGGTGGAACTACCGCACGCAGAGGTTCGAGTATGGCTTTATCGGAAGAAAATCGAATTCTTGCTAAAGAAGATTCTGAAAAATTGGTTTCTACACCGGCAGCCTCTCCAGATTCCCATACGGTTGATCTGGAAACTTTGCTCAATTTGCTACTGGGTGTAGAGTCTCCTGTGCCGGTTCAAGAAAGCAGCGACACCGGCACCGATTTTACATCGGATTCATACGATGACACTTCAAACGGTAAAGCTTACAACGAAGAACCCTCTGAAAAGCGGTTAGCAACACCTGAACCCCTGAACAGCCTGGAGGAATCCGGTAAAATAGACAAAGTTAAAGAGCCAGAAATAGGCAGTGTGTCTGGGGAGATAGAAGAAAGCGAAGATACCTCGAAACCGGCCAAGCAGGAAAATTTGAAAATCTCCGCCCAAGTGTCGGAAAAAACTTTAAAAAGTGACGACGACGCGCCGATAGATTATCAGCCAGATTTAAGCGCTTTAGATGAGATTTTAGAGCGGTGGCAAAATCGGCTAATTCGTCTGAAAACTGAGGGGGAAAAAGCTCAAGAAATTTCCCAGGGAAACCGGCCAGAGCAAGTCAAAGAAAGGCCGGTTTTGAGTTCAGAGATGACTAGAGAGGTACTTTCCAGTTTGCTGTTGGGAGGAATAGCAGAATCAGAAACAACTGCAAACAGAGAAAGAGAAACATTGGAGCCGGTGGAATTAGAGGTCTGTGAAACTTTAACTAACAGCAACCAAGAAAAAATTGTCGCCCCCGAACTAACCCCAGAAACAGAAATAATTAACTTTTTTGCCGACAGCGAAGAACAAAACCAAAATATTGACAGCGCCAATATGGTGCAAGCAAATAGCCCCGAAAATCCCCTCGAACAGTTGCAAAATTTGCTGCTGGGATCGCAAATTTCCCAACTCGACGAACTGAAAAAGCTTGTTGCAGAAACCGGCTTGCCTGGGATGCGGGAAATGATAGAAATTCTGGAAACCAAACTAGGACAACTAGAGCATAAACTCACAGATTCCAAAGAATTAATTAGCTTGCTAGTGCCTTGGATTGCCGAAATTCTCAGTTTAAAAGTGGCAGCATCAAAAGAAGAAGTTATTAAAGCCTTGGTGCCGATTATTGATGATGTGATTCGAGAAAGAACCCAGCAGGACAAACAGGCGATGAGTGCAGCTATTGGGGAATTATTACCAGCTGCTATTTCCCAAGAAATTACCAACTCTCCCAAAGAAATCGCCAAAGCTATTGGCCCGGAAATTGGGGAAGCCATTCGTGAGCAAATTAGAATTGACAGAGACGAAATTATTAGTACCCTAGCGCCGGAAATGGGAAGGGCGATTAAAGGGCAAATAGAACTGGAAAGAGACGCAATGGTAGATGCGCTTTATCCGGTGATCGGGAGTACAATTGCTAAATATTTATCTGAGGCAATCCGCACCATCAATAAAAAGGTTGAAAATGCTTTTAGTATGGAAGGAATGCGGAGAAAATTGAAAGCGAAAATGCAGGGAGTTTCTGAAGCCGAATTAATTTTGCATGAATCGATTCCTTTTACTGTCCAAGCTGTATTTTTAATTCAGAAAACATCGGGTTTAGTGATAAGCGAAGCGCAGCGATGTGATAGCGAAAAGCTAGAATCAGAAATGGTGGCCGGGATGTTGACGGCGATTCGCAGCTTTGTCAATGATTGTATTGTGAAAAAAGGGGAAATTTCCGAGCTAAATCAAATCGATTATGGGGATTCTAGGATAATTTTAGAAGTGGCCGGTTATTGCTATTTGGCAGTGATAGAAAAAGGAGAAGCCCCTAAAGAGTTTATCGAAAAACTGCGTGATACTTTGGGAAAAATTATTTTATACTATGGTCAGCCCATCGAAGAATTTGATGGGGATACCTCGACGATTCCTGATGCGCTGCAAGCGCGGCTGGCGCTGTTGATGGGAATTGAATCAGACAAGAAGAAAAAACCCAAATCTCCCCTAGCTTTGATAGTAATTGGTTTAGCAGTTTTAACAGCAATTCTTGTGCCTTGGGGAATCTCTGAGCATCGCCGCAGTATTGAACAGCGCATCCAAGCCAAAACGGCGACGGCTTTGGCATCTACTCCAGAGTTAGCTGTGTATCGTTTAAATGTGAATACTGAAGGGGGAGTGATAAAGTTAAGCGGACAATTGCCAAATGAGGCAATGCGAGCAAAAGCTGAACAAATCGCGCGGTTAAATGCGGGAGAATTGAAGTTAGAAAATGAAATTTTAGCGGTGGAGGTTCCGCCTGATCCTTTGTTGATGGCGGCGGAAGTAAAGCGGCTGACTTCGGTTTTTAATCAAATGAATGGGGTGGCAATTTCTGCAAAAGTTGAAGATCAAAAAGTAAGCGTATGGGGAACGGTAATGCAGATGGCTGATGCTGAAAAAATTACCGGGGGTTTTGCGAGTATTCCGGGGGTAAAAGCTGTGGTTAGTACGATGAAGCTTAATCCTCTCAATATTGCCAGCCGAATTTATTTTGAGTCGGGATCAGCTAAAGTAAATCCAGGTTATGAAAAGAACTTGAGGGAAATTAACGAGTTTTTGAATCAATATCCCCAAAAATACCTTAAAATAATCGGTCACAGTGACAGCACCGGCAACAAGGCGGCCAACCAGCGGATAGCGGTTTTGCGAGCGACAGCGGTAAGAGATGCTCTGGTAAAACAGGGGGCCGATCCCAAACGCTTACAAATTGCTGGCAATGGCAACCCGCCGGCGGATGTGGGATCAAATCAACCGTTATTGTTAAGTCGGTGTGTTGTATTTGAGCCGGTAAGTAAGGAAGTACAAAAGTAAATAAATTATGGGAACTATTTCTAAAAAAATGTGCATGATAGGAGATTTTGGCGTCGGTAAAACCAGCCTGATCCGCAGGTTTGTTGACGGTCAGTTTAGCGATCAATATCTTTCAACGGTGGGGGTAAAGATTTCGCGGAAAACTGTGGAAATTATCGAAAATGAAAAACGGGATGTGCAGCTTTTAATTTGGGATTTGGAAGGTCACACAAAGTTTAAGGGTATTGCTCCTACTTATTTGCAGGGGGCTGCTGGGGTTCTGGTTGTGGCGGATGTGACTCGCAGCGAAACGATTGAGCGAATTCCCGAACACTTAAAACTTTTTTCGTCAGTGAATCCTAAAGGCGCGATTATTATTGCTTTGAATAAGGCTGATTTAGTGGACGAAGAAAAACTAGAAATCTTGCGGGGAATTGCACGATATCCTGAGTATGAGCGCGTAGTTGCTATTTATCCAACTTCGGCAAAAGATGGGATTTGTGTAGATGAAATTTTTTATAATTTAGCGGCAAAAATGTTATAATTAATGTAATTTTAGAAAAACGAAATTTTTAGGTAATTAATAGTTAGCAATGGGCTTTAATGTGCCGTATTGTTGTTGTTTTAACATTTCTTCAAATGCTGCGGCGGTAACGGGAGGGCTAAACCAATAACCCTGCATGAGATCACAACCACACTGGCGGATAAAGTCTTGTTGAGCTTGGGTTTCTACTCCTTCGGCAATGGATTTTAAATTTAAACTCCTGGCAAGTTGAATGATGGCGTTGATAATGGCGGTGTTTTTGGAATTTTGGGAAAGGTTATTAATAAAGCTGCGGTCAATTTTGATTGAGTCAAAGGGAAAATTTTGTAAATAACTTAAGGAAGAATAGCCGGTGCCAAAATCGTCTAAGGCGAGATTAAGACCGGCAGCTTTGAGTTCTTGAAGGGTAGTTTTGGCTGTTTCTTGGTTTTGGACAACTGCCGTTTCTGTTAGCTCGAATTCGAGCCATTGGGGGTCAACAGCGGTGGCTTTGAGGATGTCCAGAATTTGCTGAGTTAAATTGGCTTGTTGGAATTGAGCCGCCGAAAGGTTGACGGCAATAGAGAGGTCATAACCGGCATTTCGCCAGATTTTTAGTTGTTGGCAAACGTTTTGCAAGATGCAGCGGTCAAGATAGGTAATGAGGCCGGTTTGTTCGGCAATGGGGATAAATTCGCTGGGTGGGATAAAACCTTTTTCGGGATGATACCACCGGCAGAGGGCTTCGGCTGCGACTATTTTGCCTGTTTTGGTGTCAACTTGGGGCTGGTAATAAACTTGAAGTTGGTTTTTTTCTAAGCAAGTGTGTAATTCAAGTTCTAACATTAAACAATCATAGGATTTTTCTTGAAGTTCCCGGTTGTACACCTGATAGCAATTGCCGCCTTTTTGTTTGGCTACTTTCATGGCGGTGCTGGCGGCTTTGAGGAGGCTGTCAATATCGTTGCCATCCGAGGGATAAAGGGAAATGCCCAGACTGCCGGTGATAAAAACTTGATATTTTTGCAGGCTAAAAGCGGTGGATAAACTGTTAAGAATTAAAACCGCCTCCCCAGAGGCTTCTTGTTTGTCAAGAATCGGCGGCAAAATTAAGGCAAGCTGATCGCTGTTGAGGCGCGCGACGGTGCCGTTGGTGCCGATGCAGGGTGAAATTCGCTCTTGGACAGCTTGTAATAATAAATCGGTGTAATCGGTTCCGAGGCTGCTGTGGAGGCGATCAAATTGGTCTAAGCTGAGGACTGCCACCGGCACTGTGTGAGTGGCCCACACCGGCGCGAGGGCTTGCTCAAACCGGTCTTGCAACACCAGCCGGTTGGGCAGGTTGGTTAAACTGTCGTAATATACCAAGTCATTTAGGTGCGAGATTGCTTCGGAGACGGCGGTATTTTGAATGCGCTTTATTTTGTCGAGTTTGTCGAGTTGGGTGCTGATGGCTTTGAGCAGTTCAACGCGGGTAAAGGGTTTGGTGAGGTAATCGCTGGCGCCCATTTCCATTGCCTTTCGCAAATCAGAACGCTCGGATTTAGCCGTCAAACAAATAACGGGAATAGTTGAAGTGAGGGCATCTTGTTGTAGGGCACTCAAAACTCCATAACCGTCGAGGAGGGGCATCATTATGTCACACAAAATTATGTCCGGATGCTCAAGGCGGGCTAGGTGCACTCCGACTTGACCATTTTCTGCCCCGATGGCTTCAAATCCTCCCACGCTGAGCATTTCTAGGAGGTTACTGCGAATGCTATCCTCGTCTTCTATGACTAAAATTTTTTTCATATTGTTTTTTTAGCGCCCTCACGGTTTGTTGTTCGCTGGGAATGCTCTTTCTGGCATTAAATTTATTTACAAATGTTGTCAGCGAATTTATCTTTACTTCGTTAAACTTTGCAAATCTCTGGGGCTGGGGGCTTGGTTGCCCTTTGGATTTGGGCTTGGCCCTAAAGGCATTCCACCGGCAAGTTGCTTGTTAAACGCCTATAGAGCCAAGCTTTTCTAGCCACAGGCTTGCTGTTGAGCTAGAGTTGCCGGTCTGTCTTGAACTTACGGGCATGATGATCAGATAATATAAATAAACTAAAATAGAATTTTATCATACTTGGCTTAAATAACGGAGATGAGGAAATCAATTTTTACGATTTGAAAAAATGCTCAATATTGGCAATAGCCCCTAATCATGGAAAGGATATCTAAGGGAATATGCTTGATGGGACTTTTTGGCAAAAATACGCGGATGGGTGGGGTAGAACACTGGCTGATGGGAGGCTCTTGGCTTTCGACATTGGGCGTTAAAAATTTTTGCAGAACTGTGGAATTAGACGCTGCTCATTTGACGAAGAAAAGAGTTTTACCGTTGATTATTTTGTTTTTAAAACAAGCGATTTTTAACCGACTGAGGGTCAGTTATTTGCGAGCAGCCAGCGGAGCGGTTTCTTTGCTAATTTTTGTTTTTAATTTCCTTGAAGTTAAGCAGGCAAAGCCGAGCCAAGAAATGCTGGCATTGAAGTCGGAAAATCAAAATTGTACCGTTTGATTTATTGATCCAAACAACCCCAGACGATCCATAAGTAAATGAACTTCTGCACAATATCACCTACAAAATAATAGAGTCTGCATGAACCCTTTTTTAAAGAAACTCTTGGCACCTCGCCACATTGAATATTTATCAGTGGATCGCAACTTAATGATTTTGGAAACATCGAGAGCGGTGCGGCAGTTTGCTGATCGGCCCGAAGAAGTTTCTCCGGGTAAAGATGTTCGGGCCAGTTTTCCTGAATTAATTGGGGCTGAAGAAGTTTTAAAGGCCGTTTTCGAGGGGAAAAAAGCCAGCTTTGAAGTAAAAGGAATTGCCCGCTTTGCAGAAGGAGACAAGCCGTTTTATATAGACTTATATATCAGCCAGCATCAAGATGAAATTTCCCTTGAACCTTTGCTGCTAATTTTGTTAGAAGATGTCACAGAAAACATGGTTTTAAAGCAGGCTTTAGTTCAAAGAGCCAATGAAGCAAGCCTGCTGGTGAGTGCTTTAGCGAGTTCGCAAGATTATATTCATAAAATTATTACCTCTATGGCAGATGCCCTATTGGTGACAACCAGTTCGGGGCAAATAAAAACGATTAATCCGGCGGCTCAAAAATTGTTTGGCTATAGTGAAGCAGAATTGCTCGGCCAGCCGGTTTCGCTGCTGATTAAAGATCAGCAATTTATTGACGACATCAAAAACCAACTGCCTTGTTTAAACGGCTCGGAATTGTTAAGGAATAGAGAAGTAGTTTGCAGCAAAAAAGAGGGCGATAATTTTTTAGTAGATTTTTCTTGTTCCTGTATTCAGGCTGATGGCATTGAGAAGCGAGATTTTGTATATATTGGCAGGGATATCACCGAGCGAAAACGGGCAGAAGCCGAAACCCAAAAGGCATTAGAGACACAAAAAGAACTCAATCAAATGCGGGCAAATTTTATTTCGATGACTTCTCACGAATTTCGCACCCCGCTGACAGTTATTTTAACTTCTGTTGAGTTATTAGAAAATTTTTATGAGACGACGGACAAATATAAACCAAAAGTTCAGCAGTATTTTAAAATGATCGAAAATGCTATCCGACAGATGGCCGATATGTTGGATGAGGTGCTGCTGCTCAGTAAGGCTGAGGCCGGAAAGCTGACGTTTCATCCGAGCTTGTTGGATGTGAAAAAGTTTTCTGAAGAAATTGTTGCAGAAATGCAGTTTAGCAAAAGCAAAAAACATACGCTAAAATTTACCTGCCCTCCTGAAAAAGTTTTTGGTTGGGTGGATGAAAAATTGCTCAGACAAATTCTTGTTAATTTACTTTCAAATGCGATTAAATACTCTCCCCAAGGGGGGATGGTACGTTTTGATTTGCGCCAAGAACAAGACAATGTAAGTTTTGAGATTGAAGATGAAGGGATGGGTATTTTAAAAGAAGATCAAGAAAGACTTTTTGAGTCGTTTTATCGGGGTCGAAATGTTAATAATATTTCTGGTACGGGTTTGGGATTGGCAATTGTTAAAAGCTCGGTAGATTTACACGGCGGTGAAATTATAATGAGGAGTGAAGTAGGGAAAGGGACAGTGTTTCAAGTGATTTTGCCCCTCAAAACAAACACTATGCAGTAAACTTAAATCAGCTTCGATAAAAATCAGGGTGTAGGGAATAAAGAGCCGACATGAAAAAAGTTTTACAAAAATTATTCGTCCCCGATCATTTAGAGTACCTGACATTGGATGAAAATTTGATGATTGTAGAGCTATCTTCGGATGTCAAGCGGTTTGCTGATTGTCCTGATGAGGTAGGTGTGGGGAATGATGTGCGTGTTGGTTTTCCTGAATTGATTGGCACTGAAGAATTGCTGGAGGGCGTTTTTTGCGGCGAAGAAAAAAGTTTTGAGTTAAAAAGCATTGGCCGGTTTCCTAACGATAGAGCGCCTTTATATCTTGATTTTTATGTAAATTTATACCAAGATGAAGAAAGCCAAGAAAAAAAACTAATTGTATTTTTTGAAGATGTGACAGATCGAATGATGCTGGAGCAGAGATTGGTGCAGAGTTCTAATGAAACGCATCTTTTGTTAGCAGCGTTATCAAATTCACGCAATTATATCAATCAAATTATTAGCTCGATGGCAGAAGCTTTGGTGGTGACGAAAAATTCGGGACAAATTAAATCTGTGAACCCCGCTGCCGAAAACTTGTTTGGCTACGAACAAGAAGAACTTCAAGGCGAAAATATTTCAATTTTGATCGCCGACAGAAATTTTTTAAATTTGATAGCGGAAGAGGCTATTTTAGGGGATGGAGAGTTATTAAAAGATATTGAGTTAGTTTGCCATACCAAAGCGGGCCAAAAAATTATCGTTGAATTTTCTTGCTCTAGGATCGCCCCAGATAGCGATAGCAATGCCAACACAGAAGCCGGTCTTAAAGACATTATTTACATTGGGCGAAACATCACAGAACGCCAGCGCACCCAGCAACGTTTAACCGCACAGTATGCTATCGGCAGAATTTTATCAGAAGCTACCAATTTTGAACAAGCACTCCCGAAAATTTTGTTAGCAATTTGCGAGGTGTTAGGCTGGACACTTGGCGAGTTTTGGATAGTAGAAGAAACTTCTCCAAATCGCGGGGGCGAGTTTAATCTACATCGAGATTTCCTACCACCTTCAAAAATACTCAAATGTGCAGAAATTTGGTCGCGTCCCTCAGCCGTTAGTGGAGAATTCATCGAATTTTCAAAAAGCTTAGTCTTTGCTTGGGATGCCTATTTACCGGGTCATGTTTGGGCAACTCGCTCATCTTTGTGGGTGAGTGATGTTTTGCAAGAACCCTTATTTAGGCGAAAAAAAGTAGCAGAAGAAAACAATTTACACACAGTATTTAGCATTCCTGTACTCAGCAATGGGGAAGTTTTGGGAGTGATGGTTTTCTTCCACCGAGAGATCCAGCAACCAGATCAAGATTTGCTGCAAACAATGAACGCTATTGCTTCTCAAATTGGGCAATTTATGAAGCGGAAACGAGCCGAAATCGCCCTTGTTGAAAGCGAAGAGCGCTATCGAGATTTATTTGAAAATGCCACAGATTTAATTCAATCAGTAGGCCCAGATGGCAGTTTTATTTATGTGAATCGCGCCTGGAAAGAAACCTTGGGTTATAGCGAAGCAGACCTCGCAAATATGAGCGTTTTTGAGGTGTTAGATCCCGATTGCAAAGAGCAATGTTTAGAGATGTTTCAACGGGTAATTTCTGGGGAACAATGCCAGCGGGTACAAGCGGCATTTCGCAGTAAAACCGGCCAAAGAATCTTTGTAGAAGGCAGTGTGAATTGTAAATTTGTCGAAGGCAAGCCGGTGGCGACGCGGGGAATTTTTCGAGATATTACACAACGTTTACTAGCTGAAGAAGCGCTGCGTCACGAACAGGAACAAACCGAGCGGCTTTTGCTGAATATTTTACCCGAAGCAATTGCTGACCGGCTCAAACAAGAACACGCAACGATTGCAGAAAGTTTTGCAGCGGTAACAGTTTTGTTTGCAGATATTGTGGGTTTTACAGAAATTGCCTCCTCGCTTTCTCCGATAGCCTTAGTGAGTTTGTTAAATCAAATTTTTTCCTCTTTTGACCGGCTCACCGAACATTATGGCTTAGAAAAAATCAAAACAATTGGTGATGCCTATATGGTGGTGGGAGGACTGCCAAAACGCCGTGTTAATCATGCTGAAGCAATTGCAGAAATGGCGCTGGATATGCAAGGGGCAATTGCTGAATTTAATGCCCAAAATAACCTTAATTTTAATATCCGAATTGGCATTCATTCCGGGCCAGTGGTGGCCGGTGTGATTGGCATCAAAAAGTTTATTTACGATTTGTGGGGCGATACTGTTAACACTGCTTCGCGCATGGAATCTCACGGCAGCCCCGGACGAATTCACATTTCCGATACCACTCATAGACTTTTACGCCATAAATATGTTTTTGAAAAACGCGGCATTATTCAAGTCAAAGGTAAAGGAGAGATGAGAACTTATTTTCTGCTGGCGCGACAAGATATTAGGGATTTACAAAGCATCGAACTTGCCAAGATAAACTTTAAAGAAAGTATGGTACAGGCAAGCCAACGCTTGATTAAAAGAATAAAAAATAAGCTGGAACAAGATTATTTCGGGGAAAGTCGATAAGTTTTTTTCTCGCTTAGCAAAAAAAACATCCACTCCCCCTCTGAGGCTAAAAATATTGCAAAAATATCACCCAAAACTAAAAAAAAATGCTCTTTCCGGTTAAGCTCTCTCAAAAGCGGGAAAACTAAGGCAGTAAACAAAATCAATAGCTTTTGACGACGTTTTGAACCATCAACAGCGTTGCCCTGATCCAATCTGGATTTTTTGAATCAAAAATCAAAAATCAAAAATCAAAAATGGTATGATAGGGGGCATTGCTGTTGAGGAGTCAACATCCAACCGCGAAAAAACATGAATTTGACAGACATTGCTCTCCGACTTCTACATCGCCTCCGTCTGGGATGGCAAAATTTCAGCGCTAACCGGCACCGCTTAGGAAAATTGCAATCCTCAAATGCTGAGGTTTCCTCTGGTTTGGCAAATAAACACAAAAAAAGCCGAGTTTTGATATTTGCAATTTCTTTAATTTTTGGTTTCGGCGTGAGTCAAGTTTATGCAGCATTTCCCCCGGCTAACAGCACTGCACTTGATAGCAATCAATTGGTAACAGTAGGACACCAACGCGAATTTCGCGGCGTGTGGGTAGCAACGGTGGCTAATATTGATTGGCCTTCCAAACCGGGAATGCCGGTGCAACAACAGCAAGCAGAATTAATCGGCATTCTTGACAGAATGCAATCCTTAAATCTTAATGCTTTAGTCTTGCAAGTTCGACCGGCCGGTGATGCCTTTTATGCCTCCTCCATTGAGCCTTGGAGTGGGTGGTTAACCGGCACCCAAGGCGTCGCTCCATCCCCCTATTATGACCCCTTGGAATTTGCAGTAAATGAAGCCCACAAACGCAACATAGAACTGCACGCCTGGTTTAATCCTTACCGCGCAAAATCCCCCGGACGCGGCAATCTTACCCCGAACCACATGGCAAACCAATTTCCACAATATGCCTATCAATATGGCGATTTATTGTGGATGGACCCCGGTGCAAAAGAAGTGCAAGACCGCACTTATAGCGTCATTATGGATGTGGTTCGCCGCTACGATGTTGATGGCATTCACTTGGATGATTACTTCTATCCGTATCCAAAAGAAGGCGTTTCTTTCCCCGATTCTCGCACCTATGGAGCCTATAAAGCTGCCGGTGGTACAATGTCTTTGGGAGACTGGCGCCGGGAAAATGTTAATAGCTTAATGCGTCGTCTTGATCAAGGAATTCGCGCCGAAAAACCTAATGTTAAATTTGGCATTAGTCCCTTTGGAATTTACCGGCCCGGGCAACCTGCCGGCATTGTTGGACTTGACCAATATAACGACATTTATGCTGATGCTAAAAAATGGCTTCAAGAAGGCTGGGTTGATTACCTTGCACCGCAACTTTACTGGCGTATTGATCCCCCCCAACAAAGTTATCCCGCCTTGTTGAATTGGTGGACACAACAAAACATCAAAGGTCGCCATATTTATGCAGGAAATTACCTCAGCAAATTGGATGGCGGAAGCTGGTCTATTGGCGAATTTAAACGCCAAGTTGATATTTCTCGAAAATTGGCCCCTCAAAATTCTTTAGGCAATATTTTCTTTAGCTACAAAGTGTTTAAAGAAAACCGTCTGGGAGTAAATGAAGCCTTCCGATCTGCCCTTTATCCATCCCCGGCTTTACCCCCAACAATGCCTTGGTTAGATGCAACAGCGCCGCAGCCCCCAAGCGGAATTACTATTAACAATGATGTTGTTGCATGGCAGCCTTCTGTGGATGGTGATATTCGTTCTTGGACGGTTTATACGAAGGCTGGAAACACTTGGAAATTACTGCGTGTTTTGCCGGTTTCTGCAAATGCTGTACGTCTGCAACGCGGAACCTATGCCATCGCTGCTGTTGATAAAATGGAAAATGAAAGTCAAGGTGTTTTGGTTCCTGTTCAGTAAACATCTTGCTTTATAAAAAGTAGGGTGGGCATAACTCACCCTATTTTTTATCCAGTTTTTCGCCAATGTAGTAAAATAAAATAATGCCGGCCATACTAGCAAAAAAATCTTCAAAACTTGCCGAACGATTGGGTAAAATTGCTTGTAAAAACTCTTCAAACGCCGTAAAATGGCTGAAAATAAACGGCCCTAAAGGAATTGAAACACCAAAAATAACGAGATAGTTGCGGTTAATGGCACGATGACTGAGAAAAGAAGCAATGCCATACAAAATAAAATGGCCCAGTTTATCGTAGGGAGGATGCGCCAAAACAAACGTTTTCAGCATTCCCAAACCTGCTAAAAGCATGATGCCTAACAGAATTCCCAAATACCCAAAAAAAGCAAGTTTCCAGTTAAAACTTGAAAGGCGGAGTTTCATAAAGAATTGTTTGTAGGGTTCCTATTTTTCCTCACCCTCATCCTGCACAATTCCTGAAACTCCTTCCTAAAAAACCTTAAGCATGGCTATTCAATTGTTCTAGCAACCAAGGATCAACCGGCTTGCCATCTTTCCGCCGCAATTCTATGTCAATATCAATAATTCTTCCTGAACCAGGAGGCGCCGGCCTTTGATTAAAAATAATATCATAATCCGCCGGTGTTTCATTTCGTTCTTTTAACCAATCCTGCACCTTTAGCGGCGCAAAAAAAGATTGACCCTCATTAAACATCCGCGTAATTTGCATCTGAATCGTAAACCGTTCATAACGTGGCATAATTTTCTCCTTTTACAAAAAAGGTTGGGTGAATTAACCCAACCTACAATATTATTGCAAACCTTCAACTAACAGCTTATGAGCAGTTTCTAAAGCTTCATTCAGCTTAGTGCTATCACGTCCCCCAGCTTGCGCTAAATTCGGACGTCCGCCACCGCCACCGCCGCAAATTTTAGCAACAGCACCAATAAACTTACCGGCTTGCACATTTTTCTTATTCACATCTGCACCAAAAACAGCAATAAAATTAACCTTATTCGTCTCCGGTACACTTGCCAAAACAACCGCACCAGCAGCCCCTAATTTTTGCTGCAAACGTTCCGCCGCCGTCTTCAAAGCCTCCGCCTCTACATCACCAAGTTGAGCAACAATAAACTTAAACTCACCCACCGCCTCAGCTTCTGCGAACAATTGCTCAGATTTTGCAATAGCTAACTCCGCCTTTGCAGCTTCCAATTGTTTTTGAGTAGCTTTCAGTTCACCTTGCAAAGCAGTCACACGATCCGCCACTTCTTCAGGCTTAACCTTAAAGCGATCCGTCAACTCCTTAACAACTTTATCCCGCAAATTGAGATACTCCAAAACCGACGGGCCGGCCACCGCCTCAATACGACGAACCCCCGAAGCAATACCCGTTTCAGAGATAATCTTAAACACTCCAATTTCCGCCGTATTGCTAACATGAGTTCCGCCGCATAACTCCATCGAAACCCCCGGATAATCGACCACCCGGACAATATCAGCATACTTCTCACCAAACATCGCCACCGCACCTTTTGCCTTAGCTTCTTCTAACGGCAATTGATTAACTTGTGCAGAATGCGCCTCAGCAACCCAGATATTAATTTGCTCCTCAACTTGTTGCAATTCATCTGTTGTTAAAGCACGGGGACAATTAAAATCAAACCGCAGCCGGTCAAAATCCACCAAAGAACCGGCCTGCGAAATCGTATCATCCACAATTCTTTTAAGCGCCGCTTGCAACAAATGAGTTGCAGTATGATTTGCTTGAGCGCGTCTGCGAAAAGCTCGATCAATTTGAGCCGTTACCGCATCCCCAACCCGCACAACGCCACGCTCAATACGGCCAAAATGCACAAAGAAATCCGATTCTTTTTTCACATCCTCAACGCGAATCACCAAATCACTCCCAGAGATATAACCCCGGTCGCCAATTTGTCCGCCAGACTCAGCATAAAAAGGCGTTTTATTCAAGACAATTTGCACCGCATTTCCTGCTTCCGCCTCATCCACACTTTCGCCATTAATTAAAATTACCGTCACCTCAGCTTCCGTCACCGGCTCGCTATATCCCACAAACTCCGTTGCTTGGATATTTTCTGCTAACTTATCCAGCGAACCTTGCACCGTTAAATCAATCGTTTCGTGTGCTTCTCGCCCGCGATTTTTCTGCGCTTCCATTTCCGCATCAAAACCTTTTACATCTACCGTTATTCCCTGTTCTTCCGCAATTTCTTGGGTTAATTCCAAGGGAAAACCGTAAGTATCATAAAGCGTAAAAGCATCCACACCAGAAATTTGTTGTGGTTTCTTTTCCAAAATTTCTGTTAGCAGCTTTTCTCCCCGTTCCAAAGTTTTCAAAAAACGGTTTTCTTCTCGCTGTAATTCTGCCTTAATTTGTGCTTCGCGTTTCCGCACATTCGGATAAGCAGACTCCGATAATTGAATGGCAGTTTCAGCAACTTTTGTCGTAAACTCGCCTTCAATGCCAATCAACCGGCCATGACGAACCACCCGCCGAATTAAACGCCGCAAAACATACCCACGCCCAATAT
The DNA here is from genome assembly GCF_025370775.1 of Ancylothrix sp. D3o. NCBI lineage: Bacteria > Bacillati > Cyanobacteriota > Cyanophyceae > Oscillatoriales > Microcoleaceae > Ancylothrix > Ancylothrix sp. D3o. Next base: position 393,865 of record NZ_JAMXEX010000001.1, on the reverse strand, counting down.
TAGAAGCGCGAATTTCATCAGCAATCATGTGAACAACAGACCGCACATGATCACCAATCACCTTAAGAGAAACTTTGGTTTTTTCCTCAGCTTTGCTGTAATCAATTCCGGCAATTTCCCCAGCCGTTTTAATGATCGGAAAAATCAAATCTGTTTCGTAATTATTTGGAACTTTTTGCAAAATTTGCGCCATTCGTTCCAATCCCATGCCGGTGTCTATGTTTTTATTTGCAAGCGGGGTGAGATTGCCTTCTGCATCCCGATTGTATTGCATAAACACCAAATTATAAAATTCAATAAACCGGCTATCATCTTCTAAATCTATCGTTTCATCTCCCTTTTCTGGGTGAAAATCATAATAGATTTCTGAACAAGGGCCACAGGGGCCGGTGGGGCCACTTGCCCAAAAATTATCAGCCTCATCCATCCGCTTAATGCGTTTTTCTGGCACGCCAATTTTATCGCGCCAAATTGCATAAGCTTCTTCATCTTCACGAAATACACTAACTACCAAGTTTTGGGGGGACAAATTAAAAATTTTCGTGGATAATTCCCATCCCCACTCGATAGCTTGCTCTTTAAAATAATCGCCAAAACTAAAATTTCCCAACATCTCAAAAAAAGTGTGGTGTCTGGCAGTGCGTCCCACATTTTCGATATCATTGGTGCGGATACATTTTTGAGATGTGGTAGCTCGCTTAAATTCAGGAGTCCGCTGACCCAAAAAAATCGGTTTAAACGGTAACATACCGGCAATCGTTAACAAAACCGTCGGATCTTCGGGCACAAGCGAGGCACTTGGTAGCACTTGATGACCTCGTTGGGCATAGAAGTCAAGGAATTTTTGGCGAATTTCGCTACCAGATAAAAATTGAGAAGAGGATAACATAGGTTTTCATACACAACATTTCAATCCCGTGATCGGGATTTATCTATCATAACCTGAACAGGACAAACGCTTAGGAGTCCCGAAGAGCTTTTTCACCAGTATTAAAGCCAGGCTACTAAAATTTACCTAAAAAAACCCACTTTCTTCCCAGAAGCAGGCCAAGTCTTTCGATACGTTTAATAATTAATAATTACCCATTAATTATTAACAATAACCAGATTTTTTAAACCTAGATTTCGGGAATACTGATCAGATCCCCTAACTTTATCCCTTTTCTTCAGCATTAATTATACGCCCCAAAACTGATCAGCCCGGATGCGCGACTTTCGGGGGCCGGTTTTACAAAAGATGACGCAAATATTACCAAATGTAAAGCCTTGTAAAAAAAAGTAAAAACCCCTTGTCAAGCAAAAAACCACCTGCTAACTTACTAAATAGATACCAAAAAGAAATAAAAACAAAACAAACAAACAAAGGCTCAGACCTGGTATCTCCTGTCAAAAGCCAAGCAGTGAAAGCTTTACGCACATAGCAGGAAGTGGCCAAACGCCCCTCATTTGGGGAAGAGCCAAACCCATAATCTGGAAAGATCAAACTGTGTAGAGGCGATAAAGAAATAACTGCGACAAGTCAACCCTTAGTAAGAAGACCGATACTTCTCAAAACCACTAACTCATTGAAATCCAACTATCGTGCTAAAAGGGTCTAGTCAGTTTCCGACTAGACCCTTAACAATTTTTCGGGTAATTTTCCCCCACCCCATCAGCCCTGTCACCGGAGCGCTCACATCAGTCTTTAGATAGAGGCTAAACTATTTCTTTAGATATAGAATTGTTAAAACTTAATAAGTTCAAACAGGCCCACCAGCCACAGTTAAAATTAAAAAATTTACAAAAAAACCCGCAAACCTAAACTTTTTCAGCCTCAAAGATATTGGGCGTTCCCAAAGCAAATAAAATGCAGAGTGAAGAAATTTATCAAAGACAAAGAGGGGACGAGATCAACGCCCGCCCGGATCGAGTGTTAAAACACCAGCAGGCAAACAACCACGATTTAAACCAAGAATTGCCCGCAGAAAACCTCGATAGCGAACACAAATGTGGTGAAGAAAAAATTCTTAAGATAAACGCTGAATTAGAAACTCTCATTCAACAGCGCACCGCTGAACTGCAAACCGCAAACAATTGGTTAGCCGGCATCATCAACAGCAACAACGACATCATTGCCGCCCTCGACACAAACTTTAATTTCATTGCCTTTAACCAAGCCTACCAAAAAGAATTTAAAGCAATTTTTGGCGTAGATATTCAAATTGGCGCAAACCTAGCAGACAGCATCGCCCACTTGCCAACCGAGCAAAAAAAAGCCATTGCTATATGGCAACGGGCCTTGAACGGTGAAAAATTTGTTATCACAGAAGATTTTGGTATCGAAGAATTACAAAGAAACTATTATGAATTAAGCTTTAATCCTATCAAAAACGAAAGCGGAAAAATTATCGGAGCATCTCATATTGTCCGCGATGTTACCACCAAAAAACAAGCCCAAAAACAAATAGAAAACCTCAATATTCAACTCGAAGAGCGGGTTAAAGAACGCACCCAACAACTCGAAATTATTAATCAATCCTTAGAGCAAGAAATCAACGAACGCAAACGCTCAGAAGCCAGATTTCGCTCTTTAATCTTTGCCACCGCCCAAGCCGTTTGGACTTGCAACCCCAAGGGCGAATTTATTGAACCCCAACCAAGCTGGCAAGTTCTCACCGGCCAAACCCAAGCAGAATATAGCGGTTGGGGCTGGTTAGAAGCCATCCACCCCGATGACCGGCCAACCACTGTTAAACGCTGGCAAAACGCCACCTCTAGTGCTATGTCGGGGCGTTCGATGCCACAGGGCCCGTATGAAGACGAATATCGCATCAAAACCACAGACGGCACCTATCGTCATTTCACAACGCGAGCCGTGCCGGTGTTCAACGATAACGGCATTATTGAAGAATGGGTTGGCATCCATACCGACATCACCCACCGTGTAGAAGCAGAAACGGCTCTCCGAGAAAGTGAATCTCGCCTCAGAGTTGCTCAAAAAGCCGCCAAAGCAGGCACCTGGGACTGGGATATTCTCAACAACACCGTCAGTTGGTCAGAAGAATATTACCAACTCTACGGACTCGATTTTTCCACCGAGCCAAGTTATGAAAATTGGATGAATTGCATCTATCCCGAAGACCGCGAAAAAATCCACTCCGCAATTTTTTCTGCCTTAGAAACTCAAAATGAGATTACCTTAGAATTTCGAGTTCTCCACCCGAAGGACATTCGCTGGTTTTATTCCCTCGGCGAAATTTTTCGCAACGAGGCAGGAGAACCCAGCCGCATGATCGGCATCGTCTTTGATCTTACCCAGCGCTGGCAACTCGAAGAAGCCCTGCGAATTTCTGAAGAACGTTTTCGTCAATTTGCCGAAAATATTAATGATGTTTTATGGGTGTCTAATATCAAGCAAGGCCAACTACTTTACGTCAGCCCCGCTTATGAGGAAATTTGGGGACGCAGCAGCCAAAGTTTATACACTAACTACTTTAGCTGGATTGAGGCTATCCACCCTCAAGATCAACCGCGAGTGCTTGAGGAATTTGAAAAACAAGTGGCCGGGGAGAACTACGACACCGAGTATCGCGTTGTTCGTCCCGACGGGTCAATACGCTGGATACGCGACCGAGGTTTTCCCATTACCGGTTCTTCTGGAGAGCCAGACCGAGCAGCCGGCATTGCCGAAGATATCACCGAGCGCAGAAACGCAGAAATCGCTTTGCAACAAGCCCTAGAAAGGGTTTTACTCCATGTTGATAACAGCCCTTTGGCGGTGGTGGAGTGGGATGCCAATTGGCAAGTAGTGCGCTGGAGTAGCGGTTCAGAACGCATTTTTGGCTGGAAAAGTGAAGAAGTGCTGGGCAAAACTTTTACAGACTGGGAATTTGTTTATCCAGAAGATTTACCCACTGTCAGGGATTTTATTTTGCAGATCAAAGAAAACCGGCAAACAAAATATTTTTGTATAAATCGCAACTATACTAAACAAGGCTCAGTAATTTCTTGCGAGTGGTATAACTCCACGCTCAAAGATGAAAACGGTAATATTACTTCAGTGCTTTCTTTCGCACTCGACATTACCGAACGCGAACGAATGCAGCAATCTTTGCAAGTTAACCGCGAACGTTTAGATTTAATTCTTGATGCGTCGCAATTGGGTTTATGGTATTGCGATTTGCCTTTTAGTAAACTGCAATGGAATTCAAAATGTAAAGAGCATTTTGGCCTCAGCCCGGAAACAGAAGTTACGATAGAGTTGTTTTATAATACACTGCATCCCGATGACCGTGAATCTACTCGCATTGCCATAGAACAGAGTATTAACAATCACAGTGAATTTGATATTGATTATCGCACCATTGGCCAAGACGGAAAAATGCGTTGGGTTAGAGCCATAGGTCGAGCTTTTTATGATCAAAATGGCATTGGCCGGCGTTTTGATGGCATTACTATTGATATTACTGAACGCAAAAAAGCGGAAGCGGAAAAAGAAGAATTATTGCAGCGAGAACGTTGTGCCCGCGAACAAGCCGAAACGGCAAATCGTATTAAAGATGAATTTTTGGCGGTGTTATCCCATGAATTACGTTCGCCTTTGAATCCGATTTTAGGTTGGGCAAAATTGTTGCGTTCTCGCACCTTTAGCCGCGAAGCAACAAACCGCGCTTTAGAAACTATTGAACGCAATGCCAAATTACAAACACAGTTAATAGAAGATTTATTAGATGTATCGCGGATTTTGGGGGGGAAATTAAGTTTACAAATAGCCCCGACCAATTTATCAACGGCTATAGAAGCGGCTTTAGAAACGGTGCGTCTCTCGGCAGAGGCAAAGTCTATTTCTATCCTCACAAATTTGGATGCTAATTTGGGTTTAGTGATGGGAGATAGCGGACGTTTGCAACAAGTTTTCTGGAATTTATTATCAAATGCGGTGAAGTTTACACCGGCCGGTGGACGGATAGAAGTAATGTTAGAGAGGGGGAATAACAGCGCTCAAATTATTGTTAAAGATAATGGCAAAGGAATTAATCCTGAGTTTTTACCTTATGTTTTTGATACCTTTCGGCAGGCAGATAGTAGCATTACTCGAAAGTTTGGCGGTTTGGGGTTGGGTTTAAGTATTGCTCGTCATTTGGTGGAGTTACATGGCGGTAATATCCAAGCAGAAAGTTTAGGAGAGGGCACCGGCGCAACGTTTAAGGTGGAGTTGCCTTTGATTTTGTCTTCGGAAAAAATAGCTAACTCTGAGGAGTTTCCGGGGGTTTTAAATATTGCCGGTGTGCGAATTTTGGCGGTGGATGATGAACGGGATATGCTGGATTATTTGGGCTATGTTTTAGAGTCTGCCGGCGGTGTAGTAACGGTGGTTGCTTCGGCACAAGAAGCTTTGGAAATTTTGCAGCGCCAGCGTTTTGATGTTTTAGTAAGTGATATTGGAATGCCGGTGATGGATGGTTATGAACTCGTGCAAAAATTAAGAAAAATGAATTCTGAAGTTGCTACTATTCCTGCTATTGCTCTGACGGCTTATGCCGGGGAGTACAATGAAAAACAAGCGCTTTCTGCGGGGTTTTCGGCGCATTTATCAAAGCCGGTGGAACCTGATAAAATCATTGAATCTATTTTGTCATTAGTCATGGGTCATTAGATTCGCCACCGATTAACGCCACCGATTAAAATCGGTGTCTACACGAATAAAACCCCCAAAAGAAGTTAAAAAAGTGCATTTTTGAAGCCACAGCCACCAATGAACCCCACCTCAATGTTTCTAACCCCCGGAGGGGGTTTTCTTATTCCTGTAGCCACCGGTTTTAACCGGTGGCTTGTACCAGTGGCTTCTACCGGCTATTGGCATTAACCGATAACATTAACCGGCAACTTTAGAAAGGCTTTCCCTACAAATCAATTTCCGCTGTCACCAGATCAAAATTGCGATGTAAGCGGAAACCAAGCTTTTCACAAACACGCTGCATTTCGACATTTTCCGGCAAAATATCAGCAACTAAACGAGATAAATTTTCATCCTTGGCAACTTGAAGAAGCCGGTTTAACAACTCGGTTCCTAAACCGCGATGTTGGTATTGATCTGTAACCAAAAGCCCAAATTCGCCGTCATTTTTGCCGTGTACTTTTGTCAACCGGCCAAACCCCAACAAATGCCTTTCATGTGTTGCAGGATCGCGGTATTCCACCACCAAAGCCATCTCCTGATTGTAATCAATAAAACAAATTCGCGTCAAACGTTCGTGAGAAACACGCCGGCTTAACTTCAGCAAATTAAAATACCGAAAATAAACACTGCGGTCACTCAAACTTTCGTGAAATTTTACCACCAAAGGCTCATCTTCAGGACGAATAGGCCGAATCATCACCTCCATTCCATCCTTTGTTTGCCAAGGCGCAACATATTGAATAGGATAAGGACGAATAGCCGGCACCGGCAACTTTTCCTCCGGTGTTTCAGGATCATGCAAAACCACCCGTGCATCCAAAGCAATTAACTGTTCCGCAGAAGCCAACAAAGGATTAATATCAATTTCCTTAATCCAGCGCTGCTCTACCACCAACTGACTAAAACGTACCATTAATTGCTCTAACTTTTCCAAATCAACCGGCTGCCGCCCCCGTACTCCTTTCAGCGCTGTAAAAATCTTAGTTTGTTCCATCATTCTTCGCGCCAAAGTTGTATTTAAAGGCGGCAAAGCTAAAGCCCGATCTTTAAAAACTTCCACCAATTGTCCGCCGGTGCCAAACAACAAAACCGGCCCAAATTGTGCATCCAAACTACTGCCAATGATAATCTCATAACCCTCTACTTTCAACATTGGCTGTACCGTCACACCTTGGAAATGTTCAGCCCCGACTTTTTCCGTCACCGAAGACTTAATTCCACCATAAGCACCGCGTACCGTTTCCGCATCCTTTAACAACAACCGTACCCCACCCACATCAGTTTTGTGAGTGATGGTTTCAGAAAACAACTTTAAAACCACCGGATAACCAATTTGTTCCGCCAGTTTTACAGCCTCATCTTCGGTTCTAGCCACGCGAGTATCAACCGTTGGAATGCCATAAGCAGCCAGTAAATTTTTCGATTCATACTCAGTTAAAATGGTACGACCGGCAGCCCTGGCTTGTTGAATAATTCGCTGTGCTGTGGGCCGGTCAATGGGCGTATCACCATCATCTTTTGGCAAACTTGGCGTCTCATACAACCCCCGCAAATTGTAAGTGTAACGCCACATATAATTAAAAACGTGGGCTGCGGTATCGGGATAAGGAAAAGTGTAAATATTCGCCCGATTTAAAATTGCTTCACCGGCAGCAACTTCTGCACCACCCATCCAACTTGCTAACAACGGTTTGCCTTGTAAATGCGAAGTAACATTTTTTAATTGTTCCGCTGTTTGAGTTGGGTCACTCATAGCTTGCGGTGTTAAAATTGCCAACAAACCATCACTATTGGGGTCTTTTGCCGCAATTGCAATCGCTTTTGCATAACGTTCGGGATCAGCATCTCCCAAAATATCAATCGGGTTACCATGACTCCAATGAGGAGGCAAAATTTTATCAAGTTCTGCAATGGTTTCTGGGGCAAGTTGTGCCAACTCTCCACCTTCAGAAATCAACGCATCAGTGGTTAAAACTCCGGGGCCACCAGCATTTGTTAAAATCGTTAAACGTTTATTTTTCGGACGCGGTTGTTTTGCCAAAACTTCCGCCATATTAAACAAATCATCAATCGTATTAACTCGCAACACCCCAGAGCGACGGAAAGCAGCATCTAATACTTCATCACTTCCTGCCAGGGCGCCGGTGTGAGAGGCGGCTGCTTGTGCGGCGGCGGCAGTTCGACCGGATTTAATGACAATAATCGGTTTACTCAATGCTACTTCTCGCGCTGCCGAAAGAAAAGACCGAGCATCCCCGATAGACTCCATATAAATGACGATACTTTTTGTGCGGGTATCGTCGCCAAGATAATAAATTAAATCGCCCCAGTCTACATCTAACATCGAACCGATAGACACAAAGGCACTGAAGCCGACATTTTCGCGGAAACTCCAGTCAAGAATTGCTGTACACAACGCCCCACTTTGACTGATAAATCCGACATTACCCGGTCTTGCCATCACACTTGCGAACGTCGCATTTAGGCCGGTGAGCGGACTCATCACCCCTAAACAGTTGGGGCCGATAATTCTCAAGTGGCCTCGGTGGGCTTCTTCGAGGATTTGGCGTTCTAATTCTACACCTTCGGGGCCAATTTCTTTGAAGCCGGCAGAAATGATAATCGCACCTTTGACACCACTTTCGACGCACTCAGAAATCACAGCGGGGACAGTTTGTGCCGGGGTGACGATCACTGCCAAATCGACTTTTTCGGGTACTACAGAAATGGACGGATAAGCTTTGATACCGAGAACACTGTGGCGTTTTGGGTTCACCGGAAAAACTGTACCCCCAAACGGGCTACTAATTAAATTCCATAATATTGTGCGGCCTACGCTGCCTGCTTTTTCGGTTGCACCAATCACGGCGACGGTTTTGGGTGCAAAAATGGCATCGAGGGGCTGGCGTTCGTAGCTTAATAAGTCTTGGGAAAGATTGGTCGTTCGTTGGATCGTTTGCATTAGTCTCTCCTATTATCCGACCGTAGGGCCACCATCTACGGTTTCCTACTGTTTGGCCGGCTTTTTTGGCTGGTTTTTGTCTCCCTATGTCTAGGCTAACGTTTTGTTTTCCAGAAGGATGTTTTTTTTAACACAATGGTAATATTTGCCGAACATTCTCTTCTTTTAGCCTTTTCTCTTTTGAGTTTACTGGATATTTTCCCTGTTTGTAGCCTTTTTTTGACTGCATACCGACTGCTCTCTACAATTTGTCGTTTTTTCTGTTCCTTCTCTAAGGACTGGTTTAACCCGGTTGTTTGATCAAGGCCAATCTCTAGGTTAACCCGCCCTTACATAGCTTGTTTTAGGAATTTTAGGTAATAAATACCTAGGAAATTGTTAACAGATTTTTAGGTTATCTTCCTAACCGTGAACATTTTTCACCGGCTCCACACTTGACTGGTAGCTTAAGTTACAATATGCTTAGAAATAAGAGGAGTAAATTCTCAAAAGGAAGGGAAAATTTTTCTCAAGCTATACCCTGAAAGGCGTGGATCACGCTGTTAAACAGAAAAATCGGGTTTTAGGTTTATTCTTTATTTAAAAATAGAAAGCGTTGATCCCCACTGTGATTTCCGTAACTTAGGCGAAAACCAAGAAAGTCAGACATAAAAAATCTTGACTGCCGGTTGACCGGCATCTACAAATTTTATCCCCTAAACAAATCTCGCCTAAGTTGGGCAAAGCAGATGTCGCGTAATTTACGCATATTTGCGGAAAAATTAGCCGTAACTAATGAAAATTTATCTCAAACTCCCCGTAGAAATACGGGAAAAACCCAAACGAATGTAAGGGAAGGATACGGACATGGAAAATAACATTAATTTCCACCATAAATATCAAGATGTGTTTGTTGATAAGCGGATCAATCACGGTTTAGCTAATAATGAAAATTTGACTCATACCCATCGGGCGGTATGTTTCAATAACCAAAACAAACTTTTTTGCGGGCTGGAAATGCTGGGGATGAAAAACCTCGCTCATGTTTATCAAAATTTGCCCATTCCCAAATTAATAGAACATACCCTTGCTCGCGGCGAAGGTGTCTTAGCTTCCAATGGTACCTTATGTGTAAATACCGGCAAATATACCGGACGCTCTCCTAATGATAAATTTGTTGTCGATGAACCCAGCAGCCGCCAGGATATCGACTGGAATAAACTTAATGTTCCCATTTCCGAAGAAAACTTTAAACGTCTCTACCGCCGTGTTCTTTCGTATGTTCAAGGCCGTGATCTCTACATATTTGATGGCTTTGTTGGCGCTGATACGGGTTATCAAAAAGCCGTGCGCGTAGTAACAGAACTGCCGGCCCAAAGTTTATTTGCCCAGCAAATGTTTATTCGCCCCACCCCAGAAGAACTGCAAAACCATTATCCAGATTTTACGGTAATTTCCGTGCCAGGATTACACGGCGATCCCGAAGATGATGGCATTAATTCCGAAGCTTTTATCGTTATTAATTTTGGCAAACGACTTGTCATTATTGGCGGTTCTAAGTATGCCGGTGAAATTAAAAAATCGGTGTTTTACTTAATGAATTACTTTATGACAAAAGAAAACGTTTTGCCTATGCACTGTTCGGCAAATATGGACGCAAACGGCAACACGGCTTTATTTTTTGGGCTTTCTGGCACCGGCAAAACTACCCTTTCTGCTGACCCCGAACGCCGGTTAATTGGCGATGACGAGCACGGATGGAGTAGAGAAGGCATTTTTAACTTTGAGGGCGGCTGCTACGCAAAAACCATTAAACTTTCTAAAGAAAATGAACCGCAAATCTGGGATGCGTTGCGTTTTGGTGCTTTGATGGAAAATGTGATTTTAGACTCCCAAACGCGCATTCCTGACTACAACGACGGTATTTTAACTGAAAATACTCGCGCTGCTTATCCGCTTGACTATATCCCTGGTGCGGTAATTCCTAGCATGGGGAGTCATCCTAAAACGGTGATATTTTTAACGGCAGATGCGTTTGGGGTATTGCCACCGATTTCTAAACTCACGACCGAGCAAGCGATGTATCACTTTATGTCAGGATACACAAGTAAGGTGGCCGGTACCGAACGCGGGATCACGGAACCACAAGCTACTTTTTCTGCTTGTTTTGGTAAGCCGTTTTTGCCTTTGTCGGCGACGGTGTATGCCAAAATGCTTGGGGAACGTCTCGAACAACTAGGCGCAACGGTTTATTTAATTAACACCGGCTGGTCTGGTGGCCCGTATGGGGTGGGACATCGCATTGCAATTAAGGATACTCGCGCGATGGTTTCGGCGGCGCTAAATGGGTGGTTGGATGATGTGAAATTCTATCCCCATCCGATATTTAAGGTGTTGGTGCCTAGTTATGTACCTGGTGTGGATAGTGCAATTTTAGATGCCCAAAGTACCTGGGGTGATAAGGAGGCTTATCACCGTGCTGCTTTAGACCTTGCTTGCCGGTTTGCAACTAATTTTCAGCAGTACACGAAGGCACCGGCTTCTATAACGGCGGCGGCGCCGGAGTCTGGTGTGGGGTGTGTGTTGATGCCGGTGTGATTAAAGATGGATTTTTGAGGTAGCATTTTTGATGCCATATCCGGCCAATCTCTAAAGTATCTAAAAGTTTTCTTAAGTTTGAAAGTTCTCTTCTTGCTTGGTAAAACCCTTGCACTGTATGGGTTATGCGGTGCGGGGGCTTTTTTTTGGGGAAAAAACAGGGAGTATTATTTTTGGAAGAGGTTTTTGCCTGTCTAGTTGTCTTTGGTTAGATTTTTTTAACCGCAGATGTAAGGCAGGCAAGATGCCTGCCCCACAGATGGTTTTTTGCGGCGATGCAGGTTAATGTTTTTTTCGCTAAGTTGATATCTGGATGTGTGGGGCGAATTAAAGCTGAGTTGATTTTAATCTAACCACCACAAGTATTTTGAAGGATTCGCATCCGCTTCCATTACAGATTTTGTAGAAAGCTATACCACAAGGAGATTTTTTGCATGGCACCTGTTAAAGTCGGAATTAATGGTTTTGGTCGGATTGGTCGGTTGGTTTTTCGGGCCGGTTTGGGTCATCCTGAAATTGAGTTTGTTGGTATTAATGATTTGGTTCCGCCTGAGAGTCTTGCTTATTTGCTGAAATATGATTCCACGCATGGCCGTTATAAGGGTTCGGTGGAAGTGGCTAAGGATGGGATTATTGTTGATGGGAAGTATATTCCTTGTGTTTCAATCAAAAATCCTGAAGAGTTGCCCTGGGGTAAGTTAGGTGCGGATTATATTGTGGAATCCACCGGCTTGTTTACGGATTATGAAGGCGCTTCTAAACACCTGAAAGCTGGGGCAAAACGGGTGATTATTTCGGCACCAACTAAGGAAAAAGACCCGGAAAAAGTACCGACTTTGTTGGTGGGTGTGAATGAGGATAAGTATGATGCTAGTAAGCATACTGTGGTTTCTAATGCTAGTTGTACAACCAATTGTCTGGCGCCGGTTGCTAAGGTGATTCAAGATAATTTTGGCTTGAGTGAAGGTTTGATGACGACGGTTCACGCTATGACTGCAACTCAACCAACCGTAGACGGGCCAAGTAAAAAAGATTTCCGGGGAGGTCGTGGGGCCGGTCAAAATATTATTCCTGCTTCCACCGGCGCCGCCAAAGCTGTGACTTTGGTTTTACCAGAGTTAAAGGGTAAATTAACCGGCATGGCATTTCGTGTTCCTACGCCTGATGTTTCGGTAGTTGATTTAACATTCCGTACCGAAAAAGCTACCAGCTACAAAGAAATTTGTGAGGCGATGAAAGCCGCATCAGAAGGCCCTCTCAAGGGAATTTTAGGATATACAGAAGATGATGTAGTTTCTTCTGATTTTACCGGCGATTCTCATTCCAGCATATTTGATGCCGGGGCGGGTATTGAGTTAAATTCCAACTTTTTTAAAGTCGTTTCTTGGTACGACAATGAGTGGGGTTATTCTTGCCGGATGATTGATTTAATTTTGTCAATGGCAGCAAAAGATTAATTTTCCCAATCCCAACTTATCCCGTAAACACAAGTTTTTAAAAACCCGGTTTCTCAAACAAACCGGGTTTTTCTAATAGCAAACCCGCCTAAAAAAGCGCCCCTAACCCCAAACACCAACAAATAACCCATCTGTGGGGCAGGCATCTTGCCTGCAATTCATCGGCGGTTAAAAAACTCTTATCTCATAATCCCAAACAACCACAGAAAAATTGCCCCCACCGGCAAGCCATTAACTTTTTTGAGGAACACCACTTACTTTCAATAAATCAGTAAAACTTTTGCAATAAACCGGCAGCCCAAAAGTCCCAGGATTAACAGGATTTTGATAAGTAAAATGCCGGTATTCCAAACAAAAGCGATCCCAAGCAGCCATTTGAATGCGAAAAACCTTAATAATCACATTAGCTAAAGTCGGACTTAAATCAACGCGAAATTTAATTTCTTTTCCTAAATATTCGCAGGCAGTTTCTACGGCTTGATTGACTGTCACCGGTTCAGTTCCTAATACTAAACTTCGGTTTTCTCCTTCGCCTGGAGGATTATCAATCAGGTGATTTACTACAGCGGCGATATCTTTGCCGTGAATAAAATGGAAACTGCCATCAGCTTTTAAAAAGCGGATTAAATCAATCCATTTAACCACTTGTGGCAACCCAGAGGTAAGGTGAGAAAACGGTTTATTTTCATCTCCTCCTAAGACTAAAGTAGGATAGAGAGTTGTTACCATTTTGGCTAGGGGTAAGCGGGAAAATTGCCCGTAACATTCATATTTTGAGCTTATATAGTCTGTACCCAGTTGGCCGGCTTGGGGTAATAATTCGTTATTGCGGCCTAAAATGCTGGCGGTAGAAAAATAAATAATGTGTTCACATTTCCCCGCTTCTAGCATTTTCATTAGTTGAATTGTTTTATTGACGTTTACATCACAAACTGCTTTGATCCCTCCCCAAGCGGTCGCTGTCAACACTGCCACATCAATGTTTTTGATTAATGCGCCATACTTTTCAATTTCCACCATATCGCCTTGGATGATATGAACACCAGGGCGAACTGTGCAATCAATTTTCAGTTTTTCGGGTGTGCGGACAAACAGATATAATTCGTGGTTGGTTTGCTGTATTAAGGTTTCGCTGATGTAATGACCAATACATCCACTCGCGCCGGTGATGAGAATTTTTTTCATAGTTGGTAATTCGGGGATAGCGTCTTTGATGCCTTACCCGCCCTTAATTTGGGTGTTGTGATTCGCTAAGGAACACTTTAATAAGAACTAGGAATAATTTTAGAAGTTTCTGGCACAAAAAAAGTTATAGGTTGGGTTTTTCAACCCAACCTACAAAAACTGCCGGCTGACACCTGAGTGGTTAGGCGCGGGCCATCAATTGATCTGCTTGTTTGGCAGTTTCAAAGAAGTAAGCGGCGTTTTCTTCTGGGGTGTTGGCGATAATACCATGACCCAAATTCAGAATATGGCCTCGGTTGCCGGCTTTGCGGATGGTGTCGAGGATACGCTGGCGGATAAAGTCTTTGGAACCAAATAAGGCGCAGGGATCGATGTTTCCTTGTACCCCGACATTTGGGCCGAGACGTTTACGCGCTTCTGCCATGTCCACTGTCCAGTCAAGGCTGACGATATCGACACCAGACTGGGCCATGCGTTCTAGCAAACCGGCACTGCCATTGATATACAAAATCATTGGGGTGTCGGGGTGGGTGGCTTTGACTTGTTGGACAACACGCTGCTGGTAAGGCAAGGCAAAGATATCGTAGTCTTGGGGCGAAAGATGGCCGGCCCAAGAATCGAACATTTGCACCACTTGGGCACCGGCGTCGATTTGATAGCGGACATACACAGCGATTGCATCGGCAATTTTGCCTAACAATTCATGTAAGATGGCCGGTTCCGAGAAGGCCATGCTTTTAATGATCGTGTAGTCTTTGGAAGATTTTCCTTCAATGGCGTAGGCGGCGAGCGTCCAAGGTGCTCCCACAAAGCCTAATACCGTCGCTTTATTGCCTACTTCTTTGCGTAAAGTTTGCAAGATTTCTCCCACAAAAGGCACACATTCAGCGGGGTTGAAGGGAAGGAGATTTTTAACTTGTTCTGCGGTGCGGATGGGCGGGTCGATGATTGGCCCTTTGCTTTCGATGATATCAAAAGGAATGCCCAGCCCCGGCAGGGGGGTAAGAATGTCGGAAAATAGAATTACGCCGTCTGGCTGGAAGGCCCGAAACGGTTGGAGGGAGATTTCAAGGGCGAGATCGACGTTTTCGGAACGTTCGCGGAACGAGGGATATTTTTGCCGTAAGTCGCGGTACTCTTTCATGTACCGGCCGGCTTGCCGCATCATCCACACGGGGGGCCGGTCAAGCACTTCGCCTCGCGCTGCCCTTAGTAAATAGGGTAGCTGGGTTAACCCAGTCATTTAGACTTCACCTTATTTGTATCTTAAATGCCATAGTAAGCTTACCATTGTAGCTATTGCGAGTTGGCAGGTTTACAATTGTTCATATTTGCTGAGTTCAGGCAAAGTTGAGGAAAGGCTGAAAATTTTACTTGCTGTCTGGTGGGGATGCAGAAGCCATTGTGGCTGCCAAAACCTCCTTTTTCTGACCGGCCTCTTCATTTTTGCTAATGGCAGGAGATCGGGGAATTTCGATCTGAAATTCTGTGCCTTTGCCGAGTTCGGAAATACAAGAAAGGTTTCCTTTGTGTTTTTCGACAATAATTCTATAGCTGATCGATAAACCCAGGCCGGTGCCTTTTCCCACCGGCTTTGTTGTAAAAAACGGATCAAATAATTTGCCTTTTGCTGCTTCACTAATGCCGGGGCCATTATCAGCAATTCGGATTCTAACATGGCTATTATCTATTTCGGTACAAATAGAAATTGTGGGCTTAACTTCTTCTGTACAGGCATCGTTTTGGCATTCTTTCCCTTTGGGCTTCTCACCGTTTCTGAGAGGTTCTAAAGCGTCAATGGCGTTGGTAATAATATTCATAAATACTTGATTCAAACTGCCGGCGTAGCACTCAACTGGCGGTAATTTACCGTAGTCTTTGACAACTTCTATCGCGCGTAATGTGCCGTTGCATTTGAGACGATTTTGCAAAATCAGCAAAGTATTATCGATGCCTTCATGCAAATCAACCAGCTTCATTTCTGCTTGATCAACGCGAGAAAAATTCCGTAAAGATAAGACAATTTGGCGAATTCTATCAGCGCCAATTTTCATCGATGCCAGCAATTTAACCAAATCATCCCGCAAAAACTCCAAATCGATAGTTTCGCTGTGTTCTTGAATTTCTGGGGGCGGTTCTGGATAATATTTTTGGTAGAGTCCCACCAAGTCTAACAACTCTTCAATATAGTTGTTAGCGTATTTGAGATTGCCATAAATAAAATTGACGGGGTTATTAATTTCGTGGGCAACACCGGCCACCAATTGCCCCAAACTAGACATTTTTTCTGTTTGAATTAATTGGGCTTGACTTTGCTGTAAGTCTTCTAAAAGTTGAGCCAATTGTTGCGCTTGAGCGGTGGCGGTGGCAGCGGCGGCTTTTGCCCTAGCATAAAGATAAGCTTGATGAATAGAAATCGCTAATTGATCGGCGACGGCTTGAGAAAGTTCGAGGTCATTTTTTGACCAATAACGAGTATGAGAACATTGATTTAGGTAAAGAATAGCATGAAGTTGATTATTTGCCTGCACCGGCACCACCAACGAGGATTTAATTTGAGCTTGTTCGTATTCAGAATTGTTGCTATCAATACGCGGATCTTGAGTGACATCAGAAATTACAACCTGTTGCCGGTGTTGAATCACCCAGTTAGTTATCGGCCCGTGTGTGTCAAAATACTCTACAGATGGGGGAAAAGGATCTCGGCAAACTTCAAACAAATGCCGGCGACGGAAACCAACTAATTTAGCTGCTTCTTCGAGTTCTTCTTCTGATAAAATATAACCGCTTTTGCCGTCTTCTATTTCATCATGTTCTACCAAATGAACTAAACATCTGTCTGCTTTTAATGCTTCCATTAATTGAGCAATTGCCGAGCTAAGAATCGTCTCTAAATTTAAACTTTGACGAGTTTGGCTAGTGATTTGATTAACTAATTGTTCGCGTTGGGCTTGTTTTTGAGTTTGCTCATAAAGTTGAGCTTGACGGATGGCAATTTCTAACTGTTGAGCGAGGGATTCCAAAAATTCTATTTCTCCACTTTTCCAGCGACGGGGATGATCGCACAAACAGGCAATAAATCCTATCCAACCTGATTTACTTTTGACGGGAATTAATAAGTTAGAAACTGAACCTAAAACACTTTTATTTTCAGCTTGGTGAGTTCTGGTAAATTGAGAATATTTTGCCATCCCAGAAAGCAAACGAGTCACCGAAAGAAGGCCGGCGGAATTAACCTGTTGACCATAATTTACAATTAAAGAACCTTGAGCAATAGCGGTGCCGTTGTTGCCAAAACTTTCGAGGGGGTGATACCCCACAGATGAGGGAGAACCTTCCCCGCAAATACACTCGCAAACAACTTGCACTCGTTGAGTATCGCTGTAGTACCACAAAAAACTACATCGATCTAAATTCAGCAAACTAGCTACTTCATCAACGGCAGTTTGCAGCACAACTTTTAACTCTAGCGAGTTACGAATACGATCAATAATTTTTCGCAACAAGGCGCTTTGTTTGTCGGGGTGGCTGAGTTGATTCATTAGTTGAGTTTGAGGAGAAATCGCAAAGATTGAAGATAACCGGTGTAACCAAGAGGTTGTTAGTTCCATGACATAATTTCACTTAAATAAATCGCTGTTGCTCGCAAAAAACTCGGCATCCTTGCTGATGGCTATCGCATTCCACCCTGTCTCATTAACATTTTATAGTTTGAGTTGCCGGCTTATTTATTGATGGCAATCAAAATTCACCACCTGACCCGCTTATCGAGGGGATAGTCTGGCATCAGCGCTGCTGGGACTTGTTCAAGAAAAAATAGAGTATTGGCCCTATGGACTTTATACAAGATTCAGGAACGCTAAAAATGTTCGCAGCGAACTTGACCGCTGAATTAAAATAGGCATTCACCGGCTATATATTCCAACGCAGGCTCGATAATAGCACCGCCAGAAAATATAAGGTGGATGTTTATTAGGGACTTTTTTCCAGAGATTAGGAGATCGGCACAGAAGGAGCAAACATATAAAAAAAACAAAAATTAGTATAATGTGCTTAAAAAAACTTGGAGAGTATCTAACTAAAGTTAACGCGGGGCCAAAAAAACGATTTTTTGCGTTTGGCCTATAGTTTAAAGATTCTTAGATATTACCAACTAAGGGATGAAATTTTGTCATAAAACTTTATTTTTTTTCAAAAATAGCTTACAATGCCCCACAGTTATTAACAATAAGGAGTAAATACAACAATGTCGGAGGCAACGCAGCCGCTGACAGTTCCTAAACAATTTGTCGGGCCTCCAGGGGACGTAAACCCGACTTTAATTATGTTTTTAGGTGCAGTCGCCATGTTCGCCAGTTCTCACATAGGGTACTGGTTTTTTCACTGGGTAGACTGGTGTTGCTTTTGCACAAACGTGCTTGCCCTACATTTAGTAGGCACAGTCATTCACGATGCCTCTCACAATGTTGCCCATCGCAACCGAATTGTCAACGCGCTGTTAGGGCACGGCAGTGCTTTAATGCTAGGGTTTGCCTTTCCGGTATTTACCCGCGTGCATTTGCAACACCACGCCCACGTTAACGACCCCAAAAACGACCCGGATCACTTTGTTTCCACCGGCGGGCCCCTGTTTTTAATTGCAGCCAGATTTTTTTACCACGAAGTCTTCTTTTTCAAAAGACGTTTGTGGAAAAAATGGGAATTGCTGGAATGGTTTTTAAGCCGGCTTTTTGTGGGCAGTATCGTCTATATTGCTTGCCAGCATGATCATTTGGGTTACATCCTCAACTTTTGGTTTTTACCGGCCTTAGTTGTCGGTATAGCCTTGGGATTATTTTTTGATTATTTACCTCACCGGCCCTTTGTAGAACAAGACCGCTGGAAAAATGCCAGAGTTTACCCAAACGCCATTTTAAACATCTTAATTATGGGACAAAACTACCATCTCATACATCATTTGTGGCCTGCAATTCCTTGGTACTACTACAAACCCGCCTACGAAGCAACCAAACCCTTATTAGATGCCAAAGGTTGCGAACAAACCCTGGGATTATTACAAGGAAAAAGCTTTTGGAGTTTTGTTTACGACATCTTTATAGGCATTCGCTTTCATCACCACAGCGAAGCCACCAAACAACTCTAATCGTCATTTGTCAGTAGAGACGTTCTGCCAAAACGTCTCTACTGACAAATCACTAACTTAAACTTAAACTCCGATCAGGACGAAGATTTTGAGCGAGGCGTAAATAGGGGTGATAAATGCGGTCTTGAAGAACCGGCAAATTAACATGAATTAAAAAGCGAATACAGCGAGGCAAACTGCCCTCAACGTGCATTTGCTGAACATCCAAAAGAGCCACATTATCCCACCCAGGACGACTTCTGGCAATAGCAGCAGGAAAGATAACATCAATATCGCGCGTTACAGAAAAAGTGACGCTAATAATATTTTCAGGATCTAAATCATTGCGTGACTCTAACTCATCCAACAGTTCAGTTACCGCCTCTTGAATTGCTTCAACCGTATTTTCTGAAACAGTTGTAGCGCCACGAATTGCCCTTACTTTCCACTCCACGCCAAAAAACCTCCTGGGATTACAAAATTTAGAATTTAGATTTTAGACATTTGACTTGATTGCCCAGGCACAATTTTAGGCATTAAAACACACTTTAAAACCTAAAATTGCACCTAGCGCCTTACTTAAGGCCGGTACATCCACAAAGGTTGACCGCTGGTAGACAATTCAAAGTCTAACCAACCCACACCGGCAGAGAATTTAGAACTCGCTTGCGAACTTCCCAAAATCCGACTCAGCGGTGGTTTGCGTTCTTCAAAAGTATAACAGCGGGTTTTTTCAGGATCTAACCCCACCAGTTCCGCAGCCCAGCGGCGAGCGTCTTCTTCCGTACCCAGCCGGTCAATCACCCCCAAGTTTAAAGCTTGTTCCCCAGTAAAAATGCGACCATCCGCAAAACTTTTTACCGTTTCAACCGCCAACTTTCTCGCCTCAGCCACCGTTTGCACAAACTGGCCGTAACTCGTATCAATAAGCTGCTGCAAAATTTCTTTTTCGGCCTCAGTTAATTCGCGGTCAAAAGACAAAATATCTTTATACGGCCCCGATTTAATCACCTTAAAAGAAACGCCAATTTTTTCCAGCAACCGCTCAATATTATTGCCGCGAAGAATCACCCCAATGCTGCCGGTAATCGTGCCTGGGTTCGCCACAATATGATGAGCACCCATAGCGATATACACCCCACCAGAAGCCGAAATATTGCCAAAACTGGCAACAATTTTAACTTTTTCGCCTAACTTTTTTAAAGCACTATAAATTTCTTGAGAATCCCCCACTGTCCCGCCCGGACTGTCAATGCGTAAAAGCAGAGCAGGAAACTTCTTTTCCTCAATAGTTTTTAGCGCTTCTAAAACTTGTTTACGAGTTGCACCGGCAATTGCACCCGTAACTTCAATGCGAGCAATTTGTTTACGAAAACTCGGTTTAAACGGCCAAATCATGCAATTAAAAATCCCCTTGGGGTCTAAACAATAGTTTGGTTTTTTGTACAGATGATATCCCGCATCCCAGCGTGAAAAAATTTCACACCCAGCCTAACATTAAGGATAATTTTGACAAGCCCACTTTCTGAAGCCAGACAAGAAGGCGTGACAATAATCTTCTGCCATCTATTCTAGTTTGCCCGATGCCCGAAACTTTGGAGAGTGCGGATCACCGCTTCTGTTGCCCTCAATTCTTGAGAGTTTGTTAAGAACTGTAGACGCAATACACTCAGATTTCTTAACAAAATTACATAATTCGCTAAAATTGAAGAGGCTGGGCCATGCAACACCGGCCCCAGAAATCGCGCAGGCCAAAGAAACCAAAAAAAACATCAATCAAAAAAACTCCATGCAATCATCAGTCAACACTTCAAAAATCCCCTATTACACACTGCTATTAATCGCACCATTTTTCCTCTGGGGGACAGCAATGGTAGCCATGAAAAGCGCCATCCCCAACACAACAGCATTTTTTGTAGCCGGTGTGCGCCTAGTTCCAGCCGGCCTGCTAGTCTTAGCAGCAGCCCATTTAGCCGGTAGATCCCAACCCAAAGGCTGGAAAGCCTGGTTATGGATCAGCCTATTTGCCGTAGTAGATGCAGCCATGTTTCAAGGCTTTTTAGCCCAAGGCTTAGTCAGAACCGGCGCCGGACTCGGCTCAGTAATGATAGACTCCCAACCCTTAGCCGTCGCCATATTATGCAGATTTTTATTTGCCGAACAAATAGGAATATGGGGATGGTTAGGGCTATTAATCGGCGTTTTAGGCATTAGCTGCATAGGCTTACCCGATCAATGGATACTCGAAATACTACAAGGACACTTTTCTGCAATTAGCCAAAATTTTGAACCAGGGCAAAACCTAGCCACCTCCCTATTCCAAAGCGGCGAATGGTTAATGCTACTAGCAGCCCTATCAATGGCCCTCGGCACCGTCACCATACGCAAAGTCAGCCAATATGCAGATCCCGTCGTCGCCACAGGCTGGCACATGATCATAGGCGGCTTACCCTTATTTGCCCTCTCCGCCGTCACCGAAACCCAACAATGGCAGAACCTAGACTTAGCCGGCTGGCTAGGATTAGCTTACGCCACAGTCTTTGGCAGTGCAATTGCCTATGGTTTATTTTTTTACTTTGCATCCAGCGGTAACCTCACCAGTCTCAGCGCCTTAACCTTCTTAACTCCCGTCTTTGCCCTACTCTTTGGCAACTTATTCTTAGGAGAAATGCTCAGTCCCTTACAAACAGCAGGAGTTTGCCTGACCTTGCTGAGTATATATTTAATCAATCAGCGCGATAACATTGCCCAAATACTGAATGTCAAACGGGGTATAGCCGCAACAGAAA
The DNA here is from genome assembly GCF_025370775.1 of Ancylothrix sp. D3o. Lineage (NCBI taxonomy): Bacteria > Bacillati > Cyanobacteriota > Cyanophyceae > Oscillatoriales > Microcoleaceae > Ancylothrix > Ancylothrix sp. D3o. The sequence continues at coordinate 372,114 of NZ_JAMXEX010000001.1, read as the reverse complement.
ACCAACTGCTATTAACAAGAGTTCAAGACAAACCAGCAGAAAAAATACCCCTGCAAGTCCGCCTCAGCGAAACAGAAACAGAAATTTAAGCGGTTTCGATAGATAACGGTAGGATTGAGCTAGTTTAGTTACACCAGAAACTACGCTGGTTCACTCTCCCACCCCCTCGCTCTTAACTATGGCGCTTTACCGCTCCACTGCGTTGTTTATCACCTGCGCTAGTTGCTTGGGTTTGTTCACTTCTCCTGCAACTGGCTCATCCTACCCCCAGCAACCGGGGGAGAGCTTTTTGACACCCGTACAACTAGCTCAAACCGACGCCCCTCCAACCACACCCCCTCCCACCCTACAAGCAGGTGATCGTGGGCCGGCTGTGGAACAATTACAAACAAGCCTCAAAAAATTAGGATTTTATACCGAAACAGTAGATGGGTTTTATGGAGAAACAACCATTGATGCGGTGGCAAAATTTCAGCAGTCGGTAGGCTTAACCTCCGATGGTATTGCCGGTGCAATTACCACACAACGCCTCCAAACCGCCGTTCAAAAGTCTCAAGAATCAATTGTCAAAACTTCCCAACCCAAACCCAACCCTGCAAAAAAACCTGGATTGTTGCAAGGCAAAAGAGGATTCTTTTTGCTGGGATTAGGGGGTATAGCTTTAGTGGCAATTGTCGGAGGCTTGTTTTATTTATTAATGCGTTCGGGAGAAGAAACCGAACCAGACGAATATGATCAGCAAGACCGACAATTAAAACCTAAAGTACCCCAAACCCAAAAATTTGACACTTCTAAACAATTGGAATCGACATCAAAACCTCAACAAAATTACGAAAATAATGGGTTTTCTGAATGGGGTACAAATCCCTCCGAACAGCATGATGCTCCACAACTGGTAAATAAGACGGGGGAGGCTCTAGCCTTTGATGAAATGCCTCGTCTCAGTAAAATTGATATTGTTGAAGAATTAATTAGAGACTTGCCAACTCTTGACCAATTCAAACGGCGTAAAACAATTTGGGAATTAGGACAACGGGGTGATTCCAGAGCGATTCAGCCGTTGGTAAATTTATTAATAGATTCCGATTCTCAGCAGCGCAGTTTGATTTTAGCTGCTTTGTCAGAAATTGGCACCCGCACCCTTAAACCAATGAATCGCGCTTTAGCTCTTTCTTTAGAAGATGATAATGCTGAAGTTCGTAAAAATGCGATTCGAGATTTAAGCCGCATTTACGATTTGCTTTTGCAAATGAGTCAGCTTTTGCGGCGGGCGGTAGATGATGAGGATGTAGAGGTTCAGGAGACTGCTCGCTGGGCTTTGGGTCAATTAAATAATATTCGCTTTGTTGCGGGAGTTGATACCCCTCAGCGACGTTCAGATTCGGGGAGTTCCAGAGACAATTCCCACGACAATTTAAGTTAGGATTATTATTTGATGTTTTGCGGGTGGATGCTTAATGAGGTTGTTATTTTTATCTACTTCTGTCGGGCCTTTGGGTACTGGTTTAGGCGGTGGAGTTGAGTTAACTCTTTATAATGTGGCGCTGGAAATGTTGCGTCGCCAGCATCAGTTAACAATTTTGGCTCCAATGAATTCCCAAATGGGAAACTTACCCATAGTAGAAGTGGCGGGGGAGTTGCAGGTGCCGGCCCAAACTCAAGATCGTGATGTGCCGGTGATCATGGCAGGTAATTCTGTGCTGGTAAATATGTGTGAATATGCCCGCAAAGTCCAATCTGAATATGATTTAATAGTTAACTTTGCTTATGATTGGTTGCCCTGTTTTTTAACTAGGTTTTATAATATTCCCATTGCTCATGTTATTAGTATGGGTTCGCTCAGTCAGGCAATGGATACCATTGTGGGCGAAATAGTCCAAGAGTTTCCTGGTACAATTGGCGTTTGTACAAAAGTCCAAGCAGAAACTTTTACCTTTGCCAAAGACTGTAAAGTATTAGGCAGTGGCATAGATTTATCGCTTTATAATTATTGCGAAACCCCAGAAAATCAACTGGCTTGGGTTGCCAGAATTGCCCCAGAAAAAGGCTTAGAAGATGCAGTAGCAGCCGCACAAATCCTAGGAATTCCCCTCAAGATTTTTGGAAAAATTCAAGATCAAGAATATTGGGAAAAAATCCTCCGAGATTATCCCGATGCACCCATAGAATACGTCGGTTTTTTATCTACAACTGCACTACAAGCCCAGTTAGGAAAATGCCGAGGAATGTTAATGACACCACGTTGGGTAGAAGCTTTTGGTAATGTTGCTATTGAGGCTTTAGCCTGTGGAGTGCCGGTGATTGCTTATCGTCGTGGCGGGCCCATCGAAATTGTCCGCGATGGCGAAACCGGCTTTTTAGTTGAACCAGATAGCGTTGATGCCTTAGTTGATGCTATTAATAATCTCGATAAAATTAACCGCTATTATTGCCGGAAACAAGCAGAAGAAGAATATTCTTTGCCGGCCTGGGGCGATAGAATGGAACAATGGTTTAAGAATATATTAACCGCAGATAAACGCAGATAAACGCGGATAAAATTCTAGATTCTATCTGTGTTCATCTGTCTTTTGTCCCGAACAAAAAAACCATCTGCGTTTATCTGTGGTGCAGGCATCTTGCCTGCCATACCTCTATCTGCGGTTAATAAAAAAACCCATGCAAAAACCGATCAAAATTTGCCAACCGGCCCCCCTCAAAAAAGGTGATTTACTCCGAGTAATTGCCCCTTCAGGATGCCTACGAGAAACCGAAGCCTTCGAGAAAGGTGTAGAAATTTGGCGAAATCGAGGTTATCGAGTCGAATTGTGCGAAGGCTATGATAGCCGGTGGGGATATCTCGCCGGCACCGATGAAGCCCGCCGCTATCAATTAGCACAAGCCTGGAATGATCCTGAATGTAAAGGGATTTTATGCGCCAGAGGTGGTTATGGTGGTGCGAGATTGTTAGAAAATTGGACATGGCCGACCACTGAGGCTAAATGGTTAATTGGTTTTTCCGATATCACCGGCCTGCTGTGGAGTCTTTGCACTATGGGCGTTTCTGGTGTTCATGGCCCCTTATTGACAACGATTGCAGCAGAGCCAGACTGGTCTATTACGCGGTTGTTTGATTGGGTGGAAAATCGCAGTTTAGAAGCTTTACAAGGCACCGGCTGGGGGGGTGGTGTCGTGTCTGGATTATTATTGCCGGCAAATTTGACAGTGGCGACGCATTTGTTAGGGACACCTGTTCAGCCTTCCTTTGACGGCGTAATTTTAGCCTTTGAGGATGTGGGAGAAGCGCCTTATCGTCTGGATAGAATGCTGACACAATGGCGATTAATGGGGATGTTTACGGGGGTAAAAGGTATTGCTTTGGGCCGGTTTTCGCGGTGTGAGGTAGAGGCCAAAATTCCCAGTTTTACAGTGGATGAAGTTTTGAAAAATCGGCTGGGAGATTTGGGGGTGCCGGTGGTGTCTGGTTTGCCGTTTGGCCATGAGGGGGAAAATGCAGCCTTGCCGGTGGGGGTGCCGGTAATTTTAGATGGGGATAGAGGGATTTTGAAATTTGAATAAACTTACTTAAAAAAACCAGGTTTGTTTAAAAAACCTGGTTTATTGAAAGCTCTTTTAAACAAAAGCGCGGTGTTGCAATTCTAGGGTAAAAGCTTCGCCTGGTTTAGGGTCAATAACTTTTGTGGAAAGGTTATTAGCTATGAGTAATTGTTGGAATTCTTCGACACTTCCGACAGCACGAAGAATCGACATTAATAACCCTTCAAAAATTACATCTCCACCCGCAGCCGTAGGTAAAATTACTTGCGGCTGCACCATTTTTGCTAAATCTAAAGCTGTTTGAGAACCTTTAATAACCGGCCCCAGAAAGGGAATTGCCAGGTCAATAAGGGGACTAATGACAACATCAATGGGGGCAAACTCTTTGAGGGTAGGAGAGTGATAACCGTGTGGTTCATAATAAAGACTTGTGCCGGTTTCTAAATCCTTGAGCAGATAGGCATTTTCAACAGTAGTCGGGCCAATGGGAGACCCCGGAAAAGCGGTTATTTGTACCTTATTTGCCAGGGTGTAACTTTGATTGTGCAAAAGTGGCGTAACTTTGCTATATCCAAGTTGAGTGGTAACTTTAGCGGCGCCGGGGGAACCAACAACCGGGATAGTTTTTTGTAATTCTTTGAGAGTGGGAGGATGTGCGTGATCTTCCAGACCTTGAGAAAGGAGAATTAAATCAATATTTGCAGGAATTTGACGTGGTTGGGGTCGGTCGCCTTTAAATAACCAAGGAAGATTTCCAAAAACAAGAGGGCCAATTAACCAAGGGTCAAGTAAAATTCGCTGGCCGGCTGTTTCTATTAACCAAGAATTGCTATCTAGGTAAGTAAGCTGCATAGGTTTTTTTGCAGGTAGGGTATGTAATCACTCAAATAACCAATGACCAATGACCATTGACCAATGACCAATAATTTTTAGTTTAAAATGACTTCTTATAGAAAGCTAAGAAAAATTGTGGCAAATAAACAGCAAACAGCAACAACTATCGAAAGCCTGTTTGCAGGCAACACCGAAACCGCAGCAATGATGCGCTCACTCGACTGGTCTCAAACACCTCTTGGCCCTGTTGAGAATTGGTCGCAAAGTCTCAAAACCTGTGTGAGAATTACCCTCACTTGCAGACAGCCGATGTTTGTCTGGTGGGGAGAACAACTTATTAATATTTATAACGACGCTTACCGATCTGTGCTGGGGGGCAAACATCCACAAGCTCTTGGCCAACCGGCATCTGTAGTTTGGGCCGAAATTTGGGATCAAGTCGGGCCCCGTGCTGATCAGGCAATGCTCAACAATGAGGGTACTTATGACGAAGCCTTGTTGTTAATTATGGAGCGCAACGGCTACCCAGAAGAAACTTATTACACATTTTCTTATAGCCCTGTACCTGATGACGAAGGCGGCACCGGCGGGATTATTTGCGCGAATAGCGAAGATACGCAGCGGATCATCGGTGAACGTCAATTAGCTTTGTTGCGGGAATTGGCAGCCAATACAGCCGATGCTCGAACTTTTGACGATGCTTGCAGTTTAAGTGCAAAATGTCTGGAAACAAATCCATTAGATTTGCCCTTTGCAATGATATATCTGGTTGATTCTGTGCACGATAGCCTTTTTTTGGCCGGCACCTGCGGAATTGACCGAAATCATCCAGCCGTCCCCCAAACAGCCGCTCTTGACAGTAATTCAATTTGGCCGTTTGCGGAAGTAATTCAAACTCAGAAACCTTGTGTGGTTGAAAATTTACCGGCATTATTTGAAAAGCTACCCACCGGCGCTTGGTCAAGTCCTCCTCATCAAGCAGTTGCGGTGCCGCTGGCTGCTTCGGGCCAAACCGGCAAAGCAGGAATTTTAGTGGCCGGTTTGAATCCTTACCGGCTTTTTGATGACAATTATCAAGGTTTTATCACTTTAGTCGCCGCTCAAATTGCCGCTAGTATTGGTAATGCTCAAGCTTATGAAGAAGAGCGCAAGCGAGCCGAAGCTTTAGCAGAACTTGATCGAGCAAAAACAGCATTTTTCTCGAATGTCAGCCACGAATTTCGCACCCCCTTGACGTTAATGTTGGGGCCCCTAGAAGATTCTTTGCAAAGTTTGGCAGATCGTTTACAACCGGCAGAACGCGAACAGCTAGAAACGGTGCAAAGGAATAGTTTGCGTTTGCTGAAACTGGTTAACAGTTTGCTGGATTTTTCACGCATAGAGGCCGGTCGGATTCAGGCGAGTTACGAACCTACGGATTTATCGGCGTTTACCGCAGAATTGGCTAGTGTGTTTCGTTCGGCTATTGAAAAAGCGGGGATGCGTTTGGTGGTGGATTGTTCGCCTCTGCCAGAAAGCATTTATGTTGACCGAGTTATGTGGGAAAAAATAGTTTTTAATCTGCTCTCAAATGCTTTTAAATTTACTTTTTGTGGAGAGATCCGCGTAGCAATAAAATATGATAATGACCGCGTAAATTTTACTGTTCAAGACACCGGCACCGGCATTCCTCCTGAACAAATTCCCCATTTGTTTGAGCGTTTCCACCGCGTACCAGGGGCGCAGGGGAGAACTTTTGAAGGCTCAGGAATTGGTTTGTCTTTGGTGCAAGAATTGGTGAAGCTACACGGCGGGAGTATTGAAGTTAGTAGTGTGGTGGATGCCGGTACGACTTTTAAAATTTCTATTCCTACGGGTTGTGCTCATTTGCCGGCGCATCAAATTCAAGCAACCCGCAGCCTTAGTTCTACTGCCGTTAATGCTTCTGCCTATATTGAGGAGGCTGTGCGCTGGCTGCCAGAGGAGAAGAGGGTGCGGGAGTTGGGGCAAACCGAAATTGTGCCGGTTTCCGCTTCTAGGGATGAGTTGATTGGCCCGTCAGGACGGCAGAGGATTTTGCTGGCGGATGATAATGCAGATATGCGTGATTATGTCAAGCGGTTGTTAGCTCAGCATTATGAGGTAACGGCGGTGAGGGATGGGATGGCAGCATTGGCGGTAATTGAGCAGCAAATGCCTGATTTGGTTTTGACAGATATAATGATGCCGAATTTGGATGGTTTCGGTTTGCTCTCCCGGCTTCGGGCTAATCCAGCAACGCAGAATTTGCCGATAATTTTGCTGTCGGCGCGGGCGGGTGAGGAGGCGAGGGTGGAAGGTTTAGAAGCCGGTGCGGATGATTATTTGATTAAGCCTTTTTCGGCGCGGGAGTTGTTGGCGCGTGTGGAATCAACTTTGAAGATAGCCCGAATCCGTCGAGAGGCAACGCAACGTGAGCAAGTTTTGCGTTTGGAGGCTGAAGAGGCGAAGGAGAACCTAGAGGAGGTTTTGAGAAGTATTAATGATGGGTTTTTTGTGTTTGATGCTGAGTGGCGTTATGTGTATGTCAATGAGCGCAGTTCTCATATTACTCATTTGCCAAGAGAAGAAGTTCTAGGTCGGGTTTTTTGGGAGGTGTTTCCTGATTTGGTGGATACTGTGCTTTATCGGGAGTATCATCGAGCGGTGGAGCTTCAAAAATCGGTGCAGTTTGAGTATTTTTATGCGGGCTGGAATTGCTGGTATGAAAATCGGGTTTATCCGTTAGAAAATAATGGCGTTTCTGTGTTTGTAACGGATATTACGGCTCGCAAAAATGCGGAAGCAGCATTGCAAGAAAGTGAGGAGCGCTTGCAGTTGGCTTTGGTGGCAGCGAAAATGATTGCGTGGGAATGGAATCCTCATACGAATACTCTTATTACCAGTTCAAATTTTGCCAACATCTACGGTATAAGTCCTGTTCAATCGGTTGAAGAGGGTTTAGCTCTTGTTCAGGCTGAAGATAAGGCTCGTCACAGTGCGGCGCTGCAAAATGCTTTGGTGACTAAGACTGGTTATTTTTCGGAGTTTCGCGTTACTCGCCCTGATAATGGTGCTACGGTTTGGCTGGAAGAACGGGGCGAGCCGGTGTTTGATGCCCAAGGAAATGTGCAAAAGTTGATAGGCGTGACAATTGATGTGTCGGAACGCAAGCAGGCTGAATTTGGCTTCCGAGAAAGTGAGCGTCGTTTCCGGCGTTTGGTGGAGTCTAATGTTTTTGGGGTGGTGTTTGGGGATTCTCAGGGTGGGCTTCACTATGCGAATGATTATGTTTTAAAGATGTTGGGTTATTCTTCTGAAGAAGTTGGGCGTGGTTTCTTGAGGTGGGACGGGCTCACCCCTGCGGGGTTTGCAAGTTTAGATCAGAAGGCGATAGAGGAGATGGCTACTCAGGGGGTTTGTACGCCTTATGAAAAAGTTTATTTGCATAAAAATGGCACCCCAGTACCGATTTTGGTTGGGGCGGCTATGTTGCAAGAACCTTACAATAGTAATCAGGAAATTATTGCGTTTATTTTAAATTTGACTGAGATTAAGTTGCTGGAAGCTGAGCGCAATGAGTTACGAGATCAAACCGAACGGTTTTTTGCTTTGGCTGTTGATATGTTGGCGATTGCCAATTTTGAGGGTTATTTTATTCAGCTTAATCCTTCTTGGGAGCGGACTTTGGGTTTTTCTGTGGCTGAGTTGATGGCGCGTCCTTATATTGATTTTGTGCATCCTGATGATCGGGCGGCGACAATGGCTGTGGGGGAAAATTTAGCGCAGGGTATTGCGACGATTGCTTTTGAAAATCGCTATCTCTGTCGTGATGGTTCTTATCGTTGGATTAGTTGGAATGTGGTGCCGGTGCCAGAGCGAAATGTGCTTTATGGGGTGGCTCACGATGTGACTGAGCGTAAGCTCGCGGAGGTGGAGCGCTCACAATTGCTGGCGCGGGAGCAGTTGGCGCGGGAGCAAGCGGAACAGGCTAATCGAATTAAGGATGAGTTTTTGGCGGTGTTGTCTCACGAGTTGCGTACTCCGCTGAATCCGATTTTGGGTTGGGCAAAAATGCTGCTGACTGGCCGGTTGGATGCGGCGAAAACGCGGCTGGCGGTGGAGACGATTGAGCGAAATGCTAAGTTACAAACTCAGTTGATTGAGGATTTGTTGGATGTGTCGCGGATTTTGCAAGGTAAGCTGAGTTTGCATAAGGTTCGGGTTGATCTGCGAGGGGTTATTGAGGCGGCTTTGGAAACGGTGCGGTTGGGGTTGGAGGCAAAGTCACTTTGTGTTGAAAGTGTTTTTGATTGGGGGGTTGGTGCGGTTTTGGGTGATCCGGCTCGTCTTCAGCAGGTTTTTTGGAATTTGCTTAGTAATGCTGTTAAGTTTACTCCTGAAGGTGGGAGGATTAGCGTTTGTTTGAGGAATTTGGATTCATATATTCAAATTGAGGTGAGTGATACGGGTAGGGGAATTGAGCCTGATTTTTTGCCTTTTGTTTTTGAATATTTCCGTCAGGCTGATGGTTCGACGACTCGGACTTTTGGGGGTTTGGGTTTGGGTTTGGCTATTGTTCGTCATTTGGTTGAGTTGCATGGAGGTATGGTGCAGGCTGAGAGTTTGGGTGTGGGAATGGGTTCGACTTTTACGGTGATGTTGCCGGTGCTTAAGGAGGATGGGGATACAGCGGCTGATGATTTTTTGAATTTAGATTCGCCGGCTTTGTCGCTTTCTGGTGTGCGGATTTTGGTTGTTGATGATGATGCTGATACTCTTGATTTTTTGGCGTTTGTTTTGGAGCAGTTTGGTGGGGTGGTGACTGCGGTTGCTTCAGCGGAAAAGGCTATTTTGGTGATTAAGAAAGAGTTGCCGGATATTTTGTTGAGTGATATTGGTATGCCGGATATGGATGGTTATATGTTGGTTCGTGAGGTTGGCAAGTTTTTGGCTGGTGTGGGTAAAAGTTTGCCGGCGATTGCTTTGACTGCTTATGCTGGGGAAATTGACCGGCAACAGGCGTTTTCTGCTGGTTTTGTTGGGCATATTTCTAAGCCGGTGGAGCCGGAAATGCTGGTTGAAATGATTGCCAGTTTTGTGAATTTAGGCGGTAATAATTGAAAGCCGGTGAACAAATCAAAATTTAAAGAAACTGGGTTTCTTTTTAATATCTCTGCGGGGATGCAAAAATTATCGCAGAAAGCCGGTTTCTCAAACCTACCACCGGCCACCACAAACAAATGATAAAATACTAAACAAACCTGAATCATCAAATATGAGAGAAATCACTTTTCTCATAGAAGAATCTCCAGAGGGAGGGTTCAATGCTCGCGCCGTTGGAGTTTCTATTTTTACTGAAGCTGAAAATAGAGCAGAATTGCATGATCAAATTCGGGATGCTGTAATGTGCCATTTTGAAGAAGGAAAAGCACCCCAAACTATCCGACTTCAATTATTGCGGTAAGTACCAATACCGTAAACGATACCCGCCTATAAAAATACCAATAAAAACCACAAAAAAAGCCCGCAAGGTGCGAGCTTTGTTTTATAGAGGTTTCATGCAAGGTAAACCGATTCTAAGGTTTAGCCAGCAGTTACTAATTCTGCATCTGGGGTGGCTGAATCTTCACCTTTTAACACTTCATGCTGATTGGCTACATCATTGTACAATTTGGAATCAATGCGACAACCACGATAAGCCAAAATGTACAATTCTTTGAGATCCCGAATCAATGGATAACGAGGGTTGGCGCCGGTGCATTGATCATCAAACGCCTGATCCGCCATATCTTCAACTTGTTCGTAGAAAGCTTGATCTTCTTCTGTCAAAGCTTCTTTCAAAGTTAGCGGAATATCCAAAGCTTGCTTGAGATTTTCGATTGCTTCAATCAGCTTCTCAATTTTCTCATCTTCGGAATTGCCACCTAAGCGCAAATAATCAGCAATCTGTGCATAACGCCATTTGGCATTAGGATATTTGTACTGCGGGAAAATCGCTTGCTTAAACGGCATATCGGTTGCGTTATAGCGGATGACATGAGAAATCATCAGCGCATTTGCTAAACCGTGCGGCACATGGAATGTAGAACCCAATTTGTGCGCCAGCGAGTGACAAACTCCCAAGAAAGCATTAGCAAATGCCATCCCTGCCATTGTTGCGGCATAATGCACTTTTTCGCGGGCTTTTGCATCATTTGCGCCGTTTTTATAGGCACTTGGCAAATATTTAAATAGCAAGCGAATTGACTCTAATGCTAAGCCATTGGTAAATTCTGAGGCATACACAGAGACATAGGCTTCTAAAGCATGAGTTAAGGCATCAATTCCGCCGTAAGCTGTTAACCGTTTTGGCATATTCATTACCAATTGCGGGTCAACAATTGCCATATTAGGCGTTAAGGCATAGTCGGCGAGGGGATATTTAATGCCGGTGCGATCATCGGTGACAACTGCAAACGGTGTGACTTCTGAACCGGTTCCCGAAGTTGTAGGAATTGAAATCATTAAAGCTTTTGTGCCTAATGCCGGCAATTCATAAACTCGTTTACGGATATCCATAAACCGCGTTGCTAAGCCTTCAAATTCAATGTCTGGATGTTCATACATTAACCACATTACTTTTGCTGCATCCATTGGCGAACCGCCACCAATGGCGATAATAACATCGGGGTTAAAGATGTTCATTTCTGCCAAACCTTTGTTAACTGTTGTTAACGAGGGATCTGGTTCGACGTCAAAAAAGACTTGCGATTTTACGCCAATTTCGTCTAAAAGGTTTTCAACTTCTTGGGTTACTCCCATATCAAAAAGCGGTTTGTCTGTGACAATAAAGGCGCGTTTTTTGCCGGCTAATTCTCGCAATGCTACGGGCAAAGAACCGGCTTTGAAATACACTTTTGGCGGAACGCGGAACCACAGCATATTTTCGCGGCGTTCCGTGACAGTTTTAACGTTTAATAAGTGTTGGGGGCCCACGTTTTCTGAAACTGAGTTACCGCCCCAAGTTCCGCATCCTAATGTTAGAGAAGGATCAAGACGGAAGTTATACAAATCGCCAATTGCACCTTGTGAAGCGGGGGTGTTAATTAACACGCGAGCCGTTTCAATGGTATTTTCAAAATATTTGATATGTTGTTGGTTGGCCGGTGCTGTGTACAATACGGAGGTATGTCCGTGTCCGCCAAAGTTTACCAAAGATTTCGCTTTGGCTACTGCATCCTCAAAGTTTGTGGCGCGGTACATTGCCAAAATCGGTGATAATTTTTCAAAAGAAAACGGCTCTCTATCGCCAATTTCTCCGACTTCACCAATCAAAACTTTGGCACTTTCTGGGACGTCTATGCCGGCCAGTTGAGCAATTTTTTGTGCCGGTTGACCGACAATTTCGGCATTCAGGCGACCATTAACAATGATGGTTTTAGCAAGTTTTTCCCGTTCTTCAGCATTGAGAAAATAAGCGCCGCGTTCAGTGAATTCTTGTCTTACTTCTTCGTACTTATCATCTACCACAATTACCGATTGCTCGGAAGCGCAAATCATGCCGTTATCAAAGGTTTTGCTGAGCAAAATTGAACTGACTGCCATTTTAATATGAGCAGTAGAATCAATCACAGCGGGTGTATTTCCTGCACCCACACCTAACGAGGGATGTCCTGAAGAATAGGCAGCTTTTACCATTGCCGGCCCGCCGGTTGCCAGAATTAATTTAACATCTGGATGCTGCATTAAAGCTTGCGAAAGTGGCACGGTTGGGTCATCTATCCAGCCGATAATATGTTCAGGCGCACCGGCTTCTACGGCAGCTTTTAAAACAATTCGTGCAGCTTCAATAGTTGCTCCTTTGGCGCGGGGGTGGGGCGAAAAGATAATAGCGTTGCGGGTTTTGAGGGCAATCAAAGCTTTGAAGATTGCCGTTGAAGTTGGGTTTGTGGTAGGAACAATACCTGCCAATATTCCCACAGGCTCAGCTATTTTTTGATAGCCAAAGGTTTTATCTTCTTCGATGATGCCGCAGGTTTTTTCGGCTTTGTATTTGTTGTAAATAATTTCGGAAGCAAAGTGATTTTTAATCACCTTGTCTTCGATGATTCCCATGCCGGTTTCTGCAACGGCCATTTTAGCAAGAGGAATGCGAACTGCGTTAGCCGCAAGTGCGGCTTTTTTGAAAATTTGATCCACCTGTTCTTGTGAGTAGGTGGCATATTTTGCTTGGGCTGCTTTGACTTTGGCAATCAGTTCTTCAAGTTCTTGGATGTTCGTAACTGACATAATAACTCCCTAACGGTTTTTTTCTGGGTCAGTCAGATTGCTTGATTCTGTTGCAATTGACCGCTTTTGAAAAGCAAAGTTGTTTTGATGATTTTTGCTTGGGGATGGAGATTTAAAATTGCTGAGGATGTTTCCCTTATTCTAGTCTAGCACAGGTTTTTTGGCTGTTGTTGCTTTTTGTAACAAGTTTAACTTTTATTGCAAAGTTTAACACTGGGGTGCGGTGTGTTGCGGTTGTCTTATTTTTTTCCCCTGTTTTTATTTTGGCTTGAGGAGAGAATTTTTGCAGGGCCAAAAATATCGGTTTTCCCTGAAGAAGCGGTAAGGAAAACCGTCCCTTAAGCTTACTGAACTTTAAGGCCGTGATGTTTAAAAATATCTACGGTTTTTTGGACTAATTCTGGGCTAGGCGGCTGGGTATTTTTCAGTTGATACTCAAAACCCATTTGCTGCCATTTATATTCGCCCATTTTATGAAAAGGCAAAACTTCTACTTTTTCAACATTCTTTAAATCGGCCACAAAGTCTGCCAATCCTTCGACATTTTTTGAGTCGTCGGTGAGGTTAGGAACCAAGACAAAACGAATCCAAGTAGGTTTGTTTATTTCGTGCAAATACTTGGCAAAATTTAAAGTCGGTTCCAAGGAAACATGAGTGACGTTAAAGTAAGTTTGGGGATCATAAGATTTGATATCGAGTAGCACTAAATTGGCATACTCAACCACCGGCTTTGCACTTTCTAAATCGGCATAACCAGAGGTATCAAGGGCAGTATGAATTCCTAATTCTTGGCAGCGTTTAAAAATTTCTCTGACAAATTCTGGCTGCATCAAGGGTTCGCCGCCGGTGACGGTGACTCCGCCGCCAGAAAATCGCATATACGAGCGATATTTTTGGATTTCTTCGATTAGTTCATCAACGGTTTTGGTTGTGCCGTCTTGAATAGTTCTGCAATCAGGATTATGGCAGTAAAGACAGCGTAATGGACAGCCTTGAGTAAATATTACAAATCTGATGCCAGGGCCGTCTACTGTTCCGCAGGTTTCTATTGAGTGAATTTTGCCGGTGATCATAGGGTTTTTTTTTGTAACCGCAGATATATAGCAGGCAAGATGCCTGCTCCACAGATAAACGCAGATGTTGAGCAATTTTTATCTGCGTTCATCTGCGTTCATCTGCGGTTAAATTAGAATTTTTCGTGGAAGGTTCGGCTAATAACGTCGAGTTGTTGTTCTCGCGTTAATTTGATGAAGTTAACCGCATATCCCGATACCCGAATGGTTAATTGGGGGTATTTTTCTGGGTGATCCATTGCCTCAACTAACGTCTCACGATTGAAAACGTTAATGTTAACGTGGTGGCCGCCATTATGGAAATAGCCATCGATCATACCGGCCAGGTTATTGTATTTATCCTTGGCGGTTTTTCCTAACGCATTCGGCACTATGGAGAAGGTGTAAGAAATTCCATCTTGTGCGTGATCGTAAGGAATTTTGGCGACTGATTCTAAGGCTGCAATTGCTCCTTTGGTATCGCGTCCGTGCATGGGGTTGGCACCAGGGGCAAACGGTACACCGGCTTTGCGTCCATCGGGGGTACTGCCGGTTTTTTTGCCATACACAACGTTTGAAGTAATTGTCAAAACTGATTGGGTTGGAATGGCGTTGCGATAGGTTTTTTGCTTGCGGAGTTGTGTCATAAAATCTTTGACAATATCCGCTGCAATAGTATCTACGCGATCATCGTTATTTCCGTATTTGGGAAAATCGCCTTCAACTTCGTAATCGACGGCTAAACCGCTTTCATTACGGATGACTTTGACTTTCGCATACTTCATGGCTGAAAAAGCATCGGCTACCACTGATAAACCCGCTATGCCACAAGCCATTGTCCGCAAAATATCGCGGTCATGCAAGGCAGCTTCTAGGCGTTCATAGCAGTATTTATCGTGCATATAGTGAATGACGTTTAACGTATTCACATACAGTCTTGCTAACCACTCGGTCAAGCGGTCAAATTTTGCCTTGACTTCTTCATAATCTAAATATTCGGAAGTCACCGGCTCAAAGGCAGGCCCGACTTGATCCCCGGCTTTTTCATCTTTGCCGCCATTGATGGCATAAAGTAAGGCTTTGGCTAAATTTGCTCGTGCTCCAAAAAACTGCATTTGTTTGCCAATTTTCATCGCGGAAACACAGCAGGCAATGCCATAATCATCGCCATAATAACGCCGCATTAAGTCGTCGTTTTCGTACTGAATTGAACTGGTATCCGTCGAAACTTTAGCGCAATAATGCTTGAAGTTTTCGGGCAAGTTTTCTGACCACAAAACTGTTAAGTTTGGTTCAGGTGCCGGCCCTAAGTTATAAAGGGTGTGTAAAATGCGGAAATTGGTTTTACTCACCAACGTCCGACCATCTAAACTCATGCCTCCCACACATTCTGTTACCCATGTGGGATCGCCAGAGAACAGTTGGTTATAGTCGGGTGTCCGCAAGAATCGTACCATGCGTAATTTCATTACAAAATGGTCGATTAGTTCTTGCGCTTCACTTTCTGTGAGGGTGCCATTTTTAATGTCGCGTTCGATATAAATATCGAGGAATGTTGAGACGCGACCTAATGACATTGCAGCGCCGTTTTGCTCTTTTACTGCTGCTAAATAAGCAAAATATGTCCACTGGACAGCTTCTTTGGCAGTGGTGGCCGGTTTGCTAATATCAAAACCGTAACTCGCCGCCATTTGTTTAAGTTCTTTCAGCGCTTTTATTTGGTCGGAAATTTCTTCTCGACATTGAATCGTGTACTCGTCCATGCAGTCGAGTTCCAGTGATTCAAGTTGTTGTTTTTTGTCTTCAAGTAAACGATCAACGCCATACAATGCGACGCGGCGATAATCGCCAATAATTCTACCCCGTCCATAGGCATCTGGCAGGCCGGTGATAATGCCTGAGTGCCGTGCTTTTTTCATCTCGCGGGTGTAGCCATCAAATACGCCGTCATTGTGCGTTTTGCGGTATTTGGTAAAGATTTCTTCGGTTTGCGGATCAAGTTGATATCCGTAAGCTTCCAAACCTGCTTTCACCACACGAATTCCGCCATAAGGCATGATGCCTCGTTTGAGCGGTTTGTCGGTTTGTAAACCCACAATTTGTTCTAATTCTTCGGCAATGTAACCGGCTGCGTGGGAGGTAATTGTTGAGGGTACTTTTGTATCTGTATCTAATACGCCTTTTTCCCGCTCAAGTTTCATCAAAAAGCTTACTTTATCCCACAATAATTTAGTGCGCTCGGTGGGCTCTGCTAAAAATAATTCATCGCCTGTGTAGGGGGTGTAATTTTTTTGGATGAAGTCACGAACATCAATTTCTTTCATCCATTTACCGGAAACAAAATCTTTATATTGCTCCAACATGATTGGTTGTTTACCCTTTCTTCGTTGTTGGGGGCTATCTTTTTCCCCTGCAATTTCTATGTTACCGAATTAAACCGCTTACTGGGCGTTCATCTCTGACTATTTTCTACTTTTGTTACAAAACTTTACAATTAATGCCTCAAATCAAGTTTAACCGTCGCAGAGACCCAACTATAAACAATCAAAAAGTTGCTTAAGTACCGAAAAACCTTTGTTTGGCCCGGCTTTTTGGCGGAAAAGAATAAAAAATTAAATTGCATCCAGCGACAAAATTTTGTGGTATAATTTAGAGCCAAAGAGAATGTATTTTTGATGACATTTATTAAAAGCTTTCGTTTCACTGCGAAGAATTATGAAATTTATTGATGAGTACCGCGACGCAGACACTGCTCAAGATTATGCCCGTGCGATTGCAGACTTAACAACCCGCCCTTGGACAATAATGGAAATCTGCGGCGGACAAACACATTCTATCGTCAAATATGGCATTGATGAGCTCTTACCAAATAAAATTACGTTAATACATGGCCCTGGTTGTCCTGTTTGCGTGACACCGATTTCTTTAATTGATCAAGCAATAGAAGTGGCCGCTAATTCGGAAGTGATTTTTTGTTCGTTTGGCGATATGTTGCGTGTCCCCGGCACCGAAAAAGATTTACTGAGTGTTAAAGCAAATGGCGGTGATGTTCGGATTGTTTATTCGCCCACAGATTGTCTAAAAATTGCTAAAGAAAACTCCGATAAAGAAGTGGTATTTTTTGGCGTTGGTTTTGAAACAACCGCACCGGCAACGGCAATGGCTGTTTATCAAGCACACCAACAAAACCTTAAAAATTTCTCAATGTTAGTGTCTCATGTGTTGGTACCACCGGCCATGAAAGCCCTTTTATCATCTCCTCAAAGTCGCGTTCAAGGATTTTTAGCAGCCGGTCATGTTTGCACTGTTATGGGTTACACAGAATATGAACCCATCGCTGCAAAATATCACATTCCTATAGTTGTAACTGGTTTTGAGCCGGTGGATATTTTGCAAGGAATATATTTGTGTATAAAACAATTAGAAGAAAACCGCGCCGAAGTTGAAAATCAGTATGCCCGATCTGTCCGCCGGCAGGGAAATCAAACCGCACAAAACCTGATTCAAGAAGTCTTTAAAATTGTCCCGCGTCAGTGGCGAGGCATAGGAGAAATAGACGAAAGCGGCTTAGGTTTACGCGAAAAATATGCTCAATTTGATGCCACAAGCCGGTTTAACCTATTTCATATTCAGAGTCAAGAGTCCTCAGAATGTATCAGCGGAGCCATTATGCAGGGTGTAAAAAAACCCCATGAATGCCCTGCTTTTGGCACAAAATGCACCCCAGAACATCCCCTCGGTGCGCCTATGGTTTCTTCGGAAGGTGCTTGTGCAGCTTATTACCGCTATCGACAACAAACAGTTTTAATGGTATGACTTAGAAAAGTTTTAAAATGCCATGACAGTAACACATAATAACCAAGAATTTAGCCTCAATTGCCCGCTGCCTATTCAACAATATCCCCAAATTTTGCTGGCACATGGTGGGGGGGGTAAATTAATGAGGCAGTTAATTGAAAAAATGTTTTTGCCGGCCTTTAATTCTGGCAATTCTCCCCACGATAGCGCCACCTTAAACCTACCCACCGGCAAAATCGCCTTTACCACAGATTCCTATGTGATTAATCCCTTATTTTTTCCTGGTGGAGACATTGGTTCCTTGGCAATACATGGCACCGTGAATGATTTAGCAATGAGTGGCGCACGTCCGCTTTATTTAAGTGCCGGTTTTATCTTAGAAGAAGGCTTGCCGATAGAAACATTATGGCGGATCATAAATTCGATGAAACAAGCAGCCGAAAAAGCCAAAGTAAAAATCGTTACCGGCGACACAAAAGTAGTAGATAAAGGCAAAGGAGATGGCATTTTTATTAACACTGCCGGCGTCGGAATTATTGAACACAACCAAATAATTGCTCCCCAAAGCGTCAAACCCGGAGATATCTTAATAGTAAATGGTGATATTGGCCGGCATGGCATCGCTATTATGGCAGTGCGAGAAGGATTAGAATTTGAAACCACCATTGAAAGTGATTCCGCGCCGGTGGCTGATTTGGTATTAAACTTATTAGAGGCCGGTGTAGAAATACATTGTTTGCGAGATTTAACACGCGGCGGTTTAGCAAGTGCCCTCAACGAAATTGCCAGCGATGCAAAAGTAAATATTTCTATCAAAGAAAACGCCATTCCTGTTAGAGAAGACGTGCGCGGTGCCTGTGAAATTTTAGGCTTTGATCCGCTTTATGTTGCTAATGAAGGCCGGTTTGTTGCCTTTGTGCCGCCGGAAAAAGCAGAACAAACATTAAATTTAATGCAAGCACATCCTCTGGGAACAAACGCACAAATTATTGGCACAGTCACAGGCACAGGCAACGGCACCGTCACCATGCAAAGTATTATTGGGGCCGGTCGCATTGTAGATATGTTGGCCGGTGAACAACTCCCCCGCATTTGCTGAGACTGGCGAAGCGGCCTGAAGCGAAAAATTACACATCAATAATTGTCCGGCTAATGCCCAGTGGTGCAGGCAACATAAGCTGCATCTTACCTCTATGGATGCAGAGCGATATCATATCTGGCTTTGCCTTCAAAATCAAAAAATATAATAATTTCTTTAAAATTACCAGCTTAAATAACATCATAAAATACAGAAATTGGCAATTTTTTTCAGCTTGCTCCTTCCCTGAAATTAAGCAATCTTTTAGTTGTTTTAGTAGTTTTGTAAAGTCGGCCTTGTAATCGATATCTCAAACAAAAAATAAGCTAAAATTAAGATTAAGAACGATAGAAAAGCTCAAGAAGAGAGCATAATTTAACATAGCCGAACCAAGATAAATCCCGGCTACGCCCTATAAAATCGGGTTAAGTTTAGCAAAGATTAAGCGATTTTTAACAATGGGTAAAATGGCTTAAGGGAGAATCAGATAATTTGGCTGGCAGTGAAGATAAAACTCAGCAATAACCGAAAGGTAGGACTGAAACCATGCAAACTTCCTCCGAACCGCCCAAAGTTGCAGAAAAGCCAAAAGAACCTGCAAAAAAAGCAGAAAAAGGACATCCCAGCGGCGATAAACGCTTCAAAGTATTAGACATGACAATGAAGCGAAACCAATACCGGCAAGACGCCCTCATCGAAGTATTACACAAAGCCCAAGAATCCTTTGGTTTTTTAGAAGAAGACGTACTCCTCTACATTGCACGCGGACTCAAACTTCCCCTCAGTAAAGTGTATGGAGTCGCTACATTTTATCACCTCTTTTCCCTCAAACCAAATGGCGCCCATACCTGCGTTGTGTGCTTAGGAACCGCCTGTTATGTAAAAGGCAGTGGAGAAGTATTAGCCGAACTTGAAAAACACACCGGCATTCATCAAGGCGAAACCACAGAAGACGGGCAATTATCAATAATGACAGCCCGTTGTATTGGTGCTTGTGGCATTGCACCGGCAGTAGTTTTTGATGGAACCGTCGCCGGAAAAGTTAGCGCATCGGAAGCCATTGAAAAAGTCAAACCTTGGTTCAACAATAATACTCCGTAAATCCTTGTTTTTTATCAATTTTACTAATTTAAACAACTGGAAACGGACAAAGGAAAAAATCTATGGACTTACAAGAATTGCATGAAATTGGCGCAAAAGAACACCGGAGCCAAAAACCGATTCGAGTGCATTGTTGCACCTCCACCGGCTGCCAAGCAGCCAACTCATTAACCCTCAAGAAAAACTTAGAAAACAGCGTCAAACAAAACGGACTCAGCGACCAAATACAAGTCGTAGGAGTCGGGTGCATGGGATTTTGTGGAAAAGGGCCCTTAGTCCAAATCGAAGCCAAAAATAAACTTTACGAAGAAGTCACCCCAGACGATGCCGCCAGCATCATCAACGCCATCAATAACGGCACAACAGCCACCGCAGCAGAAGGAGATTTAAACCACCCATTTTTTGCCAAACAAATGAGAATAGTCCGCGAAACCAGCGGCAAAATAGACCCCGAAAAAATCGAAGAATATATAGCAGCCGGTGGTTATGAATCGCTTTACAAAGTCATTCACGACATGACATCCGCCGAAGTTGTAGAAGAAATCACAAAAAGCGGTTTAAGAGGACGAGGAGGCGGCGGATATCCCACCGGCCTGAAATGGGCAACAGTCGCCAAAATGCCGCCCAAACAAAAATATATTATATGCAATGCAGATGAAGGCGACCCAGGGGCTTTTATGGATCGCTCAGTCCTCGAAAGCGACCCGCACCGAGTCTTAGAAGGCATGGCTATTGCCGGTTATGCCGTAGGAGCCAGCGAAGGTTTTATATATGTCCGCGCCGAATATCCCCTAGCCATAGACCGGCTAGAAATGGCAATCAAACAAGCCAAAAAACTTGGCATTTTAGGGAGTCAAATTTTTGACTCACCCTTCGACTTTAAAATTAACATTCGCATCGGTGCAGGTGCTTTTGTTTGCGGTGAAGAAACAGCCCTTATTAGTTCCATAGAAGGCGGACGAGGCAACCCCAGACCCCGACCACCCTACCCTGCTCAATCAGGATTATGGGGCTGCCCAACACTAATTAACAACGTCGAAACATTTGCTAACATTTCCGCCATCATTCGTGAGGGTGCAGAATGGTATGCAAACATCGGCACAGAAAAAAGCAAAGGCACAAAAATATTCGCCCTCACCGGCAAAATTCGTAACAACGGATTAATAGAAGTTCCAATGGGAATAACCCTCCGAGAAATCGTCGAAGAAATGGGCGGAGGAGTACCCGATGGAGAAGTAAAAGCCATCCAAACCGGCGGCCCATCAGGAGGTTGTATTCCTGCATCATTACTGGATACACCAGTTGATTATGACTCCTTAATTAAACTGGGTTCAATGATGGGATCTGGGGGCATGGTTGTCATGGATAAAGGCACAAGCATGGTAGGAGTCGCCCAATTTTACATGGAATTTTGCCGAGGAGAAACCTGCGGAAAATGTGTACCTTGTCGCGCCGGCACAGTGCAAATGTATCAGGCATTAACCAAAATTATCAACAAACAAGCCACCCTCAAAGACCTCGAAAAACTGGAACAACTTTGCCAAATGGTAAAAGCAACAAGTTTGTGTGGTTTAGGACAATCAGCACCAAACCCAGTTTTAAGTACATTGCACTATTTCCGTGACGAATATTTAGGCTTAATTGAAAGCAATCAAAACGGCAAAAAACCACCACAACACCAACAACCGGCAACAGCCCATAACTAAACACAAACAACCAACAAACCAAAGAGGAAAAATATGTCAGTCGTCACCTTAAAAATTAACGGCGTTGACCTGGCAATAGAGGAAGGCTCAACAATTTTAAACGCAGCAAAAGAAGCAGGAATACGCATACCAACCTTGTGCCATTTAGACGGAGTTTCCGATGTTGGAGCCTGCCGACTTTGCTTAGTAGAAATAAAAGGCACAAACCGGCTTTTACCATCCTGCGTGACCCAAGTTGCCGAAGGAATGGAAATAACCACCCACAACGACCAAATAAACGAATATCGGCGAATGATAATCGAAATGTTATTTGCCGAAGGAAATCATGTTTGTGCCGTTTGCGTAGCCAATGGAAACTGCGAATTACAAGACCTAGCAATCGAAACCGGCATGGATCATTCGCGCTTCCCCTATCGCTTCCCAGAACGCGAAATAGACGTCACTCACGAACGTTTTGGAATCGACCATAACCGGTGTATTTTATGTACCCGTTGCGTGCGAGTTTGTGACGAAATAGAAGGCGCCCATGTGTGGGATGTTGCCTATCGCGGAGCCGCAGCAAAAGTAATAACAGGATTAAACCAACCCTGGGGAAACGTAGATGCCTGTACAAGCTGCGGAAAATGTGTAGAAGCCTGCCCAACCGGCTCAATATTCCGCAAAGGTTCCACCGTTTCAGAAATGACCCGTGACCGTGCAAAATTGCAATTTCTTGTCGATGCAAGAGAAAACAAAGAATGGACACGCTAAACCCAAACCCCACCCCCAAATAAACCCATCCCATTCATTTGTGGGGCAGGCATCTTGCCTGCCACATCTGCGGTTAAAAAATCCCCAAAAAACCCGAAAAAAATCATGGAAAAAATAAAATTTGCCACCGTTTGGCTAGCCGGCTGTTCAGGATGCCACATGAGCTTTTTAGACTTAGACGAATGGCTATTTGACCTCGCTCAAAACGTCGATGTAGTTTACAGCCCAGTAGGTTCAGACATCAAAGACTACCCCGAAAGCGTAGATGTTTGTTTAGTAGAAGGTTCCATTGCCAACGAAGAAAACCTAGAACTAATTCACAAAGTCAGAGAACGCACAAAAATTTTAATTTCTTTTGGAGATTGTGCAGTCACCGGCAACGTTCCCGCCATGAGAAACATGATCAAAGGTTCTGATCCAGTCCTGCGCCGGTGTTACCTAGAACTCGGAGACGTTAATCAACAATTACCCCATTTTCCCGGCATCGTCCCCGAATTACTAGACCGCGTTCGCCCTGTCCATGAAGTAGTAGAAGTCGATATTTTTATGCCTGGGTGTCCGCCATCCTGGGACAGAATTAAAGCCTCCATTGAACCATTTTTCCGAGGAGAAGAGCCGGTCATGGAAGGGCGAGACATGATAAAATTTGGCTAAATTAAATTAGCCGAGCAAAGGGCAAAATTTCCCCCTATCAACCCAGCAAAAAAAACCGAGGAATTTTATAATGAAGAAAAGACCAAAAATTAAGCTTTTCAAATTACTGATGAACTTACTGTTGGTCTTGCTGATGGGGGGAATAGCCATACAATTGTCGGCAAAAACATCCCTTGCCTCCCAACAACAAGCAACCGTGATTAAAGTTGTGGATGGCGATACAGTAGATGTGAAAATGGCTGGATGCCGGTTGCCTTTACCAGGAAACTCCGAAGCCTGCCGAATTCAACTAAGCTGTATTGACACCCCCGAAGCAAGCGAAGCGCCTTTTTTTGAACAATCAAAAGCCCGTTTGCAAGCCTTATTACCGGCAGGAAAAACTATTACAGTCAGAGACACAGGCACCAATGCTCAAGAGCGTTTAGTTGGAGAAATATTTGCAGACGGAAAATCAGTAAATATCCAATTGGTAAGGGAAGGACAAGCAATTTTATTCTGCAAGTATCTCACCAATTGTAGCGGCTCTCTGAACTCCTACTTAAGCGCTCAAAAAGCAGCCCGTGAAGAAGGTTTAGGAGTGTGGAACCGGCAGCAACCCTGGGCAAAAGCCAAACCCTGCGGCGGCTAAAAAAAATGACAAATCAGAAAAAACAAACTACCAAATAAGAGAGTAAATATTATGGCGAAAACAGTTGTTATAGACCCCGTAACTCGCATTGAAGGACACGCGAAAATCTCCATCTTTTTAGACGATGCTGGAGAAGTAGAAAATGCCCGATTTCATGTAGTAGAATTTCGTGGGTTCGAGAAATTTTGTGAAGGCCGGCCCTTCCCAGAAATGGCAGGAATTACCGCCAGAATATGCGGCATTTGTCCAGTTTCCCACCTGCTCGCCTCAGCCAAAACCGGCGACAAAATTCTAGCCGTAAAAATCCCCCCAGCCGGTGAAAAATTGCGGCGAATGATGAACTTAGCACAAATCATTCAATCCCACTCCCTAAGCTTTTTTCACCTCAGTAGTCCCGACTTTTTATTAGGCTGGGATAGCGACCCCGCAAAACGAAATGTTTTCGGATTAATAGCTGCTGATCCAGACTTAGCAAGAAGCGGAATTCGTCTACGTCAATTTGGGCAAAAAATCATCGAATTATTAGGGGCAAAAAGAATACATCCAGCCTGGGCAGTTCCCGGTGGTGTACGTTCACCTTTAAGCGAAGAAGGACGCACATGGATACGCGAACGCCTCCCCGAATCTCGACAAACAATTGACACAGCTTTAACGCTTTTTAAACAACTCTTAGAGCGTTTTACAACCGAAGTCGAAGCCTTTGGAAAATTCCCCTCCTTATTCATGGGATTAGTCACCAAAAAAGGCGACTGGGAACACTACGATGGACATATTCGCTTTGTAGATAGTGAAGGAAAAATAGTAGCAGATCATTTATCAGAAGATGACTATCAAGAGTATTTAGGCGAAGCAGTGGAAGCCTGGTCATATCTGAAATTTCCCTACTATAAACCCCTTGGATATCCCGATGGAATTTATCGAGTTGGGCCCCTAGCAAGGTTAAATATTTGCTCAAAAATTGGCGTACCGGCAGCAGATAAAGAACTAGAAGAATTCCGTCAACGGGCCGGTGGAATAGCCACATCTTCCTTCTACTATCATTATGCGCGGTTAATCGAAATTTTGGCCGGTATAGAATTCATCGAACAATTAGTTAATGACCCCGATGTAGTCTCAGCAAGAGTGCGTTCAGAGGCCGGTATCAACCAACTCGAAGGTATTGGAGTTTCCGAAGCACCACGCGGTACATTATTCCATCATTACAACGTCGATGACAACGGCATAATTAAAAAAGTCAACTTAATTATTGCCACCGGCCAAAATAACTTAGCCATGAATAAAACCGTCACCCAAATAGCCCAACATTACATTCATGGCAACGAAATCGCCGAAGGATTATTAAACCGAGTCGAAGCAGGAATACGCGCCTTTGATCCATGCTTAAGCTGTTCCACCCACGCGGCAGGACAAATGCCCTTAGAACTCGAATTAATAGCCCCAGACGGCACGATTATCAATCGCATTTCTCGTGAATAAAACATCATTCGTAGCCCTTAAAGGGCTACCTTTCTCCTATGAAAAAAGAAAATTTATTTTTATGTATGGGTTCTGCCTGCCACCAACTCGGAGTTTATGAAGTCTTACCCAAACTTCAATCACTAATCAGCGAACACCAGCTAGAAGACGAAATCGAATTAAAAGGCTCATTTTGTTTAGAAACCTGTAGTGATGGAATTGTAATGAAATTTCGTAACCAAGTATTTAGCAAAATTAGTCCCGAAAACATCGAAAAAAAATTCACCGAAGAAATATTACCACACATCAAAAAAACAGAGGAAATAACCTATGGCCAATAACGAAAACCACCTCTGGAAACTACTATGGGAATATGACCCAAACGCCTTAATAGTAGTGGATAAAGACATGAAAATTACCTTACTAAACCCAGCATTTTCTAAACTTTTTAACGTCAACTCCCAAGAGTTAATCGGCAAACCGGCAGAAGAAATTTTAGGCGAAGTCAAAGACTTTAAAAAAGCCTGGGAAAACAACGAAGTCATCAAAAACGAAGAAAAAGAATATCCCAAACATAAACTCTACGTTCGCCAAGTAATCTTTCCCATTAAAGATGAAAATGTCGTTGCCTGCATCATCGTTGATCTTTCCCAAGAATGGCATCGTCGGCAAGAAATGAGCAAGCTAAAAGCCGAAACTCTTGCCAAAGTCAACGAAGTTGTAGACAACCAAATGAAAGTTGCCCAAGAAATAGCAGGATTATTAGGAGAAACCACCGCCGAAACCAAAGTCAGCTTATTAAAAATCCTAAAAATGGTCGATCAGGAGTTAGTCTAGCATGGATAATTTCTTAGATATCTATGATTTAAGCCTCAACAAAAAAGGCGAAGAACTTTGTGGAGATAAAGTCAAATTTCGCAAAACAGAAGACAAAACAACCATAGTATTATCCGACGGTTTAGGAAGCGGCGTAAAAGCAAACATTCTCGCCACCCTTACCACCGAAATTTTGATTACCATGCTCAACGCCGATGTACCCCTAGAAGAAGTCATCAAAACCGTCATCGGCACCCTCCCCATTTGCCAAGTCAGAAAAATAGCCTACGCCACCTTTACAATTATTACAATTGACCACAAAAGCAATAAATTTAAAGTAATTAATTTTGACAATCCCCCAGTTTTTTATTTAAGACGTGGCCAACTTGTAAAATTAGAAACTATTACCGAAAAAATATTAGACAGAAAAATCACCATCGCCGAAGGAGTATTAGAAAAAGGAGACTTTTTAGGCGCAGTTAGCGATGGAGTATTATATGCCGGTTTAGGAGTCGCCCTAAACTTTGGTTGGGGGTGGGAAAACATCGGAAAATACATCGAAAACATCTTTATCAACCACACCCACAACGCCCGAACAATCGTTCAAAAAGTCATAGCTGAAACCCATTCTCTTTATCGAACACAAATCGGAGATGACGCCACATTTGTCGGCGTTTATGTACGCAGCAGAAACCCCTTAATGATTTTCACCGGCCCCCCACTCGACGAAAAACAAGATATAATTTATGTAGAAAAACTCTTAAACTTTGAAGGCCGAAAAGTTGTCTGTGGAGGCACAACCGGCAACATAGTAGCCAGTTTCCTAGGCGAAACAATCGAAATGGACATCTCCACCATGCGAAAAGAACTCCCACCCATCGGTAAACTCAGCGAAATAGACTTAGTAACCGAAGGCATCCTTACCATTTCCAAATGTTTAGAAGTTTTAAAACAAGCAAATTGCGATATATCCCGCCTTTCCCATGACAAAAACGGAGCCGTCTTACTCGCCAAAGAAATCATCGAAGCCGACTCAATCTTATTTCTAGTCGGCCAAAAAATCAACGAATTTTATCAAAACCCCCTCCTTCCCAAAAACATCTCAATTCGCCGTAGTTTAGTCGAAGAAGTCGTTAAATTTTTGCGAGACAAGCAAAAAGAAGTACAAATCGAATACTGTTAAAAAAAGGTAAAAAACATGGATTGTAATATAGCCGCCAAACTCAAAAGCCTTCATCACCGTATCACCTTGATCGGCTATGGAAACGACCTCCGCAGCGACGACGGAGTAGGGCAAAAAATAGCACAAATAGTATCTCATTGGGGCGTTCCTAACCTCGAATCCCTTGCCGTTACTCAACTCACTCCAGAACTTGCAGAAACCTTATCCCAAACAGACATAGCTATCTTTGTAGATGCCTATCCAGCCAATCAAAATGATGAGCTACAAATAGTCGAATTAAAGCCGGCATCAAACCCCAATTCTGTAATCGGACACACAAGCGATCCTACAACCCTTTTAGCCCTCACCCAAGAACTATATCAACACACACCTAAAGCCTGGTTAGTAGCCATTCCCGCCACCAACTTCGACCTAGGAGAAACCCTCTCCCTCCTCACAGAAAAAGCAATGGCAGACGCCCTCGAAGAAATCGATTACTTAATCAGACATCCAGAATAAGCAGTTTTTGTCAACAATAAACCCAAGCAATAACTGATAAAAATGCACGAAATCAGCTTAATGCAAAACACCATAGAAATAGCCCTAGAACACGCCCACCGGCAACAAGCAACCAAAATACATCGCTTAGTTCTGCGGATAGGAGAAATATCTGGAGTCGTCCCCGAAGCCCTCGAATTTGCCTTTGATATTTGCACCCAAAACACCCTAGCCGAAGGCGCAAAACTTGAAATACAAACAGTCCCCGTTGTTTGCTATTGTCCCCACTGCCAAACAACCTTTCAACCAAGCGACATCATTATTTACGAATGCCCAAAATGTAACAAAATCACAAACCAAATTCAACAAGGAAAAGAAATCGAACTATCATCCTTAGAAATCTCCCAACCCGAACCATAAAAAACCCTATTAAAACAAAGAAAAGGAGAATTAAAATGTGTAAAGATTGCGGCTGCAACACCGGCGGAGAAATCACCCTCCACGATCACACCCACCCCCATGAGCACCACCACGATCATCACGATCACCACCATCACGAAACCCATCATAAAACCGTCCCCATCGTCCAATCCATCCTCGATAAAAACGACCGGCTTGCCGAAAGAAATCGTGGTTATTTCCTCGCCAAAAACCTCCTCGTTTTAAACATTCTCTCATCCCCAGGTTCAGGAAAAACAACCTTTTTAGAACGCACCATCAAAGACATCGGAAATCAAATTAAAATAGGCATCGTAGTAGGAGACTTAGAAACCGACAACGACGCACACCGGCTAAGTCATGCCGGCGCCCCAGCCATTCAAATAACCACCGGCACCCTTTGCCACCTCGAAGCCGAAATGGTATTAAAAGCCGCTCAAAAACTCAACCTAGATAACCTAGACCTATTAATAATAGAAAACGTCGGCAACCTCGTTTGTCCCGCCGCCTACGACCTCGGAGAAAACCTAAGAATCGTATTACTATCCGTCACCGAAGGCGAAGACAAACCCCTCAAATATCCTACCATGTTTAAAACAGCAGACATCGTAATTGTCAACAAAATTGACATAGCCGAAGTCGTAGGATTTGACAGAGAAAAAGCCCTCACCAACATTCAAAAAGTGGCCCCCCAAGCCACCATATTTGAAGTTTCATCAAGAACCGGCAACGGCATGGAAAACTGGTATAATTTATTACAGGAACACTTAGGCAAAAGCGCAAAAAAAACCGCTTTGGCCATTTAAAAAATGTTAAAAAGCTTCCCCAAAACCCAGGAGACAAAATGATGAAAGCAGCAGATATTATGACCCAAGAAGTCATCACAATAAAAGGCTCAGCCACAGTAGCCGAAGCCGTAAACTTAATGAAAGAAAAAAATCTTCGTGCCCTTATCGTTAACCGCCGGCACGATGAAGACGCCTACGGCATAGTAACAGAAACCGACATCATTTATAAAGTCGCAGCCTATGGCAAAGACCCCAAAAATATCCGTGTCTATGAAATAATGACAAAGCCCTGCATAGTCATCAACCCAGACTTAGGAGTAGAATACGTTGCTCGCTTATTTGCCAACACCGGCATCCGAAGAGCCCCCGTCATCAAAGATAAACTTTTGGGCATTATTTCTGTCACCGACATCCTGCGGAAAAGTGACTTTGTAGAAAAACCCAAAGAAACCGTTATTCAACAAAAAATTCAACAAGCCCTCGAAGAAGCCCGCGCCGTTTCTGCTCAAAAAGGAGCCACCTCAAAAGAAGCCGCCGCCGCCTGGGATATCGTCGAAGAATTAGAAGCCGAAGCCTCCCATCAACGCGCAGCTAAACCCCTCAAAACCTCCTTTCAAGTTTACTGCGAAGAAAACCCAGAATCCGCAGAAGCACGCATTTATGACACCTAAATTCTAGCCCGCTTTTAAGTAACTTTCCTTCCACGAATTACCCCCCTTTTTTAGGGGGGTTTAAGCGCTTACGCAGGCTCTTTCTTTGCAGGCTCTACATTTCTTAATCAAAAGTTATTTTTTTAGAACAAATTAACGCCATCAACTTACATTCTTAAAATTGTGCTCTTAGACAATAGACGGTGATTTTAAAAATAGGGAGGTTAGGAAAAATCAGCAATTATGAAAAAACCCTACTTATTAAAAAATCAAAGTCTCCAGCCTTCCAACTCCGCAGTCAAAACCAGGCTCCACATCATCATCCAAGGAGCAGTACAAGGAGTAGGTTTTAGGCCATTTATTTACCGGCTTGCCACAGAAATGCAGCTTACCGGCTGGGTAAACAACTCCTCACAAGGCGTATTTATCGAAGTAGAAGGAAACCAAAAAACCTTACAAGAATTCCTCTTAAAAATCGAAAAACAAAAACCACCCTTAGCCATCATTCAAGCCTTAGAAACAACCTGGTTAGACACCATTGGCTATACAAAATTTGAAATAAAACCCAGCATCACCGGCCAAAAAACAGCCCTAGTATTACCCGACATCGCCACCTGCCCCGACTGTTTAAAAGACATTTTCGAGACCAAAAATCGCCGCTATCATTACCCCTTCACAAACTGCACAAATTGCGGCCCACGCTACACAATCATCGAGCAATTGCCTTATGATCGTAGCAACACAACAATGAAAAAATTTACCCTATGTTCAGAATGCCAACAAGAATATGAAAACCCCCTTGATCGCCGGTTTCATGCCCAACCAAACGCCTGCCCAAATTGTGGCCCCCAACTCCAACTATTAGACAACACCGGCACCCCCATTACCACAAAAGACCCGGCAATTTCTAACACAATTCAAGCCCTAAAACAAGGAAAAATAATCGCCATCAAAGGCTTAGGAGGCTTTCATTTAATCGTAGACGCCGGCAACCCTACAGCAATCAACGAACTACGCCGGCGCAAAAAACGCTCAGAAAAACCCTTCGCCCTAATGTATCCATCCTTAGAACAAATCAAACAAGATTGCCACATTTCACCAAGCGAAGAAAGATTACTAACCTCCCCCCAATCACCCATAGTATTACTCAAACACAAAAACAAACCAACCCATCCCAACTCAATCCTTAAAAATCTCAACAACATAGCCCCAGGCAACCCCTACTTAGGAATCATGTTGCCCTACACACCCCTGCATCACTTATTAATGGCAGAATTAAACCAGCCAGTAATAGCAACCAGCGGCAACCTTTCCGATGAACCCATCTGCATAGACGAACAACAAGCCCTTATCAAACTATCAGAAATAGCCGACTTATTCCTCATACATAATCGCCCCATCCTACGCCCCGTAGACGACTCCATCGTTCGCATCATAGCCGGTAGAGAAATGATACTACGCCGCGCCAGAGGCTACGCCCCCCTTCCAATTTCCCTACCAACCTCAGAAAACAGCAAACAATCCCCAATTTCCAATCCCATATTAGCCACCGGCGCCCACCTAAAAAACACCATAGCCCTAGCCATAAAAAACCAAATATTTATAAGTCAACACATCGGAGATTTAGAAACCCCCGAAGCCTTCAACTCCTTTCAACAAATCATCGAAAACTTCAAGCAACTTTATGAAATCAAACCCAGCATAGTAGTTTGTGATGCACACCCCGATTATTTATCAACAAAATACGCCCAAAACTTAAACCTCCCAACTTTTACCATCCAACATCACCACGCCCATATACTCGCCTGCCTAGCCGAAAATCAACTCCTAGGAAAATCAGCCCTTGGCATCGCCTGGGATGGCACCGGCTACGGACTAGATAACACAATTTGGGGAGGCGAATTTTTCCAAATATTACCCATCCAAGAAACAAAAAATACCACCAACTTAAAAATACAAATATCCCGCATCGCCCACTTTCGGCAATTTCCCCTTGCCGGTGGAGACAAAGCCATCAAAGAACCCCGGCGCATTGCCTTGGGCTTACTTTACGAAATCTTTGGCAACAACATCTTTACCAACCCCCCAGAAAACCTTACTTTCCACACCCTCAAAGCCTTTACCCCCCAAGAAATAAAAATCCTGCAAACAATGTATCAACGCCGCATCAACAGCCCCCTAACCTCCAGCGTTGGCAGATTATTTGATAGCATCGCCTCCCTCACAAACCAAAGGCAAATCATCAACTTTGAAGGGCAAGGCGCAATGGAATTAGAATTTGCCATAGAAGACATCGAAAACAATCAAACCTACCCCTTTAAATTAACTCCCCATCCCCCATCCCCCATCATTATCGACTGGCAGCCCACCATCCTCGCCATATTAAACGACATCACCCAAAAAGTACCCTTAGCCACCATCTCTGTAAAATTTCATAACACATTGGTAGAAACCATAATCGCAGTGGCAAAATATAGAAAAGAACAAAAAATCATCCTCAGTGGGGGCTGTTTTCAAAACAAATACCTACTCGAAAAAACCATCCGCCGGCTACAACAAGAAAACCTACAACCCTACTGGCATCAACGCATCCCCCCCAACGACGGCGGAATAGCCCTCGGACAAATTATCGCCACCCTTTTTCAACATCCCTAAATAAAAACATTTCACCATCCCCAATCCCCAATTATGTGTTTAGCAGTACCCGGAAAAATCATCAGCATCAACAATAATGAACCCCTTCTCAAGAGCGCCAAAGTCAGCTTTGGAGGCATCCTCAAAGAAGTCAGCCTTGCCTATCTACCCGAAGCAGAAATAGGCAACTACGTTATTGTTCATGTCGGCTTTGCCCTCAGCATCGTAGACGAAGACGAAGCCCTAAAAACTCTTCAATATTTTTCGCAAATGCAAAAAATGTAACAATTCTTAAATTTTTTACATATTTTTTCAAGATTAACCGCTTTCCTTCATCCAACTGCTTTTAGTGCGGCATTTCCACACCACCCAACAGCCGCCTAAAAGCCCCCCAAAGCCCTAAAAATCAAGCAAAAACCCTCAACAGCCACCAGTCCCCAACAACAAAAATTAATCAAAAAATAATAAACATCACTATCACAAAAAGCTTTATAATTGATACTGTAAGAAAAAATTAAGCCCCTCAAATAAGGTTAAACAAACCTTAACAGAACCCCTTATGAAAAAGAAAAAATCATAGGGACACTCCCAGAATAAAACAACATGATTGTTGTTTAGAAGTTCCACCAAAATAGCTCATAAACAAACAAATTTTGCACCAAGTTCCCGGCCATACACGCCACCGTGCAAAAAATTCCTTCTTCACTTACAAGGTTTGAAAATATGACTACCGCCACCTTTTCCACATTAGACGGCAACGAAGCCGTTGCCCGTGTTGCATACAAACTCAACGAAGTCATAGCCATCTATCCCATCACCCCCGCCTCACCAATGGGCGAATGGGCAGACGCATGGATGTCAGAAGGACGCCCCAACCTGTGGGGAACCATACCCAGCGTCATCGAAATGCAAAGCGAAGCAGGCGCAGCCGGCACAGTACACGGATCACTACAAACCGGCTCCATAACAACCACCTTCACAGCCTCCCAGGGATTATTACTAATGATCCCAAATATGTACAAAATAGCCGGAGAATTAACCAGCGCCGTCATCCACGTTGCCGCCCGTTCCCTAGCAGCCCAAGGACTATCAATCTTCGGCGATCACCAAGACGTAATGGCAGTAAGGCAAACCGGCTTCGCCCTCCTTTGTTCAGCCTCCGTCCAAGAAGCCCACGACTTCGCCCTCATCGCCCAAGCCGCCACCTTAAAATCAAGAATTCCGTTTATACACTTCTTCGACGGCTTCCGCACATCCCACGAAGTCCAAAAAGTCCAACTACTCGAAGACAGCCACCTACGGGCCATGATCGACGACGAACTGATCTTTGCCCACCGGCACCGAGCCCTCACCCCAGACAACCCCGTAATGCGAGGCACCGCCCAAAACCCAGACGTTTACTTTCAAGGCAGAGAAACAGTCAACCCATTTTATGCAGCTTGTCCAGACATCGTACAACAAGCAATGGACAAATTTGGCGACCTCACAGGTCGGTATTACAAACTATTTGAATATCACGGAGCACCCGACGCCGAACGCATCATAATCTTAATGGGTTCCGGTTGCGAAGCAGTCCACGAAACCGTAGATTACCTAACAGAAAAAGGCGAAAAAATAGGAGTAGTAAAAGCCAGACTATATCGACCCTTCGACATGAAAAAACTCGTCGAAGCCATCCCCCAAACAGTCAAAAAAATCGCCGTCTTAGACAGAACAAAAGAACCAGGAGCCGGCGGAGAACCCCTCTACCTAGATATAGTCACAGCCCTCCACGAAGAATGGCCAAACGAAACCCTACCAAAAATCGTAGGCGGACGCTACGGGTTATCATCCAAAGAATTTAACCCAGCCATGATCAAAGCCATCTTTGACAACCTCAACCAAACCAAACCAAAAAACCACTTCACCATAGGCATTAAAGACGACCTCACACACACATCCCTAGACTACGACCCCAACTTCTCCACCGAACCCGAAAACGTAGTCCGAGCCCTATTTTACGGCTTAGGCTCAGATGGAACCGTTGGCGCCAACAAAAACTCAATCAAAATCATCGGCGAAGACACAGAAAACTACGCCCAAGGATACTTTGTTTACGACTCCAAAAAATCAGGAGCAATAACCGTATCCCACCTACGCTTCGGGCCGCAACAAATTCGCTCAACCTACCTCATAGAAAAAGCCAACTTCGTCGGAATTCATCAAGGTCATTTCTTAGAAAAACTCGACGTTTTAAAAGCCGCCGACAACAACGCAACCGTCCTACTAAATAGCCCCTACAGTCCAGAAGAAATCTGGGAAAATTTACCCCTAGAAACCCAAGAGCAAATAGTCCGTAAAAACTTAAAACTTTACACAATTAACGCCACCAAAGTCGCCCGTGAAAGCGGAATGGGCGGACATATAAATACAGTCATGCAAGTATGCTTCTTTGCCCTAGCCAACGTGCTACCCAAAGAAGAAGCCATTGAACGAATCAAAAAAACCATCGAAAAAACCTACGGCAAAAAAGGTGCAGAAATCGTTCGCATGAACCTCCAAGCCGTCGATAACAGCCTACAAAACCTCTTTGAAGTCAAACTCGGCACCGTCAGCAGCACCATTCAAAAAGCGCCCCCCGTTGCCGAACAAGCACCGGCCTTTGTCCGCGAAGTCCAAGGAAAAATGATGCTGCGCGAAGGCGACGAACTACCCGTCAGCGCCTTACCCTGCGACGGCACCTATCCCACCGCCACCTCCCAATGGGAAAAACGTAACATCGCCCAAGAAATCCCCGTTTGGGATGCCGACGTCTGCGTGCAATGCGGCAAGTGCATAATGGTGTGCCCCCACGCCGTCATACGCGGCAAAGCCTACGAACCGGCCCTCCTAGAAAACGCACCGGCCAGCTTTAAACACATCGCCACCAAAGACAAAGACTTCGCCGACACCGAATTTACCATCCAAGTATCCGCCGAAGACTGCACCGGATGCGGCATTTGTGTAGAAGTTTGCCCCGCCAAAAACAAATCCATGCCATCGCGCAAAGCGATTAACATGGAAGAACTCTTACCCTTGCGGCAACAAGAACGGGAAAACTGGAGTTACTTCGAGACCTTACCACTACCAGACCGGCGCCATTTGCACGTTGATCGCATCCGTCAACAACAATGGCAGTTACCCCTCTTTGAATTCTCCGGCGCCTGCGGAGGCTGCGGCGAAACCCCTTATCTCAAACTTGTCTCGCAACTCTACGGCGACCGCATGATCATCGCCAACGCCACCGGCTGCTCCTCCATTTACGGCGGAAACCTACCCACAACCCCCTGGAGTAAAAACGCCGAAGGACGCGGCCCAGCTTGGTCAAACTCCCTCTTTGAAGATAACGCCGAATTTGGTCTTGGTTTCCGAGTTTCCATCGACAAACAAGCCCAATTTGCCACAGAATTATTGCAAAAATTGGCCGGTGAAATAGGAGATAACCTCGTAGGCGAACTGCTCAACAACGAGCAAACCAACGAAGCCGACATCTGGGAACAACGCGAAAAAGTTGAAAGCCTCAAACAAAAACTGCAACAACTCAACTCCCCAGAAGCCAAACAACTACTCAGCGTCGCCGACTACCTCGTGAAAAAGAGCGTTTGGATTATCGGCGGTGATGGATGGGCTTACGATATTGGCTATGGTGGATTAGATCACGTCATCGCCTCTGGCCGTAACGTCAATATCTTAGTATTAGATACCGAAGTTTATTCCAACACCGGCGGACAAGCATCTAAAGCCACCCCACGCGGTGCCGTCGCCAAATTTGCAGCCGGTGGCAAACCCGCAGCCAAAAAAGACCTCGGCCTAATAGCAATGACCTACGGTAACGTCTATGTTGCCAGCGTCGCAATGGGTGCCAAAGACGAACACACCCTCAAAGCCTTCTTAGAAGCCGAAGCCTACAACGGCCCCTCGCTGATTATTGCCTACTCGCACTGTATCGCTCATGGCATAGACATGACCACCGCCATGAACCATCAAAAAGAAATAGTAGAATCAGGCCGGTGGTTGTTATATCGCTATAACCCCGAACTGGTTCACCAAGGCAAAAACCCCTTAACTTTAGATTCTCGCGCACCCAAGAAAACCGTCGAGCAATCGATGTACGCCGAAGCGCGGTTCAAAATGCTAACCAAAACCAAACCCGCCGAAGCAAAACGCCTCTTACAACAAGCCCAAGAAGACGTTAGCAGCCGGTGGCAGATGTACGAATACATGGCAGCCCGCAACAGCCACAGTGCGGATAAACCAGTAACCCCCGTATAACTCCTCATCCCTGTAGCAACCCAGTGGCGCAGGCGTCTCGCCTGCGATAGCCGACTGGGGCAACCACTGGGGGATTGCCCCTACAAAAAAACATTTGACCAACCACCCATAAAAAAGGACAAATAACTATGGATATCACCACAGAATACCTAGGCTTAAAACTGCGTTCCCCCCTTGTCCCCTCAGCCGCAGCGCCCTTAACAGAAAACATCGATAACGTCCGAAGAATGGAAGATGCCGGCGCCGGTGCAGTCATTCTGCATTCACTTTTTGAAGAACAACTGATCCGCGAAAAATTTGAACTTCACCATCACCTAACACACGGCACAGAAAGCTACGCAGAAGCCATTACCTACTTTCCAGAACCCGAACTTTTTCACGTTTCAGGAGAAGAATATCTCGAACATATCCGCACAGCAAAAGCAGCCGTTAATATTCCCATTATTGCCAGCTTAAACGGATTTACCACCGGCGGCTGGGTAGAATATGCAAACTTGATGCAGCAGGCGGGTGCCGATGCTATCGAATTAAACATTTATTACGTTCCCACAGATCCCAATCTTTCTGGTGCAGAAGTCGAGCAAAATTATATCAACATTTTGCGAGAAGTAAAAGCCGAAGTAACCGTGCCGGTTGCCATCAAAATCAGCCCATTTTTTAGCAACTTGGCAAACATGGCAAAACGCCTAGACGAAGCCGGTGCCAATGGCTTAGTATTATTTAACCGTTTCATGCAGCCAGATATTGATTTAGAAAATCTCGAAGTTTCCCCCCACATTTTGCTAAGCACCCCCCAAGCCATGCGATTACCGATGCGTTGGATAGCAATTTTATATGGCAAAATAGGTGCAGATTTGGCCTCAACCGGCGGAGTTCAAAAAGGACATGATGCCATTAAAATGTTAATGGTAGGAGCAAAAATCACTCAAATTTGCTCTGTATTAATGCGGCATGGCATAGAACATCTGAGTGTTTTAGAACAAGAAATAAAACATTGGATGGAAGAGAACGAATACGAATCAGTTAAACAAATGCAGGGCAGCATGAGTCAACAAAATTGCCCTGATGCTAGTGCTTATGAAAGGGCACAATATATGAAGGGGATTCAAAGCTATAAACCACCCTACTCTATGGCTGATTTGCGAGTCTCTCAATAAACCTTCCAAACAACCTCAGATTCAAACAATAAAACCATGTGTGGGGCAGGCAACATGATCTGCCATACATCTGCGCTTATTTATGAGTTTAATTTTAAACCGCAGATTAACGCAGATTAACGCGGATAGGGTATCTGCGTGCATCTGCGGTTTTTTAACTCTTGACAATCAAGCTAAAGCCCAACTACATCGAAACGCTCCTTTGTGTTAAAAAAATCTATTAAGCTACGGATGAAATGTTTTTTTAACCCCATATTATGTCCATAACACAAAAAAAACGAATTGGTGTTTTAACCAGTGGCGGAGATGCACCAGGGATGAATGCAGCCGTGCGTGCTGTCGTGCGTTCTGCTCTGCATTTGGGAATGGAAGTTTATGCTATCTATGAAGGCTATCAGGGAATGGTGGATGGCAATGAATGCGAACCGATAGAAACAGCCGCCAGCCATCCCCGTCTTGCCCGTCCCTGCATTCATGCTTTAAGTTGGGATGATGTGGGGGGAATTTTGCACCGGGGCGGTACGATTATTGGTACGGCTCGCTGTCTGGAGTTTCGCACCCAGGTCGGTCGAGTAATTGCTGCTCGCAATTTGTTGATACATGGTATAGACGCTTTGGTGGTAATTGGTGGGGATGGTAGTCTCACCGGCGCCGATCTTTTCCGCAAAGAATGGTCCCAAATTCTCACAGAGTTAGCTGATTCGGGGACTATAGGCCCAGAAATCATCAAACAGCATCCTTATCTCACAATTGTGGGTTTGCCGGCCTCCATAGATAATGATATGTGTGGCAGTGACATGACTATAGGCGCTGATACTGCCTTACATCGTATAACAGAAGCCATTGATGCAATTTCCTCTACCGCAGCGAGTCACCAACGCACATTTGTAGTGGAAGTGATGGGGCGAAATTGTGGTTATTTAGCCTTGATGGGAGCTTTAGCAACCGGCGCCGATTGGGTTTTTATTCCTGAATGTCCCCCATCAATGGATGATTGGCAGCATCAAATGTGTGAAGTCCTCAACGCGGGACGCGAGTCAGGCCGCAGAGATAGTATTGTTATTGTTGCAGAAGGAGCAAGAGACCGCCAAGGCAACCCGATTACTTGCGATTTAGTGAAAAAGGTTTTAGATGAAAGACTTAATGAAGATACTCGTATAACCATATTAGGCCACGTCCAGCGCGGCGGCGCACCGACAGCCTTTGACCGGAATTTAAGTACGATGTTAGGTCATGCAGCAGTAGAGGCGATTTTGGGTTCAACTCCCCACAGTGAGCCTTTGATGATTGGAATTCAAGGAAACCGCATCTGCTCAAAGCCTCTGATGCAATGTGTACGCGAAACTCATGCGGTGGCTGATGCTATTTCTCAAGGGCAATATGATCAGGCGATGGATATGCGGGGAAGTAGTTTTAAGGAAGCTTTTTATACGCTCAATACTTTAATGCAGGCTAAACCGAGTAGTCGCGGAGCTTCTTCTCCTCCTTTACGTTTGGCGGTACTCAATTGTGATGCGGCGGCGCCAGGGATGAATACGATTGTCCGTGCTGCTGTGCGTTTGGGAATTGATAAAGGTCATACGATGTTGGGGATAGAGCGCGGTTTTCGTGGTTTTATTGAGGGAAAGGTTAAGGAGTTAAATTGGCTGAGTGTGCGGGGGATGGCAACTACTGGTGGCTCGGAGTTGGGTACTTCTCGTCGCGTTCCCCAAGCAAAAGATTTTTATGCCATTGCTCGTCATATTGAGGAAAATAAAATTCAAGGTTTGCTTGTGATTGGCGGCTGGTCGGGTTATGAGGCTGCTTATAAGTTATTTTCTCAGCGTGATACTTTTCCGGCGTTTAATATTCCGATTGTTTGTCTGCCGGCTTCGATTGATAATAATTTACCGGCTTCCGAACTCAGCATTGGTGCGGATACGGCTCTCAATAATATTATTGAGGCGGTGGATAAGATTAAGCAGTCGGCTGTGGCTTCTAGTCGCTGTTTTATTGTCGAGGTGATGGGCGGTTATTGTGGTTATTTGGCCCTGATGAGTGGTTTGGCCACCGGCGCCGAGCAGGTGTATTTACATGAAGATGGTT
Source organism: Ancylothrix sp. D3o (assembly GCF_025370775.1). Taxonomy (NCBI): domain Bacteria; kingdom Bacillati; phylum Cyanobacteriota; class Cyanophyceae; order Oscillatoriales; family Microcoleaceae; genus Ancylothrix; species Ancylothrix sp. D3o. Next base: position 332,735 of record NZ_JAMXEX010000001.1, on the reverse strand, counting down.
TGAGTATGGGTCATTTACAGAAAGACTTGCAACGGTTGATTGATGGCTTTAATCAAGGTAAACGGGTGGGTTTGGTGATGTTTAATGAGGATGCTCACCAGGTTTATAACTCTAATTTTATTTCTTCGATGTTTGCTGAGGAAGGCAAGGAGGTTTTTCAGGTACGGCAAGCAATTTTAGGCCATTTGCAGCAGGGGGGTGATCCTTCTCCTTTTGATCGTATTCAGGGGACACGCTTTGCTGCTAAGTGTCTCGATTTTTTGATTGAGGAAGCGAGTAACCCTATCCCTGGTGCAGGGTTTATTGGTTTACAAGGCGGACAAACTTGCTTTTTTGATTTGGGTGAGTTACCACGTTTGATGGATATGAATTTGGGCCGTCCTAAACAACAGTGGTGGATGAGTTTGCGTGATTTGGCTAATATTCTTTCGATGTCGGCTCCTTAGTCGTGTCTTCTGCTCTTTAGTTGGCCAAGTCAACTTGTGGGCTGAACAAATACAGCCCACTTCTGTTTTTAGGTGTGATTTATTAAAGCCCCGGACGTCTGGGGCTAGTTTTTTTGCTTGTAGTGGTTGCTTCACTTCGTTTCTCTCCTTTCTTCCCCTAGGATTCGTTGACACCAACGCCCTAGTAATAGGTGGCAGACATTGTTTTTAGCGTTTCCTGCGCTCGTTGCAATCATATTTTCCTGAAAAAAATAACCGTAATAATACTGATTTTTGAGGAGGGGTTCCACTTATTAATAGAAAATTGTTAAAAATACTGAGGGAATTAGGCTCAATATTTCCAAGTGATTCAGGGTAATTACGGAGGCTTGCTAAATGGCAACGGAAAGGGGAGAGATTGACAGGTTCTTTATTCAATCTTTAAAAATTGTTGGAAAATATATTGTTTGATTCAAGCTTCCCAAAAAGGCTTGTCAAGGACAAAAAGCCATGCAATGATATATTCATACAAGAAAAGAAAAACATCTTACACAAACGACCCAACTATATCAGCTGCATCTCCGCTTAGTTAATTAATGCCAAAAGAAAACTAAGTATGAAAGTATTTTTCTAGTGGGAGGCCGGTAAGCAACAATTCTTTTCTGCTACACGTTTTAGAGCTAAGGCTTTTTAACTCGACAATATTTTTAGGAAGGACAGAGACCATGAAATCTACACATAATTTTCAACTTAAGTCTGCTTTGTTGATGGCCGGTGTTGCTCTTCCTTTGTTGGCAAGTCTGCCGGTTAAAGCGGCAACAACCAGCTTTGATGCAGCGAATTTTACGGGCGATCCTTTAAAAGTCAATGTTACCTTAGATGATAATGGCGGCAATGGCACGGTTACGGTAACTTTGCGGGTTGTCACTGATGCTCAGAACCCAAATACTGCTGATTTGCGAGGATTTTTCTTTAATGCTGCCGACGGGATTACCGGCCTCACAGCTACCGGTGCTCAAGTTAACGCTACAGATTTTAGCGGTAATGTTAGCAATGTTGGTAACGCTAACTTAAATGGTGCTGGCGGTCAAGCTTCTTATGACGGCGGAATTGAAATCGGTAACAATGGTTTAAGAGGCGGTGCTGATGATTTTCAAACCACTACTTTTACATTGTCGGCTAATCAACCGCTAACGTTAGCAATGTTTAGCGCTCAAAATATTGGTGTGCGTGCTACGAGTGTAGGTGCCCCCGGAAGCAGACGTGAAGGCAGCAGCAAAACAGAAGGGGCTGCTCCTGTATATACTCCGCCGGTCAGCAGCAACCCAGTCACCCCCAGCAACCCAGTCACCCCCAGCGAGCCTGTCACCCCGATCAGCCCTGTCACCCCCAGCGAGCCTGTCACCCCCACCAGCCCAATCGGCAGCGAGACTCCCGGTGGTGGCACCCCGGTCGAACAAGTACCCGAACCTACTACGATCATCGGTTCTATTATGGGTCTGGCCGGTTTGATGGGAATGCGCCGCAAAGCCAAAGCTAATAAAACTGAAGAATAGGCCGATTGGTAAAGCCCTTAAACCAGGCTCTACATAGTATTCTTCAAGACCTATAAGTAAAAAAAACCCGCCCTCTTAGAGAAGGCGGGTTTTTAATACATTAATACCTATCAAGGGGTTTGCAGTGTTCCCCGTACAGTTTGGGCCTTCTTTAAACCCACTCTAGGAGGTCGGGTTTTGGTCGTAGCAAGTCATAAGAAAACCCCTATAAAAAAACCCACCCTCTTAGAGAAGGCGGGTTTTTAAAACATTAATAGGGGAGAGGCATCTGGGAAACAGTAGGCCATCCCCACTTACTTACTAGCTCTTGACTTCTTGGGGTTCAGCCGCCGGCCCGCGTACAATTTCACTTTGTACCTGCTGGCGACCCCGCTTGATTAACTTCGGTTTGGGAGTTCCCGATAAATCTTCTTCCGGCATATCCGATGTTAGCCATGACGGACGAGTTTGGTCGTAAGCCATCTGCAAAGCGGCTGCGGCAATGGTGTGAGCATCGTATTCTTCACCCAATTGAGCGACTATGGGCAAGAAAGAAGCCAACCGCTCGCCAGACAATGCCTCCAGCACCTTATTTTTCAGCTTTTCTAGCTGACGGGCTTCAATTTGGGCGCGTGTCGGCACCGGCATGGTGCGTAAAGCTTGGCGAACATGGCGTTCAATTTGCTGCAACTTGCGGCGCTCAAAAGGTACCACCAGGGAAATTGCTGTTCCTGCCTTACCGGCCCGTCCTGTCCGTCCGATGCGGTGGACATAGCTTTCGACGCTATCCGGCAAATCGTAGTTAATAACGTGGGTCAAATGATCCACATCCAAACCGCGAGCGGCGATATCGGTTGCAACGATCCAGCGGACTTGTTGCTGGCGGAAGCGATTCAGCAAGCGTTCCCGCTGAGACTGATTCAAATCGCCATGATATTCATCAACACTGTGACCGGCTGCTTGCAGGTCACTGGTGAGTTCTGCTGCTGCTTTGCGGGTGCGGACAAATATAATTGCTGATTCTGGATCTTCTAGTTCCAAAATCGGTTGCAACGCTTTTGCTTTTGTCCAACCACGCGGTACGTTGTACACAACTTGGTTGATTTGCTTGGGTGTTGCTTTCGGTTGCTTGATGCTGACATTGACCGGATCGCGGAGGAATTTCGATATTAACTGACGAATCGAAAAGTCCATTGTCGCCGAGAAGAATGCAGTCTGGCGGTCTTTTGGCGCTTGGGATAAGATTTTTTCGACGTCATCGATAAAGCCCATGCTCAGCATTTCGTCGGCTTCATCTAATACCATCCAAGAAAGCTGATCAAGCTTTAAGTTACCGCGTTCGAGCAAGTCAATTACTCGTCCTGGGGTTCCCACGACAATTTGCGTACCGCGTTGCAGTGAGCGAATTTGCCGGTCAATTGCCGAACCACCATAGACGGATAAAATACCTATGCGCCGGTCGCCACTCAAGTCGCGCATGGCATTACAAACTTGCAATGCCAGTTCGCGGGTGGGGGTTAGAATCAGCGCTTGGATGACTGATTTTGTTGTATCAACGTTGTCCAAGATGGGCAGGGAAAAAGCCGCCGTTTTGCCGGTCCCGGTTTGGGCTTGCCCTACTACATCGCGCCCCGCCAATAATTCAGGTATTGCTTGCGCTTGAATGGCCGTCGGGGCTGTGAAACCTAGTTTCTCTAGTTGGCTAACACGAGCATCAGAGAGACCTAAGCTTGCAAATGTCAAATCCATTTAATCTCCTATAAACCTTATACTCTTTCAATGCACTTTGTTGGTGATGGGTTATTGGTCATTAGCTATTAGCCCTTTATTGGTTCTTGGTTTTTTTACCACTTACCAAATTTTTTCACTAATTTCTAGCCACTAATTCCCAGTCACTTTATACAGCGTGAGGTTTGGATGAATCTTTGGATCGAGCTTCAGGTATCTCTGATAGACCGGTATCGAACCTTAGAGAGTCGGCTCGCACCCAAACGATTCTTCTTGCGTAATCTTAACTCTATTGTAAACTATTGTTAAGTATTTCGCAACATTTTTTACAATTCCTAACGCTGTGCGGACATAGCCACTGGCAACAAGTCTGCTGCCGTCGCTACATGACCATACAGATCGTAGATATCTGCGTTGATTATTTTCACCGGCACTACTGAACCCAGCCGAGCCGACCCCTGAACGTAAACTAAACCATCTACATCAGGCGCAAAGCGGGCACTGCGCCCTACTAATTCGCCCGTTTCAGGATTTTCTTGCTCGATTAATACATCTACCACTTTGCCAATTTCTGCTTGATTTTTTTTCAGCGAAATTGGTTGCTGCGCTTCCATGATGGCATCCCGGCGGGCATCCATCACTTCTTGCGGCAGTTGGGAAGGCAAACTGTAAGCTGGTGTCCCCTCCTCTGGAGAAAATGTAAAGACACCTACATGATCAAATTCATGTCGCTTAACAAATTGTAGCAAATGTTCATGGTGTTTTTCATTTTCCCCCGGAAATCCCACAATAAATGTTGTCCGCAGTACAGCATTGGGGATTGCCGTTTTGATACGCTCGATAATGGTGTCGTTGACACCCGCTTGCCAGGGGCGATTCATGGCCCGCAACACTTCGGCATGGGAATGCTGCAACGGTAAATCGAGGTAGGGCAAGATGTTCGGGACTTCCTGCATCGCTGCGATCACTTTGGGAGTGAGGCCGGTGGGATAGGCGTAGTGCATCCTTATCCAAGGCACATCGACTTTACCCAGTTCCCGCAACAATTCGGCCAACTTTGGCTCGCCATAAAGGTCGAGTCCGTAGTTGGTGGTAATTTGGGAAATTAATATAATTTCCTGAACACCCTCTGCGGCTAGCTGTTGGGCTTCCGCGACAATCGATTCTATCGAGCGCGATCTTTGATTTCCCCGTAAATGAGGAATTATGCAAAAAGCGCATCGATAATCGCATCCTTCAGCAACCCGCAGGTAGGCGACTCCTTCGGTGGTGGTGCGATAGCGGGGGGTTGTTTCGTCGGCGATGTAAGTAGGTTCGGGGCTAATTTCTTTGACCCGTTCACCACTTTCTGCTCGCTCGATAACTTGCACAATTTTGTTATAGTCGCCGGTGCCAACTAAAGCAACCGCCTCTGGCAACTCTTCGAGGAGTTGCTCTTGGAAATGCTGCGCCATGCAGCCGGCGATCACGATTTTTTTATTGGCTTCTGCGAGTTCTACCAAGGTTCGCACCGATTCTTCGCGGGCGGCTTGGATGAAACTACAAGTGTTAACGATAACGTAGTCGGCTATTTCTTCGTTGCTATCGACTTCGTAGCCGGCTTGTACGAGCAAACCGAGCATATGTTCCGTATCGATGCGGTTTTTCTCACAGCCTAGGTGAGATACGGCAATGATTGGCTTTTTGCCCATCTATAAAATAGAGTCAAGTCCCTGTTTGTACGATATTTGACCGGGCGCGAGGCCGGGGTGTGCCATAGGGCGTAGGCCGGCGGATAGAGTTCCTGGTCAGCTTTATGAGTTTAACATATTTTAATGTCCAAATTCTGCCGCCACATAAATTTTTCTTTAGCATCTTTGCCATCAACAGGCGTCCATCCGCGAGAATTAGAGAATTTTAGAGTTTAACTTTTAGATTTTAAAGGGCTAAAAATCCTTTATCTACAAGGGTTTTAAGATTTATATCTCTAGCAGCGTTTTTGCTAAGTGGTATAAAATAAAAACAATTCCCTAGTCTCTGGGGAGTTGAGTTGAACGGAAATAACGGAAACAAGGTAAACAACTGGAAACCTATGTCTGACTTAAATCGCGGAATTATGAAGTTTCCAGGGGCAGATAGCCCCATTGCCGTCGCCATCTCTTCAGTAGTGGTTTTAGGCGGTGTAGTATTTCTGATTATCTGGGCGCTAAAGTCCGCCTATGCGCTTGGTTGATCGAGAATGGCTGATAGGGAGGGGTGATGGATGAGGGGCAATTTTTTTTATCCCGATGCTATCACTGCTTCCCCGATTCTCCAAAATTTTAGATACCTTCCTAAGAATGCTTTTTTGCGAGCGGTTATAAAAATAAGGCTTTACTGGCAAAATAAGAAAGTTTCTCACAAATGGCGGCAACGGGCCGGCCAATTGAATTAAGACAAATTTAGTCAGTATTTTAACGCAATGAATTAGATGCGCTCTGATAAAATTCAGTTGCATTTATGGGGCTTTCCAAAAAAATAAAACTGCAATAAATAATGATGATTTTTTGAGAAAATTTTAAAATCATCATTATTTATTACTAATCTTTTCTGACTAGCCAAAATTGTTAAATCGGGAAAACAAGCCAATATTTTTAACTTAAATTCCCTCTTACTTTGCCTCAACCATCATCCGCACAACATCAGGCATTTTATACTTCGCCTCCCATCCCAACTTCTCTTTCGCCTTAGCAGGATTTGCCCTCCCCACCGCCAACTCCGTCGGACGATATAAACTCTCATCAATCATCACATGATCCTGCCAATTCAAACCGGCACAATTAAACGCCTGCACGACAAAATCCTCCAAAGAATAACTCTCACCCGTCGCAATCACATAATCATCCGCAGCCTCTTGCTGCAACATCAAATACATCGCTTCCACATACTCCGGAGCCCAACCCCAATCGCGCTTAACCGAAATATTTCCTAACCGTAACTTCTCCTGACTTCCCTTAGCAATTCGACAAGCAGAAGCAACAATCTTTTGCGTCACAAAACGCTCAGGACGCAACGGTGACTCATGGTTATATAAAATACCAGAACAGGCAAACAAACCATAAGCTTCTCGATAATTTGCCAACTCCCAAAAGGCCGTTGCCTTCGCCACTGCATAGGGACTTCTCGGACGAAAAGGCGTCATTTCATCCGCCGGTTTATCTCCCGTATCCCCAAAACACTCACTTGAACTCGCATTATAAAGCTTAATATTCCCACCGTTAAAACGAATCGCCTCCAACAAATTCAAAGTCCCCGTCGCCACACTTTCCAAAGTCTCCACCGGCAAATCAAAAGACAACCCCACCGAACTTTGACCGGCCAAATTATAAACCTCATCAGGTTGAACTTTACTCAACACCTGCAACGTACTCCGAAAATCCGTCAAAGACATTGAAACCAACTTCACATCTTCCCGAATTCCCAACCGTAAAAGATTGCGAAAAGACGAAATTTGAGCATCTCGTGATGCCCCTATCACCTCATAACCCTTACTAATTAATAACTTCGCCAGATAAGCCCCATCCTGACCGGAAATGCCACAAATCAAAGCCTTTTTCATAAATTTTTCCTAATTAAAACTTTTCTTGAAAAACTCTAAAGCACCCCTATTTTATCCTCAAAAAATTACCCAAAATTTCCTGAGTTCGAGACAGAGATTTTTTCCCATCCAGTTTTGAGGCAGCCTAATTAACCACCGGCTTCGTCTAGTACGAATAATAAGCAGAATAATACACATTTTGGGGCCGGTCAACAAAATTAACCACCATCTCAGCCATATTACACCGACATCCCGCCAAAACCTCTATTCCTTCAGACAGAGACGAACGAGTAGCCCGTTCCACCCCAGCTACCAAAACCATCCTATCCAGCTTTGGCACCACCGTTTGAGCATTCGTCACCCCCACCACCGGCGACATATCCACCAACAAATAATCATAAGCCTGACACCATTCTTGCAGCAACAGCGACATCTTCACACAATCCAGTAAAGCCAAATAATTCGGAGGAGTTGGCACTAAACTTTTATTATCCAGAAATATTAAACTATGCAATTGATATGAAAATTATCTTTCATCATCCCGCCGTACAAATGCCGGTAAATCCACAATCTAAACTACACTCAATGGCCTTTTCAAAATTCCTTAAGCCTAGCCCAAGTTTTAGAAACCTTTTCTTCTTCAAAAAATAGCCAAAAAGCCAAAAAAATATCCTACCAACATATTAGTAGGACAAAAATATTGCCATTTTTATTATCTAATCAAACCCGACAAAAACCGATAACCCATCTGCGTTAATCTGCGTTTATCTGCGGGTAAATCAAATTCCCTCCAACCACCGCAAAACCAACTCATTAACAACATCAGGACGCTCATCATGGGGACAATGACCTGTATTAGGAATAGCTACAAACTCCACCGGCACACCCTTAAACTCCTCAAAAACCCGACCCCCATTAATAGGAGTCCAAGGATCATCAGCCCCCCATAAAACAAGCAAAGGATGCTTAACTTTTGGCAACAAATCAGCAAGACGTGGCCCAGGAGGAGCAGTCAAAATCGAAGCAAAAACCTGTTGAGCACCGGCATGACAAGAAGGCTCATAAAGCATCTCCACCAACTCATCAGTAATCGCCTCGTGATTGCGATAAACTTGGCGCAAAGTATTACGAATTCGGTGTTTTTGACGAATATTATTAAACATCAAACCACCCAACAATTTAGAACTCACCAACTTGGTAAAAGTCCCCATCACAAAACGCAGAGGAAAATTTAACTCATCAGGCCGGTGATTTAACCCCCCAGCACAATTAATTAAAACCGCACCCAGGCTAATTTCTGGATGATTTGCCACCACCATTAAACTCAGCAAAGCGCCGATAGAATTGCCGACAAAAATAGCCGGTTCATTAATTTTTTCTGTCCAAAAATCCTTAAGCAACTCTTGCCACAATTCCAAAGAGTAACTTAAAGCCGGTTTATCCGAAGCACCAAACCCCAGCAGATCCAGCGCAAAAACCCGATAACCCCCACTCGCCAACACAGGGATATTATTACGCCAGTGACCAATTGATGCACCAAATCCGTGAATTAACACCAAAGGCCGGCCTTCACCGCTTACAGTGTAATAAATTTGATGCCCACGCCAAGACCAGATAAACTTTTCAATTGTTTTGGAGACGGAAATCTGTTGTGTCGTCACGGTAGTGTCTTCTCAAATTTCTTAAACTAACTTAATAATAAAGGCGACTGGCGATTGTAACCTAGCTGGATGCGAACCCAGAAAAATCACCTCACCGGCACAAAATCAAAACCCGTACCCGAATTGCCACCAGGCACAATTTTAACCAATTGCGAAGCCCCATTTCTGTCTCCCGACGGCAAAAACTGAATTCTTCCGGTAGCGCCTTCAGTAGAAAAATTCAGACTCGACAAAGTTTTTTGCAGAGATTCTCGACTCGAACCACCCTTAAAAGCGGCAATAATAGCCTGAGTGGCATCATAAGCCAAAGCCGTGCGCCAATTCACCGAACCGCCCCAAAGTTTAGCCGCATTTTCTGTAAACAAATTATTTTCAATTGCCGCCGGATGCCAAGGAACCGCCAACAGCATCCCATTCACATCTGCCTTACCTTGATCTAAAGTTTGAAAAGTATAAAGCGCATAACTTCCCAACAAGTGTAACCTGTTTTTATTTGCCTTTGCCACCTGAATTGCCCGATTAATATTACCCACAGAAACCGCCAATAACAAACCATCAGCCCCATCACTTACCGCCTGAGAAACAATTTTTTGAGCATTAAAATCTGCCGCCGAAAAATCACAGCGATTCCCAGAAATTTTGCCTCCATCGGCAAAGAAATTTGACGTAAATTCTTCTTTGAAAGACAGACTCGCCTCTGCTTGAGAATCTGCACAAATGGCAATATTTTTTAACTTCTCCTTTCCAGCAGCATAGCGAGAAAGGACAGTTGCATCAAAGCGAATACTAGGAATCGTGCGAAAAATATAACTTCCAATACTTGATAAACTTTTGGCATGACTCGTCGGAGAAATCATCACCAGTTTGCCTTGTTGATAAACCGGCGCCGCCGCCAGCGAAGCCTCACTTGCATTATGCCCCACTACTCCTAAAATGCTGGAATCATTAACCAATTCCTGAGCCACATTTTTTGCCACACTTGCATCATTATCATCATTAGCAATTACCACTTGTAACAAAACCCCATTCAATCCACCGGCCTGATTAAATTCATCTTGGGCTTGCGCCACTCCTCGCAGCAATTCCTTCGCAACATTCAAATTGCCGCCAACCGGAACACTTGTGGCAATTTTATAAACTTTACCGGTCAACGCCGCCTTAGCATTATTCAAATAAATCAAAGATTCGGGGTCATTTCTATTTTGTTGCAGCGAAGTTTGAAACTCACGAATAGCCGTCGCATAATCCCCCTTAGCAAAAGCTTCAACCCCAGCTTTTTTATTATTATTTGTATCAGCCGTAATTAAAATTTTTTCGCCTAAACTCAACCGGCCCGAAGAAACATTGCCCCCAGAATTTTGGCTTGAATTAACCAAAGGAAAATTCACACCAGAACGATTCATTAACCACCAAAACCCTCCCGCCAATAACCCAACCGTAATCAACAAAGACAAAATCAGAACAGGCGCTTCATTTTTTTGAGACATAAAAAAACTTACAATTAATTATAAAAACTCATTCTAACAAAACCCCCCAACCACACACCGCCTCTTATCCCAACTACCAAACCCAAAAATTAACTTATCTGCGTCCATCTGCGTTTATCTGCGGTTTAAAAAATCCGTCCCCGAATTTTCTTAAAAAATCCGAGAAAGAATGACATAAACCAAACGAAATAAAGCCGTCACCGCCAACGCAGACAAAGCCGCACCCACAGCAGCGATCAGCACCACATCCAAAGCCAACCCCCCACGCAAAGGCGAAAACCAAACAATTAAACCTGTAATCACAGCAAAAATCGGTAAATCTTTTCCTTCAATAAACCGGCGATTTTGAGCAAAAATTAACAGCGACAAAACAAGCACCAATACCCCTATAAGTATTCCGGGCGTAGGTAACAAAGTCTGCAACCCAATAAATAATAATCCCCCTTCAAAGCCGGTAAAAGCAGCCCCAAACAAAATTTCTAAGGTCGAAAATTTACGTTTAGTCTGTTTTATACTTGTCGGCGGCGCTTGCGTAACGTTAACGGGGAAAGTCTTTGCGCCTGTCGGTGTATTTTTAGAACTTCTTTGTGTAAAAATTGCCAGCACTTCTTCAGCAGACTGAAAACGCGCTGAAGGAGAAGCTTTCAGCATTTTATCGAAAACCTCTGCAAGTTGTTTACTAACTTTAGCGTGGGGTCGCCAGTTCCACTGATTTGTATAAGAATCAAATAACTCAGATGCCGGTTTACCTGTCAATAAACAAATACAAGTCACCGCCAAAGCATATAAATCTGTAGAAGGAAAAACACTACTTCCTGTCATTTGTTCAGGCGGCGCAAACCCCATTGAATAAATTCCCGTACTGCGATCTAAATTGCCGGCCCCTTGAGCAATTTGTTTAACCGCGCCAAAATCAAGCAACACAACCTTGCCGGTGCGTTCCCTCATAATATTGGCCGGTTTGATATCACGGTGAATAGAATGGTGGGAATGAACAAAGGTCAATATTTTAAGAATTTCTTGCAAAACTTCTAAAATTTCAGCCTCAGAAAACTTGCCTTTTTGAGCTAGTTCTTCTTCCAAATTTTGACCATCAATGAATTCTTGAACCAAATAAAAAAAACGGGCCGGTTGACCGTGAGAACCGCCCGAAACTTCCAAAGGAAAAAAGGCAAACAAATCAGGAATTTGCGGATGAGTATTGCCAAGTTGTTCTAAAACTTCCGCCTCGCGTTCAAACAATTGACGAGCAATTTGCATTTGTTCGGCAGACAACTCGCCGGCCGGTTGGAATTGTTTCACCACACAGCGACGCATCCCTGGCGTATAGCGGTCGCGGGCCAAATAAGCCGTGCCAAAACCACCTCTACCCAAACGTTTCACCGGCAAATAACGGCCAACTAAAATCAAAGGCATCCCGCAACTAATGCAAAATTTTTGCTGCACCGTTGAGAGAGTATTACTATCATCAAGGTCAGCAAAAGAATTGACAGGACGAGGGCAACCAGGGCGCGTACAAAGAATTTCCATATCCGTACTAGGGGCTGTCGCCCGATAGGTTAACCGGCAGTAGAATTCGGGCTAGTAATTTCTATTTCTGTATCAAGGGTAGGAGTTGGGGGATTGGTCAGACGTTTATCAAGTCCGAGTGTAGCAAAAAGCGGCAAAACTTCGCGACTAAAAGCTTCTGCTGCTTTGGAACGATAGCGATTAGGATTATAGATAACCGAAAGCATCCTTTTAACAACCACATCATCAGTTTGAGCGCGATAAAGAATACCCATTTGCAGTTCTTTTTCGATAGCAGAAACCGAGACAAAAGCAGCGCCCAGGCCGGCTTGAACTGCATTTTTAATTGCTTCTATTGAGTTGAGTTCCATTTCAATTTTGAGCCGACGAGTATCAATTCCCGAACGAGTTAGAACGGCGTCAATTACTTTGCGAATCGTCGATTGCGAGTCTAGGGTAATAAATTGCAATTTATATAAATCATCTTTTTGAACTGTGCCGTTTTTCGCAAAAGGATGAGCCACCGGCAAAATCAAAGCCAGTTCATCTTCGGCGTATGGCACCACTTCCAAAGATTCTTGTAACTCTGCCGGCACCTCTCCCCCGACAATTGCCAAATCGATTTGACCATTGGCCACACTCCAAGACGTGCGTCTGGTCGAATGGACGTGCAACTGAACGGCCACATCAGGATAACGCTGGCGGAATTGACCAATCATGCGTGGCAATAGATAAGTGCCGGTGGTTTGGGATGCCCCAATAATTAAAGTTCCGCCTTGCAGGTTTTGTAAATCTTCAATAGCGCGACAGGTTTCTTGACATAAAGTTAATATTTTTTCACCATAGCTAAGTAACAAATATCCCGCCTCAGTGAGTTGCGCTCGCCGGCCCCCCCGGTCAAAGAGTGGCACATCCAACTGTCTCTCAAGGTTTTGAACTTGTAAGCTAACGGCAGGTTGGGAGACGTAGAGACTATCTGCGGCTCTTTTAAAACTGCCCTCAGCGGCAATGGCTTTGAGAATGCGTAACTGGTCTAAAGTGAAAGGGAGGTCAGACATATTCCTAAACCAAAAAGAGGGATGCGTAGGGGGTCAGCGAGTGGAGTTTGCTGAGCGAGGGAGCGGGCTGCGATTTTAGATGCCCCGCTAGGATGTTAGAGTGCAACGATTTTGACAGTAGCACGGCGAGGCAAATCATGGGAGAATCGTGTTACTTAGCGTTGTATTAACATTTACTTGATTTGGAAAATATATCAAAGAGAGATTGAAGGCTGTTCTGAATGTATCAGGAATTAACCGGCTCTCCTCAACTTGCGGCTGGGCCCGGATTGGGCCAAAACGCACCCTGTGCCTTTGACTGTATTTTATTGTTTCTTTTTAAAAGTCTGCGATGTCTCTAGTTTCCCTAACCACCAGCCATTTTATAATGCTGGGCTTGCTTTTTGTGTTTGCAGTAGCCCATAGCGGTTTGGCCGCCTTACGGTCAAGGGGCGAAAAATTAATCGGTGCCAGACTGTACCGAGTTTTGTTTGCCTTAGTAAGTTTACCGTTGGCTGTGGTCTTGATTGTTTATTTCTTTAACCATCGTTACGATGGCCTGCAATTGTGGCAATTGCAAGGAGTACCAGGAATACAACCTCTGGTGTGGATACTTTCAGCCATTTCTTTTATTTTTCTCTACCCGGCGACGTTCAACTTATTAGAAATTGCCGCTGTCCAAAAGCCAGAAGTCCATCTCTACGAAACCGGCATTATTCGCATCACTCGTCATCCCCAAATGGTGGGCCAGATCATCTGGTGTGTGGCGCATACGCTGTGGTTGGGTACTTCCTTTACGCTGGTTACTTCTTTGGGTTTAGTGCTACATCATTTATTTGGGGTGTGGCACGGGGATCGCCGTTTATTGGCCCGTTATGGCGAAGCCTTTGAGAAGGTTAAAGATCGCACCTCTGTGATTCCTTTTTTGGCAATTTTTCAAGGCCGGCAGTCTTTACAGTGGGCTGAGTTTCTCCGTCCCGCTTATCTAGGCATAACGGTGTTTGTTTTGTTGTTGTGGTGGGCACATCCCCTCTTGATGCGGGCTACAGCCAGCGTAAATTTGTGATTTGTCAAAAGTTTTTTGTCATCGGTCATTTTTTATCCTCTCAATATCTGCTGTTGTGAGGATTGACGAAACTTAAACTATATGTTAAAAAATTTCCTCTCAAAGATGACAAGTGACAATTGACAATTGACAATTGACAAAAGATTTTTTGTACCCAGACGATCCCAAATAGAGGTACCATGATCCCAAAGCAGATAGTAAACAGAAATAAGCACGAGGGATCATGCTGCTGTCATCGATTAGCGAGCGGGCTTTTACACAAGAAGTTTTAGAATCTCCTACTCCTGTCCTTGTCCATTTTTGGGCACCTTGGTGTGGTGTTTGCCGGCTGATTAACCCCCTTTTGATGCGTTTTCAAGCCGAATGGGGAGAAAATATTAAGGTGGTGGGCTTCAATGCGGATGAAAGTTTAAAGGTAGCGAATGCTTACCGACTCACTAATTTGCCCACACTGATTCTCTTTGAAGGCGGCAAAGTTCGTTATCGTCTCGATAGTTTCTCTGGACGGGAGGATCTGCGGCAGTCTCTCGAAGTGATGACTCAGATGTATGTCCACCCTAAAACGGTGTGGCTGCATTCTTCAGGAGAACGTCATCCCTATTCCGCTTAGGTTTTAGCAGTCAACCGGTTTTTTTTAATATCGCCCCGCCGGTTTTATCCCTTTATTTTTTCACCCCTCCCAGTTTTATGAATGGGTGGGGTTTTTTATCTGCAAAGAAGCAAAGCAGACTGAAGTATTTTAAAAATTGAGCGTGTTGTTTGCCTATCCCTAACTCGCCTGCATCCTTACTGCCGAGGTGTTTTCGCACCCCCCGAAGAGGTTTCCCTAACCTCCACAGCAGTCGCCCTTGTCTCCATAATTGTACTTAGGGCAGTTTTTCGCGGCGCACTGCTGTGCCACAATGAAATCAAATCTGCCTAAAACGTAAAGAAAATTAAAGTAGGCGCGAGCGTGATGGAACCTCTGTATCAATATGCCTGGTTAATCCCCGTGTTGCCGCTATTTGGCGCGATGGTGGTGGGACTAGGATTAATTTCCTTTAACAAGTTCACGAACAATCTGCGAAAAATAAATGCAGTATTCGTGGTGTCAACGCTTGGGGCAGCGATGGTGCTGTCATTTGCCTTGTTGTGGAGTCAAATTCAAGGCCACCCTACCTATACTCGTACCTTGGAATGGGCAGCAGCAGGCGATTTTCATCTGCGAATGGGTTACACAATTGACCACCTGACGGCGGTAATGTTGGTCATCGTGACAACGGTGGCCTTTTTAGTGATGATCTATACCGATGGATATATGTCTCACGACGCTGGTTATGTGCGTTTCTACGCCTACCTGAGTCTGTTTAGTTCATCGATGTTGGGTCTGGTGGTTAGCCCTAATTTGGTGCAAATTTACATTTTCTGGGAATTGGTGGGGATGTGCTCTTATCTCCTCGTCGGTTTCTGGTATGACCGCAAAGGCGCTGCTGATGCTTGTCAAAAAGCTTTTGTTACCAACCGCGTTGGTGACTTTGGTCTGCTGTTGGGGATTTTGGCCCTTTATTGGAGCACCGGCAGTTTTGAGTTTAATGTGATGGGCGAACGCCTGCACGATCTGGTTGAAACCGGCGCGTTGTCTGCTGCTTTAGCCGCGTTGTTTGCCGTGTTGGTATTTTTGGGGCCGGTGGCCAAATCAGCGCAGTTTCCGCTTCATGTTTGGCTGCCTGATGCAATGGAAGGCCCAACGCCTATTTCTGCTTTGATCCACGCCGCCACAATGGTTGCAGCCGGGGTATTTTTGATTGCCCGGATGTACCCGGTATTTGAAGGGGTGCCGGTGGTGATGGATATCATCTCTTACACCGGCTGCTTTACGGCCTTTTTGGGGGCGTCAATTGCTATTACCCAAAATGACATTAAGAAAGGATTAGCTTATTCGACCATCTCCCAGCTTGGCTATATGGTAATGGCGATGGGAGTTGGAGCCTATTCTGCCGGTTTGTTTCACTTAATGACTCACGCCTATTTCAAAGCAATGCTTTTCCTCTGTTCGGGATCGGTGATTCACGGCATGGAGGAAGTGGTCGGCCATGATGCAGTTCTGGCCCAGGATATGCGTTTGATGGGCGGTTTGCGTAAGTATATGCCGGTGACGGCTATTTGCTTTTTGACGGGAACTTTGGCCATCTGCGGGATTCCGCCTTTTGCCGGCTTCTGGTCAAAAGATGAAATCCTCGGTGCCACGTTTGCGGCAAATCCTGTTTTATGGCTTTTTGCTTGGCTGACGGCGGGAATTACGGCGTTTTATATGTTCCGTATGTATTTCTCGACGTTTGAGGGCAAATTCCGAGGCAATGATATCGATATTCGCAATGAACTTTTGGCAGAAAGTACGGTTGCTTTGGCACCGGCTTTTGGCCCTGGGGCAATGGATCCAAAAGAGTTGGAACATGATAGCGACTCCCACTCGCATCATCACAGCGAATATCCCCACGAATCGCCTCTAACCATGACTTTTCCTTTAATGGCTTTGGCAATTCCTTCTGTTTTAATTGGCTTTGTGGGAACTCCCTTTGCTAATTATTTTGAAGAATTTATCCACCCGCCGATGGAGGCTGTTGTAGAACACGGTGAGGAATTTAATTTAACTGAATTCCTAATCATGGGCGGTTCTTCTGTGGGCATTGCTTTAATCGGCATTACTCTGGCTTCTTTGATGTATTTGTCACGGAAAATTGACCCGAAAGCCATTGCCGAAAAAATTAAACCGCTTTACAACTTCTCCCGCAACAAATGGTATTTGGACGATATCAATGATTTTCTCTTCGTCAAGGGTAGCCGCCGGCTTGCCCGTCAAGTGATGGAAGTTGATTATCGTGTTGTGGATGGGGCCGTAAATTTAACCGGCTTGTTAACAGTTTTAGGCGGCGAAGGTTTGAAATATTTTGAAACCGGACGCGCTCAATTTTACGCCCTGATTGTCTTCGGTGCCGTCCTAGGTATCGTAGTAGTATTTGGCGTAACCTAATCCTAACTCATCATTTGCCCACCCATACCCAATGGTGGGCATACTCCTCTCCACAGAACCACAAACCCATCACAAAAACCCGTAACCTATCCGCTATAGGCTGCGTTTATCTGCGGTTAATAAAAAATAACAACCGCTACAACAAAACTTTTTCATCCATACGCTATCTTAAGGCTAAAGCCTAATTACGAAGCTATGAATTTAGAACATTTTCCCTGGTTGAGTTTTATAATCTTGTTTCCAATAGCAGCCGCGCTGCTGATTCCAATTTTGCCAGATAAAGATGGCAAAACTGTAAGATGGTTTGCCTTAATAATTGGACTAATTGATTTTGCTGTTACCGTCTATGCCTTTTACACCGGCTATGATCTGAAAAACCCAGAATTGCAACTTGTAGAAAGTTATTCTTGGGTACCGCAGTTAGATTTGAGATGGACAGTAGGCGCTGATGGCCTTTCAATGCCATTAATTCTGCTCACCGGCTTTATCACAACTTTAGCTATTTTAGCAGCTTGGCCGGTGACTTTAAAACCGAAACTTTTTTACTTTTTGATGCTGGCAATGTATGGCGGCCAGATTGCGGTTTTTGCGGTTCAAGATATTCTTTTGTTTTTCTTGGTTTGGGAACTGGAATTAGTGCCGGTTTACCTAATTTTGGCAATTTGGGGCGGCAAAAAACGTCAATATGCGGCTACTAAGTTTATCCTCTATACGGCTGGTGGTTCGCTGTTTATTTTAGTGGCCGGTTTGACGATGGCATTTTATGGCGATACCGTCACTTTTGATATGCGGGCAATTGCAAATAAAGATTATGCGATGAATTTGCAGTTGTGGCTTTATGGAGGATTTTTAATAGCTTATGGTGTGAAGTTGCCGATTTTTCCGCTGCATACTTGGCTACCAGATGCTCATGGTGAAGCTACTGCACCGGCGCATATGTTACTAGCAGGAATTCTGCTAAAAATGGGCGGTTATGCGCTGTTTCGTATGAATGCGGGGATGTTACCGGATGCTCATGCGGTGTTTGCCCCCATTTTAGTGATTTTAGGTGTGGTTAATATTATCTATGCTGCACTCACTTCTTTTGCTCAAAGGAATTTAAAACGCAAGATTGCTTATTCGTCTATTTCTCACATGGGTTTTGTTTTGATTGGCCTTGCTTCTTATACTGATTTGGGTGTTAGTGGGGCAATGCTGCAAATGATTTCTCATGGTTTAATTGGGGCGAGTTTGTTTTTTATGGTGGGTTGCACTTATGACCGGACTCATACTTTGATGTTGGATGAGATGGGTGGAGTCGGTCAAAAAATGCCGAAAGTTTTTGCTATGTGGACTGCTTGTTCTTTGGCTTCTTTGGCATTACCAGGAATGAGTGGTTTTGTGGCAGAGTTGATGGTGTTTGTTGGTTTTGCTACGAGTGATGCTTATAGTCCGGTGTTTAAGGTGATTGTGGTGTTTTTGGCGGCGGTTGGGGTGATTTTAACTCCGATTTATCTGCTATCAATGCTGCGGGAAATTTTCTATGGCCCGGAAAATAAGGAACTTGTGGAACATGAGGTTTTAGTAGATGCAGAACCTCGTGAGGTGTTTATTATTTCGTCTTTGTTGGTGCCTATTATTGGGATTGGTTTGTATCCCAAGATTATGACGCAGGTTTATGATGCAACGATGGTGCAGTTTACTCAACATTTGCGTCATTCTGTGCCAACTTTGACGGAGAATGTGGCGTTTGAGGGGCCGGCAATGGTTGCGCCTAAGCTTCGTTAGATAGGCTGAAATGGCCTTAATAAAGATTTTTAAAAAACCCGGTTTAGTTAATAAACCGGGTTTTTTTGATGTCTATAAAAGGCTGGTTTGGATGTCGCTTACTGCTAAAAGTAGCTTGTCGTTTTGCTCTGTATTTAGGGTATCTGGTTTTAGGTTATCAGCCACCGACAAACTGATAATATTTTCTCCGGGTAGGTTAATTATGGCTGGGTTTTCTCCGGTAAGAAAACTATCTATGTTTAACCCTTGAGGGTCTGTTTTTTCTGTTTTTGGTGTGTTTTGATTTTCCGAACTGGTAACTGGTGCATAGGGGTTTTGGGTATCTTTGAGGATGGCTAAAAGTTGGCCGGTGAGGCTGTCGCTGACGAGGGTATCTTTGGCGTTGATGTCTGTCCCTTGATTATATGTGAGATTAGAGAGGTTGAATTTATCTTTCTCGAAATTGAAGTTATAGATAGTATCAATTCCGCCGCTAAGTCCCAGTATGATGTTGTCAATGGCATTGCCAGCGTAGATTTCATCGTCTCCTAAACCGCCGTCAAAGGTATTAAAACCTCCGTGTCCGTTTAGCACATCATTGCCTAATCCGCCTAACAATGTATCATCGCCACCGGCCCCGTTGAGGCTGTCGTTGCCATCTCCACCAGCCAGATAGTCGTTGTCTTTGCCACCGTCGAGGTAGTCGTTGCCGGCTTCCCCATAGAGGCTATCACTACCATCAAGTCCTTTGAGGGTGTCGTCTCCGTCTGCTGCGTTGAAAATGTTGGCTTGTTCGTTGCCGGTGAGGGTGTCGTTATAGTTGGAAGCTTGGATATATTCGATGTTGCGGATATTGTCGCCTTCTGCATCACCAAACTGGCAGCGGTTTTGTTGGAGGTTGAGGCTGATAGCGGTGTTGGAGTTGAGGTAGGTAAGGGTGTCTATGCCGTTACTGCCATCCATATTATCAACACCGGCCCCTCCGATAAACCAGTCTTCGCCGTCGCCGCCGGTGAGGGTGTTGTTTCCGTCGCCGCCGTCGAGGGTGTCGTTACCAAGATCGCCGGAAAGGTTGTCGTTGTCTTGTTCGCCAAATAAGCGGTCGTCATTTTCGCCACCGGCTAAGTTATCGTTACCTTTACCGCCTTTGAGTACATCTTCTCCTGAGTCGCCGCTGAGGTTGTCGTTGCCGTCGTCTCCGTAGAGATGATCGTTATCTTCACCACCGGCCAGGTTATCATCGCCGGTTTCGCCACGCAATATGTCTTTGCCTTCGCCACCGGAAAGCTTATCATTGCCTTCTCCACCGAGTAGCGAGTCGTTGCCTTCGTTGCCTTCTAGGTTGTCGTTGCCTGCTTCTCCGAAAAGGGTGTCTTCTCCGAGACTGCCGCTTATTTTGTCGTTGCCGTCTCCACCGAGTAGGGAGTCGTTGCCGTCTCCACCAAGGAGGGAGTCGTTGCCGGCTTCTCCGAAGATCAGGTCGTTATCGAGGCCGCCTTCAATGGTATCGTGGCCGGTGCCTCCGTAGAGGGTGTCGTCGCCGCCGCGTCCGTCGATGATGTCGTTTCCACCTAAACCGTTGAGGATGTTGGCGCCGGTGAGGTTGTCGTTGCCTTTGTATTCGTAGGTTTTGTCGTGGCCGGTTGGGGGTGCGTTGTAACCGTATAGACTGTCGTTATATTCGGAACCTTCGGCATTTTCGATGCTGCACAGTTCGTCACCGGCTGCGTCGCTTTCCCAGGCTTTTTGTTGTTGCAAGTCTACACGAACTCCTGCGGGGGAGGTGTGATAAGAGATGGTGTCGTCTCCGTTGCTGCCGTCTAGGATGTCTCCCCCGCTGCCTCCTATCAGGGAGTCGTTGCCTTCTTCTCCTTTTAGTATGTCTTTGCCGGCTTCTCCGTAGATGGTGTCTTCTCCTGCATCGCCGTAGAGTTTGTCGTTGCCAGCATTGCCGTTGATGAAGTCTTGTCCGTCGTTGCCGTTGATGTAGTCATCGTTTGTTCCTCCGCTGATGGTGTCGTTTCCTGCGTCGCCGGTGATGTTGTCTTCTCCTGCATCTCCGTTGAGGATGTCGTTATCTTCGCCGCCACTGATACGATCATCTCCTGTTCCGCCGTTGGCTGTGTCTTCTCCTGCGTCGCCGGTGATGTTGTCGTTGCCGCTATCTCCATTTATGAGGTCGTTTTCTGTTCCACCGGAAATGATGTCGTTGTCTTCGCCACCGTTGAGGGTGTCGTTTCCTGCATCTCCGGTGATGTTGTCGTTGCCGCTATCTCCGTTTATTAAGTCGGTGTCTTCGTTGCCTGAAATAATGTCGTTGCCGTCGCCGCCGCTGATGGTGTCTGCGCCTTCGTTGCCAGTAATAGAGTCGCTGTTTTCGTTACCGGCTATGTTGTCGTTCCCGATACCGCCGCTGATGGTGTCGTTGCCTGTTCCGCCGGTGATGTTGTCGTCGCCGTCTTCCCCATAAATGCTGTCGGCGCCTTCGTTGCCGTACAGGAGGTCGTTGTCGGTACCTCCAAAGATGCTGTCTTGTCCGTTGTCTCCGTTGATGCTGTCGGCGTTTTCGTTGCCGTACAGGAGATCGTTGCCGATGCCACCGCTGAGGCTGTCGTTGCCTTCGTTGCCATAAGCGATGTCGTCGCCAGCGTCGCCGCTGATAATGTCGTCGCCTGTTTGGCCGGTGAGGCTGTCGTTGTCTTGTCCACCGCTGAGGATGTCGTTGCCGTCGTTGCCTTCGAGGGTGTCGTTGCCGATGTTTCCAAAGAGTAAGTCGTTGTCTTCGTTGCCAAACATGAGGTCGGCTTCGCTGCCGCCGCTGAGGGTGTCGTTGCCGGTGTGGCCATAGAGGGTGTCTTCGTTGGCGTCGCCGGCTAGGATGTCGTTGTCTTCGTTGCCGTTGAGGAGGTCGAGGCCGTTTCCGCCGCTGAGGTTGTCGTTGCCTTGGTGTCCGTTGAGGAAGTCGTCGCCGTCGTTGCCTTGGAGGGAGTCGTTGCCGGTTTGTGCTTGGAGGGTGTCGTTGTCTTGGCCGCCGGCTAGGTTGTCGTCTCCGTTTCCGCCGTCTAGGGAGTCGTTGCCAGAGTTGCCAAAGATGCGGTCGTTGTCGTCTTGGCCTTCAATGGTGTCGTTTTCGCTTCCTCCTAGGATGAGGTCGTCTCCGCTGCCGGCTTGGATGCTGTCTTCTCCGGCGTCTCCGTTGATGAGGTCGTTGCCAAGTTCTCCAAATATGGTGTCTTGGTTGTCGCCGCCGCTGATGTTGTCGTTGTCTTCTCCGCCAAGGATGCTGTCGTTGCCGGTGTCGCCAAAGATGCGGTCGTTTCCGAGTTGTCCAAATATGGTGTCGTTGTCTTCGTTTCCTGAGATGAGGTCGTTTCCGTCGTTGCCTTCTAGGTAGTCGAGGCCGGTGTTGCCGGTGATATTGTCGTTACCGGCGTTTCCGTAGATGGTGTCTTCGTTTTCGTTGCCTGAAATAATGTCGTTTCCGTCGTTGCCTTCTAGGGAGTCGTTGCCGGCGTTGCCTGAAATAATGTCGTTGCCTTCTTCTCCATAGATGCTGTCGTTGTTTTCGCCGCCGCTGATGCTGTCGTTGCCGAGACGTCCATACAAGAGGTCGTTGCCGTGATCGCCAAAAATGGTGTCGTGTCCAAAACCAGCATCGCCTGCAACGGTGTCATCGCCTCCACCGGCATAGATAAGGTCGTCTCCGTCTCCACCTCGGATCTCGTCTGCATCTCCGAGGTCGCTGATGTTTTCCAGGTCGCCGTAAAGGGTGTCTATGCCTAAGTTACCAAAGATTGTATCTTGTCCTAGGCCGCCGATTATGTTGTCGTTGCCGGTTTCGCCGTAAAGGGTGTCGGTGTTGTCTCCGCCGTTGATGGTGTCGTTTCCGCCGCCGCCGGTGATGATGTTGATGCTGCTGTTGCCGGTGATGTGGTCGTTGCCGGTGTCGGAGGCGATGACGTATTCAATTTTGGTGATGATGTCTGTGTTTCCCCAGCCGTCGGTGGTGATGCCGGTTTCTAGGTTTACG
Source organism: Ancylothrix sp. D3o (assembly GCF_025370775.1). Taxonomy (NCBI): domain Bacteria; kingdom Bacillati; phylum Cyanobacteriota; class Cyanophyceae; order Oscillatoriales; family Microcoleaceae; genus Ancylothrix; species Ancylothrix sp. D3o. Next base: position 309,945 of record NZ_JAMXEX010000001.1, on the reverse strand, counting down.
GTAACATTGCCTGGGTCTCGGCGATGGCTGAGGATGTCTTGATCTCCGTCGCCGCCGTCTAGGGTGTCGTTGCCGGCGGTTGAGATGAGTAGGTCGTTGCCGGTTAATGCGAGGATGATGTTGTGGCCGGTGTTGCCGATGAGGGTGTCATCGAAGGCTGAACCGATGATGTTTTCTAGGTTTCGGAGGGTGTCTGTTGTACCAAAACCGTCGAATGCTGTGCCAGGGCTGATGCTAAAGGTTTTTTCGAGGTCGGTGTAATATTCTATGGGGTTGAGGAAGTCGTTAACTAATGCGTTTTGCCGTTGTTGGGTGTCGTGTTGATAGTTGCGTGTTTCGTCTATGTTGACGACTACGCCGCTGGGGGAGTTGTCGTAACTGACGGTATCGTTTTCTGTTCCGCCGTCGATAAAGTCGTTGCCGGTGTCGCCTTTTAGGTAGTCGTTGTTGCTGTTGCCAAAAAGTTGATCGTCTCCGCTTTCTCCGTAGAGGAGATCGTTTTCTGTTCCGCCGTCTATGTAGTCGTTTTCTGTGCCTCCATATAATACGTCGCTGCCGGTTTCTCCTAATAGGGTATCGTTTCCTTGTTGTCCTAATAAAGAATCATTTCCACTACCAGCAGAGACATAATCATTTCCATCTTCTCCATAAACAGTATCATCTCCAGCTAACGCATCAACAACATCATTTCCACTGCCACTCGTAATGATATTAACTCCATCATCACTTTGTATTTGGTCACCAAAGCTTGAACCAACAACGTTTTCTACACCAGAAATAATATCTTGACCACCAAAACCATCTGTAGCAATACCATCTCTGAGGCTGACGGAAACACCATTAAGATCTCGACGGAAACTTATAAGATCAATTCCCTCACCTGCGTCTAGTTGGTCGTTTCCACCACTGCTAATAAGAAAATCGTCACCAGCACTCGCTTCAATCACATTATCTAAAGCATTGCCGATTAAAATATCGTTATAAGAAGAACCAACGATATTTTCAATTTCAACAAGATTATCCTGCGTACTAAAACCATCTAATGCTGTACCTGAACCAATAGCAAAATTAGTTTCCAGGTCAAATATTCCTGCTGTTTGTTGGTTTGTATAGCCCTGCGTTTCATCAATGTTGACAATAATTCCGCTACTTGAATTGTTATAGTCAATAGTATCTTTGCCAAAACCTCCATTTAATAAATCATTGCCTTGTTCAGCTTGTAAAATATCATCTCCTTGTTCACCATGAAGGCTATCATCACCAGTCCCGCCGTAAATAGTATCATTGTCTTCGGCACCCATAATTCTATTACGAGATGAATTGCCGTAAAGAACATCATTCCCTGCTTCCCCATATAGATTTTCATCACCAGCAGATTCAGGTAAGGTTAAAATGTCATCGCCAGCAGTTCCTACATTGGGATAAATAGAACTAAAGGGTATTGGAACAGAAATCTCGTTAAATGTTGGATCTGCACCATTATTAAACTTCGCGTACAGATCGTTGAAAGGTATGCTGACATCCGTCTTGAAAACATCAATGCGAGAGCTTAAGAAATCAGGAGCAATTTCAGGCAGATTAATAAGATTAACACTTCCACTGATATTGTTCAGAAAGGGAATGTTTTTGAATGGGGATGGTAGCTTATTAACGTCTAATTTTATCTTTCCTCTCCCAATGTCTACGTTAAACTGTGTTTCCAATTCTAATGCAATGGTTGGCTTAAAGAAAATATCTGGATTCAGTTCAAACGTAACATCTATGTTGGAATCATTATCTATATCCTTTGCAAGTAATTCATCAAGCTCAGAGTACGGAGTAGTGAAATCTAAAAATTCCCCTCCAATTATTTTTGGTTCAGTATTTCTAATTCCAACCTCAAGTTCATAAATTGCGTTTAGTATACCACTAAGTTCGATTGGTAGTAGCCTGTATTCAGCCTCAAATGGCCCAGCTTCTACTTTGTTAGCGAGAAATTTTAACTGTGGTATTTGTGCTAGAATTTTATCAAAATTTACGGTTAGGCGAGCCAACTCATCAGGATTAGATGGATCGGGGTTGGGTTCGCCCGGAGGAAGCTCTTCAGGATTGGGAGGGCTTTGATTACTAACCTTTATAGAAAACTGGTCTTCTGTAGATGAGTTTTCCACGCTAGAGTTGAACTTGGGAACGATACTTGCTTTGAAAGTTGCCAAGCCATCGAACAGGGAAATTTCATTAACGCTCATTGAAGAAGTTAGAAAATCAACTTGTCCTGGCAATAGGTTCACCTGTACTACAGGATCGTTTAAGGTATTGATATTAACCATTCGGTGTATGAAGCTTCCATTTACACCACCAATAAGGGTTTGCTCTATACCTGCTCCCGGAATACTTGCAAAAGCATTCAGTGATCCAATATTGTAGTCAAAGACAGCATCTAAAACTGCATAGGCAGAAGGAATTTTATAGTCAAGCTTGGCATCAAAGATAGTTGTGAAGTCAAACTGAAGTTTCTTCTCCGAATCACTCGCATTTAAAAGAGCTTGCAATGGGAGATCGAAATCTATTTCACCTAAATTTAAACCTGCGTATGCTTTAAATCCTGCACCAAATGATCCACCTTCTAGTTCAATTCCAGCCTGCAATCCCCCTTCATCTAAGAAGTTTGTCTTGAAGCCAGGGTATCCTGTACGTAGAATGAGAGAGTCTCCAGAGTCATATTCATAAGAATTATCGACTTGTATTCCTAAAAACTTTTCTATATAGTCTGCTGTTTTACCTTGAAAAACATAACGACCAAAATCGATACCATCAGAATAAGTTCCTGTTGTTATCGACTGTTCAACAAAGATACTAGAATTGCCTAAATTCAAAACTTTAGAGTCATCTTCTTGTTTCATTGAATCCAAAGTATCGGAATCTAAATTTTGGCCTAAAACTATCGCTGAGAAAATTGCTCCTTCATCCCCTGGTGTATCTTCACTATTAATCTGCAAATCTACATAATGCCCAATTTCCTCAATTAAAACTGCACTAATCGCTTCAGGATTACTCGCATACTTATTCAAGAAATCTTGAGATAAATAAATTGTATTTGTTATTCCTGCATAAGCAGCATTAGCCCCTTGTAGTTCCAACCCATCGACAATTTCAATTTTTGGAAGAGATGTAAAATTACTATTAATCCATTCGCTACGAATTTCTTCTAATTTACTACCGTTAAAATTACTACCAAATACACTTTCACTTTTTGTCAAAAAATCATCAGCTTTGGCAAAATTATTTAAGCTGCTGTAAACCTGTTGAAGAGAAACTTCAAGTGAAGAATTGAACAAATTTTCAGAATTAAACGTCGCCATGATTTTTTCCTCTTGGTAAATGCAAAAAAAAACAAAAAATCTCCCATCACCCACCCCCAACAGGGAATGAGCGCCTCAAATAAATCTCACAAACGTGAGATAACCGGCCCACAACCAGGCCATCAAAATTTAAGTAAAAACACGCAAGACAGTAAACTGCCTTTTCCAGTCCAAACTACGGAAAACCACTTATCTCAACGCCTTACTATGTAAAGGCTTACAACTCTAATCAAACTTAACCGTAATTTTACGGACAAACCAAATATAGCACGGCAATTACCAATGTCAAGTAGAAATATTTTACAAAGTGTGAACAAATGCGAGCCACATTAAATGACCGCACTAATCACATATATTTTTTTTGAAAATCAATCTATATCAACCATTCAGCCAAATAGCAACACATCCCACGACCTTCACAGTCGCAAGAAGAGAACTTATACATAGTTAACTTTTGTTAAACAACCGGCCCACCCAACCCAACATCAAAAACCGGCCCACCTACCCCCTCACAACCAACCCCAAAACCTCAACCGCCGCCCGTTCGCAAACACCCACCGGCCCCAACAACTCCCGCATCTCCTCATACCCCCCCAACACTTCCTCATACCCCTCACCACCCGGCAGCAACCGCAAAGCCTCATCCACAATTGCCTCTGGTGTAGCCTCTTCCTGTAACAACTCCGGCACCACCGACTTCATCCCCACCAAATTCACCGGCGACATAAACGGAATCTTAAACTTAAACAACCGGCGCGCCACCCCATACGTCAGCCCGCTCACCCGATACACCACCACCATCGGCACCTTCAAAAGCGCAATCTCCAAATTTACCGTCCCCGACTTAGAAATAGCCAAATCCGCCGCCGCCAACACCTCCCACGACCGGCCCGCCACCACCTTAGCCCGTAACCCACACGCCCGTATCCCTTCCTCAATCGCCCCTCGATACTTCTCCAACGACAGCGGAACCCAAAAACTCACCCCCGGAACCCGTTCCTGAAGCAACCTAGCAGCCTCCAAAATCACCGGCCACAAATACTTCACCTCCTGCTGACGGGATGCCGGCAACAACGCCACCGCTAACTCCCCCTCCTCAATCCCTAACACCTTGCGCGCTTCCTGGCGAGTCGGAAACTGCCCTAGCCGGTCAATTAACGGATGCCCAACCCAGCAAACGTTAGCGCCTTTTTCCTTGTAATAGCTTGCCTCCTGGGGAAACACCGCCAAAATTAAATCTGATATCTTGACAATTTGACGAGTTTGTGATGGAAACGGTGCCCACACCCACAACTGAGGCGCAATATAAAAAACCACCGGCACTCCGGGTAAATTTCCTTTTACATACTCCCCCAAAGCAATATTTGGCCCCATATAATCAATCAAAACCACCACATCTGGAGGATTTTCTTGTAAATACTTTTTGGCTTTCTTTTGCACTTCCAAAGTTGGCAAAATAAAAGGAATAGATTCTAGTAAACCCACTGAACCGATTGCCGTTGTATCTCTCAACAAATGGCAACCGGCATTAGCCATTCTTTCTCCACCTAAACCTACAATTTCTAACTCAATTCCAGTTTGTTTTGCATGGCTGAAAAGAGCTTCTATTAATAAGCCTCCTTGTAAGTCTCCTGAAACTTCGCCGGTGCTTATGAAGATTTTCAGGGTTTGGGGATTGGGAAGATGGGTTTTTTCTGGCATTTTTTCACTAAAATTTAGGCCGTAAAGTTTTTTTGGCCGGTGGAGGTTTGGGGTTTTGATTTTTTAACCGCAGATAAACGCAGATGAACGCAGATAAATAGGATAGGTTTTTGGGTTGGGTTTAGTCTTCGTCTGGGTGGGTTTCTTGAGTGTGGGATTTTGATTTTTTGCCTGGTGTTAAACCGCGCCGGCCTGGGGTTTGCGACATTTGTAAAAACCGGCTCAAATGTTGCAAATGTTCGTTTTCTGGTAATAAGCTTACGGCTTCTAAGGCTTGACTTACTGTTAACCCTGAACGGTAAATTGTTCGGAAACCTTTTTTTAGTAAACTTACATCCCCTGCTGTCAACTTTGCTCGTTTTAGACCCAGCAAATTGAGAGAATAAACCCGTGCCGGTGTTCCTTCTATTAGCATATAAGGCGGTACATCTCGGCTAATTCGACTCATTCCCCCAACCATAGCCAACCGGCCTATACGGACAAATTGGTGAACCCCTAAAACACCTCCAATAGTCGCCCTTGACTCAATATAAACATGACCCGCCAAGGCAACAGTATTGGCAATCACCACATTATCTTCAATTGTGCAATTATGGGCGACATGGCAATAGGCCATCAATAAATTTCCATTGCCGATTTTTGTAATTTCACCGGCCCCAGTTGCCCGATTTACCGTCACATATTCCCGAATCGTATTGTCATCGCCAATTTTTACACCAGTTGACGCACCATTGTATTTAAGATCCTGTGGTTCTAAACCAATAGCCGCCCCGGCAAAAATGCGATTTCTTGACCCAATTTCCGTATTTCCCTCAATAACAACATGAGGGCCAATTTCCGTTTGGGCACCAATTTTTACGCCTTCCCCAATCACCGCATAGGCACCCACTTTAACCGTTGGGTGTAACTCGGCCTGGGGATGAATAACAGCGGTGGAATGAATTAATGTTTTCATAATTGATTGATCGCTTGTTCAATCTTTCCTTGTGCGATTAAACTTGATGCTTCAACCCCACACAGTGACAGATTGAACTATCCAGCACACTCGAATAAATTTTTCAGTCCACCAAAGAGAACATCAGTTCACCTTCGGTGACCAATTTCCCATCTACCTCAGCACGGCCTTGCATTTTGGCGATCCGGCGTTGTTTGAGACAAATTAACTCTAAAGTCATTACCAATTGGTCACCAGGAACCACCGGCCGGCGGAATCTTACTTTATCAATACCGGCAAACACAAATAAACCTTTTGGCAAATCAGGTATTTGTGTTAAAACAATTCCTCCCACCTGCGCCATCGCCTCCACAATCAAAACTCCAGGCATAATCGGACGACCTGGAAAATGTCCCTGAAAATGCGGCTCATTGATACTCACATTTTTAATCCCCACCGCTTTTTTTCCGGGGACATAATCAATAATTCGGTCTACCAGCGCAAACGGGTAACGGTGGGGGAGTAATTGTTGGATTTCTTCAATCGTAAAAAGCGTTTTCGGGGCCGGTGTTGCTATCACTTGCTCGGAAACCTCTTGATTTGGGGAAGGGTACTCGGTCGAAATTTCGGGAGAAGTGGGAGCGTTAACGTCGGTCAAAGTGGACATGAGTTTTTTGGTAGATGGTGTGCTGGAATCTGAGTTTTTTGGCAAATCGGTGATCGAGGATTGGTGAAGGCGTGAAAAAATTACCATTACACCAGCCACCAGTCACCAAGGACTCTTGATCGGGTTGCAATAGTTGATTATACAAGCCGGTGGCCCACGATCTAACGCATCTTGCCACAAGTTTTGCCAAAGCACGCTCCGGCTCTTCACTGACAAATTTTCGCAACCATTGGAGACATTTTTTTCGGCATCAAACCACCGTTTCAAAGGTCAAGATCACACAACCCGACCTAATAACCGGCATCATTTGCAGCCAAAAGTCTCGCTAGTTGGACGTGCAACTTGTGACTGGCTTTGTAGGCCACATAATGAGCGCAAGGAATTTTTCCAAGCAAGCTTAGATCGCCCACTAAGTCTAAGATTTTATGACGTACCGGCTCATTTGCAAATCGCAGAGGCGGATTTAACCAGTCGGTTTCGTCACAAACCAAGGCACTCTCAAGATTTCCCCCTTTAATTAAACCGGCCTGCCGCATCTGCTCGACATATCGCGCCAAAGTAAAAGTCCGTGCCGGCGCAATTTCATCACTAAAACTTTCAATGGCCGGCGTCCAACTGTGCCACTGTTTACCAATGGCGGCAGATTCAAACTCAATACCATAGGTAAAACGAGTTACTTGAGCCGGTAGAGCAGTCACAAAGGCATCACCTTCTTGAACAAAAAGCGGAGATAAGGGCCGGCGAACGCTGTCACCCTTTCCTAGTCCCATTTCTCCTAGTGCCAGAATCGAAGACTGCTCAGCCCCACTCCCCGACACCGGCACCACTCCTGCGGAGGCAATTGCCATCACCCAAGGTTGAGCCGAACCATCCAATAGCGGTAATTCCGGCCCATCTACTTCGATCCGAACGCTCTCAACGCCCAAAGCCACACAAGCAGCCAGCAAATGTTCTACCGTCCGCACAGAAGCATCACCCTTAGCAAGTTCCACTGAAAGCGTCGAAGATCGCACAAATTCCACCAACGCCGGGATACTAGGCTTTCCAGGTAAATCAGTTCTCACAAAATAGCGACCTTCTCCCGCCGACGGCAAGATTTTCAGCCGAGTCAAAGTGCCGGTGTGTAACCCTACGCCTGAGATTTCAATCGCGCTTCCTACCGTATAGGAAGTCACAGAAGACGTTTCTATTGTTTTGAGCATCGTTGTAATGTTCCATTTAATTCACAACAACTATACAAATCAGCCATTACCCCATTACCCATTCCCTGTAGCTATCAGCCTTTCAAATCAACATTTCCAAGGCCGGCAAAATTGAGTCGGTAATTTTGACAACCCTTGGGTTCCAAAAATAAGTGGCCCCCAAAGGGCTAGATAGATGCTTGAAAACCGGGCAATTTTGTATCTAATTGCACACAAAAATAAGCCTTTTGAGGGTACTTAACTTTAGAAACGTTCTCCGATACCAAAGTGAAATCTGGCATCGCCTTCGGTACTGAAACCATAATCCACACGAATCGGCCCCAAGGGAGTATCAACGCGCACACCTAAACCGTAACCAAGGCCGGTGCCTGGTTTACCCCGCACTCCTGCCGGATCGCCTGGGACAGAACTGCCGCTGCCTAAATCACTGCCAAAATCCACAAATAACGCCCCATTCAAAAACGAAAACACCGGAAAACGATACTCAGCCGTCGCCTGAACAAAACTGCGACCGCTTCCTAAATCACCTTCATCAAAACCGCGTACCGAGTTGCTACCCCCCAAAGCAAACGCCTCATAGGGTGGCAAATCGCCTAAAATCGTACCGATTTGGAAATTAAATGCCAGAGTTTGCGCCCCTTCAGCAAATCTAAAAAAGTTCACCGGCACATACTGCGAATAACTACCGCGTAGGCGGTTGAGGAGAATATTTCCGGCACCAATCGGAATCGATTGTTCTGTGGTCAACCGCAGCACTGAACCCCTGGTTGGTTTTAAAGCGTTATCCCGCAAATCTCGGACTAAGCCAAACTGAACCGTAGTTAAATCATCCTGGCCATCTCCACTAAAACTTAAGGGACTGCCGGCTTCATCGACTGTGGCAATATCACCATCAGAGTCGCGGGTTTCCACGCGCTGATACTGCAAACCGAGCGAGGCTGTCCACTCAGAAGCTACAAGAGGATTGGGAGTCAAAGGACGAGTAAAGGTGACACCGCCGCCGGTTCGCACAATTCGAGGCCGTCCCTGATCATCCGGTAACTCGACTTCATTGGGCCCCCCAGCGAAAATTAAAGAAATCGACCGGCGGCGGAAACCGTTCACTGTATAAGAAGTACGGAAAGGATCACCGGCAATCCAAGGATCTGTGAAAGATACATCAAACAATAAAGCGCGTTCGCTGACTTGTAACTGCGCCCCTAATTTTTGGTTATTTCCACCTAGGTTTGATTCTTGATAGCTGACAGTACCAAACAAACCGGTGGCCGAAGATAAACCGGCACCGGCACCCAGTGAGCCGGTATTTCTTTCTGTAACATTCAACACCACCACAACCTTGCGGGGATCTTGACCTGGATTTAAAGACGGTTCGACTTTTTCAAAAATCCCCAACCCAAATAAGCGGCGCAGATCGGCGATCAAGGAAGTTTCATTAAGCACTCCCCCAGGCTTTAGTGCCATTTCTCGCGTAATAATAAATTCACGAGTGCGGCCTCGAATCGGATTCCCCTCTTCATCAGTCGCTTCTCCTTCTTTATTAAGAAAGCGAATTTGGACATCTTCGACGACACCTTCAGCTACTTGGAGAGTCACTCTGCCTTGGTTATCCACCGGACTTGAGGCGATGACCTGCGCCAAAATATAACCGTTGTCTTTGTACCACTGATTTAAACGTCTGACGCCTTCTTGAAATTGCCGCAAGTTGAGAATCGTGCCATACTGCGGCCTAAAAATTTCATCTACGACGCTTTGCGGCACCACACCAGCGGCACCGGCCGGCACTGCATTAATTACCACACTTTGCAAAATTGGGTTTTGTTGTACCACAAAGGTAACTCTCACCCCCAAGGGCGTGTCTTGTGGTTGGTAATCAACGGTGGAAAACAACCCCGTTGCAAAAATTCCGTTTATGTCTTCTTGCAATTGGCAGCGGTTGGTAGTCCGTCCGGGTTGTGTGCGAATCACGCGATACACTTCATTTTGCAATTCGCCTTCTACCCCACTGACGGCAACTTCGGCCACCAAAACTTGAGGCGCATTCGGATCAGGACAATCGCTGCTTTGACGCGGCGGTGTCACCGGCAAGGGTATGGGGGCCGGTGGCGGCGCTGGTCTGGTCGGTGGCGGTGTTTGTGGTGGTGGTGGCGGTGGGACTGGTTCGGGGTTTTGGGCAATGGCTGGGTGTTGTTGGGGTTTGAGTAGGCCGGTTGATAACACTGTTAACCATTCAGCCGTAGTCGCCTCTGTCTGGGCGGTCGCTATCTGTTTTTGCTCACTTTGAGCCCCGGAAGGCAAAAAAGACTTTATTTCCCGAAAATTTGTCGGCGTAGGGGCCGGTTGAACCGAGATGTTTCTAGGTTCGAGAGATTTCTGTGCACCTGCGCTTATATCATTGTCTGTACTTTTGTCGTCGGCAAGTCCGCTAAAAATCGCCCTGTTCGGCGCAGCTTTTAACAAATCCTCAGCCGGCATTTCCCTAGAAAATAAGGGTAAATTTTCGGTTTTTGTGGCAATTTCTGGGCTTTCAGATGTCTGTTCTTTTGCTTGCTCATTCAGACGACTGCCGGCCCGCATTCTTTCATTGATTGGCACAACTGCCATTTTCTCCGCGCCTTCGCCACGCTCAAAACTAAGGGATGTTTTTGGCAGGCCGGCTGAGAACAATGGGTTTTTTGCCAAACTCAGATGCTCACTGGCACTATCTGCGGAATAAGTATCAGTCGAAGTTAGAGTTTTTGCACTGATAGAGTTCGATAATGAGAGGGTTGTTGAGGCGGTTAAAACTGCCACCCATACGGGAGGTAGTCGCATTTTGTTAACGTTGTTGTTCACTTCCCACACACCTAAATTTTTGAAAGTTGATGATTCATGGTTCATTGTATGTGGTCAGCGCTCAGTAATCATCAGTATCTTGATTTGCTCGCCCTCATGCCGGCAGATTCTCTTTATCACTTTTGATTGGTTTTGTCAAGAAAATTACTTGCTTTTGACCGCTGTTTTTTAAACCATGAACCATGAATTATGAACAAAGCGCTTAAATTGTCTCAACAGCAGACAAAACGCGCTCTAAAACTCTTTGATAAGCTTCTTCGACGTTTCCGAGATCGCGGCGAAAACGGTCTTTATCCATAACGCGCTTTTGTGGATCTGCTTCGCTGTTATCCCACAATCGGCAAGTGTCGGGGCTAATTTCATCGGCGAGTTGCAGTTTTAAGAGGCTGTCAATACCAAATTCTAGTTTAAAGTCTACGAGGGTGATGTTACATTTTTCAAAAAAGTTTTGCAGGTACGAATTAATTTGCAATGCCATGTTTTGCAGTTCTTCAACTTGAGAGGGGGTGGCGAGTTCCATTTCGTAGAGGCGTCCGCGAGTGAGCAAAGGATCTCCGAGTCCGTCGTTTTTATAATAAAACTCGACTAGGGGAGTTTTGAGTACCTTTCCTTCCGGTATGCCGGTTTGTTTGCACAGACTGCCGGCGGCAATATTTCTCACCACCACTTCTAGGGGAATGATCGTTACACGCCTGACTAGCATTTGGTTTGCGGTGGGGCAGTCGATAAAGTGGGTGGGAATGCCGGCGGTTTCAAGTTGCCGAAAGATATGGCTAGAAATGGTACAGTTTATCTGGCCTTTGCCGACAATTGTGCCTCGCTTTTGAGCATTAAAAGCTGTGGCATCGTCTTTGTAATGTGCCAGTAAAATTTCTGGATCATCGGTTGTGTAGATAATTTTTGCTTTGCCTTCGTAAAGCTTTTGTTGAGAAGACATGAGGGATACCGTTATTTAGGGTTATTTAATTGCCGGCGGTTTCCCGATTGGTAGTGTGTTGTGCGGGTCAAAGAACACTGCAAACGTGGGTTTTTCTGCCACCGGCAACAGTTATTTTAGCTTTCTAGTGTACCGCACTGAGTATTTTAATCAGAGATTGGGAGATACATCAAGCTTGGTATGTAGTTGCACCTTGGCTCCGCTGTTGGTAGCATTTAATGGCCTGCAAAAGGTAAAAAATATGTATATATAGCGATATTTTTAAGACGGGGAACGACCAAAAACCGATTTTCATATAGACAGATTTTTAAAACGCCTAAACTGTATCAGGATCAATGAAAACCGCTATAGTTGCGACAATGTAGAATTTATTTAGTCGTCATAGTGTGAACACCATCCCAAGTTTCCGGCGGAGGATTTTTGAGATAATTTAAGCAGCGTTCCAGATATACAGCCACAACGCGATCTGTGGGGTCGATTTCTTCAATTTGATTAAAATAAACCAGTGACTTTTTAAAATTCCTTACTAAATAAGCATGGCGTCCAGCCTCATAGAGTTCTAGCATTTTCGCTTTTTGGCCATCTAAAGGCTGGCGGCGGTCGCCTATTAATTCATAGATATTAACAGCTTGATGTTTGCCTTTGACGCGAATTTTATCTAATTCTCGCACCCAAATTTTATCAGCGCATAACTCGTAAGTGTACTCGCTCAAAATAATATCACAGCCATATTCTTTAGTCACACCTTCCAAGCGAGAACTTAAATTAACGCCATCGCCAATTACCGTATAATCCATACGTTTTTGAGAGCCAATATTTCCTGATACGACGTCTCCCGAACTGATGCCAATACCGACATGAATTTGTGGTTGGGCTTCCACAATGCGTTTTCTATTAAATTCTGCTAAACGCCGGCGCATATCCAGGGATGATTCTACTGCCTTCCAGGCATGATCTGCTAAAGGAAGAGGTGCACCAAATACGGCCATCAAGGCGTCACCAATAAATTTATCTAAAGTGCCATCGTGATCAAAAACAGCCTCCACCATTGTTTCAAAATACTGATTAAGTAATGAGACAACTTCGGAAGCGCCTAAATTTTCTGTAAGGGTGGTATAACCGCGTATATCTGAAAATAAAATGGTGACTTCTTTGCGTTCTCCCACCATCAAAGAGTCTTCGCCTAATTCCATAACTCTTTCGGCCACACCAGGAGTTAAATAACGATACATAGTGTTTTTTAGACGTTTTTCGCGGCTGATATCTTCTAAGACAACTAAGCCGCCTCGCACGCCTCCTTCCGGGTTGGTGAGGGGGTTAATTGTGAGGTTGATACTGCGTTCAATTTGGGTGATTTTTTCTTGGGGAATTGGGGTAGCAATTTGAGAACCACCGGCCTCAAATACCAACTCATTCCAAGGAATATAAAAATCAGGTTTGATGCGATCTTGTACAGCTAAAATATAACTTTCTTTTTTCCTGGCTTGGGAAGAAGAACCCTTATGATCCACGATATAAAGCCCGACAATTAAGTTTTGTTCGGGCAGATAATGGTGACTTTTTTTGCTGAGACTATCTTGCAAACGCCAACGCAAACTCTCGATAGGTACGACTTCCCAAATGTAGCGATCAATTAGTTTATTTTCCCATAAAAGCCGGTGTTTTCCGCCTTCGGCTTTGACGGGACAGCCTAATAATTCAAGGGCGGCATCGTTGATGGTGACGATTCTGCCTTGCATATCTGTGGAAATGACTGCATCAGATAAACTTTGAAGAATGTCTTTTTGATATTGTTTTTCGATGAGGACGTTTTTAAAGAGTTGGGCATTTTCAAGGGCAATACCGGCCTGGCGGTTAAAGGCTGCCATAAAGGCTTCATCGGTACTGGTAAAAGTGCCTTGATTTTTTTTATTAATTAACTGAGTAACGCCAATTAAATCTCCCGATGAACTGTACACCGGCATACATAATATTGTCCGAGTCAGATAGCCGGTGCGTTGGTCGGTGCTAGGATCAAACCGAGGGTCTTGATAAGCATCAGTGATATTAAGGGTTTGGCCGGTGGAAGCAACATAACCGGCAATGCCTTTATTAGCCGTGATGCGAATTTCAACTTTATTTTTACTGTTTGTAGTAGCTACTTTTGTCCACAATTCATTACTTTCTTTACTGAGTAAAAATAAGGTACTGCGATCTGCCTGCATTAAATCACGAGCTTGCTCCATCACCGATTGTAAAGTGGCATCTAAATCTAAACTTTGTCCCAAGGAAGATGTCGCCCGTAAAAGTGCAGAAACGCCTCTTTGTTTCCGCGCCGCTACATAAAAAGACTGACAACTTTCTAAAATGATACCTATTGAGCTTGCAAAGTTACGAAATTCATCTTCATCTTCACTACTAAAAGGCACATTACCGGCTTTATTTAAAAGCTGGACTACGGCGACAACTTCGGAAGGATTTTTATTACTAAAAATCGGAATACAGAGCAGACTTTGGGTTTGATATCCGGGGTGTTCGTCAATTTCTTTGTTAAAAGATGGATGAGTGTAGGCGTCGGCAATATTGATAAGTTCGCCGGTTTCTGCCACTCGCCCAACAATGCCAATATGCACAGGTATGCGAATTTCTAAAGGTTTAGCATTGGGAGCCTGAGTAATTTTAGACCACAGTTGTTTTTTTTCTGTATCAACTAAAAAAATGGCGGTACGATCTGCCCGAATAATTTGCCCTAATTTGAGGGTAAAAGCATCAAGTAATTGCTCTAACATCGTCTCTAGGGCATCATTATTAATCAGTTCTATTGCCCTAAGAAATTGCTGAAACTCAGCGGTAATAAAATCGAGCAAGCAGACAAATTCGGGAACTGGTAGATCCTTAACGCGACGGGCTAACGCACCCATGCCATTAGCTTGTGTTAATGTAGCCAGAATGCTACCAGCATCAGAAAATGTCATAGTATTAATCCTTAAGAGGGTGGTTTTTGCCCACCGGCATGAGAGAAACTAACGTTAAATTGATAACATATAAATTTTTGAGCGTCGCGTATCCCCAGATAGGCAAAGGACACTCAGTTTTATTTGCTTAAATACGGGCCCTTTCGCTGTACATCGGTTTGGCTACCATGAGTTTTTACGCAAAGCTGATAATTTGCGTTTTGCCGCATAGTGGTACAGAGATGCTAGGGCTTTGAGCCGAGTTAAGCCTTGCTGGGGTTGGCAAGACTTGCCACCGGCGCATGGGAGTAACACTTATAGAGAAGGCACTTTACCTAAGATAATCTTGTGGGTGAAGTTTGACGCTTGGGGGTTTGAAAACCAACTTAACACTATCTATCAATTCCGACTACCGTTCATTTAGTATATAAGCCATCGGGATTGTTAGATGGGAATAAGAAGGGCCTGGTAGCTATTATTTTTTTATCTATGAGCCGGCTGTGATGTTACTGCACCCCTGAAATCATTAAGCGGCGTTGGACATTTCTAAGCAAGCAATGACTCGGTGATAATAGCGGCGCAGTTGGGCAGTTGCGGCTGGCCAGCCCCAGCGTTCTGCTTCTCGGCGGGCGTTTTGTCTTAAGGTTTCCCTTTCGCTGGCATGAGCTAACAGGCGTTGGGTGGCTGTAATAGAGCCGGTTTCGTCTGTTGGATCAAAAAGATAGCCATTGACACCATCAGTGACGATATCGGGAATGCCTCCCGACCGAGCGGCAACAACAGGACAGCCGGCAGCCATTGCTTCAAGCAAAACTAAGCCTAAAGTTTCTGTGCGTGAGGGAAAAATAAAGGCATCGGCGGAAGCGTAGGCGGTGGCGAGTTCGACTCCTTGGAGGTAGCCGACAAAATGGGTGGGGGTACCGGCAAAGTGTTCTTGCAGAGCTTGGCGGTTTGGCCCATCGCCAACAAGGGCTAGTCGGGCTCCGGGGATGGCTTCCAACACCGGCTTGATTCTTTCTATTTCTTTTTCTGCTCCTAAACGTCCTACATATAAGAGTAATGGATTGTCGGGGTTGCCTTGACTCAAACGCACTCGCATGGAGTGTGAGGCTAAACTTGGGTGAAAAGTTTCGGTATCAACACCGCGCTGCCAAAGATCAACTCGTTCGATGCCGTGACTCGATAATTCTTCTACCATTGCAGTAGACGTGCAAAGATTGAGTGCCGCTTGGTTGTGGGCATTTTTTAGCAATTCCCAGAGTAAAGGTTCCAGCACTGCCCAGCCGTAATGTTGCAAGTATTGCGGCAAGTGGGTGTGGTAGGAAGCCAAAAGGGGAATTTGCATGGTTTTTGCATAATAAATTCCGCCTAATCCTAAAATTGCTGGGTTGACAACATGAACAATATCGGGTTTAAATCTTTGCAGTTCCAATCCAATTGAAGGCCGAGGAAATGCCATTTTTAATTCGGGATACCAAGGCAAAGGATATCCCGAAATGCCGTGAATTTCTGCGCCTTTATATTCGGTGAGTCCTCCTTCTGGGCAGAAAATTAAGACTTGATCACCGCACCGCTGTAATTGTTCGACGGTGTGCCGCAGTCGGGTAACAATTCCGTCTACTTTGGGTAAAAAAGTTTCTGTAAATAAGGCAATTCGCATAAAGGTCAGTGGTCAGTGGTCAGTGGTTCTTTTAGTTGTTGTGTGGACAATAGCGAGATTAGTAATAGGATCAACGCATGGGGATTATGTCAATTTTTGAGGGTGCTGTTTCCTAGCTTTTCTCAAAAAAACAGGTTTTTTAACCACACATTAACACAGATATAAAATCAATGTTTTTTGAGGCTTTTTGGCAACAAGAGATAATCA
This sequence comes from Ancylothrix sp. D3o, assembly GCF_025370775.1. NCBI lineage: Bacteria > Bacillati > Cyanobacteriota > Cyanophyceae > Oscillatoriales > Microcoleaceae > Ancylothrix > Ancylothrix sp. D3o. The sequence continues at coordinate 293,531 of NZ_JAMXEX010000001.1, read as the reverse complement.
AGAATTCTTAATTACCTCTTGCGCTTGTTGCTATTTACCGGCGCCAAGATACTTTGGGCAGGATATGGTTTTTATCGACTCGATTTTGATATTTGACTGCAAAGTTTAGCAGGGAGTCGAGCAGGGAATCTGAAAGTAAATGAGGTTGTAAACCTAGTTCGAGGAGGTTTGTATTTTTAGCGTTGAAATAGTGTTGTTCATTTTCAACGCGGGGGTTGTCGATGTTGTTGATTTCGACGTTTAAACCGAGTGCATTTCCGGCTTTTTTCACCATTATTGCCAAGTCGCCGACGTTAAACATTTCGGTGAATTGGTTAAAAACTCGAAATTCTCCGGCTTGAGCAGGATTGGCAATTGCTAATTCCATACATCGCACGGTATCTCGGATGTCTAAGAAAGCGCGAGTTTGTCCGCCGCTTCCGTAGACGGTGAGGGGGTGCCCGATGGCTGCTTGGATGCAAAACCGGTTTAAGGCGGTTCCGAATACTCCGTCATAGTCAAGCCGGTTGATCAGCATTTCATCCATGCCGGTTTCTTCGGTTAAGACGCCATAAACCACACCTTGATTTAAGTCGGTGACTCGCAATCCCCAAATCCGGCAAGCTAAATGTATATTTGTGCTGTCGTGAACTTTGCTTGCGTGGTAGAAACTACCTGGTTGTTTTGGATAGGGGAGGGTGTCTTTACGCCCGTTGTGTTCAATGGTGATGTAGCCTTCTTCGATGTCTATGTTGGGAGTGCCATATTCTCCCATTGTCCCCAGTTTGACCAAGTGGCAATCGGGGAATTCATCTTTCATGGCGTACAGAAGATTTAGCGTCCCGACGACGTTGTTAACCTGAGTTAAGACTGCGTGTTCGCGGTCAATCATCGAGAAAGGCGCGGAACGTTGTTCGCCAAAGTGAACAAGGGAATCGGGTTGAAACCGGCGGAGCGCATCAATTAAAAACTCGTAGTTGTTGATGTCGCCGATAAATAGGTCAATTTTTTTGCCGGTCAAATCTTGCCAGCGTTGGATGCGTTGCTGTATGGGAGCTATGGGGGTTAAGGTATCTGCTCCAAGCTGCATATCCCAATGACGCCGCACCAAGCTATCTAATATGCCGACTTCATAACCTCGATTTGAAAGATGGAGGGCAGTTGCCCAACCGCAATAACCATCGCCGCCAATAACCAGGACTCTCATCGTGTTCGCTTATTTTTGCTTGCTGACACTCGCTAAATGTACCAGCTTTGTGTACCTTGTGACATATCTGCCATTTGTGATTGGTCATTTGTCCAGAGTCAAGAGTCCAGAGTCAAGAGTCAAGAGTCATTTAACCGATAACTAAGGATAAATGACTATGGACTAGGGACAAATGACTAATGGACTTCTTGGGCAAAACTGGCCTTACGGATGAATTCAAAGGGGCCGGCTACTGATCCCCAGATATGCTCATCGGTTTCGGGGTCGCGTCCTCGATCATGGCTGATAAATTTGTGTTCGTCTATTTCAAAACTGCTTTCTAAATAGGTATTTTTGCCTTTGCGGAATACCATACAGCCTTTGCCTGGTTCGACTTCGCCTTTAAATCCGTTCCCTGTCCAGTGGGTGATAAATTTACATCCGGGTAAAAGTTTGAGCCGGTCGGCTGTTAGGGCTTTGAGTTTTTCGGGTTGGCGGGAGTTGCCATAAAATTCTTGTTCGTTTTCGATGGCGTAGTTTTCGATTTCGATGTGGTCGCCGGCGGCGATTATTTGCAGGACTCGAACTCGATAAGGTTGGTTGAGTATGTAGTCATAGGCTTGCTCGACGTAGAGGCTTATTCCTCCTAGCAGTTCCACCGGCAACGGCCTCATACAGACGCGAATGTGGGCAAAAAATGGCGGGTTTTCAAAGGCTTGGGCTTGGTTGCTGAAGTCTGCTGCCATTAATCGAGCCAATGCGACAATATCTGTGGAGTGTGACATAGCGATTTTATGCGTGGATTTTAGATGAGGTTTTAGAGGTTGACTAATTGTTTTGTTTATGGTATGTGCTTGAGGTGAAAGAGCGCTCAAGCGCAACTACATACCAACAGAGATTATCGTCATGGTAATAGGTAATGGGTGAGTTTTTAGATTAAGAATCTAGCAATTGACCAATTTTTTTATTTAGTCTAGCGATTTTATCCCCCGCTCAAAAAACGGGCCTTGATTAGCCCGTTAATTTTTCACCCTTCTATCTAGTAGGCTAAGATTCCAGGTTAACCCAGAAACTAAAAAACCGACACTTTGTATGAGTGCAGGTTTGTAGTTTTTTATAAAGGGAAGTTTGGGGAAGTTATTACCGCTTCCATTCCTTGACCAATTCCTTAAAGAGGAGTTTGACTGCTTTGGAGCAGTACCGACTTTGAGCGATCCTTTAATAGAACCCTTCAATTTTGACTTAGCCGTTTTATTGAGCTTACGGACTTGGGAGGCTTTGGTCATCTGTTGAAACGCGGGTATAACCGATATTCATACAAAAAAGGTGGTTTTTTAGACTTTGATTATTAGATGGCTTTATTTACAATTTTGCCGTAACAAAACCCTGAATAAAGAACAGACTCTTATTAAAGCCTTTGGGGGTTAGTATGCCATTAGAGCCGGTTTTTTTTAAATAGAAATTTAAGCCCTGAGATTACCTCCATCAATCAAGAGGTTTTGCTTTATACTCCATCAATTAAAGACAGCATCCCATTAGAGGGTTATTTGTTTGATATGAGGCTGTTTGCAAAGCTTCCTAGCATTCAAGAGTTAAAGTTTGCCAAACCGGCATCTACAGAACAAAAGCCCTATTATTCCGAAACGAAAATTGAGCAATATCAATACAATTTAGTTTCCGAAAACTTCCCTCACAAACTTTTAGAAATTTATTTTAGTGAAGGGTTGAATGGAGAGAAAAAATATAAGTTTTCCGTGCCACTATTTCATCGAAAACCCCATCAAGAAGTAAACTTATTAGAGATATTAACAAACAATCCGAGTCTGGTTCAAAACGGCACGCATATTTGGGGTAAGTGTTCATTAAGTGCAGATGATTCAATATCATTCTTTATGGCTGCTTATGAAGAAGGCTATCAGCAATTTTCAGATATTGCCAACTTGGTAGAGTACAGAAGTCTTGTAACCCTTACTGCAAACGAACCTCACACCTTTAGCCTACCAGACAATACGCAAGCATATTCCTTTAAATGTAGAGGGGCCGGTCAAATTGGTTGGGGAATAGGGAAAGCGATCCTTAACTGGATAGACCCAACAATTATTAGAGATTCTCAACTAGACGGGCCGGGAAGTTTAGAGAGAGAGGTAGATCGTCCTATTGAAAAAGAGGGTGGACAAAGAGAGAATCCCCTACCACCGGCACCGCCACCCGGTCAACCTTACCCACCGGGGTCAGGTTCGATAATTTCAACGCTTGAAATAAGCGGGATTTCCACAAGCGCATTTATTCAATTGAGTTATCCTAACGGCTCTCTAAATAATGGGGTAGGTGCCGGTTGTGTTTCCAGAATTTATGTAGTATATAGCACCTACGTTTTAGACATTAAAGAAGAGACGGGCTATAGAATTTTGTCAGCCCCAGTAGACCTCACAAAGGAACGCAATTGATTTTTAATGGCTGGTCTTATTTAGGCGTAAAAAAAACTATATTTCCAGGGTCAAAATCCAAACCTAAAACCTTATCTATTTGCAGCATCAAACAATGACCCCTATTCTCCTGCTCAATATTTATGGGGGGATGGGTTTAGATGGACAAATGTAAACTTTAGACCCATTCCGAATATTTGGAAAGATGTAAGAGCAATTCATCCCGATAGCCCTTTAATTATTCCAGATTATTTCTATCCCCCTTACAAAATAAATGGAGATGACCCTTTCAAACAAAGATGGGAAAAAACAGATCCTTGGAACACCCCACAAAGAGAGGATGAAGAAATGCCCTGTGATTTGTCGCCAATTATGCAACAGTTGCCACAGCAAAAGAACCAGATGACGACACAAAATACTGTTAATAATATATCTCTCAATAATTCCAGCATTCAAAATATAAACGCAAACACTACTACCGTCGTAAACAATGCCATTAGTAGCATTAACAGCAATACTTCTAGTGTAGTAAATACGGCTACCAATGTCATCAATACAAACACTGTAAGCGCTGTAAATACGGCTGCCAACGCAATTAATACCAATACAGTTAGCACTATAAACACGGCTGCAAATGCAATTAATAGTAATACCGTTAGCACGGTAAACACGGCTGCCAACGCAATTAATACCAATATTGCAAGCCTCTCAGCTAAATTGTCTACCAATTAACTGTGAATTTGCACTTAATATAGAGTCCCGGATATAATCCCAACCACAAACAGATAAAATCTCTTCAATTGTGAGAGATTCCAGAATCACATTGACGTTTTGTTTGAGTTCATCTAAACTGGAGTAGTTTGACCATTTTAGGTCTCGCTTTACATATTCCCACAATCTTTTAATGGGATTTAACTCCGGACTATAAGCAGGCAGATATATAGGAATCACATTATCAGGCGCTTGTTAAATCAATCGCTTTATGAAAGCTGCCATTATCCATAATTATTAAATTAATTTTTTTGGAATATCGTTGAGATAATTTGTTTCAAAATTCTTGAAATATCTCGGTATTTAGTTTAAAATACTGCTGCGGTTGTGGCCCGTGCGAGCCGATGCTCTAGTTCCTCAACCGTTTTCTGGATTTCGACCTGAAATTTGTTGGCCATATTAGCTCATCTCTAGTTGGGTTCTATGTATTTAGTGTACCTTCTTAGTGAATTGAAATTGTAGGTCAAATTCAATCCTCAGTACAAATTAATGGGGTAACAAATTATCCAATAACGACTTTACCTTTAGACTTTAGGCCATCGCTTAACAGACGGTTTGCTGTCCCATTAATAGTTACAGGATCAGGCGAGAGCAGAATAAATAGCAATGGAGTTTTATCTTTTATAACCGGCGGTAGTGCAGCGAGTGTTTTAACAATTTATGTCGAGATTTCCATGCCCTTGCTTTAACCAACCGACAGGATAAACACCCTAACAACCTTCAATTTACTAAAAACCATGCACCCAGCCTAACTCGAATTAACAGACGAAATTATCAAACAGATAAGCACCCTCGACAATTTATATTGTCTTGATTTGATTAAAAAGGCAGTAGAGGCGGAAATCGTCATCACGTCTGACTGTCCAAAATCTGATGATTTGTTTGATGACCTAATGAACGTTTTAATGGCAGCTAAGAAACCTAACCTGCAATAAGAAAAGCCAACACACCGACTTTTTGCCAAAATAATCAACAAAAAACCCACCGGGTAGGCGGGCAAACAAAAGCTATTAGAAGCGAATAAACATCACTTTACATCGATGGTAGACTCGGAGCGATAGTAAACCAATCCGCCTTGATCTGAGACAAAATGACAGCTACGGTAAGAGTTCCAGAAAGCCTTCAAGATAGGCTGATTAGAACAGCGGTAGAAGTCGCCCAAAACCGGCTTAAGCGCTTCCGTAGCCGTTTTCAGGTGATAGTGAGGAATCCCGATAAAAATATGATGGGCTACATGAGTACCGATATTGTGGTGGATATTATTGATCACTCCATAATCTCGGTCAATTGTAGAAAGCGCACCTTTGAGGAAATACCAATCTTTGCCACGATACCAAGGAATATCGGGTTCGGTGTGGTGCAAGAAAGTCACCAAGTCCAACCAAACCACAAACACAAGATAGGGGCCAAGATAGTATTTCAACAAGAACAGCCAGCCGTTTTGATAGGTAAGAAAGCCTAAAAAGCCCACCATCAAAGCACAGCAAATTGTACTGGTGATCACATCCCATTTTTCTGTAGGCCGAAACAGAGGGCTATCCGGCATAAAATGGGAAGCGCCCGGACGTTCGGGAGAGCGACGAAACAAATAAAGCGGGTAAGCAAACAACAAAACCGGCTCAAAGCGGAGAAACTTTTCCCACCATGCCATCTGCCGATATTTGCTTTCAGTCACCGGATACCAACTTTCATCGGTATCAATATTGCCGGTGTTGTTGTGGTGAGTGCGGTGAGAGATCCGCCAACCGTGAAAAGGAACTAAAATCGGAGTGTGGGCCAAATGGCCGATCAAATTATTGAGCCATTTAAGCCGAGAAAACGAACCATGTCCGCAGTCATGGCCCACTACAAACAACGCCCAAAACATCGTGCCGGCCAGCAGCCAAAAAACGGGCCAAACAAACCACGAGTCTAGGTAATGGGCCCCCGCATAGAGGCCGGCCACAATACCAATATCCAAAAAGAAATAAGAAAGCGATCTCCAAGTGGAGGGCACAAAACAATGTGCAGGAATAGCAGCTTTTAATTGCTGCAAGGTAAAAGGAGGTTCGGGAGAAAAAGGAGTCCCTGCCTTTATGTCCCCATTTTGTTGCTCAACTTTATTGATTGCGACCAAAGTTTTACTTTTACCTGTATGTAATAGACGTGCTTTATATTACCGCTCTCCGAGTCCTTGTAAATACCCCCGCCTCAGATTTTTTGCAATCATCCGGGGTAGTCAAACCCGTAGTACAACCTTCCACTGCGGGTTGTTTCTATTATTTTTATAGAGAAAAACTTTTCTGGCCCTTTCGTCCCAAGCGGCTGATAATCTGCAATACCACGAGTTCATAATTTTGTCAATAAAAACCCGCCAAATTTCCCTATTCGTCTGTTATTAAAAAAACCTCGCCACTTTTGCACAAACTCTAATTGTTTGGCTTCGCTTAAAGTTTATTCCTCTTGTTGATGATGCTGTTATTTAATTGCTAAACTACTGAGAGCGGCAAGAAACATACTTTCGATGCCAGCTAGAACGTCAGCACGTTAAAATCCGCCTGCCAAAAAAAACGGGGCAAAGGTAGAAATTAAAGCTTATTAAGCATAGAGTTGGGGGTATCTAAAGCCCTGATAAGGTAACTAGAAAGGTGGGTAAATATCAGGAATTTAGACTAAAAATTAATCAAGAAAGTCCGTAGGTTCATCAAATTTAATCGAAATAGAAGCCCAATTTTTAAAATCAGGAACGTGACGAATCAGCTTTTCGAGAACTTCATTAGTGACCCACAACACAACAGGAAAAGGAAACTCGCGGAATTTTTCCCTCACCAAATTAGCAGCTTTAAGAACCTCATGTCTTGCAATCACCGATTCTAAACCCACGACCATCAAAGCTTGCGGATAGTTGGAAGCCAGTTCATTTACAATTGTTGTATAAAGGGTTTTTGCAGAAGGGTCTAAAACAATCTCTTGAATTTTAAAGTTGCAGGCAGTTCGCACAGATTCAAGAATCTGGTTTCGTAAATCCAGATTATTGCAGCGCACCAAAACTAAAGAAAATTCGCCTTGAGACTGCTCGAGCGCCCGCACTAGCGTATTTAAGGAGGCTCGCATGACGAGGCGGGAAAATAATCTTCGATTCTATTCAAGCATTAAAGTAACAACGTGCGCCACTATCTTTAAATATATTTTTGAGGGCAAAGAAGAAAGGGCCGGTGTAATCAAGCCAAACGCCAAAACATTTAGATTTAGCTCAACCGGCCCCTATAGAACCTAGACTAGGAAAGCAATTGCCGTTGCCAAACTTTAAACTGTTCGGCTTCTGCTAGAGCCGGGTTGATATCAAACCACCGGCCCGTATCATCGCGGTATTCAAACAAAAACATACTGTAAAGCAGGCTTTTGTAATCCTCGTCTCCCCGGACGGTTTGCTGGCGCACCGCCTGCAAAAGCAACTCCCACTCATCAGCAGTGATCGGGCCTATCAAGTCGTCGCGGTCTTCTTTAATCACGTTTTCGAGACATTCGCGCGAGATGGGGGGGTCTTGACGCTGCAAACAACTGTAGAGCAGCCTGAGCAAATTTCGCACATGACCACCACTAACACGACAAAGCCGGTCGAGAGTGTCTGAGTGATCAAAAACTTGCTCAATCAACTCAAAACGAGATTGCTCCATCACGTCAGGAAAAGCTCGCGCCAGAACCATGCAGCGCAAAAGCGCCATCCCCGCTTGATTATCTGAACCATCTCGACGACGCACCGGCACCATTGGCAAAACTTTAGGCTTAATGCCAAAGCGACTCGTAAGCCGGCCTAACTCATTAGAAAAAATTAACTCCAAAGGAATCGTATAAACCAAATGGCAATTAATTTTTCGCAATTGCTCGCCACGCTCGACAAACAAATACTCTGGCTGAGAGCGGCCCGTAGAATTAGGATGATTGTCTACGCGGTCAAGATTATCAACAATTACCACCAAACCTTGCTTACCCCGTTGTTTGAGGGTGAGAGTAGCCGGTTCGATCAACTCCTTATTAATCGCTTCCAAGATATTATTGGTACGCGGTTCGAGATATTGACGTAACTGTGAGCGTAGTTGGGGGCTTTCCTTGGTTTTCGCGGTAATTTTGCCAATTCCCCCAGGCAAAGAAAAACCCAACTCACCCTCACCGGCACTAACCGTCCCGACAAGAGGAATTTCGGCCTGAGCCTTTAACTCAATAGGGGTTTGTAAGAGATCCGCCGCACCTTTGAGCAAAGCCTTAAAACCCTTTGGTTGTAAAGAAATGTCGATTTTTTCGAGACTTTCGCTAACTTGACGAGTAATGGCCAGCAAAATATCGCTGATATCCACATCCGCCATATCCAAACCCTGAGAAGACTCAAAATAAACCACATGAAAGTTTTTTTGCTCTAACTCATCCTTAAGCCTGAGCAACTCCGTTGATTTGCCGCAACCGATGTGGCCGGTAAAAAGCTGACAAGTGGGATCATCACCAGCCAAAAGCGAGATAGTCCGGCCCAACTCTCGAATCATGTTACCGCCGCGTACCGCCGAAAAATCGATGTAATACTTACGATCTTCGGGATTTTTGAGATCAAGCGTTTTAGACGGGTTGCAAGCTCGGTAAAACCGCTGTAAATCTAAATATTCTGTCATTAAACCTTACTCTCGTGAGCGCCCTGATGTTGTAAAAAGCAAGCGGCAGAAAAGCTTTAGCCACCAAACCACTTACTTGATGAGAGGCGGCTTTTGTGTGTGCTTCAATGCTTTGCTGATGATATTAATCACCGAAAAACCCCGCCGCTAACGCCCCTGAAAAAAGCGAGAAGTTTAGAGGAATATCCCCGCTTTTAATTCAGGTTCGGGGGAGCAAAAAATTTTCAACAGACACTAAAAGCGCCTCTTTCGATCAACCGATCTCATTTTAAAGTTCCGGGGGAGTTTTAGAATCATGGCTGATAAATTCTTAAATGCTACTTGACATGGGCCGGCAACTGTGCAAAAAGTCATAGCAGATAGATTGGCATTGCTCTTTGTGGTAAAGCAAGTTCTGGGCAAACCGGCTGGATGTGACTCTAAGGTTTATCATCAAAAAACATCTTGCCACTGTTGTTTGCTTGTCGGCCTCCGACCTCCCCTAACAGGGCATCCGGTTGAGGCTTATCGACTAATCCCAGAACGAAAATTTTAGGATTTGTCTGCTAGGAAGATAAAAAACCTAATTTCTAACAGCAAAAATTAGCAACTGCCCTATAAAAATAGCCACCCAAATACAAAAACCCAATGAAAAACTCTATAAACAAAAAGATAAGATTAACCTTAAACAACCATAATGGCGAGGGATAAAATGAGCGGCATCGCATCAGGAAGCGCCTCAGAACTAGGACAAAGACGCGCTAAGCTGCGAGCGCTACGCTCAGAGCGATTTTTCCAAATGTGCTGGCAAACTCTAGGCGTAAGTGGCTTAGCCGCCGCCTCAGTATGGGCAATTTCTCAACCGGCTTGGGTAATCCACCAGCCTGAGCAAATTTCCGTCTTTGGCAATAAATTTCTGTCGAGCGAAACCATCCGCTCGTTGCTGCCGATGAAATACCCCCAATCATTGTTATCAGTGCAACCCCAAGAAATTGCCCAAAAGCTAGAAACCGCCGCCCCCATTGCCAAAGCCACCGTCCACCGGCATCTTTTCCCCCCTGGCTTAACTGTCCACATTAAAGAACGTTATCCTGTAGCCATTGCTCAACTCAGCCAGGGCGCGTTAGATGCCAAACAAAAAGACTCCGGCAATTCGACTTCGCTCATTGTAGGCGTCCTTGACGAAAACGGCTGGTGGACTCCATTAAAAAATTACACAGCCCTCCAGCAAACTATTCCCCTACCTTCGTTAAAAGTCATCGGCAACCCCAGCAACTATCGGGAGAATTGGCCCCAACTTTACCAAACCCTCAGCCAGTCTCCCGTCAAAGTTTCAGAAGTTGACTGGCAAGATTCAGGCAATGTAATTTTAAAAACAGAAATTGGAACTGTCCATCTTGGCCCGTACAGTTCTAAGTTTGACGAACAACTGCAAGTTATTGATCGAATGCGCCAATTACCCAAACACCCGCGTTACAGTCAGATCGCCTACATTGACCTTAAAAACCCCCAATCCCCAGCTATTAAACTGCAACCGGGTAAAATTCAGCCACCCGCTGCCAAATCTCCCTAGCAGGGGAACTAGGCTTTGGCCATGCCTCCCCCAGTACCAGGTACGGTTGGTTGCAAAGCGCAACATCCCCTATAGTTGACAACAAGAACCGGCCACCTGAAGCGTTGTTTATTTACCTTAGCTAATACCAATGACACTTAATAGTAAAATAGGGCTTGAAAATGACAGCCCGCATTCCCAAGGGCAAACAGGTTTTCCGACTAGCGCGGATAATTCAAATCCTTTCGGTAACGCTGGCTTATATATAAATCAAAATCGAGATCCGAAAGGCATGGCTGGGGAAGAATCAAGGAGTGGAGATATTGTGCCCAGCAGCGTAGCAAGAATTAAAGTAATCGGTGTCGGCGGTGGTGGCGGCAATGCCATTAATCGCATGATTGCTAGTGAAATTTTGGGAGTTGAGTTTTGGTCGGTTAATACCGATGCTCAAGCTCTCAGCCAGTCTGAAGCACCTAAAAGACTGCAAATTGGTCAAAAATTGACGCGCGGACTCGGTGCCGGGGGCAACCCTGCTATCGGCCAAAAAGCCGCTGAGGAATCCCGCGATGAAATTGCCCAAGCTCTAGGGCAGTCTGATTTAGTGTTTATTACCGCCGGCATGGGTGGGGGCACCGGCACTGGTGCTGCTCCTATTGTGGCGGAAGTGGCTAAGGAGTTGGGCGCGTTAACGGTGGGAGTTGTTACCCGTCCGTTTACTTTTGAAGGACGCCGCCGCCTTAGCCAAGCTGAACAAGGGATCGACGCCCTGCAAAGCCGGGTTGACACGCTGATTGTTATTCCAAATAACAAACTTTTAGACGTTATCCAGGCAGATACGCCGGTTCAAAAAGCTTTCCGCGAAGCTGATGATATTCTCCGCCAAGGTGTTCAGGGCATTTCGGATATCATTACGATCCCAGGGTTGGTAAATGTGGACTTTGCCGATGTCCGGGCCGTTATGGCAGATGCCGGTTCGGCTTTGATGGGTATTGGAATTGGTTCTGGCAAGTCAAGAGCCGTTGATGCTGCTTCCCAGGCTATTTCTTCGCCATTTTTGGAGTCTTCTATCGATGGCGCAAAGGGCGTTGTCTTTAATATCACAGGCGGAACTGATCTTACTCTTCACGAAGTGAGTGCAGCGGCAGATATTATTTATGAAAACGTCGATCCCAATGCCAATATTATTTTCGGGGCAGTTATTGATGAGCGGGTTCAAGGTGAAATTAGAATTACGGTGATTGCCACCGGCTTTTCACCCGAAACGGTGGTAGGTGCACCGGCAGCAAAAACTGCTCCGGCACCACGTCCGGTTACTCCCACCAGCAGGCCGGCAACGCCACCCCCACCGGCACCGGCATCCGAACCTCAAAAAGCCCCTGATGGTTTAGATATCCCAGACTTTTTGAAGCGCCGGCGTCCCCCTCGCTAAAGCGCCTCTCTAACAATCAAGAAACTCGGTTTTTCTCAAAAGACCGGGTTTCTAAATCTACTCTCAACCTTGTTTTAAAGATTTTGCCCACTCGGCGGCGAGGGGAATTTCTGTAAAGGGAATTCGCTGGGGAGTAAGCTTGCCAAAGCTGAATTCCAGTTCAATTTTTTTGCCTTGGGTGGGGGGTGTATTAGCATCCACCGCAACTCCATCTACCAAAAACCGTATTTCTGTAACATCATCAAGGGAAAAACTTTGCAGATTAACCGGCCCCTTCTTTGTCGGTTTTCCCCAGGTTAGTTGATTGCCGGTTTTCCCTAAAACTGCATAAATATCATATTTGGCTTGTTCAAATTGTTTGGCCCACAGACGATAGGCTTCTACTTTTTGATATTCGTTACTGCCGGCCCAAGCCAACCATATAAAAACCGCCAAGAGTGGCAACCACAGCAAACCCCGTTCCATTTTATATCTTAGATTTTCGATTTAAGGATTGGTAGAAAATAACGCTTTCTCGAAAAACTCCCAGAAAGCAATTCATGCAATTTTATAGTAAAAATTCCTTTTTTTCAAGATTAGCTCCCGACTTAGGCCAAATGTAATACCCTTAAGCTATCTTCAAGATACACCCGCACGACCTTAGAGGTGTTTTATGCGAAAGTTTTTCCTGCTATCCCTATTTATTGTTGGGGTGGCTGTTGCTTTGTTCAATTTCAAAGGTTTGGCAAATCAAGGCAGTTTTAATCAAATTGTGCTGGATTTCCGCGAGGATATACCAGCTTCTCAAATTGAAACACAACTCAGCCAGCTTTCCCAGCAGTACGGCGTTACTCCTCAACTCAACAGTGAGTTTTCAGTATCAGATAATGTCTATATTGTCAAGGGGAATAAGCAACTTCTTAAAGCTTTGAAAAAATCCGATCTGCGACAATCAACAGAATTCATTGAACCGGATTATATTTACAGCGTTTTGGAAATTCCCAATGATCCCATGTATCATCAGCAGTGGAATTTTCGCAGCATTAATATTGAGAAAGCTTGGGAAGAAAGCAAAGGCAATGGCGTAACGGTGGCTGTCATAGACACCGGCGTCACACCCGTAGCAGATTTAAAAGATACAAACTTCACCCCAGGCTACGATTTTGTCAACGATAAAACCGAGGCTGCCGACGATAACGGACACGGTACCCACGTTGCCGGCACCATTGCTCAAAGTACAAATAACGAGTATGGCGTGGCCGGTATTGCCTATCAAGCCAGTATTATGCCGCTGAAAGTTTTGGCATCTTCCGGCGGTGGCACCATTGCTGATATTGCGGAAGCGATTAAATTTGCGGCTGATAATGGTGCCGATATCATTAACATGAGTTTGGGTGGCCCTGGTGAAAGCCAACTCATGCAAGAAGCCATTGATTACGCTCACAGTAAAGGCGTTGTGATTATTGCCGCCGCCGGAAACAGTGCTGATAGCTCGGCTGGCTATCCGGCTCGTTATCCTAACGTGGTGGGAGTTGCGGCGCTGGATGCTTCCGGGCAAAAAGCCTTTTATTCTAATTTTGGGGCCGGTGTGGATATTTCAGCACCCGGTGGCGATACCACAAATGGTGAAGTTGGCGGAATTTTGCAAAATACCATTGATGAGCAAGGAAACTCAATTTTTGCCGCTTATCAAGGCACGAGTATGGCGGCGCCTCACGTTGCTGGCGTGGCGGCTTTGATTAAAGCTGCCGGTGTTCAAGAACCAGAAGAAATTGTGCGGATCTTGAAACAGTCAGCGCGGACGGTTGCAGACGATCCGCTTAATCATTTTGGGGCCGGTCAATTGGACGCAGCAGCGGCGGTGCAGTTGGCAACCAAGGGCCAGATTACCTTCCGCGATTTCTTCCGGTGGTTGCGGGATAATGGCTATTTGAATCCTCGCTTTTGGATTGATGGCGGCGCGGTGGCGCTGTTGCCAAAACTGGCGATGGTGTTGGGTTCTTATATGTTGGCTTGGTTTTTGCGAAATTATTTCCCGTTTGCTTGGAGTTGGTCGCTTTCTTCCGGTTTGGTAGCTGGAAGTTCAGGTTTGTTTTTCCTGCGCGGCTTGTATATTTTTGATCTTCCCCAATGGCCTTTTCGGGCAATGGGTAGCTCGATTCCTGAATTGGGGAATGTTGTTCAGGGGAGTAGCGCTTTGAATCCGCTTTTTGCTTCAGCGTTGATTCCTGTGGGGTTGGTGCTGTTGCTGTTGGGCCACAAGTCTTTAAAGTGGTTTGCGATTGGTACGTCTTTGGGCGTGGCGAGTTGTTTGGCGGTGACGGCGCTTATCTCGCCGAATGTTTGGCTGTTGGGAGGCGGTTTTGTCGCCCAGGGATTTTTGGTGATAAATGCGCTGCTGTGTTTTGGTTTAGCAAAATTAGCTGCAAAATCTGAGGGGGTAGTTGTATGAGTGTGACGATTCAGGGCAAAATAGAAAGGAAAGGCTTCGGCCCTGGAACTTGGGCACTGGTATCAGAAAAGGGTGAAAGCTACGAAATTCATCAGGGAGCGCCGGCAGAGTTGCTCAAGTCGGGCCTAGAAGTCAAGGTTAAAGGGAAAGTCCGTGACGACGTGATGAGCTTTGCCATGATTGGGCCGGTGCTGGAAGTGGAAGAGTTTTCCGTCCTCAATTCGGATTGATCCCACCGGGGGCTGCGTCCGGGTGCTTGTTAAATACTCACTTTTTTGTTTTGCCTCAGTATGTCGTTACGCTTTAGCAGTATCTACCTGCGATGCGGCTGCATTCAGATTCTCTGAGGGGCAAAACAAATTTAATATCCCCTTTGCCTATTTGGCAGGGGGGGTAGGGTGAGGTTTGTGAATCTACTAGCAAAAAGCAAAAAAAACCCCGGTTGGTTTAACCGGGGAGCTTAATCAGGGTGCATCTACCATTTCTTTTTCCTAGGATGAGTGAAGTTAATCCGGAAAAGCTGAAGAAAGTTTTAAACTTTAAGGCTTGATGCTCATTAGGGGAAAAGAAGAGGAAAGTAGGGTTAAAAGCAGAAAACAAAAGGTTTTTTATGAATGCCTAAAAATTGAATCAAAATTTATTAGTTAGGATCAAGGGAAGAGTGATAAAAAAAACAAAAATCCCGGCCTAAAACGACCGGGAGCATCAATCAGGGTGCATCTACCATTCCAAGTTTCTGCGGTTGATGGGGTGCGTCAGGAAAATTTAAAAAAGAAATTGGTGAGAAGGTGGGGAGAAATTTTTGGGGGTATGACAAGCTGAATTTGGTGCCGGTTGGGGTTGGGAAAAATTAGGAATTTGTCTACATTTTTAGGCCATAAGAAAAGAATTGCCAAATAAAAAACCCCAGCAATGGTTAGCCAGGGCAATCTATCAGGGTGCATCTGTTAATAGTGTTCTTAGGGGTGCTGATGCAATCCGGAAAAATCTGTTATCTATTAGTAGTACCTGAAAAGTTTAGGCTAGGTGGTAACTTTTCCCATCAATAGGTAGTCGGATTGTTTGAATCAATAAAATATTGAGGTCTGGAGTCAATAGTTTTTAGCTACGGTGCCGGCTTTTCTGGCGCTGGGGGGTGGGAAACCCTCTTGTGGCTTCAGCCAAAAAATTGCGACAATACAGACAAATTGATATGAGTGTGTATTTGTAGCACATAATCGAATTCTAAGAGCAGGACTGACGTTGTGACTCAGGAACTAGAATTTCAAATTTCAGTAACCCCGGTTCGGGGTAATGAATATCTTGTGAGAACGGAAGATGTGGTGCAGGGGGCGCCATTGGCCGAGGAAATTTTAGAGTGGCCGGTGGATGACTGGCTTGTGCGTGCTTGTCAGCTTATGAATGACCCGTTGCTGGGTTTGTTAGAGGAAAGTGATATGGCTTGGCCTTCGCAAACTGGGAATGGGAAAACGAGTCTAGGAGAGGTCGGTTCTTCGCCTGAAGCTGGGGTGGCGAGTTTGGTTGCTTTGGGCCGGCAGCTTCATCAGCATTTATTTCAAGGTAGGCTGCGTGATAGTTGGATATCAGCCCAAAGTATTGCTCAGCACCGGCGCTCTCAGTTACGTCTGCGTTTGGCGTTGAAAGGTGATGTTTTGCCGCGTTTACCTTGGGAAGTTCTCCACGACGGCAACCGGCCTATTGCTACGGGGACGGATGTTTTGTTTTCGCGCTATCAACCGCCGACAACGGCGCTGATGAGTGAGGTGGTTGAGGGGACTCACAAGCAAACGACTTCGACGGCGTTAAAGATTTTGATGGTGTTGGCCGGCCCGACGGATCAGGATCGTTTACAACTTAAGCAGGAGGCTGAACACTTACAGAGAGAGTTGCTTTCTCGTTCTGAGTCTGGTGGGCCGGCTATGCAGCTTCAGATTTTGGAACAACCCGACCGGGCGACTTTGACTCAAGCGCTGGAACACAATCAATATCAGGTTTTCCATTATGCCGGTCATAGTAATTTGGGATCAAAGGGGGGCGAGCTTTATTTGGTGAATCGCAAAACCGGCCTGACGGAAACGCTGACGGGTTATGATTTGGCTGGTTTGCTGGCAAATAATGGGGTGCAATTGGCGGTTTTTAATTCTTGTCGCGGCGCGGGGATGTTAATTAGCGGACGTAATGATGATACCGGCCTTGGGAATTTGGCGGAAGCTTTGGTTAATCGAGGAATTCCTGGGGTTTTGGCAATGGCAGAATGTATCCCCGATGATGTTGCTTTGACTTTGGCGCGGCTTTTTTATCGCAATTTGAATTTGGGTCAATCGGTGGATTTGAGTTTGAGTCGGGCTCGACAGGGGCTTATTTCTGCCTATGGTTCTAATCAGCTTTATTGGGCGTTGCCTATTTTATATCTGCATCCTAAATTTGATGGTTATTTGCGGTCTAATTATCATATTAATTCTATTTCTTCAAGTCAATCTGAGGTGGTTTCGCCTATTTTGTCTCAAATTCGTTCGCCTCAAGTGGCGGAGCCTGATGATTTAGAAAATTTAGATGATGAGGAAATAGATTCGATTTTAGATGAAATGGATTATGCCGAGTTAAAGGAGGATTTGGGGCTTTTTAAGGATGATGAATTGATGGATTTGGAGGGGGAAAATGAGGCATGGGATGATGATTTTAATGAGGAGCCTTTGGATGATGGGGCAGAAGCAATGGTGGCTTCTTTGCTGCGTCAGCTTTCGCCTCCTGATCCTTTACCGGCCGGTGGTAATCCTCCAGCAAGCAATGTAATTGCCAGTGAAATGCGGCAAGCTGATTTGATTTTTTCGGATGAAGAATTAGAAGAGTATGATCTGCAAAAATACCAGCAATCAACTGAGGCGATTGATTCTAATTCACAAGAGAGAGAATCAAGTGAAAGTAATGTTAAAGCGAATTCTGGGGATCTTTCTCGTACAAAAACGCCTCGTTTAATTGCACCGGCACCGGAAAAGCTGAATAATGCTAAGAAAACGTTGCCGCCGGTTGACCGCTCTGCCTGGATACCGAAGGCGCTGGTAGGTGTTGTGGCAGTTGGGTTGTTGCCGATTTTGGGGTTTTGGTTTTTGCGAAGTCGGGTTGAAGAAAAAAATGTGGTGGGGAATTCAGGAAAGCAAGCTGTGACGATGCCGGTGGAGTCGGAGGTGCCGGTGCAAAGTTTAAATACTCTTGATTTCCAAAAAACTCCTACTTCTCAAGTGGTTGCTATTGCTATTGAGCGGTTTAGTCAGGGAAATTTAAAGGAGGGTTTTCCGGCGGTGGAGGCGCTTTTAAATCGTTCAGCTTTGCCGCAGGCGCAGGCGGCGTTGGCGGCGATACCAAAGGCACAGGAAAATCAGCCGGAAGTTAATTTTTTGAAAGGCCGGTTGGTGTGGCAGTTTGCGGCGGCGGGAAATCAACTTTATAGTCAATCGGATGCTCGCCGGTTTTGGGAGGTGGCGGTAAAAGATAATGGTAAATCTGCTGAATATTTTAATGCTTTGGGGTTTGCTTATTATGCGGAGGGAAATTTTGACCGGGCGGCTCAAATGTGGAGTCAAGTTTTGAATTTGCTTGAAAATAATCCTCAGCAAAATAGTACAATTCGTCAGGATTTAACGGCTTATTCAGGCTCGGCTTTGGTGTTTTATAAACAAGCAAGAAGTCTGGCCGGTGAGCAGAAGGAAGTTCGCTTAAGTAAGGCGATTAAGTTTCGCAATTATGTTTTAAGTGAAGATGCGGTAAGTTTTCAACCGGATGCGCTTGCTAAAAATTGGATGTGGTCGGATCAAGCGATTAAAGATTGGCAAGGGGTTTTACAGTTAAAAGAGTAATTTGTCATTTGTCATTTGTCAAAGGACTAAGGACTAAGGACTATTGACTTAACCATTTTAAGATTGCTAGGGAGCCGCCGGCACAAGTTACGATAATAATTATGATTGCTTCTTTTGGAATGCTGCCGTCTGTTTGGGGGGGCTGGGGCTTATTTGAACCAGGGAAAATTAAGCCAAAAATTGCTATGGCTGTTAGGGTTATTATTGTTAAAACGGTGAAAAACCACACTAAAACAAGGGGAGGAAGGCGCGGCGAGCGTTTTTTTGATTTCGGCATGGGAAATAGAACATTTTATTTAAGGTGGGCGAAGCCCACCCTACTATTTAGTTGGTGTGGCGTTCTATTGCTAGTTGAATGAGTTGTTCAACTAATTGGGAGAAGGGGATGCCGGTGGCTGCCCAAAGTTGGGGATACATACTGGTGGCGGTGAAGCCGGGGAGGGTGTTAATTTCGTTGATTAAGACTTCGCCGGTTGATTCTACATAAAAGAAATCTACTCTTCCTAAACCGGCTCCATCAATGGCTAAAAAGGCTTGGATTGCCATTTCTTGTACTTTTTGGCTAATTTCAGCGGGGATTTTTGCGGGAATAAATAAGTCGGCTTGGCCTGCGGTGTATTTGGTTTCGTAGTCGTAGAAGTCGCTATTAAAGGTGATTTCTCCTACTACAGATGCTTTGGGGTTGTCGTTTCCTAAAACGGCACATTCGACTTCTCTGGCGATGACTCCGGCTTCAACGATGATGCGCCGGTCATAACTGGCGGCGTTGTCTAATGCTGTTTCTAATTCGCTGCGGTTGCGTACTTTGGAAATGCCGACGGAGGAGCCAAGGTTGGCCGGTTTTACAAAGCAAGGATAGCCTAATTTTTGTTCGATTTCGTCGCAAAGTTTGGGAAATACGCAGGGGTTTGACCAAATTTGTGAGCGGTTTATTGCCATGTATTTAACTTGGGGTAAACCAGCTTCTGCAAATGCCATTTTCATTGCAATTTTATCCATTCCCAAGGCGGAACCTAAGACGCCTGACCCGACGAAGGGAACTTGCATTAATTTGAGTAATCCTTGTACGGTGCCGTCTTCGCCATTGGGGCCGTGTAAGATGGGAAACCAGACGTCTACTTGGGCGACTTCTGGGGGGGTTTGCCAGCGGGCGAGGGGTTCATTATCGCTGGAAGTTGAGAGGGGTTGGCCGGTGGTTAAGACTTGTTGTGCGGTGTCGCCGGCTTGCCAGAGGCCGTCTTTTTGGATATATACGGGCAAGATATCGTATTTTTCGCTGTTGCTGTCTGCGCTTAAGGCGCGTGCGATGGCTCTTGCGGAGCTAATGGAGACTTCGTGCTCGCCTGATCTTCCGCCAAATAATAATCCTACCCGTAGTTTTGTCATTGTCTGAATACTCCGCATTTGTGCTTCTGAATAAATATAGCCGGCGGTGGGCCGGTGATTTTCTCTTGGTTGGAAGTTTACGGAGTGGGAGAGTGGTTTTCGGGGAAAAGGTGGGGGGAGGTTAGGCTGTATGTTGAGAAACCGGGTTTCTAAGAAAAATTGAAGTTTATAGACTCAATATTTATTTAGAAACCGGGTTTCTGATGTGGATATAAAGGTGTTAAGAGTTTTGCTGCAACCAAGTAATTAAATCAGAAAATTGGGAAAAGTCTAAAAGCGCCTCTGCTAGGTCTTCTAATTTGGTTAAAGATAATGCCTGAATTTGCTGCTGAAGTTGCTCATTTACAACACCAAGCCGGCGGGATAGCAGGCGGATAATAAGTGATGCTGCTTCCTGTTGTTTTCCTTCTTGGCGGCCTTCTTGGCGGCCTTCTTGGCGGCCTCGTTGGAGACCTTGTTGGAGACCTTGTTGGAGACCTTCTTCGAGAATACTTTGATAGAAAACAGACTCGCGCATAATATTACTCCTGAATAATTGTTGAATCAATGTTTTTTCAAACCGCAAACCGGCCAAAATGCCGGTACAAGTTGCTATATTCTGACGTTCGGAGACTGACTCAATTCTAGCGACTTGTTGGGCCACTTGGGACAGCAATGCTTCAGGATCATTAGCTCTTGCTAAACTGGCAAACGGCAGTAGTGCAGGATTGGCTAAAAACGGCGTCGGGTCTTGTTCCCAGAGGCGAATGACGAACTATTGATGGGTTGTGCTACCCTCACGATAGATTTCTGTAAAAGCTACTTCGGAGGTTGTTTCTTTTAAAAAAATAACCACCTGTTCAACATCACAATTATATAGTCGTTTTAGCCTGACCCAATAATCAAGCATTCTGAATGGCAGCGGCGGCGTTGAACTGGGGAGGGTTTGAAATTCTATGTGTAGAATTGAAGATAGAACTCGCAGAAATGTAAGTGAGTCTGCACGAATCGGTTCTAGGTTTAATTCGGTTTTGAGAACCTGAATATCGCCGGTTTCCACTGATAGCAACCAGCGAGCTATATCTTGGGGGTATTTTTCGGCGATGTATTTACAGGTATTATCGTAAGCCAAGGGAAAGAAGATTTTTATACAGGACTTTTTTATTTTAGTTTAAAAATTTTGAATAATGCAACGATTTTTAAAATTTATTTCAACTCGATTTCAATAAAAGACACTGGTTTTTTGTTGAGTAAATATGTTAAAAACTTTTATCAAATCAAGGAATTAACCGGGTTGCCGGCTCATTTTATGAGGGAGGCAACCTGAGCGCTAGATAAAATATCCGGTTATCTGGTTAATAGATAGGATTTTTCAAGATGTAACGCAACATCCCTGGACTAGATGACATAAAAATTGTGATCAAGAAAACTAAGCCATAGGCGATAATTTGATTTGCTTCTGGTTTGATAAATCCGAAGCCGCCCAGTAAAGAAGTGATGAAATCAACGATAACGGCTAATAGCCAAAAACCCCAAATTATTTTTGCTTTCCTTTCAAAAATATCTATCGTGAAAATGTTAAATCCTGTGATAACTCCAGTTGCTAAACCCACAAATATTAAAACTCCAATGTCTTCTGAAGAATTTGCTGTTTGTCCGTTCAAGGCCGCCAACAAGCCAAAAAAAGTAGTGTAGGCATCACCTATCATGCCGGCAAAGAATAAAACTTGTAGCAGTTGTTGCATGATAATATCCAAAATTTAACGACGTAATTTAACTACTAAAATGGCTGCTCCTATTGCAATAGTTAGCGCAGCAGCACCGAAAAAAGCGAATTGTGTATCAGGGTCTAATCGTACTTTTTTAGGCTTTTTCCCGGCCTGCTTTTCTTCATAGCTGATGAAACAAAGCCTTGCCATGAATTCTTGCCAAATCTTGAGGCTGTTTTCTCTAAGAAATGAGATATCTTGCAATTGAGTTAGCTGGGTGCTTTTTTTGAGCAGCAAATTGATAATTTGCTGATATTTTGGCAAAAATTGCGCTGATAAATCCTCGAATTTAAACGAATGTGAGGAGCTAGAATACTGCTGATACCACAGGGCAATTGCGATGTCATGCAATGTCTGCCACTCTTTCAATGTGAAAGGTTTATGAGCTTTATAAGCTTGCTCAATTGCCCTTGTATAGCTGAGATATTTCGGCTTAACTGAGATGAATTTTGATGTTAGGAGTAAAACTTGCTCAAACGAGTTTGTATCTTCCTCAATTTGTTGCCAAATAGGTTTATTAGCCATGATTAAATTTCCAGAAAAGGCCGGTTTTACCACCAGTCACTACTGCTATAGCTACTGTCAGAGCTACTATCGCTGTCATTGTCACTGCTGCTGTAATCGGAAGTATCGCTTGGACTGGAATCATAGCTACTACCAAATAAATCCCAAGAGCCGCCGGTATCTCCTGAATCACTGCTGCTGTAATCGGAAGTATCGCTTGAGCCATAATCACCGCTACTGTTATCGGAAGTATCGCTTGAGCCAGAATTACTCCCGCCAAAGAAATCCCAAAAGCCACCACTATTTTCTGAATCATTGCTGCTGTTATCAGACGTATTGCTTGAGCTAGTTTCTTCGTATCTATTGCCAAACAAATCGTAATATACGTTGCTATTTTCTGAGTTGGAATTGTTATCAACTGAGTCACGATCATTGCTGCTATCATTATGAGTATCAATGGATTCGGATTGAGTCCCAGTACCAAATCCCTCCCAGTGATCTTGAAGGTCAGGCGGAAGTCCTGGGGTAACACCTGTCTCTTTGACATCCGATGGATCTGCAAAGAAAATATTGTCAACAGAAATTACAAAACACTGAGTTTGATTAAGCACTTCCATTACATCTTTGCCAAAGCAGTCAGTCGTTCCATCAGAAGTAGAAAAAATCAGCGGGATTCCTCTTTCTTCAGCTACATGAATTAGTCGGTTTACTTGATCAACTGCATTGGGTCCTGATAACCTTGAATTTGGCCCGTAAGCTTTGCATTCTATTATGGCGAGTTCCTCTCCATTATCATCTTCAATCGTGACTTCTACTTGGGTGAGTTTACCAAACTTCTCGGATGTTTCATCGAAAAGAAGCTTATTTTCTGGGGGATACCAGTTAGCATTTAACCCAAACTCTTCGAGTTGTTGTTCTGTGTATATCTCTAAGTCTTCGCCTTGTATATAACTGGCTTTGCCCCTTTCTTGAGCGCTGCTATTGCTTTTACCCTCCACCGGCACCGAATCACTCCCACCGGCATCATCTTTAAACACAGAAACAACGTGAGAGCCTATCTCAGATAAACCTTCACGAACCCAATTCAAAGGATTAATGTCATTACTGCTATTACTTTTACCCTCCACCGGCTCAGAATTACTCCCACCCGCATCATCTTTAAATACTTCTCCAACCTCAGAGACTATCGCAGAAAAGAAGCCCCCAATCCAACCGGGTAATCCTCCACTCATAGCTCTATCCTCCTGCCAAGCTTATCTCACTTTTGCTATCCCTATGCTAGACCGCTTGACTATCAACTGGAAAGCGGAAAAAGACGGATCTTTTTAATTTTTTAGGAGCAGATCGGATTAAGACGGATGAAGGCGGAAAAAGTCGGGTATAATAACAGCAAATTTCTCAGATTTATCCAAATGGACATCCCAGAAGTATTAAAATTTGTGGACGATTTGCTGTACGAAAAAACCGGCCAGCATTTAAATAGTTTACAGCGAGGAATTATTGAAGGAACCCTCAAGCAACAAGAATATTCAGAAATTGCTGAAAGTCACCGTCTTTCCGCCGGCCATGTTAAAGATGTGGGTTATGAACTTTTACAAAAGCTAAGTGAGGTTTTTGATGAGCCGGTTGATAAAAAAAATCTTAAAGCAGTCTTATAACGTCAAGGAAATTTCACTATTTCCGATTGTAGTTTTGGTGATAATAATATTGTAGGTTACATAAATATTTGCTCCGACCGGCCTAGTATTACCCCAGATAAGATTGAATCAATTATTAAATTACGGCAGTTTGGCTTGAGTGATAATAAAATTGCCGAGGCGCTAGGATTAACTGTGGAGCAAGTTAAACAAGTAATATCACGTCCGGTGGATTAACCAGAATATTTGTAGGGGGGTTAAGGGGGGTAGGATTCAAAAGTCAGTAGAAACCAGCCCCCATTGGTTTCTGATGTTGGGTTTCGTGCCTCAACCCAACCTACAAGAATTACACAGGCACCCCAGTCAAACTAAACGGACGCACCTCCGTAATTTTCATCTTCACAATTTGCCCCTTTAACTCATTAATATCTCCAGCACAAAAAGCGAGCCGGTTGCCACGAGTTCTTCCCATAACTTGTTCGGGATATTTGGGATTTTGCTCTTCAATTAACACCTCTTCAACACGACCAAAATAACGTTGCGAACGTTCAGCAGCCTTTTGATTAACCAAGTGATTTATCCGTTGCAAACGATCAGCTTTTACCTCCTCAGAAAGTTGATTTTCCCAAAGGGCTGCCGGTGTACTAGGACGCGGAGAATAAGCCGCCGTATTCACCAAATCAAACCCAATATCTTCAATCAACTTCAGCGTTTTTTCAAACTGTTCTTCCGTCTCACCAGGGAAACCAACAATCGCATCAGCCGTAATCGAAGCATCAGGCATATAAGAGCGAATTGTATCAATAATGCGGCGGTATTTTTCCTGCGTATAACCCCGCGCCATTGCCTTCAAAAGTTCATTATCTCCTGACTGAAAAGGAATGTGGAAATGCTCACAAACTTTCGGCAATTCCGCACAAGCTTTAATCAATCTTTCTGTGAAATAACGAGGGTGAGATGTGGCAAAACGTAGACGCTCTATACCGGGGATATCGTGGACGTAATACAGTAAATCAGTGAGGGTGTGGAGGTGCCGGCCTTCCGGCGTTGTCCCCGGTAAGTCGCGTCCGTAGGCATCAATATTTTGACCCAACAGCGTCACTTCCTTGTAACCCTGCCGGCTAAGTTCTTCCATTTCTGCGCGGATAGCTTCCGGTGTGCGGGACTGCTCGACGCCTCGCACGTTGGGGACAACGCAATAGGTACAGCGTTCATTACAGCCGTAAATAACGTTTACCCAAGCGCTAACGCGGCTGTCGCGGCGGGGTTTGGTGATATCTTCCATGATATGCACCGGCTCGGTTGCTACCACCTGCGAGCCTGCAAATACTTGCTCTAGTAAGTCTCCTAGCCGGTTGGCGTGTTGGGGCCCCATTACGAGGTCTAGTTCTGGTACACGCCGCAATAGGGTTTCGCCTTCTTGCTGGGCCACACAACCGGCCATAACCAAGGTCAGGTCAGGGTTAGAGCGTTTGCGGTGTGCTTGCCGGCCCAAATGCGAATAAACTCTCTGTTCGGCATTGTCCCGAATCGTGCAGGTATTATACAAAATTAAATCTGCATCGTTAGGGTCTTCTGACCAAGCAAAGCCCATATTTTCAAGGATGCCAGCCATGCGTTCGGAGTCGGCTTTGTTCATTTGGCAGCCGAAGGTTGTAATGTGATACCGGCGGGGTGTTGCAGTCATGGAAACCAGGGAAAAATCACGCTTATAAGTTTAGGCAGGTTCCGAAAATTCGGTTTTGCTGCCAATATAAAAATTATAGATTTGATTGGGGTTTTTACCTAGAGGACGCACTGAAGGCTTTTTTCAGACTAGCAAGCGCTAACATCCGGCTCTTGACATTTTTTAATGTTATCTGATACTGTAACGTTCTTAACAGGCTGGGCGTTTTCTATTGCCTAAATTTTGAGGAAAAAATGAGTCAAAGATTAAATCTGATAGGGTTTTCTGTTGTTTCTGGTTTGATGTTTTTGTTGGCGGGTTGTGGGGGAAGCAATGAAACGTCTTCTGCTAAGTCTTCACCGGCTGCCACTTCAACACCGGCTATAATTTCTTCGCCAACGCCTGAAACTGTACCCACCATTTCTTCTTCTTCACAAACATCGCCAACGGCTGAAACTTCCCCAACGGCTGAAAGTTCACCAACGGCTGAAACATCGCCAACGGCTGAAACATCGCCAACGGTTGAAATATCGCCAAATGCTGAATCTTCCCCAACTACTGCAACCGAAAATGATTCAGAGTTAAAAGTTGCCACATCAATTTTTGCCAAAGAAAATACAGCGACGGGTCAGGTTGAACCAATGGCAGAAGGAATTTTTAAAAAAGGCGAACCTGTGAATTTAGTATTGCTGAATGTTGGCAAATTTCAAAAGGGTGAAAATGGCAAAAATCAACTTGATTTAGATGTTGAACTTAAAGACGCTGAGGGTAAAGTTTTAGGCTCCCAAAAAAGTTTGCTAGGGGAAAAAGGAGTAATTGATTTACCGGATAATATTGCTAAGTCTCCTGTGGGTACTGTAGACTCTAAAACCACCAGTGAACTACCGGTAGGAGAGTACACAATTTCGATGACTGTTCACGATAAAGTAGCCGGTAAAAGCGTTACCGAAACCAAAACTTTTACTTTGGAATAACGTTTAAAATTTTTACCATCAGGGTTAATTATCGGCAAAAATTGGCGCTGCGGCTTTAAGGATTTGCGTTGAGTGAATCGAAAAGCGAGAGAAGTTGCGCCGGTTATTTTTTATTGGGGTTTTGTTTGTTATAGGTTGCCAATGTTAACACAAGAACAAAAGCATTTTTGGGACGAAAACGGTTATTTAATTTTACCGGCTTTTTTTTCGGCTGAACAGATAGATAAAGTGGTAAAACTCCATCGGCGTTTGTGGGAAGAATGCCCTAGTAATGTGGTGGTTGATGATATGGAAACTAACCGCCGGTGTTATATGATTGATTTGTCGGAGGAGGAAAAAAACCACCGTTGCAAGGTAAATGATTTATATCTAAATTATGAAGAAATCCGCGATTTAAGTTTAAATGAACGATTAGGAAATATTTTAGGGGAGTTGTTAGCAGATGTGCCAGTGCTTTGTAATACTCTGAGTTTAGATTATGGCACTGAGCAGTTTCTTCATGTTGATTCGCTTTACATGACTCCGTTTACAGATCATGCTTTGGTGGCAACTTGGATAGCTTTGGAAGATTGCCACCCAAATGCAGGGCCATTATGTTATATTCCAGGCAGTCATAAAATACCAATTTATCGTTTTTCGAGTGGTAGTCCTCATGTAATTGAAAATGAGTTCCCTGCTTGGCAAGAATATATGGCTGAGGAAGTGAAAAAGAATAATTTAAAGGAGGAATTTTTTACGCCTAAAAAAGGCGATGTTTTTATCTGGCACGCCCAACTTTTGCATGGCGGAAGTGCGATTAAAGATTTAAATTTAACTCGCAAAAGTTTAGTAAACCATTATTTTACAAAAACCGATTGTGTCAATTTACAATCTAAGTTAGTTCGCTGGGATGGCGGTTATTGGATGAATAAGCCGGTGTTGCAGGTTGTGCAAGAAAAGCCGACAGTTGAAGAAAAAAAAGAAGAAACTAAGCCGGAAATAAGCCAAATTGAACATAGTTTAAGGACAACTTTGCATTATTTCCGGTTGTGGAAACGCGATGTTTTTAAGCCCACCGGCTTATGATATGGTGGGCAAAATATCGTCCTAAGAAATAACCGGCTTGACGTAAGATAACCAGGTTTGCACCGGCTTGAAACCGACAGACTCATAAAGTCGCGTGGCGCCGGTGAGACTATCGGCATCAACTGCTAGTTTTACGGTATCCATTCCTGCTGTTTTGAAAGCCTGCATTGAACCTAGCAATACGGCTTTTCCTAAACCCATTTTACGGAAATTTCGAGAAGTACCTAACCAGTTAATCCAACCTTCTTTTGTCCCCAGACGGTTGTTTTGTTCCGGGTAAATACTGGCATAAGAAAAGCCTGCTATGGTGCCATTGGGGGCGACAATGACTAAGTTTAAATCTGGCCTATATTGGGCATCGTTAAACCAAAACTTTGCCGTTGTAAGGGTTAATTCGTGGTGATTCCAATGGTCGATAAACGATTGGTTAAAACAATCTACCCATGCTTTTATTTCTGTTTCACCGGCCAACGGACGCAGGCTAAAACCTTCTGGTAATTGAGGGGTAGATATTTCTTCATCCAGCCGGCGAGACATGGTGAAAAAACTGCGGTCAACTTTAAAGTTGTGTTCTTCTAACAAACTGCAACGATCTCTTAAATCATCTCGACTACTCGAACGCAAATTCACCGGCAGATGTTTTTCTTTTTGCAGTTGTCTCATTCGCCTTTCACTCCAGCGGATAATTTCTGCTTCCAGACTTTCTTGATGTGCCCTGGGGTGAACATAGAAATATAGATAACCGTCAATTGCTTCTTTTGCTTGAGGTCGAGAAATGTGCCCAAAACCCATCAAATTACCGCTGTTGTCTTCCCACAAACGCACGTCTTTTTTAGGCTCAAAAAACGGCTGCTCAATCTCCATTTCTAAGTCCGCAACAGACTTATCTTTATCTAATTGTCCGACTGGATCGCAAGTGTTTACTAAGTCGGCGATGGCTTTTATGTCTGATTTTCCCAAATAGGGACGCATCATTAGCGTATTCATACAAATGTTTTTGCCGGTTTTTCGGCTTTTTACTAGGGTTGAGACTGTTATTAAATAGGCAAAAATTTTCCTCTTTTTGGAGGAAATAGCTAGGAATTTTTGGCGCCCATTGGAGGCATTTTTAGAAAAATCCCGCTTTTCAATTGCAAACAGCAGCTATCCCGCTAACCACTATCTGCGGATAACAGTCTCAGCAATCCTCTGTATTTTTGTTCGTAAAGCCTTTGCAGCCTAAGTTGGTAATGGTAATAGAAGATTAATTCACCTCGATTTGGGGGAAATTTCCACCCGCTTCTTTAGGGGTTTTCTGGCCGGTTGCCTTCACTTTATCACAAGGCTGAGTTACGCCCCGTTGCTTTAAGTTATCTATTGGTTAACGTTTGTTTAAAAAATCCGATTTTTGGTTAAATCCTAGTGAAGTTAGCCACCCCCTGGGGGGAATTTTTGTTTAATTGGAATCGTAGCTCTAACCTAGCACAAGTTTTTATAACTGACCTCAGTGATAACCGAACCGAGCATGATTGGAAAAGTTTTAAATTCCCTCCCCACTGACGGGGAGGGCAAGATGGCGTAGAGAAAAGCGAATAGAAATTAAACTATTGCCGGTGCAGCTTTCATCTCAAAAATTTTCTCGATCACTTCTTCAACAACCTTATCAGGAGTCGAAGCCCCAGAAGTAATTCCCACAACAATTTCCCCCGCCGGCAACCAATTTTCTGAAACTTCCAAATCCCGATTTAACGGTTTATGCTCAATCGACTTTTCGCTCACAATTCGCTCCGCACAATCAATATGATACGAGGGAATATTTCGCTCAATAGCGATTTCTTGCAAATGGGTTGTATTAGAAGAATTAAACCCGCCAATCACAATCATTAAATCAAGCTGATCTTCGACAATTTTAAACATCGCATCTTGTCGTTCTTGCGTCGCATCACAAATAGTATTAAACGCCAAAAAATGCTCATTTAACTTGTCAGGGCCATACTTTTTCATCATTGTCCGCTCAAAAAGCTTACCCATTTGCTCGGTTTCGTTTTTCAGCATTGTGGTTTGATTAGCAATGCCAACTTTTTCTAAATCTTTATCTGGGTCAAAACCGGCACTCATAGACTTTTTGAACTTTGCCAAAAATTCCTCTTTATCACCGCCATGCAGAATATAATTAGCCACATATTCCGCCTGCTGCATATTAAGCACAATCAAATAAGTGCCGGCAAAAGAACTCGTTGCTAAAGTTTCCTCATGGTTATATTTCCCATGAATAATTGAAGTAAAGTCGCCTTTTTTGTGCTTCTCAACACTATTCCAAACCTTAGAAACCCAAGGGCAAGTGGTATCTACAATTGTGCAACCTTTATCATTAAGTAACTGCATTTCTTGAACCGTCGCGCCAAAGGCCGGTAATATTACCACATCGCCTTTTTCAACCACAGAAAAATCTTTATTTCCCCCTTTCACTTCAATAAACCCAACTTGCATTTCCCGCAAATGCTGATTTACCGAGGGATTATGAATAATTTCGTTAGTAATCCAGATGCGTTCGGTGGGAAAATGAGTACGAGTTTCATAAGCAATGGCCACCGCCCGCTCAACTCCCCAGCAAAAACCAAAAGCCTCAGCCAGCCGAATGGTCACATCACCGCGTTTTAAAGTGTAATTATTGTCTCGAATTTGCTGGATGAGGGGACTTTGATAAGCTGACTGCATGACACCGGCCACCTCTTCCTCATGGCCAAATCCTTTACGGTAGTAGTTTTCTGACTGTTGCAGTGACCGTTTGAAAGCTTTTGTATCCATATCCCTGTTTTGGTTTTCTTTTCTTTGATTTTATGTTTTTTTGGGGATTGACAAAAAAATAATCACAAAAAAATAAGCTGAGCAAAGCCCAGCCTACCAGATAGGATAGAACAGTTAGGAAAGTTTACTCTTTAGCTAAACTCAGACCAGAAGCAAATTCCTCGCCATAACCTTCCTCGCCGTGTTCGTTGATGTCGATACCTTGATCTTCAGCCATAGGCTTGACACGCAGATCCATTACAGCACCAAGAATTTTGAGAATAATAAAAGTGCCAACGGCTGCAAAAATGTAAGTTGCAATAACGCCCACAAGTTGCGTAACAACTAACCCCGGATTGCCATAAAACAAGCCATCATTGCCAAATTCATTAATTCCTTTGCTGGCAAAAAAGCCGGTGAGAATTGCCCCAACTGTTCCGCCGACACCATGCACAGGATAGGTATCTAAAGAATCATCAAACTGCCATTTTGCCCGCAAACTTACGGCAAAGAAACAGCAAACAGAAGTAATAGAACCGATTAAAATTGCTGCAATGGGAGCCACAAAACCTGCGGCTGGGGTAATGCCAACCAATCCCGCCAAAAAGCCACTCGCAATGCCAACAGCAGTAGGTTTGCCACGCAGTACCCATTCTAAAATCACCCAAGTTAAACCACCGGCAGCCGTAGAAATGATGGTTGTTACTGTTGCGACCGCTGCCAAACCACCGGCACCTAAAGCACTACCGCCATTGAAACCTAACCAGCCAAACCACAACAAGCCAATGCCTAACAATACATAGGGTACATTATGAGGGGCATGAGGTTTTACCATAAAGTCTTTGCGGGGGCCAATCATCCAAGCAGCCACCACCGCAGATATGCCAGAACTAATGTGAACAACGGTTCCACCGGCAAAGTCTAAAGAACCAATTGCAGCCAGCCAACCTCTGCCCCAAACCCAATGTGCTAGGGGGGAGTAAATAAAAGTTGACCACAGCAAAATAAACCAGAAATAAGCTTTAAAGCTAATACGTTCGACAATTGCCCCAGAAATTAAGGCAGGGGTAATCATAGCAAACATCATTTGATAAGCCATGAAAACTTGGTGCGGAATCGTGGGAGCATAGCCTACAGGATCGGGTGCATTAGCGGCAACGTTGTTTAAAAGTATCCAGTCAAAACCACCAATAAAAGCTTCAATGCCTTGGCCAAATTCTGGGGCTTTAATAGAAGTATCAAAGGCTAAACTGTAACCCCACAGTACCCAAGTTACACCTACCACCGCCATGAGAATTAAACTCATCATCATGGTGTTAAGGACGTTGCGAGAACGCACTAAACCGCCATAGAAAAAGGCTAAACCAGGTGTCATTAACATCACCAGGCCGGTAGAAACTAACATCCAAGCGGTATCGCCGGTGTCAATTTTTGAGCCTTCTGCGGCGGCTGGGGCTGCTTGTTCACCTGTGGCCGGTGTGGTGAGTGCCGGTGTGGGGGATGGGGTGGCGTTGGGTGCCGAGAGTCCGGGTGCCGGTGTGGCGTTGGTTTCTGGGGATGGGGAAGCCTGTACTGTTGGTGTTGCAGTTGGTTGATCTTGAGAGAGTGCATTGCCAATGAGCGGCACAAGCAGCACCCATACTGCCACTATCGCCCCTGTTAGTAACTTTTTAATCACGTTCCTACCTTTGTTGCCTTTGTTTTCTTCTATGGATGACTATGAATTGCATCAATTTTTAGATGGATATTTCGGTATTCTATGATACAAAATTGGATAGCCAAGTTTATAAGTTTGTTAAATTTGGTGCGGTTGCTGAAATACAAAATTGAAGTTTTGGTTAAGTTTCTATTAGTCTGGGTAGAGTTTTAAGCTATAATCAACTTCATTTTTAAAAAACTTTTTAATTTGGATCGGTGGGTAGGATGGGGAAGTTTTTTAACCGCAGATGGATAGCAGGCAAGATGCCTGCTCCACAGATGGTTTGTCTGCTGATTGCTGGGTTTATGAAACTTGTTTTAAAGAAATATAGTATATCAGTGGGGCAGGCATCTTGCCTGCCTTACCGAAGCGGTAGTAAGAGCCCATCCACAAAAAGGATTCATCTGGCATCGAATCTGGGATGAGGTTTTTTCGTCAAAAATAACCGATTAAAAGAACCGATTTTGTGAAACCGGCCAAAGAATAACAGAAAAATATAAAGATTTTTGATTTAATTTGGTTGGGGTTCTGGAGATTTTAATTCCATTTGGCTAAAAAGCTGTAATGCCGAAGCCCAAACCAAATAACCTTTATCATTTAAGTGTAAACCATCAGTCGTCAAATCGAGGCGCAGATTGCTTTCTGCATCGGCAAACAAAGGCAACAAATCGAGATATTTAACTTTTTCTTCTGCCGCAATTGTAGCAATTTGTCGATTGAGTTCTAAAATGCGATTGTTGGGAACTTCTAATAAACGGTCGCGGCCTTCCCAAGTTGCCTTAGCACCACTGTGGGGTAAAATTGATTGCACCACAATTTGAGCATCAGAATGTACTGATTTAACATCTTGAATAATTGAGCGATAGTTAGCTAAAATCTGCTCATCAGTAAAGCCGCGCAGCACATCATTAATGCCAATCATCACAAAAACAACTTCAGGTTTTGTGCGGTCAAGAATTGGTAAACGTCGCAATAATCCTTCGCTAGTTTCACCAGAAATGCCTTGATTTAACCAAGTAACTTTTGCCGGCAACAAAGAAGAAGGAAACCAAAGACTAATCGAATCTCCTGCCAAGATAGCTAAACGTTCGGGAGGATTGTCTGCCATTACACCGGCTTCTCTCTCTAACTGAGCCACCCATTGGTCATAAGTCCACTGTTGACGCGAGCCAAACGAACGACCGGCTGGGGGTTGTTCAAGCTTTGCTTGAATGTTGATGGTGGCAGTTTGGTTGGGGGCCGGTTTTTGACTGTCTTTATAAAGCAACAAAAACACTGTTACCAAAAGTAATACATTGGTTAACAAAGAAAGCTTTGCCCAAGAAACGGCTATTTTTTTGCCTTTTGGGGAACGAAGAGACGCAACAGGGTTGCGAAGAGATTTTATTTGCAATCGCTCCACGATTTGAAACTCCCAAGCCTGCACGCTTGTTTGAGGAGGTAGTTGCCGGTTTTGGAATTGTGCGGAAAGTTTGGTTTAAATTTCCAACAACAACTGCCGGCACAGAATCTCTCAATAGATTACGACAGTTGAGCCAATATGGGCAAGCCGTCCCAAGGAGGGGAGGAGCCATATCAATAAAAAAATCCCCCTTTTTGAGGGGGGGAAGGGCAAATCAAAGTGAATAAAAAACAAAGACTAAGGCCCACCGGCCATACCGCGATTATCTTTGACAAAACCGCTGTAAGCCTCCATACCGTGTTCGCCGATATCCAGACCTTGCTTTTCTTCTTCTTCGCTGACACGAATACCGAAAATCGATTTCAGCGCATACCAAAAAATCGTAGACAGCAGGACAGTAAAACCACCCACCGTAACGATGCCGATAATTTGGGGGATAAGTTGGGTTAAACCACCACCCATCAACAAACCGGCAGCCGGCCCATAGCCTTCTTCATACAAAACTTGTTCGCCAATTCTTGCACCAGGGCCAACAGCAAACAAACCAACTGCCAAAGTTCCCCAGATACCATTCACCAAGTGAACAGAAAGAGCACCCACTGGGTCATCAATATTAAGTTTGTCAAAGAAAGGCACTGCATAGACGGCCAACACACCACCTATTGCACCAATCAACACAGCAGAGGGAATATTGATAAAAGCACAACTGGCAGTCACAGCCACCAAACCGGCCAAAACGCCGTTAATAATCATCGAGAGATCCGGTTTACCCAGATAAAGCCAAGCGGTAATGGTAGCGGCAATACCACCGGCAGCACCACCCATATTAGTTGTGACGGCAATGTGAGCGATCTGCCAAGTAACGCTCATGGTGGAACCAGGGTTAAAGCCAAACCAACCGAGCCAGAGAATCAAACAACCCAAGGTAGCGATACTCATATTGTGACCAGGCATGGCGACAGTCTGGCCGTTGTAATATTTGCCGATGCGGGGCCCCAAAATGGAAGCACCCATCAAAGCTGCCCAACCGCCTACCGAGTGAACAACTGTGCAGCCGGCAAAGTCCCAGAAACCGGGTTTTTGGGCGGCAACAGACAGCCAACCACCACCCCAGATCCAGTGGCCGGTGATGGCGTAGGAAAACCCAACCAGCAAAAGGCTGAAAATTAAGAATTCTGCAAATTTAATGCGTTCTGCGACTGCACCGGAAACGATGGTGGCGGCGGTACCGGCAAAGGCAAGCTGGAAGAAGAATTTGGCTGCCAGGGGTACCCCTGTCCAGTTGAGGGCGTCAAAGATTCCATTGTAGGCATCTCCTGTGGCGGGGCTGTTGTCGGGGCCGGCCAGGAAAAAGCCATTCATACCCATAAAGCCATTGCCATCGCCAAACATCAAGCCAAAGCCAATCGCCCAAAATGCAAGGGTGGAGAGGGCAAAGACGATCAGGTTTTTTGCTAAGACGTTGACGGCGTTTTTTTGCCGACAGAGGCCGGTTTCTAACATACAGAAACCAGCGTTCATAAAGATCACCAGCATTGCGGCAACCATTACCCACATCGTGTCGATTGCCACCTTGAGGTCGGCTGTTGTCGGGCCTGCTGCTGTTGCGGCGGCGGCATCTGGGGCGGCTGGGATTGGTAGGGCCGGTGGGGCATCTTGGGCGACGCTGGCGGCTGTCCAGGCTAGGAAAATCAGGGTGGCTAAAACAATGCAAGCTTGCCAAGTCGGCGCTAGGCGGGCGATGGCAATTTGCAATTGTTTAAAAGATTTGCCCAAGGGTGAAAAAATTATGTTCCACCTCTGGCTTTTTGTTGGCAAGTTTTTTTTGGGCGTTCGTTTATAGTTCATCAGCAGGTTATAGCTTGATACGCGATAGAAATCTAAATTGGAACTGAGGCAAGTTTCATTAAATCAGAGAATGCGACCGCTATTGTTTTTCGGGTTTTTTGTGTGAATTGGAGGGGGGGCTGTCTTTTTGTTTTGCGTGGCTTGCAATAGCTCGCTTTGCAGGTTTTCCTGGCTTGGGTTGCCAGCCAAGTTAATAAATCTTAAAATTCCTAAGACTCATCTCTCGATTGCAGCAATTCTGATTAAAGGCTGCTGTATAATCAGTTACATTTAGAGCTTTTTATTTGATAAGCCGGTTTTGATGGCTGACTAAATAAAGCTCTCAGTCAGCCGCAAAAACTTTTTATTGTCCCATGTTTTGCAGATATTTTTGATAGCCAATTTCGTCAAGGCGTTTTTGTTTTTCCATAACGCTATCGTTGAGACTTTGCCGGTATTGTTGAACGCGGTCTAAAAGTTCTGGTTGGCCGGTGGCTAAAATTTGGATGGCAAGCAGGCCGGCGTTTTTGGCATTGCCGATGGCGACGGTGGCGACGGGGATGCCGGCGGGCATTTGAACTATTGAGTAAAGCGAGTCTACGCCTTGCAGTTGTCTGGTGGTGACGGGTACGCCAACAACCGGCAGGGGGGTGAGGGAGGCAACCATTCCGGGCAGATGGGCTGCCCCACCGGCACCGGCAATGATGACTTTTATGCCGCGTTTATGCGCTGTTTGGGCGTATTCTACCATCCGATTCGGGGTGCGGTGGGCGGAAACAATGGCGACTTCCCAGGGAATGTTAAATTGTTCGCAGACTTCAATAGCTGCTTGCATGGTGGGCAGATCCGAGTCGCTGCCCATGATAATACCGATTTGGGGTTGGGTCATGGTGGTATTTTTAAACTGTGCTCTCAGGTATTCTGGCCTGTAGGACAGTTGGCAATTATTGATTATTTAAACTCAATCTACTATGCCATTAAGTGTTTCTAAGATAAAGGTTTTGAATGCTCGTGTGCCTGGTTATGCAGGGTTACAAGCTATTTTTATAGATGATTTGGGGATGATTTCGCACATTGAGCCGGTGGAGTCTGCTGATAGAATATCCGGCAATTTTAAAGTTTTGGATGTTGGGGGTGATTGGGTTTCTTTGGGCGGTATTGATGTGCAAATTAATGGCGGTTTGGGTTTGGCTTTTCCTGATTTGTCTGAGGAAAATGCAGAGAAATTAGAGGATATATGCCGGTTTTTGTGGGAGCAGGGGGTGGATGGGTTTTTGCCTACTTTGGTAACGACTTCTGTTGATAATTTTCAGCGGTCTTTGGCAGTTTTGGCTGAGTTTATGGAACGGCAAAAAGAGGGGGAAACTGCGAAAATTTTGGGAGTTCATTTGGAGGGGCCGTTTCTTAATTTTGAAAAGCGGGGTGCTCATCCAGCGGAGTTTTTATTACCATTAAATATTGAAAATGTCAAGCGAATTTTAGGAGATTATGGGGAAATTGTTAAGGTGATGACGTTGGCGCCGGAGTTGCCTGGGGGTGAGGAGGTGATTGCTTATTTGCGAAGTAAAAATATTATCGTGAGTTTGGGTCATTCTCTGGCGACTGCTTCCGAGGCTGAGCAAGCTTTTGAATGGGGGGCTTCGATGGTGACTCACGCTTTTAATGCAATGCCAAGTTTACATCACCGGCAACCGGGGTTACTGGCGGCGGCGATGGTTGATCCGAGGGTTGCGTGTGGTTTTATTGCGGATGGCGAGCACGTTTCGCCTTTGATGTTAGATGTGTTTTTGCGTAGTTGTGGGGGTGCTTTTTTGGTGAGTGATGCTTTGGCGCCGGTGGGTTTACCGGATGGCTTTTATCCTTGGGATACTCGGAAAATTGAAGTGAAAAATGGTACTTGTCGGTTGCCAGATGGCACGTTGGCGGGAACGACTTTACCGCTGTTGGTGGGGGTGCAAAATTTGGTTAAATGGGGAATTTGTGAGGTAGAAAAGGCGATTTTTTTGGCGACAGAAGCGCCGAGGAAAGCTTTAGGGATGCCTGGTTTTTCTGTGGGGAGAGCGGCGAATTTGTTACGCTGGAATTTTGAGAAATCTGGGGAAAGTTTAAGTTGGCAAAGGTTGGAAGTTTAAGTTTTTTAGAAACCCGGTGTTTAGAAAAGACCGGGTTTCTAGCTAATCCCTAATCCTCTTTTTTGGCTGAAATTTTGCTAACGACTTCATACAATCCTGTGACTGGGGGTTTGGCAAAGAGGGGGTTTATTTCGTGGATGATGGCTTCGGATGCTTCGGTTTGGTTGGCTTCCATGTCCCCAGGACTTTCCCAAAAAATGATGGCGATGCCTTTGTCTGTGCCTGGTTCTTGTAGGAGATAAGATCCTTTGAAGCCTTCTCCGTAGTTGGATACGGCTTTTTCATAAAGTTGCTCGGCTTTTTCAAATTGGCCTGGTTTAAATTCGCCTATAGCAACGTAGGCGTAGTTATGTTTAAGGAAATCTTGGAATTCTGACATTTTTTTGTCCTCTGTTATAGATGATGTTTTCCTAATTGATAGGCTCGGCGATTTGGGCCATTCCCAAGGCTATAGGGTAGATTGCTTTTGGGGGATGGCTTTTGTTTGTTGTATTATTTTACGATACCATTATTGTTATTGCTAGAATTAAGAAAGTAAGGGGTTTAGAAACCGGGTTTTTTAATTGAATCTTTGCTCAGCCGCAAAAGTTGCAGAAACCCGGTTTCTCAAATGTCCTCTAACCAGGTTTGAATGGCAGATAACGAGGTTTTCGGTGAGGAGGGTGATGAGATCCTATGACTAAATATCCTATGTTTCTGGATCAAAATCCATGCTTTCAAAGCCTAACCATAAGCGTAAAATTTTTTCAATTTGTGACAACTGATCCGTGTCTAATTCACCTAATTTCCTCAGTAGCTTTGCATGAGGAATGGTAATCAAGTTTTGCGCGTCGAAAACTCCGGGCTTTAGGAAGCTTGTTTTAATCTCTACTTCAAAACGTGAACCTCTAGGGCTGGTTGTGTGAGGAATCAATGTTGTTAAGGCTCTATCCTGCATCAAAGCCGGAATACTCACCACAAGACATGGCCTAACCTTGGCGGCGTAACCTAAATCGACAAGCCAGACTTCTCCTCGGTTAGGGCTACTCATAATCTGTTTCTTGTTGGTCTAATGCTAAAAATAGCTCTTCTGCATTGAGGACTAAATCCTCGTCTGTCAGGGGTGGAACGTCAAAATTTCCCAACCGCTTCAATATTTCCACAGCGAGCGCCCGTTGTTCGGTATCTGGCAAATTATCAAAGTTTCTGAGAATTTCTTGAGCTAGGGTATTCATTATGAGTTGAGCCCGTTTTACTACGAAAAATCAGGTTTTAAAGTCAATTCTAATTTTATCCCAAGTTTAACGAAGAAAGCCGGTTTCTCAAATCTCCTCTAACCAGGTTTGAATCGCAGCCTATCAATTGGGTTGATTCGACGGAAAGCCTTTTATGGTAAATTAAGTTTTGGCAAACCCTTAAGCACTCAGCAGATTGATGAACGCACTTGATGATAAAACCATTGTCAAAGATTATTTTAATGCGACCGGCTTTGATCGCTGGCGGCGTATTTATGGCGATGGCGAAGTAAATAAAGTCCAGAAAGATATTCGTGAAGGACATCAGCGCACGGTTGATACTGTGGTTGGTTGGCTGAAGGCGGATGGCAATTTGAAGGGGTTATCTGTCTGCGATGCCGGCTGTGGTGTTGGCAGTTTGAGTATTCCTTTGGCTCAGGAGGGTGCGCTGGTTTATGGCAGTGATATCTCGGAAAAAATGGTTTTGGAGGCTTATGAACGGTCTCAGTTAGCAATGTCAAATCCAAGTAATATTGCCTTTATGGCGCAAGATTTGGAAAAGTTGACGGGCCGGTACAATACGGTGATTTGTTTGGATGTTTTGATTCATTATCCGCAGGATAAGGCGGCGGATATGATTGCACATTTAAGCTCGCTTGCAGAGTCTCGTTTAATTCTTAGTTTTGCGCCTAAAACTTTGGCTTTGTCGATGCTTAAAAAGGTGGGAGAGTTGTTTCCTGGGCCGAGTAAAACTACTCGTGCTTATCAACATCGTGAGGCGGATATTGTTAAGATTTTGCAAGCAAATGGTTTTTCTGTAAACCGTTCGTCGATGACTAGCACTCGTTTTTATTTTTCTCGTATTTTGGAAGCGGTTCGCCGGTAGCTTTGTAGGGTGGGCTCTGCCCACCATTTTATCAAGCCTGGGGGCTATATTCCACTCTTCAGTTTTGGAGGTTTAAGTTATGTTGATTCGAGTTTTTATGGGAATTGCGGCAGTTTTTGCCGGTTTGTCTGTGGTTTTGGGTGCGTTTGGTTCTCACGCTTTGAAGGATAAATTAAGCGAGCGTTATTTAGAGATTTTTGAAACCGGCACTCGTTATGAAATGTATCATGCTTTGGCGTTGTTATTGGTGGCGTTGTTGCTGATGGTGGCCGGTGAGCCTCAACCTTTTCTTGTGGCTGCCGGTTTTGCTTTTATTGCTGGGATTGCTATTTTTTCTGGCAGTTTATATGCGCTTAGTTTAACCGGCATTTCTTGGCTGGGTGCGATTACTCCTTTGGGTGGTTTGGCTTTTATTGTTGGTTGGGTTTGTTTGGCGGTTGGGGCTTGGAATTTTAAAGGTTTATCTTGATGGTTTTTTACAAAATTTGATGTAGATACTCTCGCTTTTATTAAGCTAGACAAAGAAACGTAACGAAGTTTAAAGGAATGAAAACTAATCATAACAATAGCTCATTTGAGGCCGGTAATCGTATCAAATTATTGAGAAGTTAGCCTAATTTTTAGGGAAGGCTATAAACTAAAAGTATCGAAGGAATCGGTACAAAATTATCCCGAATTCGAGGAGTCTTTATGAATTTCTCTCAATCGATGAGTGATGCAATCAACTATTTGATGGCGGCTTTTGCCCGGATTTTTACCCCCACTGATGATGCTTATCCGATGATTGGCGTTCAACCTTTTGAAGGAGATCCTTATAAAGGTTCGCGTTGGGCAGACTGACGGGCTTTAAGGAGAACACATTTTGACTGGAGAATTATGTCAGCTAAGGCTAAATTTTTTCGATGCCTGTCAATCTTTAGATGAGTTTGAACACCTAGATGGTGGAGAGTGACAATATCTCCACCAAATTTTTTTTAGAAGCCGGAAAAATGGGCGAGTAAAGCTAGATTTAAGAAATAGGCAATGGTGGCGCTTCCGAGAGGAACGGTGAGGTTATCTATGCCATATTTAGAAAAGGTTTCGAGGCCGGTGGCGGTGAGGGCAACAGCGGCGGCGACTAACCATGTGGGGGGGATATTGCCTTGAACTGTGAGCAAAATTAAGCCACAAACAAGAAAGGAAATAATGGTCATGGTTAGGGTTCCTTGGAGGCTTTTTTTGCTGCCAAAAACTTCATATTTGTTGCGGCCAAAACGCTGACCGATAATGGCGGCTAAACCATCGCCATAGGTCATAATTAAGATGCCAATGGCGGCGTATTCGGGTTTGCCTTGGGGCCAAAACCAGGCAATTAAAAGGCCAATGCTGAGGGCATAAAAGAAGGTTCCAAAACTTTGCCGGCCTATGCTATTGACACCGGGTAGGATGGGAAAGCGATAAGAGATAAGGGTGACAATAGCGGCTAAAATTGCTGCGCCAATACCAACCCAGGCGGGGATGTTTAAAAACCAGGCAAATAAAATAACGTTGCCGGTGCCGATATGGACAATTTTACGGGTAATTTCGCTATCGGTGCCGGCAAAGCGATTGAGGGATTCAGCTATTAGCAAAATTCCGCCTAGCCAAACGGCGACGAGGGAAATTTGCACCCACAAATTTGAGGTCAAGCTATCAGGTAATAGTTCATTCACGGTAGCCACGCTGGGGAGAGAGCAAAAAAATAAGATGAATGTTTTATCACTTTATTCGATTTATGACCTCGAAATGATGAATTAATGGGCAATTTTTTCAACCATGACTTGATACTCTTGCTGGAGTATTTTCAGCTTGGGTTGAAATGCTTTTAAAAAAGCATCAATGCCTATTTTTGTATCCTGAGTAGGTTGGTTTGGCACAGAGAAATCATAATCATCAAAAATCATCAAGCCTCCGAGTTTTAAAATTGGCCACGATAACACTGCATCTGCTAAAACATCACAGGCTAGGTGGGAACCGTCTATATAGATAAAGTCGTAGGTATTTAAAGGTAATGTTCGCAGAATTTCGTGAGAATTGCCGATTATTTTTTTGACTTTTTGACCGGCTTGTGTTAATTGGATATTGAAGTCAAACCGGCTTTCAATTGAGTTTATATAAGTTTGATTAAAAAAGGTTGTATGCTCAATACTTCCCTGAAAAGTATCAATACAAGTAATTTCTGCACTGGGATGAATGAGGATATTTTCTAGTAGCCAGCAGGTTGAACGTCCTTCCCAACTACCGATTTCTAAGGCTTTAATGTCGGCAATATTAACATATCGCTCTAGGTTTTTTTGGAAACCAGGGATATTTCTGCTAAACCAGTCTTGGGTAAATTGATAACCTTTTAACTGGGTTTTTAATCGGTATTGGTTTTTCTGAAGTTCGCTGGCGGCTTGGGCAAAGTTTGGCGATAAATTTAAACTGGCTTCAAACAAAGGAATTGCTGCTTGAGTTTTGTTTTGGCTGACACAGCATAATCCCTGCATATATAAAATTTCGGCTTGGGTATGGGGGGCCATATTATCTTTAAAATTTAGGGCTTTTTGCAATTGTTTAAAAGCTGAGGCAAAGCTTTTTTGCTGGTAGAGATGAATGCCCAATTTTATAAATAAACCCCTGTATTTTGCGGTAATTTTTTTGATTTCTTCGTTTTCACGTTCAAGCTTTGGACATTTTAATCCAACTTCGATAAAAGCATCATAAGGATTAATTTCGAGGACGGTTTCTAGGACTCGCAAAAGTAAGTCGCTATTGACTTTTTCAGCTTGGGCAGAGTTTAAAAGCACTTGTGTAGCTTGCAAAAGGGCGGATTGTCCTTCGGTTTCAAATTTATTCAATTCGATATAAAGCCAAGCTAATCCGAGCAAATTGTTGATGTTATGTGGTTCTAATTTTTGAATATAAAGACGAATGGTTAAAGCAGTTTCATAGTCAAATATTTCGACTTGTTTAGAGGCTTCGCTTATCAAAATTTCGATTAATTCTGCTTTGCGTAAATCTGCTTCTTCAGAGGTTCCCTGGCTGATTCCTGTAAGCCAAATGGCCTCAGCTTCAGTTTGTTGTCCTTGGAGTAAATAGGCTAAGCCCAAATGTGCATAATTTGACATTAAATGGGGGTTAACTTCAATTGCTTGCTCATAATGGCTAATTGTTTGAAGAGTGTTTTTGTTTAGTAAATCATCATTGGCTTGTTTTTCTAGTTGTACCATTTTGGCTTTTCTCATTTTGTGATTTTATTTAAGTTGGCAGTCTTGCCCAAGATGAAGTTTGAAACTAATACTTGTTTAAGACTGCTTTTTTTCTAAATTATACCTTTGACAAAGGCTTCTAACCGGCTCATTCCTGTTTCGATGGTTGCCAGATCGGTTGCATAGGATAAGCGAATGCAATCATCGGCACCAAAAGCTCCCCCTGGAATGGTGGCGACTTGCTGAGTTTCCAGCAAAGCATTACAAAATTCCATTGAATTCAGGCCGGTTTTACTGATGTTTGGAAACAGATAAAATGCGCCTTCAGGTTTAGGGCAATATAAGCCGGGAATGGCGTTGAGCATTTCATACATAACTTTGCGACGTTCTGCAAAGGCTAAACGCATTTTTTCGACGCATTCTTGGGAGTTTTCAAGGGCAGCAATTCCACCATATTGAGCGAAAGTACACACATTTGAGGTACTATGCCCTTGAAGAGAATTTGCTGCTTTAATAATCTCCACCGGCCCGGCTAAATATCCTAACCGCCAGCCGGTCATGGAGTAAGCTTTGGCAAATCCGCTGCTGATTATTGTCCGCTCAAAAATTTCTTTTCCCAGCGAACCGATGCTAATATGCTTGGCATCGTCGTAAATAATTTTTTCGTAAATTTCATCGGAAACGACTAAGATATTTTTTTCTACCACGACTTCTGCTAAGGCAGAAATTTCTTCCGGTGTGTACACCATGCCGGTCGGGTTTGATGGCGAATTTAAAACAAATAATCGGGTTTTTTCTGTGCAAGCATTTCGCAGTTGTTCGGGGGTAATTTTATAGTTACTTTCTGCATCTGTTGGCACAATTACTGAGACTCCACCGGCCAATGCTACCATTTCTGGATAAGACAGCCAATAGGGCGCAGGAATAATTACTTCATCCCCCTGATCAAGGAGCACCATCATTAAGTTATAAAGGGAATGTTTGCCGCCATTCGT
Organism: Ancylothrix sp. D3o; assembly: GCF_025370775.1. Taxonomy (NCBI): domain Bacteria; kingdom Bacillati; phylum Cyanobacteriota; class Cyanophyceae; order Oscillatoriales; family Microcoleaceae; genus Ancylothrix; species Ancylothrix sp. D3o. Next base: position 250,174 of record NZ_JAMXEX010000001.1, on the reverse strand, counting down.
AACAATTACGTTTTCGGCGGCATAGTCTAAATTGTTGTCATTCTTCAGTTTCCGGGCAATTGCTTCGCGTAATTTTGGCTCACCGGCAGCGGGGCCATATTTGGTTTTGCCGCTATCTAGTGCTTGTTTTGCGGCGGTTTTGATGTGTTCCGGCGTGTCAAAATCCGGCTCACCGGCGCTAAAACTACAGACATCAATTCCGTCTGCCTTCATCGCTTTGGCTTTGGCGGCGATTGCCAATGTGATAGAAGGTGTTACCTTACCCACTCGTGCTGCCAGCTTCATAGTTACCCTGCGTCTGGAATTTGTAGAGTTTTGAGTTTTCTTTTATGTTCCACTGGATTTTAACCCAAAACCCTAGAAGGAAATTTGAAAATTTGCTAAATTCTCAAATTTTTAACTTATTTTTGTCAAGCTATCGTAATCTCAGGATTGAGATAAACATCCTGTATGGCGTGAAACAGCTTGACACCTTCATCGAAAGGACGCTGGAAAGTCTTACGGCCCGAAATTAAACCGGCACCCCCGGCCCGCTTGTTGATCACTGCGGTTCGCACTGCTTCGGCAAAATCATTTTTGCTGGTGGCTCCGCCAGAGTTGATTAAACTCGCACGACCGCTATAGCAGTTTAACACTTGATAGCGTGTTAAATCGATAGGATGATCGGTGGTTAATTCGCTATAAACTTTGGCGTTAGTCATGCCATATTTTTTGCCGGTGGCGTCTGCAACTCCGCCGTAACCGTTGTTGCATTCTGGCAGTTTTTGTTTGATGATATCGGCTTGAATTGTTACGCCAAGATGATTGGCTTGGCCGGTGAGATCGGCGGCGGTGTGATAGTCTTTGACTTGTTTAAAAGCGTTATTACGAAGGTAGCACCAAAGTATTGTTGCCATGCCTAATTTATGAGCATGAGCAAACGCTTCGCTGACTTCTTGTATTTGCCGAGTAGATTGATCGGAACCGAAATAAATAGTTGCTCCAACGGCTACTGCTCCTAAATTCCAAGCTTGTTCTACGTTGGCAAACATGATTTGGTCATATTTGTTGGGGTGGGTAAGCAATTCGTTGTGGTTTATTTTGACAATAAAGGGGATTTTGTGGGCATATTTGCGGGAAACACTGCCTAATACTCCTAGTGTTGTCGCCACCCCATTGCAACCGGCTTCTAGGGCTAATTTGATGATATTTTCTGGGTCAAAATAGATGGGATTGGGTGCAAAAGATGCGCCGGCAGAGTGTTCAATTCCTTGGTCAACTGGCAACATAGAAAGATAGCCTGTGTTGGCTAAGCGTCCGCTGGAATAAAGTTGTTGCAGGCTGCGTAATACTTGAGGGTTTCTGTCTGTTTGCTGCCAAATTCTATCAATCCAATCTGGGCCGGGGAGGTGTAATGTTTCTTTGGAGATTTTGGCTTGATAGTTGAGGAGATAGTCCGCTTCTTTTCCTAGTAAGCTTTCAATGGATGAGGGGGTTATTAATGTGCCTGTCATGGGTTTATCCTCAAATTTTTATTCTAACAAAGGTATTTATTCTTCATAGTTGCCTCCTGCCTAATGCCCTATTGACGGTAGAATATTAAGAAACGTTAAGTAAAGCAAAAGTTATGAAAGTAGCAATTACAGGGGCCACCGGCTTTGTTGGGACGCGATTGGTTGAGAGATTGCAGGGAGAAGGGCATCAAGTTGTGGCGTTAACGCGGGATGCAGAACGGGGACGGAAATATTTTCCGGCGCAAGCGTTTCCTAATGTTGAGGTGGTGGTTTATGATCCCAAGCAGTCGGGGGAATGGCAGAATGCGATTTCTGGGTGCGATGGGGTGGTAAATTTGGCGGGGGCGCCGATTGCTGAGGAACGCTGGACACCGGCCCGCAAACAAGAAATTATTGAAAGTCGTCAACTTGGGACGCAAAAAATTGTAGAAGCGATTGCTAAAGCACAGCAGAAACCTTCGGTTTTAGTTAATGCTTCGGCGATAGGATATTATGGGGCGAGTGAAACAGCAACGTTTGATGAAAATAGCGCTGCTGGAAATGATTTTTTGGCACAAGTTTGCACGGCTTGGGAAACAGAAGCTCAAAAGGTAAAACAGACAGGAACTCGTTTAGTTATTTTGCGGACGGGGATTGTTTTGGGGATGGGAGGTGCGGTGGCAAAAATGTTGTTGCCGTTTAAAATGTATGCCGGTGGGCCGTTGGGAAGTGGCCGGCAGTGGTTTTCTTGGATTCACCGCGATGATTTGGTAAATTTGATGATTGAGGCATTAAAAAATCCCCAATTTGAAGGGGTATTTAATGCGACGGCACCTAATCCTGTACGGATGAATGATTTTTGTAAGGTGATGGGAGACGTGATGAACCGGCCTTCATGGTTGCCGGTGCCTGATTTTGCTTTAGAGATGTTGTTGGGTGATGCTGCTCAGGTGGTTTTGGAGGGGCAACAAGTGTTACCAAAACGTGCATTAAATGGCGGTTTTAAGTATCAGTATTCCACTGTAAAACCGGCCCTTGAGGATATTTTGAAAGGGGCTTAAATTTCATCGGTGGGATGAATACATTTCTGGTTTAAAACCTATAGTGGAGCGGGCATCTTGCCCGCTATAAATATCCCTCCTGTAAATATGCCAAAATATGCCCCCTATAGATATGTCAAGGCAAGATGCCCGCCCCACTAAAAAGATGAGTTTTCTTGTTGTAAAAATTCAATTTCTTCGGGGGTGCTTTCTCGGCCCAAAATGGCATTGCGGTGAGGAAACCGGCCAAAACGTTCCATTATTTTAAAATGCTGAATGGCATAATCAATGGCATAACCACTTTCGGGGTCGTCTTTTAACGCCTCAAACAATTCTATACACCGGCGTTGATGTTCCATATTTTCGCTATGTTCAAAGGGTAAATAAATAAACCATCTCTCCACCGGCAGCATTTCTTTATCAAAGCCTTTTTCAATGGCATTTTGAGCAGCAACAACGGCTTTAAAATCAGTGCCAAATGCCTCAATTTGTCCGCGAAATATATTGCGGGGAATTTGATCTAACAACAGAATTAAAGCTAAACAACTGCGCGGTGAGTCTTGCCAGGTATCGAGTGAGCCGGTGGTGGCTAATTGATAATCTGTATAAAATCGGTTGCGTAGTTCTTCATCAAACAACGGATCTTTTGTGAACCATATTTCTCGACGTTTGCCATAGTTAGAATCCGAAGATTTGCCAAACCAAAATTCTAAGATTTCATCAACTTTTGACATGATATCCTGCGTTCTTTCAAAAAGGTTGAATGGTAAAATCGCCTAGTGTTATTGTAAAACTTTCTTGGGTGCCGGTGGCTGCAAATTTAATAATAATTTCAGATGCGACAGCCACAGCCAATAACACTAGGTTTCTGGCTAAGGGATAATCACAGACATCATCATTGACGGGAGAGGGAACGCGATAATTTTGATTCCAAATAACCTCGGCATAATCTGATGCTAAACCAATGTGCAAGCAATCAAGGTTTGCTGCTACACAATAATCTTTTACGGTTTGGCGGGAGATGCTGTTATCAAAAGTATCGATAACTAAGCTGGGTTTGGCGATGAGTTGGGCTGCATTTTCTGCGGTTAATTCTTTGGTTTGTACCTCCATTTTTAACCCCAAGGCGCGATAGAGGCTGTTGCTGAGAATTTTGGCTTTGAATGCGCCAATATCTGAGCGATAATAGGGTTGGGTGGAAAGATTTCGCTCTTCTATGCGATCTCTGTCGATGATTTTGAGGTTAGAAAAACCGGTTCTTGCTAGGTTTTCTGTAAGGTTTGCTCCTAATGCACCGGCTCCACAAATTGTCACGGGTAGTTTTTTAATTTTCGCCATGACTTCCGGGGTTCTGTAAATTTGTTCGTGCAAAAAAATTGACATGGGAATTTTGATTTTGTCAAAGGGCTAATCTGCGTATTCAACTATTCCTACTAAAGATTGCAAGTCAAACTTACGATCTTCTCCGCTTAAACAAATGCCGGCGCTGATAACGGTGAGGTCGGTTTTAGAAATGGCGCTGCTGTGACGTTCGCCGGTGCCGGTTGTCCATTCTACGAGCCAATAATCGGGGCGTTCGCGGAATTCTTGCAAGGTTCCTCCACCCATTTTTAAGGCTTCTTTGAGGCGTTTTTCATCTCGCTCTTGTTGGAATTCTGCTTGAAATTCTGGGGTTTTTTGGGCGACTAATTCATAGACAATTCGCATTTCTGGGGTCATGCCTTTGAAACGTATTTGTTTGGGAGAAATGACGTTTTTGAGGGCGTTTTTTAAGTGTTCTACCGGCTCAATTTCGGCGCGGCGGTCGGTGTCTTCATACCAGAAGTTTTTGCCATCCCAGCGCGCAATAATTGTCTCAAATGCTGCGCCATCGCTGACTAGATAAACGGGGACGGGTTTAAGAATGCCGGTGCGCTGCTGCATATCGGACTCGTTAACAGGATAAGCCAGCCACGTTTGCTCACGCAAAACATTATTTGTTTGCTGAGGCAAAACGTTATTTGTTTGCTCACGCAAAACATTATTTGTTTGCTCACGCAAAACATGAGCTAAAAATAAACGAATTGGGGTAAATTTTTCTAGGTATTCTCCTATTTCAGGGAGGCTGGCTTGTTCGATGAGTTTTGCTTGCTTGGGGGAGGCCGGTTGAAAAATTCCCCAGCCTTCAAAGTTGCGGGGTTTGGGAGTAAAAGTGTACATCATTCCTGCTACTTTTGTCCGCAATTGTCCGCCGAGCACGCAGGGGGCAAGAAATTGAGTTTTCAGTAGTTGGTTTTCTTCTGCGGCAATTTGGTTGATAATTTGCTGAATTTTTTTCATATTTTGCCTTTTGAGGTAAGTTAAAATGGGCTACTCATCCAAATGATCCGGGGCTTTATAAATATACTCATTTTCAAAAGTAAAGTTTTGAGCGCAGCTTCCTAGAAAAATGACTTTTTCTAAAGTAAATAAGTCAAAAATATAATCTAAAAGTTGATGTTCTCCGAGCCAAGGCCGGTTATAATAATAATGACCAATTAAATCGCGGTTAATGACTTTTTCTTTGATGAGTTTAGCGCGAATAGGCCGAATATAGCGATAAAATAAGACGACTTGTGTGGAGTAGTTGCCTTGGATTTCAAAAAATCTCTGCTGTTCGACAAAGCTCATTAAAAATAGCATTTTGCTGATTTCTATTCCCAAAACAAAATTGACAAGAATTTTCAGAAATTCAGCGGTGAGTTTTTCGGGGATAGCGCCAGTGATTAGGTAATAGCGGTAATAATATTCGGCAATATCTTTTTTGTTGAGTTTTTTATCGATATCAAATTTGCTTAGAATTACTTTAATATTATCATACATATATCTCTCGGTTTTTTCTGCTAAAATAAACAGTTCCGATTGGATGAGGTCATTTAAAATTTGATGCTGTTGTTCGGGGGAGATACTCGCAAACAAAGTCATCGTGTTGAGTAAATATCGCCTGGTACTTGGATCTTTTCCACGAAAATCTTCTAAAAATGATTGGGGGGTGATTCCAAAGCGGTCTGAGCGTTTTTTTGAAAAATCTTTTGCCATACAATCATCCCCTTATGTTTTCGCTACCTGACAATTTCCAGTAGCTTGATAGCGTTGAAGTGAATACCGGTGCCGGTAGGCGGGAAGCCTTATAACCTAGTGTTATATCATTTTTTGGCGGTATTCTGGGTGCGTGGGGGGATTATGTTTTACCAGAGGAGGGGTGCGGTGAGAAGCGCACCCAAGGTTTGAGGATATTTTTCTTTGCGGAGAAAAACGTTGTTTTAATTACACAAAGCGATGGGTAAATTCATAGGTGAAATCAACGCGACCTTTTCGTAAAACGGCAGGATCGAGTCTTTCTGTGGTGTTACAAGTCATTAAAATGACAAACTTTTGTTGAGATTGAATGCCTTTTTCATCAATGACACTTTGATAAAGCGTTCCATCCAACAAGCTTAAAATATGCTCAGTTTTGGTATTGCCCATAGCGGCGGTACTACCACGATCTTGAGCTAAGTTATCGGCTTCGTTGATAATGATGCAAATTCGCTCTAAATAAGTGGGAGGAACGAAGTTTTCAACAGCATCGTGATCGAGGATGAAAATCACAAATCCCAGAGGAACTAAAATTTCTTTGGCGACAGCTTGAGTCCAGACAGTTTTGCCGGTGCCGGGGTCTCCATAGACAAGTACAGCTAATTGGTTTTGGTCAAGAATTGCCTGCTGGATACTATCGCTAAAGCTTTGAATATCTGCGGGAAATGAGCGCAGGGGATATTGGCTGTTAATTTGTCCAACTCGGCTTTTATAACCGCTGAGAATTACTGCCAGATTATAGGTAGATTTGTTGATCAAAGGGGCTAAGTTTTTGCCAATTAGTGTGTATTGCCGGCGTCCGCGATCATAGCGATCAATTTGCAGCCAAACTTGATCTTTTGACCAATAAGCAAATATGGTGCCGATGGTTTCTAAACGTTCCCAATTTACAAATCGCTCGACGGGATAGTAGAAATATCGCTCCAAATAATATTGAGTGATGATGGTGGGTTTCCCCAAAATTTCCAAAATTTTTAAAACCGTAATTTCTTGGAGTTTGTTGAGGACGTAATCAATGGGAATATTGTTGCGGCTAACAATTTGTACCACCGGGGTTTCTACGCTTAAAACGTCTTTATACCGATAGTCTGGGGATGCCGGTTCGGGGGTGATATAGTTCCAGAATTCATCTAAGTGGTAGCGGGTGTTTTCAGAAAAAACGTTTAAAATATTCGCCCACCAAGCGTATTGGTGTCGCCCTAAAGCATCGGCTATATCGCTAAACATATCCATTGTTTTTTGGGAAAGTTCCCAGGTGTCATTTACCATCAGATGTGATAAATACTCCCAGTCTAACTGTCGGGTTAAAGGCCGCCAACCGGCCCCCAGCAATCCTTTACTTTGCGGGTTGTTTTGCAGGTTTTTGTCGTCGTTTCCAAAAAATCCCTGGGTCATAGTTTCCTTTTTTTACGGTTATTTTAGCAAAAAAATAAGAACTTTAAACAAACAGCTTTTCCTGGTTATTCAGATAAGTTGCAAATACTCTGGGGGGACGCTTTCGACTAACCAAACTCCATTATCTGAACAGTAAAAAGGATATCCGGCTTTGTACATAGTTTGAGCATCAACTGCTAAAATAACCGGTTTACCGTGACGTTTTCCTACTTTTTTTGCAGTTTCCATATCGGCGGATAAATGAACGTGATGCCGAGACATTTTGGATAAACCTTTATGCAAAATTGACTCAACGGTTTTCTGTCCTGTACCGTGATAAAGGATATCCGGTGGGAGGGCTTCTTTTAATTGTAGATCGACTTTTATGCTGTGTCCTTGGTTGGCGCGGATCAGCTTGTCGGTAAAATCAAAGGAATAGCGTTTTTTATCATCTTTATCAACAACTTGTTTTAACTCTTCTAAGGAAATTGGAAACTGATCTTTTTTGGCGGACTCTAACAAGTCTAACACCGGCACCCACCCCCCTTCATCAAGTTTAAGGCCGAGTTTTTCTGGCGCGTGTCGCAGATGGTAACTCAAGTATTTACTTATTTTAACGAGGCGAGACTCGCTGAGCATTTTGTTTTCTTGTCAATAAAATTAACCTAGCATCCCAGATTAAAAAAATTGGAGCATTCCCCAGTTACCAGTCCCTAATCACCAGTCCTTTGTCTGGGTTTTTGTATTATAGCATAATACAGTTGCCATCAGTCTAACCGAGCGAACCAAAACATTATCCATTTTGCCGGCCCCAAAAATCCCTAAATTTTTCTATCTTCACAAAATAAATACAAAAAGATGTTTGATCGCTCGTTTTTTGCTCTAAAAACTTAGAGAAAAAAATCCCGCCGGTTCCTTAGTGCGGTAACCGCTATAAAACACAATAAATCCCATCAAGACGCAACGTAAGTCTGAGTTGTTCCACAGCAGACAATTTTTCGCAAACACTTCATTAAAGATTAACAATTTACCCATTGACACCTCTATCTAAAGGCAGATACAATTGACAGCACTATCTTTTTAGGGAACCTTTTTTACAATTTGGTGAATTCTCATTTCAACTAAGAACACAAAATGTTTAAGAAATCTTTGCAGACAATCTTAAGGCAGTATTTTAGCCTTACCCGTTGTGTCTTTTTGCTTGCCAAATACTTAAGCACAACAAAACAATAGCGTGGCTACTTTTACCTTGGTTGATAAAACTTCCCGCCCCTTGAAAGCGTTCTATGCAGCGCCTCCTCAAGTAGATAACTGGGAAGAAGATATTTTAGAGGGGAAACCTCTTATGCCGGGTGAATCAGTAAAAGTAACTATTGATGATGGCCGGCCAGATTGTAAGTATGATTTTAAAGGCACTTTGGGGCCCGCTCCCGATGGTTCTGTTGGACGCGGCGAACTGATTCAATCAGCCGTCGAAGTCTGCGATGGCGGAAGCTACGAATACACCGAGTAAAAGTAAAAAATCCCGCTTTTCTATTTAGTAAAGTTGGCATAAAACATGATGCCAATTTTCTAGTAGGGGAAAGTGAGATGTCAGCAAAAGAAAAAAATATCCATCCTGACTTGACAAAACAAACAAGTGTGTTTTAATTGAATTAAATCCCCAAATTTGGAACTTTCAGAGGAATTGAAATATGTTGAAAAAGTCATGGCGTAGTTTACTGGTTGCCGGCTTAATTGCCATCCCCGCAGTTGCCATTCCCGCACAAAGCGCCAAAACCCAAACCGACGATTTGGTTTTCAAACTTGTTAACAACACCTCCAAAACCATTGTAGATTTTCGTGTTGATCCTTCCAGCCAGCAAAATTGGGGGGAGAACATTTTAAGCGAACCCGTTCCACCCCGCGAAACCATCCCTGTGATCATTGCGGATGACCGCACAGATTGCACCTATGATATGTACACAAAATGGTCAGATGATACCGACAAGGTAGAGTTAAACGTCAATATGTGCGAGTTGGGCACATGGGAATATAAGGAATAAATTTTTTCTGCTAATTCACTAGAGATAGAAAAAACCCGGTTTCTTTCACAAAACCGGGTTTTTATCATTTGAAAAACCGGCACCACAAACCTACTTATCATCACGCAGCGGCAGCGCTGTCTCCATAATTTCCATCAACAAGTCAAGACGCGATGGACGAGACAAAAGCGGCACCAAATTAGGCAGCGAATAATAATCACCGGCAAACGTAAAAGTCTCCACCGGCACCTGCTTTTTCTTTAATTGAGTTTCCACCCAATTCGTAACAGAACCCACCCGAACAATCACCACATTAGGCATCACTGCCAAATCACGGCAATAACTCGTATAAGCATCAGCAAAATAAGGTGCAGCATTTTCCCCTTCATCCGTCACCAAAATGATTTGTTCAACCACCTGTTTCTTAACCCGCATCGCTTCCAAAGCGCAACCACAACTCGTACCACCCCCTGCTTTAATTAACTTAAAAGCCTTCTCCCAATCGCTCAATTCTTGACCATTTGCCTTCACCGGATAAGGCATCGTATCAAAAGCATAAACAACCAAATCTGCATCAGAAATACCCGAAATTAAAGCCGCCAAACGCTTGCCAAGTTCGATAGCATTTTCCATCGAGCCAGACTTATCAATTAACAAAGCGGTTGACTTTGCAATTTTGCCACGCTTTTTAACTTGCTCATTGGTGATATTTTCCAACTTCGCAGCCGTTTTTTCATCCAACAAAGCAACATCGCCGGCAACCCGCGCCTTAAAAGCAGAAACCCGGTCACTTTTAGCAGCTTCCTCAAGCTTTTGATCAATCAATGCCTTAACATCCGGGTGATCCATCGCACCGCGAACTTGCAAAGATTTCAGGTTATTAATAACCTCTTGAGGAGACATCGAATTAATCAACGCCACCAACACCGTTGGAGTAACTTGCTTAACCGCACCAACTGCCACCGTATAAGGCAAATTATGTTCAACAATTAAAGCAGCTTGTTGGGCCGGTGTTTCCGCTTTTGCTAATTGTTTTAAAACAAAAGCAAGGCTATTTTCCGGTGGATTTTTCTTAAACAAAACCGCATCTGCACGACTTGATGGCTTAATGTGCAACGTGGCGTAAAGATGCTTCATCGCCTTACGTCCCCGCATCGCAGCACGGTCAAAAAATTGCGGATTTTTTTCACGAGCACGCAGATAACGAGTAACAGCAGTACGCGCAGATCGTGGCATTTTATTTTGTTCTTTCTTCATAAAATCCACAATTCTCGCCACTTCATAAGGTGGGAATTCTTGCAGCATCATAAAACCGGCATCACGGTGTTCTACTACCGCAGATGTTAACAAGTTGCCCACAAAAACTTCCTTATGATCACGCACATCACCGTTGCGCTGATACCACACCGCTAAATGTCCATAAAAAAGCGGGTCAAGTTCGACAATTAACTTGTGTATTTCTGCTACTTTTTCCAGTTGCCGGTGAGGAGTTGTCAGCAAACTGTTGAGCATTTCTAAACGCAAATCGCGTTCATCCTTATTCATCACCTTTACCTCCTTTTGTAGTAGCGTAGTCAGGAGATAGTTATCGCGTTGCCGGTGTTTACAAAATCACCGCACAAGTCAAAAAAGCTTTTCTATTACCGGGAAAGGGTATGTAAGCTTTTTAGGTTAGGGCGCGGCGATAACTATCATTTTATGCAAAGTTTTTCAAATCAGGTTCCATCCACTTTATGCGAGCTTCCCAAGATAACAATCGTTCCCGACTGTAATATTTGAAAGGCAAATAAACCTCTCCCAAGTTTTCAATTAAACTCCTCGCTGTTTGTTCAAAATAACGAGCTTGATCAGTTTTTAAAAGATAACAACTCACCATTTTTATCCAGAACAGCGTTAAGGTTTCGTGATAGCCATTATCCTTTGTTGTTTTGATGCCACAAAGGCGGTTATATCTTTGAATTCCATAACGAATGCGGTTGATTGCTTGCGTTTCTGGATAATTCTGCAAATACCACAAAGCAACAATTAAATGCGCCTCATGGTTCCACTCACTTCTCGGCAAAGTTGCAGATTGAAAAGCCGTTAGTAATTTATCTATTTCTCCGGTTGTCCAAACTTTTGCCGATTTCGTTATCGAAGTTTCCTGAATTCGCTGCACCATTTCCCCTTTCTCTTGGTCGGTTAAGCGTTTAATTTTTTCTAAAATTCCTGTATTATTTGCCATAACTTTACCCTCCACAAACCTATTTTTTAAATTAAAAATTAACCACCCCGCGCAAGTCAGCAAAGCCTTGTTTACAAACGTGGGAATTAAACCCACAATCTCTTGCGAGACTTGATCTTGAGTCAAGCGCCTGTAATTCGGCTAGTATGTATGTAAGCTTTGCCGGTTAGGACGCGGAGTGGTAATTTTCGGCTGAAAAAAGGAGCAAGAAAGTTGTAAATTTCTTGAAATGGTTTTTGCAACAGGTAACAGAAATAAAATCACTTCACGCAAGTTAACAAAGCCGTTGTTTCATACGCAGGAATTGAACCCACATATACTTGAACCTAAATCAAGCGCCTTTTCCATTTGGCTAGTATGTAAGCTTTGTTAGTTAGGGCGCGAAGTGATTATTCGCCTAGTCCCGTTAGGGACTTTGTTCGTGTAGATGCCGGTTTTAACCGCCGACTAACTCCGACATAATGAACTGGATTTCTTTCTTACTACACTGGCGTTTGTGTGCTGCATAAACAGACCGGCCATAGCAACAATTTGCCTGATAGATAGTGATATTTTCCTTCATCACAACATCTCGCAACACCACCGGCCTAGGAAAATCTGCCAGCGTCACCACATACCACCGATCATCAATTAAGCGATATTGGCAGTAATCATTAATTTTCACAACCCCAAGACTCAACTTTTGCTCATCAAGAGATTGCAAAAACTTCAACTCATCCTGCCGGCACAATTGTTTTTTAACCGCATAAACAGCCTTGCGGTAAAAACACCAACACTCACGGCGAGAAATTTGTTTTTCCAAAATCACATCCCTTGCAATCAGAACCGGCGGAAAATCCTTAAACTCCACCTCATACCAAAAATCATTAATCTTTTGATATTCGTGGTAAGCATCAATAACAATTTTCTCGTTTCTGATTGCTGTTTTGGGCTGCCATATCGAGGGAGTTGACTCAAAAAAACAAAGAATGCCGGTTTCAGGGTGGATATAAAAACGATCTCTCCGGCCACCAAATCCGCCTCCAAAGCGCCGGCTTCCAGCTTTCAAATAAACCTCCCCGTCAATAATCTCCACATCCTTATAGACAAAATCCCAAACATGAGACAGAACGTGCAAGCCGGTTACAGTATTAAAATCAAGTCTCCGCCGCAATTCACTATACACCTCATCCCAAGGTTTCCCCACCTTAGAACGTAAAAGCCGGCGTAACGGGCCCAAATGATCCGACAGATATTTTGTCCGAGTTCTTGTCTTAATCAAATACGGACTCAACAAACCATCTTCGGTGGCAATTTTTGTTAGTTTGTACAGAGACTTTTGAAAACCTTTAACCTTTGTTGAACTCAACCTCATACCATTGCGAGGCCGTTCAATCACAATTTCATTTAAGCGGTGTTCGCTCATTCTTTCTTTTGACTGGCTTTTATGGGTTAACAAAATCCAGTTGCCGGCACCGCCAAACCTCTCATCTTTCACCCAAATAAAAGTCACTTCGCGCAAGTTAAAAAAGCCATGATCACATATACAGGATTTGTTCGCGTAGCGTGCGCGTAAGCGCATACCTGTGACAAATCGATTAAGAGTCGAGTGCTCTACCACTGAGCTAGTATGTAAGCTTTTTCAGTTAGGGCGCGAAGTGAAAATTTTGGGATTTTAAACTTTAAACGCAGAGGCAAAAACAGGAATTTAAAATTGTTTACTATCAGCATGAAAAGTCCCCCCGCGCAAGTCAAGAAAGCTATGGTGTTATACACAGGGGTCGAACCTGTAACCTTTACCTTAAGAGGGTAATGCTCTACCAGTGAGCTAGTATGTAAGCTTTCTAAATTAGGGCGCGAAAGGCAATTTTTCAAACCAAGAAAACCTTTTTACGTCAATGGCTATAGAAGCCGGCGTACAAGTCAAAGCAGCGTTATTTTGCCACCTCTCCAAACAACGGAGAGGGTGGGATTTGAACCCACAAAGAACTTTCGTTCCAATTACCAAAAGCGTTTGTAAGCTGCTTTTATTAGGGTACGCCGGCCTCAAAAATCCTCGCCAGATTTAGCCATAAACCGCTTCAGGACGAATAATTAAATCCCCACCGGGGCGCCGGTCAACCACATAAGACTCAAAGCGATTGTGATTAACATCAAAATGTTGCGCCAGACGTTCTTTAATCGCCGTGTCACTCATCGAAGCATTAACGCCAAGCTGCGTTTCTGCCACATCATAAGAACGCCCGTCAAAGCGAATATGAACCATGCTGACACCTCCTCTTAAATTTTCAAAAATTCTTACAACAAAAACCTTCGTTCCAAACGATACACCTTTCCGACTTTTTGGATTTCCTCACCCAAATTTCCTGAGTAGAGGCCGGTAGAACCACTCGGATCTAAATCCACATCGGAACTCTTAAAACCAGGCTGTTTTGGCCGGTCATTTAAACCAAACAGCCTCACAAAAAGTAACAACATCATCTGAAAGTCCCCCAACGGGACTTATAAATTGACGTGCCTTAAAATTGCCCAATTCTTATTAAATTTTCAAGGTTCAGCCGGCCCACATCCGCAGAGTTTTTCGCCCTTGCCTTTGTTTGCCACATTTACATACTACACAGCATACTACAAAATTGTCAAGAGGTTGGAAAAATTTTTTTTTGCAAGCTTATAACCCTTGTCCTGCAAAGCTTATAACCAATACAGCCCTCCACATTACAAGCCACTACACCAAAAAAATTACCCCCCTTCCTTGTCAGGGAAGAGGGGCTAGGGGAATTAAGATTATTGGAGAAATTACCAAACAAAATCCTTTCTTTCCCGCACAACCCGCTCATAAACCTCCTCAGTAGCGACAGCCAACTCACCCCACTTAAACCGCTCCAAATCCCTATAAGCATTTTCAACCAACCACTTAGCATAACTTGGATTTTTCAAAACCTGTAAAATTCCCCAAGCCAAAGAATTATAATCTCCCGCCCAAGTCACAACCCCCGTTTTAGTATGCTGAACCACCTCTGGTAAACCCCCAGCATCCGAAACCACCACAGGAACCCGCGCCGCAAAACTTTCCAAAGCAACAATTCCAAACGGCTCATAAAGACTTGGAAAAACCGCACAATCAGCAATCGCCTGAAACTTATTTAAATCATCCTCCGGCATAAAACCCGTAAAATAACACTTATGCCAAATTCCCAAATCCCAAGCCATTTTTTTCAAATGATCAGTATTTCCCCCACCAATAATCACAAACTTAACATCACCCCCCATTTCCCATAAAACCTTCGGCGCAGCACTTAACAAAACCGCCACCCCTTTCTCATAACTCATCCGCCCCACATAATAAACAATTTTCTCCTCATCAGTTGCAAAACGGCGGCGAAAACTCCAAGCATCAAACTCATCCCAGCGAGGCTTCTTTTCCCGGCGAATTCCATTATAAATAACATCCACCTTATCCCAAGGACTATTTAAAGCCCAAGCCACCTCACGACGCATATAACCACTACAAACAATCACCCGCCAAGCGTGATAAACTAAATCCTTTTCCTTATTACTAACATACCGATGTTCATCATTGTAAATCCCATTATATCTGCCATGTTCCGTCGCATGAATTGTCGCCACCAAAGGCACTCTAAAAAGATACTTCAAAGCAATCGAAGCATCACTAACCAACCAATCATGTGCATGAATAATATCAAAAGGCCCCTCCTCCAACATCAACTTACCAGCATGATCTCCCATACTGATATTCATCTTGCCAACCCACTCAAAAAAATTCGAGCTATCCCCAACCGGCACCCGATGAACACGAATTCCCTCCACCACCTCATACATCGGAGCATTGCCAAACTCAACCGTAATTAAATCAATCTCGTGACCTAACTTAATTAATTCAGGATACAACTCCGCCACATGACGGCTAATTCCTCCCACAATTCGCGGCGGAAATTCCCAACTTAAAGCAAGAATCTTCATCGTCTTTAATCTCAACCATTTATACAACTTTAGATAGATTGATTAATTTTGATTTCCATCCTCTCTCCAGCATGACACAAAAAAGCCAAGCCGAAGGAAATGCCTTGAGAGAGGAACAGAAACAACAAAACACACCCCAATCCCTAAATCCCCCCGTCCGCAAAAAATTCTATTCAACGCAAAACCGGCTCAAGCTGCTTGCGAAAAGCCAACCACCCCCGCACAGCCTCCGGCTGAGAAGCCACCCCCCGACGCATAAAAATTACCCCATCTTTAAAACCAACAATTCCGTACTCCCCATTACCAGTCACCTGATCAATAACCGGCACAATATTTCTAATGCGTTCCCGGTCATTTTTAAAAGCCACCTGATACTGTTGCAAATTCCACAAATCAGCCAAAACATAATCCATCCGAATCACCTCCCGTTTATCATTTCGTAAACTCAAAGACGGAAAACGCAAAATCTCCCGCCGGCCCGACAAATGCGGAATAATAAAAGTCGTCGCCGCCACACTCGCATCACTAGGAATTTGGCTCATAAAAGAGCGAATAGTTCCCACCTGCTGCCACTGACGGGGAAGCGAAACATAAACCCAAGGCTGAAAAGAATCAGGAATCGCAAAATAAAAAACTCGATTTGGACTAGACACCAAACTAAAAAACAAAGACACACAAAGGCAAGCAGTCCAAAACTTTTGAAACGAACGTTTTTTAAACACATCCTGATGTTGCGACCACCACAAAATCGCACCATAAAACAACCCCGGAATCACACTCATCGCATAGCGAATATTAATTGAAAGCGAAGACTCCCCCTGACTCAAAAACAACTTCAACAAAGGAAAACCAGCAATCATCCAAGCCGGCCCAGAAACCGCCGGCACAAAAGCCAGAGGCAACCAATGACCCACCAAATATTTCACCGTCGGAAAAAACGGCGTCACCAACTCCACAACAAACCGAAACGGATTACTAACAATTCCCCACAAAATCTCTACCGTTGAAGCTTCTTCTCCCTCCGCATATTGCCCAAACCGTTCCATCATAAACCGGCGAGAAATATCCTCAGAAAACAACGGCATAATCAAATTTGTCAGCGCCACAATATAACCAAAACTCACCACACAAAGCGCCAAACCGGCCCTAGGAAAACGCCGAGAAAGCACCATATAAACGCCAACACCAAACAACGTAATTCCCGCATCTTCTCGCACCGCCAAAGTCAGCGGCACCATCAACCAAAACAACCACCACCAGCGTTTTTCCATCGCCAACAGCAACGTAAAAACAAAAAGCGGAATTTGACAAATATCGTGAAAATTACCCAAAGAAGGCCCAATTACCGCATTAGCCGCATAATAACTCACCGTAATTTTTGCAGCCATTGGCGGCTCAAGATGCTGTCTAGCCAGGGCATATAAAACCAACCCACCCGCAGTAACAATTGTTACCAAAAGCACCGATAAAGTAGCAGGATTGGGAAACAAAGCATAAATCGGCCACCACAGCAACAAAGCCGGTGTAAAATGTTGACCCAGCCGGTGATAATAAACCTCTGGAACTTCCCCAGCATGAACACTATTCGTAGACAAAGCCGAAGAAAGCGAACTTTGGAAAAAACGACCGTGATAATTATTCCAAAAAACTTGGTTAAAAATCCCCTGGTCATAGGACGAATAAAAACTAAAATGCCGGTGTAACGTAAAAATTAGACCAAGCACCAAAAACAAACTCGCCGTAATCACAACAACCCGCAAACTCGGATTTTTTTTCAAATGCAGCAACATCACTTACTCACTTTCACAAACTATGCCGACATTTTATCTGTTGTTTGTTGAGATTTAACTTCACTCCTGCTCAATAACCTAGCTTGAACCCAAACCAGTTAAACCCGAAGAAGTTTCGCATCACTAACCGCAACTCACATTCACAGACAATCTCCCACTCCACAGGTAAAGGTGTCCTCAAAAAATCCCCAACCGTTTTAAAAAGTTTCATCCAACTTTTAACCACAGCCGGTCAACCTGCAACAGCGCCAGATTATCAGGATTGTCAGACACCAATTAGATTGGTATCATTTTATGGGTCACAATGCCACCCAATCAATAAATCAATAAACCAATAAGTAAGTCAACTTAATTAAACTAACGGTGTAATGTAGGTTGGGTAGAGGAACGAAACCCAACACTATCGAGGCTTTGATGGGTAAGGCTTACGCTAAAACCATCCTACAAATAATTAAGTGCTTGTACTTAACTCCATTTCCACAACCGTCTAGGCTTGCCAATCAACAACCCTGTCCCCTCATACCCCAACCAACCCATCAAACAGCAAACGATCTGACCGTACCGTGCAGGCGTACCCTTCAAACTCCTAACCTCATAACTTATAAATAGTTAAAAAATATCTACCAAAAGGAGAGGAAATACAGTTATTGTGGTAGGAGGGTTTTTTGTTTCCTTAACCCCAGTACCTCTGAGCAACCACTAGCTCAATGGTCGCTTCGCCTTAAAGAAACCCACACAACCCCCTGATTCCTGCTCAAAAGTGATTGGATGTTAGCACCACCTGAGCAACCCACCAACTCCGAAGCCCCTTTACAGCTATTGCTTTTTGTCGATAAGCGTCCCATTTCCTGGCAGCACATTCGACAAATTCGCACCTACTTACAACAAGTTAAAACTCAATACCCCTTTGACCTTCAAGTAATCGATGTCGGCGAACAACCATACTTAGCCGAACATTTTAAACTCATTGCCACACCATCGCTGATCAAAATCCATCCCGAACCCAAACAAACCCTCGCCGGCAGCAACATAATTGCTCAGTTAGAAAACTGCTGGTCTCGCTGGCAGCGTTCCGCCGAAGAATACCTCGCTCAGCAACATCCCCCAACTGAAGCCCTACAACTCGACGACCTCCGCGATATGGGAGCCGGCTCCATCAGTTGCTCCGCAGAAATGATGCGGCTGTCTGACGAAATTTTTCGCCTCAAACAAGAAAACGAAGAACTCTCCGCACAACTACACTTTAAAGACCGGCTCATCGCCATGCTGGCCCACGACCTGCGCAACCCCTTAACCGCCGTCTCCATCGCCATCGAAACCCTCGAAACCCATTACAAACCCCACGAACCCCAACGCTTTAACCTCCCCCCAGCCTTAACCACCCAATTACTCAAACACGCTCGCACCCAAACCCGCACCATCGAGCGCATGATCGGCGATCTTTTAGAAGCCGACCGAGGGGCCACTGCCTGTTTCTCTTCTGTACCTCAACGCCTAGATTTAATCGCCCTTTGCTTAGATGTCATTCAGCAATTTAAAAACCGTTTGAATGCTAAATCTCAAACTCTCAAAACCGACCTCCCCTCCGATTTACCCCTTGTCTATGCCGACCCCGAACGAATCCACCAAGTAATGATGAATTTACTCGACAACGCCAATAAATACACGCCAGAAGGCGGCACAATTCAGGTTTCGGCCCTCCATCGCACCACCCAAAGAGTACAAGTCACCATTTGCGACACCGGCAAAGGCATTCCCGAAGAATCTCAAAAGCAAATTTTTGAAGACCGTTTCCGCCTCCAGCGCGATACAACCGAGGAAGGCTACGGCATTGGCCTCTCTTTATGTCAGCGAATTATCCGCGCTCATCACGGTCAAATATGGGTAGATTCTAGTCCCAGTTCTGGCAGTTGCTTTCACTTTACTTTGCCGGTTTATCAACGTTAATACTTCGCCTTCATCAATAACCTTGATTGTTCCACGCCGCACACTATACAGCAGGCGTGTAATAATCGCATGGTGCTCTTCACTCAAAAAATCGTTCAGCAGCGCTAACTTCAACCGATAACAATCCCTCCGTCTAATTTCCCCACTCATCAAAATTTCCGCAAACAATTCCTCTAAACTCAAGGGCTGTAAAAAATCACCCCATAATTCTTTTTGCAGATGCCCCTTCATTGGCCTATCTCCTTGATGATTATCTAAACTCGTTTGTTTCACTATTAAAGAAGCCTTATTAACTTGTAAGTGACCCAATTCTTATCTACTCTGTGATTATTTACGCCCCCCAGCCTGATCAAAATCATTGACAATTTAATTTTCTTCTTGTAATAAAATTTTATTTGGGCTTTCCTAACTGCGGCAACCAGAAAGCCTACATCCCTTACCTAATTTTATAATCAAGCTTCAAGAAATTAACCCCAACAATCATCTTTTTCCATCCCTCAGTCTTCTCTATTCCTTTAGATATAGTCCACCACCCGCACTCTCAGTTTTTCCTCTATCTTTCGATATATTCCGCCCATACTGCTCACTACTGTGCCTACATTCCGGCTTTTGGGGGCCAATCGTTTTCATCTGAATCACCATTTTTACCCTTAATTTTTATCGCCATTGCCAACCTCACACCAACTCGCCAATCTTCAAGGCATTTGTCAGCATCAAAATCTTAC
The DNA here is from genome assembly GCF_025370775.1 of Ancylothrix sp. D3o. Taxonomy (NCBI): domain Bacteria; kingdom Bacillati; phylum Cyanobacteriota; class Cyanophyceae; order Oscillatoriales; family Microcoleaceae; genus Ancylothrix; species Ancylothrix sp. D3o. The sequence goes on along the minus strand of NZ_JAMXEX010000001.1, from coordinate 230,522 downwards.
AATCACTCGCGCCCGCCTTTCCCTCATTGCCAACCCCATCAAACCTCCAAAAATCCCATCCTTCTATTTCTCGTATTTGATTTCTTCTCAGTTTTATAATTTAGATTCCTACTGTTTGCTTTCTTTTACTTTCCAGCCACCTTTTTAATCAAAATCGACTTTTCAGCCTAATGTCTGTTTCCTAAATAAAGCTTTTTTGATTTTATTAAGTATTTTTCCCGACCCATCTCTCTCAAGAGAACATAAAAATCATCATTTTTTCACCAAAACCTATGAAACTTTATATGTGATTAGCGCTAAATGGTTAATTTTCTCTCTTTCAAGTTGTTAGCTTTCAAAAAACTGCCTTCTTACTGCTATTTCGACCCAAAATATTGTTATTTTAAAAAACGCTTTATCCCAACAATTTTAACAAAGCAACTTTCCGCCTTCCTCGCTTTAACTCGCTTGGCTAGTGGTAAAATCTTTTAGCAGTGATTTTGTGTTTGCCCACCTTCCACGAAGAAGGCGTTAAAAACCGTATTTTTAAATAATCTTCAAGCAAAACTAAGGAAGAAATTGCCAAAAAACTCTAAAATAACCAGGCTATCAGCAGAAGACAAGGGCGAAAATACCTCTATAAGCTTTCACTAAAAAGCTATTGGGATCAAAGAAATCCAAAGTTTATCGCCAAAATATTGCACTGGCCAGAACAATCATTGTGCTGGAAAAAACCCCAAAAACGGCATCAAAAAATAATGTCAGACCTCACCCGCCTTATATCTATCTTACGAGGGATGAAAGAGATCAACTCGTCCCACTAAAAATACGATCAGATGTTCAAAAAAATTAATGTCTGATTTTCATTTGCACCAATTTTCCTCGGCCTCCGCAGCCGCAAGCAACGCTACACAATCGCCCTTAATTATTCCCGCGACCTTAACAATCACAGCCTCAACCGACACCGGACGCATCCACATATCAGGATGCTGTATGTCAGTCACCAGAGTAGCCGTAGCAATATCCCAAGTTTTAGATCAAACCGGCGGTAGCATTGTCCGCTGTGCTGCCGAAACCGACGGCTTGCACCGGCACCTTTCCATTGAAATGCAGCTACCCTTACTTTCGCTAGTAGAAAACCTTCGTAACGCCATCACAGGTGCCGGTGGAATCATCGAAAGACTCCAAATACACTATGGCATTCAAGAAGCCAACAGCCCAACCAACAGCCCCGACTACCGCTCACAAATTTACAAAAGCTGGCCTAACCCTCGCCCAAAAACTTGTCAAGAATGCAAATACTATCACGGCCAACGTTACGGAAACAGCTTGCTGATCTGCGCCATTCATCCCGATGGCCCCGACGGCGACGAATGCAGAGATCGAGAAATTACAATGAGCCAAACGTGATATTTCCGTAAATTTACTTAAGTATATCCGTACTTTTAAGAAGGTTAGACCCCTTATTAACCTCTTTATGCAGCAGCAATATCCTTTTTTTGTTCGGAAAGGCAAGCTTTTAGAAGCTTTCCGCTGCTTAGTAATTTTTGCACTAACGTTTGCAAATTTTAATTTAAAATTCAGGGGTTACGCGGTTTCAAAAACAGCCCTTAATATTTTATGATCCCAAAAGAATAATAAAAAAATATCAAATAGAGACGGGTGTATGTTAGCAGACTTAACCACAAAAACCAGACCCAGCTTTACCAGAGAAGAAATCTTAGAAAAATATGCTGATGGGGCCAGAGACTTCAGCCGAGCAAGCCTTTGCAAAGCAGATTTGAGCGGAGCAGACCTTAGAGGAGCCTATTTAAGTGGAGCCGGTTTAAGCAAAGCTGACCTCCGCAACGCCAACCTCACCGGCGCCGACCTCAGAGGAGCAAGTCTCAGCGGAGCCAACCTCAGCGGAGCCAACCTAACCAAAGCAAACCTCACCGGAGCGCATTTAAACTGGGCCGACTTGAGTGCAGCGAACCTGACCGATGCAAATCTTAGCAAAGCAGATGTTTCCGGCGCAAATTTCAGCCGTGCCAACCTGACCGGTGCAAAGCTCAATCAAAGTTACTTAATTGGGACAACTTTAAGCAAAGCCAAGCTTAACAACGCCAATCTCAGCAATGCCAGCCTCAGCAAATCTGACCTCTCCGGCGCCGACCTCAGTAACGCTAACCTGAGTGGAGCAAAACTCAAACAAGCAAACCTAACCGCAGCCAACTTAACCGAAGCCAACTTAACAGGAGCAACTCTCAAGCAAGCCAACCTCAACAATAGCCACCTGTTGCGAGCCAACTTAAGCGGAGCCGACTTGTGCGAAATCTCCTTCATTGGAGCCAATTTGAGCAAAGCCAACTTGAGCAACACTGATTTAAGCAAAACCTGTCTCAAAACCGCAAACCTCAGCGGCATCAACCTCAGCGGCGCAAACCTCAGTGGCGTAGACTTGAGTGGAAAACTGCTCACCGACTCCAACTTCAGCGGTGCAGATTTAAGTTTGGCAAACCTTAGCGGTGCTTATTTAATTCAAGCCAACCTCAGCAACGCCAAACTGATCGCCGCCAACCTCACCAATGCTCAATTAATCTCAGCAAACTTATACGGAGCCGACCTCAGTAATGCCAACCTTTCCAAAGCCAACACCATGAACGCAGACCGCCGAAATCTCATTCTTAAGGGTGCTATCTTACCGAACGGCAAAACTTACACTGGCTGACTCAAAAAATAAAGATTCCCGCCGGTCAAAAACTTTGCCGCTGTTTAATCTTCTGTAAAAAAAACCTCAATTTTTTAATTTCTTCCCAGGTTTCTTTATCACCCAGGCTCAAGGCGGCACCACAGGAACACCCTCTTGATCTGTGGTTTTTTTTGAGAAAAATCCATCCGTCCAACAAACTTATTCTCAGTGGTAGCGATAGCCGTAAACAACCCACTCTCAGAATTTTTTAAACTAAAAACTAGCAAAACTCCCCTCAACTGCCGTTCAGACTTTAATTTTTACACCGGCCAGTCAGAAAAAACCATGCAATGCCAACTGTGTGAAAGAGAAATCGAACAATTAACCGTTCATCACCTCATCCCCAAACAAAAAAAAGGCACACACGGCCCCACCATCGAAATTTGCTCAGCCTGTCACCGTCAAATTCACACGCTTTTTGACAACAAACGCCTCGCCACCGAACTCAACACCCTCGGAAAACTCCAATCCGAACCCCAATTACAAAAATTTATTGCCTGGGTTAAAAAACAAAAACCCGATAAGCGTGTCAAAGTCCACCGGCATAAAACCTAACTTGTCAAGCCGCCACAGTCAAAAGCCAAAAACTCAGCACCTCTTGTCAAACCCACTAAGCCTGTGCTATAATAGTTAAGCTTTGATAAAAATTCCTCAAAACGCCTAACAGCGTTGCTAAAGGGAATTTCAAAACAAATCAACAACAGCGTTGTTTTAACGTCAAAATGCCATAAAATAAAAAAAGGCACTTACGGGATGTAGCGCAGCTTGGTAGCGCACCGCATTTGGGATGCGGGGGCCGCAGGTTCGAATCCTGTCATCCCGATTTATTTGTAGCACAATCAGCCTGCTAACAATAAACAACAACTAAACACAATAAACAAAAGGCCGGTATTTAAACCAAAACCAGCCAAAGTTTTCTCTGGAACTGTCAGCTATTGCAGCAAGTCAGGTAGCATTGATTGATCAAACCAACGCTCTAGGAAGAGGTAATTTTGGCTTGTTTGTCGCCTATAAACCCAAAATGATTTATCGAGAGACGTCTCAAAAATCTGTCTTTGTTGAATTATCCTGTCATAACCCTCAAACTCAAGTTATTCTATGAACCAGGTTGCACAATCTCCGAGTCCAGGCGCTTGAGCGAGCCGTAATATTTCTGAAGCTACTCTTAAAGCAAAAAATCTCGGCACCGTGAAAAGCTAAACTAGCTTCTCAAACCTGACTCAGCATAAGAAATGCTCATCATTAGAGCAGCTACCAAACAAATGCTCAGCAACTCTCGTCAACGTTCTCAGCACTAATCTTTAGACGCTCTCTCTCATCTGTATCCCAAGCTCAATTGTAGGAGAAAATATGAAATCACTAATCCGCTGGAGTGCCGTATTGGGTTTAGTTAGCACTACCTTTTTTGCTTCTTCCCTCAGTCCAACAATGCGAGCGCTGGCACTTTCAGAGCAACAAATTATGGAAAAACTCCGCCCGGTGCCGGTGTTTACCATTACCGATGCTCAAGGCTCTCCCCTCATCGCTAATGTTCCCAACGAAGGCAAACAAACTTCGGTGGCTGGTGTATTCATTAGTATGCAAGATGCACAAGCCTTTATCGATCAGTTAAAAAGTAAAAATCCGCAGTTAGCTCAACAAGTTAAAGTCGTTCCGGTGTCTCTGGCGGAAGTGTACAAAATGGATCAAGATAACAAAGCTAAGCCAGAACAACTCTCCGTTGCTTACGTTCCTATGAAACAGCAAGTTGACTCAGCCTTAGCTTTGCTTCGCCAGCAAGGTCAACAAGTTAGCGAATTTAACGGCGTCCCCATGTTTATTGCCACCGGCGGAGCAGACAAAGGTTATTTAACCATCAAACAAGGTAACGAACAAATTATCCCGATTTTCTTTAATAAAGAAGATTTACAGGGGATGATTACCCGTTTTGGACAACAGCAACCTGATTTAGCTAATCAAGTCCAAATTAAAGTGGTGGATCTCCAAGGGATTATTGAAACTTTGCAAAAAAGCAATGACCCTCAACTCAATCAAATCATTTTAATTCCTCCCCGCGAGTCTGTTGAATTTGTCCGCTCTTTAATGCCGGCCCAGGGTCAAGCACCAGCCCAACTGCCTGCCGGTCAGCAAGCACCCCGCTAACCCTAAATCACTTTTGTCAATTGGCAATAGTCTTTTGTTCTTTGTCTTGATTTTTTCTAATCAGATGACCACAAAGATCCCCCCTGGCTTCAAAAAAAGGGGGGATTTTTACACAAATGACCATTGACAATTGACTTTTGACAAATGACGATTGATTATTGATAAATGACACATATTATTTCAGGCAGAGAACTTTGGCAGTGGAGAAATCAGGCTGTTGCTGCTTCTTTGAAAGCTAATATTTCTGCATCAGAATTAAACTGGTTACTTAAAGAAATTGCCGGCCTCGATAGTCTTAGTTTGCGCTTAGAAAGTTTTAAGAATCAACCGGAAATTAAACTTTCTTTGCCTTTTTTTGAACTCAATCAATTGTGGCAACGCCGTCTGATCGAAAAGGTGCCGGTGCAATATTTGCTAGGAATCACTCATTGGCGTAACTTTTCGCTGACTGTTTCTGAGGCGGTTCTTATTCCTCGCCCGGAAACTGAACAAATTATTGATATTGTCTTGGCTGAAACTTCTGGGGGCATCAATTTTCAAGGAAACTGGGCCGATTTGGGTACCGGCAGCGGTGCTATTGCTATTGGTTTGGCAGAAAGCTTGACAAAATCTACAATTCATGCTATTGACTACAGCCCCGAAGCTTTAAGTATTGCTAAAACTAATGCGGAAAAATTGGGATTTGCAGAAAGAATAAAGTTTTATCAGGGTTCTTGGTTTGAACCGCTGGCAGAACTGCAAGGAAAATTAAGCGGTATTGTTTCCAATCCTCCCTATATCCCTGCGGGGATGATACCTGATTTGCAGCCAGAAGTTGCCTTACATGAACCGCATTTAGCCTTGGCGGGTGGGGAAGATGGTTTAGACTGCATTCGCCATTTAATTAACACTGCGCCCAAGTATTTGCAAAATGGAGGTATTTGGCTGATAGAAATGATGGCCGGACAAGCTGACACGGTAGCGAAGTTACTCCACTCACAAGGAAATTATCAGCGAATTTCCATTATCAAAGACTTGGCCGGTGTTGAGCGTTTTGCTTTAGCGTATATTGGAGATTAAAAATTGAAGAATCCGAACGCCAGCGCCACTGGGGGGCTTTTGGCGACCAATGAAGAGAGAAACAGGGAGATTTAAGAATGTAAAAATTATGTTTGGTGAATTTTATATTTTAAAATCTAAAATCTAAATTCGGAAATATCAAAATGCCGCTAGTTTCCATTCCTGAATTGATTGCCGGTGCAAAAGACGGTAAATTAGTTAGCTTTCCTACGGACACTGTACCCGCTTTAGCCAGCCGGCCCGACAAAGCGGAGTTAATTTTTGCCGCCAAACAACGCGGCCAAGATAAACCGTTAATTTTAATGGCCGGCTTTGCGGAAGACATCTGGCCCTATGTCACCGGCACTCCTGAAGAGTTGGAAATTTGGCAAAACACCGCTAAAAAATACTGGCCTGGGGCGCTGACTCTGGTATTGCCGGCCAGCGAAAAAGTCCCCCCACAAATGAACCCCCTTGATCCTACGACGTTGGGGGTTAGAGTGCCGAATTGTCCTATAGCCCGACAAATTTTGCAACAAACCGGCCCCCTCGCTACTACAAGTGCAAACAAAAGCGGACAGCCTGCTTTGCTTAGCCTACAAGAAATTGCTGCTGAATTTTTGGAAGTGCTTGCTCTATCGCCGCAAGAGTTTGAAACAACTCCTACCACCGGCATTCCTTCTACGGTTGTTAAGTGGAGGCTGGGCGGTTGGGAAATTCTACGTCAAGGGGCAATCATTCTATAGCATTTTTAAATGATAAGACTAAACCTAACCTACTCGTCCCCTTGCCGATAGGGGAAGCAAAGTAAGATTTTGATTTTCCTTTGCTTCTAGGGGTTCAAGGAGAAGTTTGATTTGTCTTTCCAACAATTGCAAAGCGCTATAAGTGCTTTATAAGCGAGGATAAGCTATCAATAAGTTATTCGTTGTGACGCGCAACGGATAACGCATGACTCCTCGCTTTTTGGTAAAACTTATGAACTGGACGAATTGGCTATATTGGGCTGTTGGCTTAGGAATTGGCTTCGGTGTAAAATCTCTCTGGAAGTCTACACCCACCGGCACTTTCAGCGCCACTGCTCCCCCGCCTGTGCCTACTCCCAACACATCTCAAGTATTAGAGCAATTAAAGCAAACTCAAGTAGCTTACTTGATGGCATCACAAATTAGCCAGTTTAAAGGCGGTTTTTTAGCAAGAATTTCTCACGAATTGCGAGCGCCTTTGAATGGGATTATTGGTACACATCAGTTAATTTTAACCGGCCTCTGTGACAGTCCTGATGAGGAAAAAGAGTTTTTAGAGCAAGCTTCGGAATCAGCGCTAAAGTTAGTTAAGTTAATCGATAATATTCTTTCGGTGGCTAAGGCGGAACACGGCACCGAAGAAATGAAAATGCAGCCCGTGTCTTTGGCTGAGGTTTTTGATGAATTGGAAGATTTAACGCATCTGCAAGCGGAAGACAGAAATTTGAAATTGCAAATTTTTATGCCTGAAGAGGCTATTTATGTTTTAGCAGACCGCAGCCGGTTAATTCAAGTTTTGGTGTGTTTGGTTGATGAAAATTTGCGGCTGATGAAAGAGGGCAGTTTGACTGTTTCCGCCTCTCTAAATTCTGGCGATGGAGAAGTTGGAATTATGATTGATAGTCCTTGTTTACTAACAAGTTGGAACGAGCCAATAGATTTATTAAAACATCTGCCGACCCCGCAATTGCCCATTAATCCAAGTTTCCAACTTTCACCCGGAATGTCGTTGTTGATGTGTCAAATTTTGTTGGAATTGATGAATGGAAAATTAGAACTTGTGCCGGCAGTTTCGCCGCGAAGTAATGTTGAAATTAGCCAATTTCGATGCTTAGTTCAACGTTGTGTTCTGCCTCAGAAACCTGGCTCACTAGCAGAGGGTTATGCAGCACCATCGTTGTAGTTTTGTTTTCTTCAAAACCAATCCGTTCATAAAATTTTTGCTGGTAACTGGTCATTAGATATACACGCTCAACTCGGCTCATTTTGGGATGACTTAAGACGGTTTGAACTAATTTTCTGCCTAAACCGGCCCCTTGGTAATCTGGGTGGATCACAACATCCCAAATTGTGCCTCTATAAATGCCGTCTGATGTGGCGCGAGCAAAGCCGATCATTTTATCTGTATCCCAAGCGGTAATCACGGGTTCGCTGTTGGCGATGGCTAGGCTTAAATCCTCAAGGCGACGGTCTGCTGCCCAAAATGCGGCTAGTTTAAAAAGGTCTTGTAGTTGGTAGAGGTCTACCTTTGTTTTTTGATCGCAAAATTTTATATGCCGACAATCCAATTTGTCCTGTGTCATTTGTACGAGTGTCATTAATTTAGACTTTTCGGCTGGGTTGCGTACATTTTTGATGCTCTTGATTGTTGAGGTTTTTTGAGCTTTTTTATGGCTCTTTTATCTTCTCAATAATTAGCTTTTCCCTAGAGCTTAAGCTGTTGCCGATTGCGTTCACCTTTAAAGGCCGCAAACTGCTGAGCATCTCGGAGGCTGACAGGCTTGTTAGCCGATTTTCATCCTATCCTATCTTTTCTGGTTCCATCACTCAATATCTCTGCGGCTTAATTTGCTGTTGGTGTGAGGATTTGTTGACATTATTTGCGGCCAGGAATTGCTTTTTTATAGCTAGAAGCGGCTTGAAAGTCCAAGGGCGACAATAATTTTTTTTATATTTACAATCTACAATCCCCAGCCATAATTTACCTATTTGCCAAAATCACGCCCCTCAACGACGATTTTTCAGAAATATTTAAATAGCAGCTTTTAAGCAAGTTAAATGTATAAAATCTATCAAAAATAAAAACTTCCAAAAAAACGCACCGTTGGAGGTGCGCTATTTTTCTAAAGGGGATTACGGGTTTGGCCACGCTTTCCCCTATTGTTCAGTTTTAAGCTTCTGCGGCGGCGACAGCACCGGCATAGACGCTGACTTTTTTACCGCTTTTGCCTTTGCGCTCAAATGTCACTACGCCATCGATCAAAGCAAACAACGTATCATCGCTACCACGACCTACATTATTACCAGGGTGAAATTTGGTGCCGCGCTGACGCACCAAAATATTACCGGCTCTGACCACTTGACCGCCAAAACGCTTGACACCCAAGCGCTGCGCGTTAGAGTCACGTCCGTTGCGTGTGCTTCCTGTACCTTTCTTATGAGCCATAATTTCCTCTAATCTTGGATTGTCAATTTTTGACGTTGCACAATGTCCATCCTAGTAGGGGTACTGCCCCCCTGCCTACTTTGGCTAGGGTGGCCACCCTTTTTCCTCTATTCTGCCGCCGGCTCGCTGCTTGCTGCCGGTGCAGTGCTAATGGCAGTACCGTTGAGGCTAATAGAGTTAATCATTAGGCGGGTGGTTTCTTGCCGGTGTCCCCGTTTTTTGCGGGTTTTCTTTTTCGGCTTCATTTTATAAACAATCACTTTGCGACCCCGGAAGTGACGCAAAATCGTTCCTTCGACTACCGCGCCAGACACAAAAGGCTGACCGATATGCAAGCTGTCTTCGTGCTGGACAAGCAAAACTTTATCAATCGTCACATTTTGCTCAGCTTCTTGAGCCAACAGTTCGATGTCGTAAAAACGACCGGGTTCGACGCGGATTTGTTTACCGCCGGTTTCAATAATTGCGTAAGTCATGGTTCCGTAAATGTGTGTTGCCGTACAGGTAGCAGAGTTTCCTCGCTTTTGCTGTGCTTTTTGCCCCAGCCTGACCCCTTATAAAATCTAGTGCCATAGCCCTAGAAGTCATACCTGATCCGAGCTAAAAAATTAGACAGCCAATCTTATATTATTTCTTGTTGTCGTCGTTTCTGTCAAGCTTTTAATTTTATTCCCGCTTCTGATAATGCCGGCATCCTTCACAAGGGCCATCAGGATTGACCGCACAGCGAATATAAGGCGATCTGGCATTAAACCGGCAAGTCGCATCCCCCACCTGCTGAGCTATCAAAACCGGATTATACAGTTCAGTGGAGCCTCGCACTGCGGGAAGTCGCCTCAACGATGCACTTTGCCTAGCAGCTAACAGTCTTGCTCCTACTGTTCTCTCAGTTTGCCGCCATTTCCACAAAGACACCAAGGGTGGTGTTAAAGCAATTGTAAAAATCAATACGATCTCTAACACGGCTGTTTCCTAAACAATCTTTTCTTTATCAAATAATAACGTTATCTTTTTTGACTGTTCCCCTCCTTTATGCTTCTTTTAGCCCTCTTGTATTAAAGATTAAACTCTCTTTGGTTTGTCATAATCCCTCTCCAATTGTACTTAACGTTTTTTCTTAAAAACGTCAATATTCCTAGAGATTGACTTTTGCCATAAAATCTCACTTCGGCAACCAAAAACAGGCCATTATGAGAGCGTTGCCATAAAAATTATTATCGGCTAAAATTTAACAGCTTCGCTTCTCATTTTGCATCCCAAATGCCACAAAAACCCCAATCCACCGCCAAACAATTAGTCCTCGTAGGCGGGGGTCACTCCCATGCGATTGTCCTCAAGCAATTGCGGGCCAAACCCATACCAGGGCTAGAAATTATTTTAATTTCAAATACCCGTTTCGCGCCCTATTCAGGAATGTTACCAGGGCATATTGCAGGATTTTATAGTTTTGAAGAATGTCATATTGATTTAGAGAAATTAGCAAAAACCACCGGCATTGATTTCATTGTTGACGAAGCGGTGGGATTAGACTTACAAAAAAATCTCGTATTTTCTACAAAAAGTCAGCCGATAAAATTTGATTTTCTGTCGGTGGATATTGGCAGCACACCGGCCACCCTTTCGGTTCCCGGTGCAGCAGAATACGCCATTAGCGCTAAGCCGGTGCCGCAATTATTAGAAAAATGGAAGCAATTGCTCACAGAAATTTTAGCCCAACCCCAAAAACACTGGCATTTAGCAATTGTCGGAGGGGGTGCCGGTGGGGTTGAATTAGCTTTAGCCCTTGAGGCGCATTTAGGCAAATTGATTAAAAATCCCCATCACTTAACGCTACATCTTTTGCATAAACAAGATGAAATCATGTCATCTCATAGCCAATGGGTGCGCCGGTGTCTAACAAATATCCTTACCAATCGCGGTATCCAACTACATCTCAATCAAGCGGTTTCTGCCATCAAAAAAACTTCTCAAAAAAAGATTATTTCCTGTGAGTCAGGCTTAGAGGTAGAGTGTGATGAGGTTTTTTGGGTAACTCAAGCTTCGGCACCGGCATGGTTAAAGGAGGCCGGTTTAACGACAGATGAACGTGGTTTTATTTTAGTCAACGACAAATTACAATCGCTTTCGCATCCGCAAGTATTCGCAGCTGGCGACATTGCCAGCATTATTAATAGTCCAACACCCAAGGCGGGAGTTTTTGCAGTCAGACAAGGTAAGCCATTGTATGAAAATTTGGCTTGCGTACTACAAGCAAAGCCATTAAAGCCATACCAACCCCAGAAGCAATATCTCTCCTTAATAGGCACCGGCACCGGGGAAGCTATCGCGTCGCGCGGAAACTGGGGTTTTGGCCCGTCTCAAGTCTTGTGGTGGTGGAAAGATTGGATAGACCGGCGGTTTATGAAGGGATTTTAGCCGGGCCGGTGTACTACAAAAAATTTTTTTTAGACTTTCCCCCTTTTTTTCCGTACTACAAAGCCTAAACCCTTGATGAACAAGAAGTTTAGGCTTTTTTGCTGATGCCCAAAAATTTTTGCCAGACCCCTTGACACTTTTTGTAGTATTTATGTAGTATAAAAGTAAGGCAAAAGGGAAACAGCCAAAAGCGATATCCCACAAGCCTTACAAACTCAGCACCTTGAAAATTTAATAATAATGGACAAAGACGGCTTGTAGTAAACCTGTATTATACCCCCTTGGGTTGTAAACACCGGCCGGCAAACCGTCAAAACGTCCAAACAAACCCATTAAATTCCTGGGGGTATAGCTTAGTTGGCTAAGAGCGCTCGTCTGTCGAACGAGAAGTCGCGGGTTCAAATCCCGTTATCCCCGCTCTCTATTTTTGGGTCAGGTAGCCAAGTTGGCAAGGCATCGGTCTGCAAAACCGAAAATCGTGGGTTCAAATCCCACTCTGACCTCTGGTGACATCGCACCGTAGCTCAAAAGCAGAGCAATAGGTTCATACCCTAAAGGTTGCGGGTGCAAGTCCCGCCGGTGCCACCAACAGGGGGTAGTGTAAATTTGAGCATTGCTGCTTCAAATCCAGATTCTTTGGAGAGGTGGCCGAGTGGCTAATGGCAGTTTCCTGCTAAGAAAGAGCGGTTTAACTAACCGTCAAGAGTTCAAATCCCTCTCTCCGTATATCAAAATCCCCTGGTAGCTCAGTTGGTGAGAGCGCTTGTCTGAAAAACAAGAGGTCGTCAGTTCGATACTGACCTGGGGGACTGGCATTGCCCTATAGCTCAATGGCAGAGCGACGCGCTGTTAACGCGGATGTTGTAGGTTCAAGTCCTACTGGGGCAGCCTGTTAATGCCTTGTGGTGTAAGTTGGCAGCACATCTGATTTTGGATCAGACAGTCTAGGTTCGAGTCCTAGCGAGGCAGTAAAACTCCTGTAGCCCAATTGGTAGAGGCGGCTGTCTTAAAAACAGTCTATTGTGTGAGTTCAAATCTCATCAGGAGTACCAATTTTTTCAATAAATTTTCACTTGCTCTTAGCTTGGAATTGGCAGATTCCGCATACTTAAATTTTGTTTTATTTTAAGTGTGGGTATGCCTAGGACACGCCAAGCGAACAACTTCCAAACTAAGAGCATAAACGGGATGTAGCGCAACTTGGTAGCGCGGCTGGTTTGGGGCCAGAAGGTTGCAGGTTCAAATCCTGCCATCCCGACTTTACCCCTGTGATGTAATTGGAAAACATCACTCGCTTAGAACGAGTGTTTTTGCTGGTTCAAATCCAGTCAGGGGGACTTGGTGAAAAACCAAACTTTTGCTTTCTATGGTGTCTGAAGTCGAAGTGGTCGAGACGCTGGTTTGTGGAACCAGTAAAAGCGGGTTCAAGTCCCGTCAGACACCCTCAATACCTGTAGGGGTAGGATTTCTCGATTTTACCCTCATCCACCGGCAGCCGAAAAGCGAGGCGCAGTCCTGATAAGACTGAGGTAGGAGGGGCAGTACCTCCCCGGTGGATTTTTTAGAGCCAAAAAGTCTATTTTTAAATCAAAAATCAAAAAACCTTGGGAGTAGGTTAGGTTGAGCAAAAAACCCCAATCTACAAATCAAAATTTTTCATTTTGGCAAAGCTATTCTTACAGAAAGCAGCTTTATTGATAGAATTATCAAAATTAGGGTTTTCTAAATTTTGCGCTAACTTAGTCTTAGTTGAAAATTTTTAAGCAATTTTTTATTCAATTCCCCAAATATGAACAAATCCTCTAAAAAAACCGGCCCCGTCAATTATGAAGCCAAAGTCGCCAAAATTGAAGAAATTATTCAAAAAATAGAAACCGGCAACCTAGAAATGACCGAAATGTTCAACTCGTTTACCCTTGCCAGTCAATACCTACACGAGTGCGAAGATTTTCTCACCGAAAAACAACAACAACTAACTATCAGTGTCGAAACCTTGGCGGAGGAATTAGATTTTTAAGACTTGACAAAATTAAAATTATATGTTATGAAAACCTCGAAATAAACCCGGAACCAAAAGCAGAAGCCGAGCAATGAGAGGAACCGAGACATGGTAAAAAAGAGAGATAAGTAAATATGCCGGGGAAACGATAAAGCTTATGAGCAACGTCACCCTAGAGAGAAATCCCAGTGTTCTCTTCATCGAAAGCGACCCAGTATTAGCACACCAGGTTAGCCTAGACTTAAAAGAATCAGGCTATGAGCCGGTGCTTGCCACCGACTCCAAAACCGGCCTAGACAAAGCCATTGAACTACAACCGGCCCTAATTATAATTGACCGAATGCTGGCCGGTGAATCGGGTATAGAATTATGCGCCCAATTACGCACAAAAGGCAACCGTGCGCCGGTGGTATTATTAATGGCGCGGGATACGATAGAAGATCGCGTGGCTTGTTTAGAGGCCGGTGCAGACGATTACTTTCTTAAACCCTATCGTAGCGAAGACTTTTTACGCTTAGTGCGTATTTATTTACAGCCAGAAACCAGTCCAACAGAGCAATTAAGATTTGGCGACTTGGTACTAGAGTTAGCAACGCGCCGCGCCTTGCGAAACGGACGCACCATTGAACTCACCATGAAAGAATTTGAACTGTTAAAATTTTTAATGGAACATCCCCGCGAAGTTCTCACCCGCGATCAAATTTTAGAGAACGTCTGGGGCTATGATTTCATGGGAGAATCGAATGTTATTGAAGTGTACATTCGGTATTTGCGCCTCAAAATAGAAGATGAGACTCAAAAACGCCTTATTCAAACAGTCCGGGGTGTCGGCTACGTCCTGCGAGAAACATAAAAAATTAGTCGATTGACCAATGAGAAAAAATAATTTATTTGCCATCGCCATAAGTATTTTATTGATGGGATGCAGCCAGCCAGCCACATCCACTATTCCAGAAACGGCCACCCCCACCCCTACTGCCCAAGCACAAACACCACAACCTCAAGACTTGCCAATTTCAGCAAAAGCAACAATAGCCGGTGAAATTTTCGAGTTAGAAGTCACCGAAACCCCCGAACAGCAAGCAATGGGGTTAATGTTTAGGCGTTCATTACCAGACAACCGGGGGATGCTATTTAGTTTTAATCCACCCCGGCCAGTCATGTTTTGGATGAAAAACACCCTCATTCCCCTAGACATGATTTTTCTGCGCGATGGCGAAGTCAAATATATTGCTGAAAACGTCCCCCCCTGTACAACAATGTCTTGCCCTACTTATGGCCCACCCGATCAAATTTCCATAGATCAAGTTATTGAAGTGCGGGCTGGACGAACTGCCGAACTCGGCTTAAAAACCGGCAACCGTATTACTATCGAATTTTTAGATCAAAAAAAACCCAGATAACCGCCCTAGACTTTTAGATTTTAGATGCTAGGATTTTAGAGGCTAAAATACTGTCGGGTGTTGCTCTCTAAGGATTCCATTTGTAGCTGTAATTTAGGTAAAGGCTAAACAACCTGCCAATTTAGATAAAAATCATAAGAATTTTATAATGTGTAGCTCTGTACACTGCGACAGTGATTTGTTACTCTGTCTGAATACTTGCGCGTTGCCGATAAAAAAACGGCACAGCTTTCGGGAAAAAAGTTTTCCCTGCTGTAGCACAAAACTTAGTATGTTTGTATTACACTGAGATTTGATGCAGCAGGAGACGTTACGTTACAATCAAAGCTTAAGATTGAGGCCGGCCCTCAACCTTAAGAAAGATTGGAAAGTCAGAGAAGGCCGGAACCCGATAATGCTGGTGAGAAATGCTTTTTTGGTGTGAGAATCAAAGCATCGCATAAAGCCCATAAACTACTCCAAAAGAGTAGAAAGCGCTGCAACGCAAAAAAAAGGTGGTTGTGCGTAACAAATCGAGATAATTCAGGTCTCAGTATAAAGGCTGAGACGGCATGAGGGAGTAGGACAAAAATCTGTAATTGTACAGATGTCGTTGATCCCCCCTAGTAATGCACTATGAATTAACAGCCGCAAACTTTAGCTGATGTTCAGCAATTAAGTTTGTAGAGGTTTTGCAACCGGCACAAAAGTCTGCACAAGGAAGAAAACCCCCCAAGCAGATCCAGTCAAGCTTTGCAACAAGCTTACGGCCTTTTGTCGTCAAAAAAACCACCAGACAGATAACGTACTGACCACTAACCACGATTAAGCACGGTGTTAATGGAACAAAATTGAATTTAACCGAGGAGTGAACTCTTAAATGGCACCAGCAACTTTTTCTCAATTTCTGCGATTTTTACAAGAAGATTTAGCTATTTCCGCGCCTTCGCTGAAAATTGCCTTACGCCATAGGGAACAAGATCCAGGCCCACTGCCCATGATTCTCTGGCAATATGGTTTAGTGACAATGGAACAATTAGAACGTATCTACGACTGGCTGGAAACAGCATAGGAATGGAATTTATGTCAATTGATTGCAGTGACAAATACCAACGGCAAATCAAAATTCCCTGGACAAAAAGGCTTCAGGGATATTACAAAAAAAAGAGCGGTACTGATTTTCAGCCCGCTTTTTTGATGTTAACTTTTTTCTTTACAAGGCTTTTCCTCTCTCGCCCTGATTAAGAGACGAGGTAGAGCCGGTGAAAAGCTGTCTGCCCTCTCCGGTGCCCGTTAAACTAGAAATGCCGAATCACTCCGCAAAAACCTTAGCCGCCGCCGCAACACCGGCACCCGAAGTAAAACCATTACCGCCAAGCTCAACCAGCGTAGCTTCCAAAGCACCAATCGCCGTTAAGATATCGCGTTCGCTGACAAAACCCAAATGGCCGATACGGAAAACCTTACCCTTCAAATGATCCTGCCCACCGGCCAAAACAATATCAAATTGCTTTTTCATAGTAGCGCGCACTTGTTCGGCATCCACACCCACCGGCGCCACCGCCGTAATAGCTGGACTAGCCGACTCATCCGGGCCATATAAAGGCAAATTCAACGCCTTAACCGCTTCTCTTGTGGCATTCATCAAGCGCTGGTGACGGGCAAAAATATTTTCCAAGCCTTCTTTTTGCATCATTTGCAAAGTGGCTTGCAGGGCAAAAAACAAATTCACCGGCGGAGTAAAGGGCGTTGTATTTTTAGCAGCATCCTTGCGATATTTGCCCAAATCTAAATAATATCGGGGTAATTTCGCCGTTTTATAAGCTTCCCACGCCTTTGCACTCACCGCCACAAATCCCAAACCAGGCGGAATCATGTAGCCTTTTTGAGAGCCAGAACATACTACATCTAGCCCCCATGTGTCAATAGGTACATTTACTGCACCTAAACTTGTCACAGCATCAACAATAATTAACGCTTCCCCATGTTCTTTAACATAGCGATTAATGGTTTCTAAATCATTAATCACACCCGTTGAAGTTTCGCTGTGAGTAACAATAACCGCCTTAATTTCCTTATTTTTATCCGCCTCTAACTTTTCGCGGATTTTTTCAGGATCAAGCGCTTTACCCCACTCGGTTGTCACCGTCTCCACATTCAAATTATAAGCCGTACAAACTTCTGCCCAGCGTTCGCCAAACTTACCATTAGTACCCACCAACACGCGATCACCCGGACTCAGAAAATTAATAATTCCCGCTTCCATCGCGCCGGTGCCACTTACCGTCAGACACAGCACATCATTTTGGGTTTGATGAAGCCACTTTAAATTTTGCGTCACCTCAGCCATGATCTTACTAAAATCACCGCTTCTATGGCCTATTGGGTGTTTTGATAAAGCGAGTAAAGCTTGTTCCGGCACCGGCGTCGGGCCAGGAATCATTAACATTAACTTATCGTCCATGATCCGTTTTTTCTCAGAAAATTCTTACTTGTTTGCTGTCAATTGACATTTTTTCACACCGGCGGTGTTGGGTGCACATTTGGGGAATTCAAAGAAGAACCAGACTTTCCATTACCTTCATTAAGTGACCAACGGTACTCTACCGGCAGATTTTCTCGCTCACAGCTTTCTTCTAAGTGCTTTTGTTGCGCCAAAGCTTTGCGGAGTGTTGCGATTAACTGCTGTACTTGCTCTCGCTGCGATGGCTTTTGCGACACTGCAAAAATCGTCTGACGCTCTAGCAATTGTAGTAGCAGTTCGTAATGAATATGAGAAGGAAGGGGAATCGGTTCCATCAAAGCTGATTTACCTCAAAAAAATTGAACCCCAATCAAGTTTAAGCATAGCCCAGCGTTCACCGTATCGGTAGTTTACCACAACTTACCACATCAACCACCCAACTTTTTATCCTTTTTGCTAAAAGAAATCCCCAACAAGAACAAAAGTTTGCTCTACGGGTGCCGGTGAGCCAATAGATTCTCCCCAAGGTCGAGATGTCAACCAATGCTCACTCTAAATCGTTGAATAACTGATCAGAATCTAGCCAATCAGACTTAATGACAATTTCTGCTTTAATCGTTCGCCTAATCAAATCAAGACAATATAAATTGTCGAGGGTGTTTATCTGTTTGATGATTTTGTCTGTCAATTCAAGTTTTGTGGGTTGGAGGGTTTTTTATCAAAAATTAGGATGTAAACTGGATGATTTTAAAATTTTTAAACAAAGCGGAATTTATGCCAAACAGTAGCTACAGCTTATAGCAGACAAATACTATCAAGCTATCAATCGCTATCAGGCTAACAGCCTAACACCTTCTAAAAAGCCAAGAAAAGCTAAACTAAGCCAAGAACAAAAACACCGGCTACGTCAAGATTTAGCGTGGCAATTCCCAGAGGTTGCACGGAAACGAGTACAACGCTCTCAAAGCAAAAAAGAAAATGCAGATTTAAGCCCGCCGCTTTGGGGGTGGATTGCTGGGGAAAAGTTGATACCACGATAGCACCGGCTTTACTCCAAGACAATCAAATCAAGTTTAACCGAATCATCCAGACTAGACACGGCGCGCCCCCCTCACCTAGAGAGAGAAATGGCAGCAATTGAAAAAGAGGTTTGCAAGAAGGTAGAACTTTAAAACTTGAACTGGCCAATCAAGGCCCGTTTTTTAATCTCGCATCAAAATAGGTAGACTAAACATAAGCAGGTTGGGAGATTGGATTTATGGGGTTATTTGACCGAATCGTGCGGGTGATTCGCGCTAATTTTAACAGTCTGGTTAGCGCTGCTGAAGACCCAGAAAAAATACTCGAACAGGCTGTTATGGATCTGCAAGAAGACTTGGTACAATTGCGGCAAGCTGTGGCCGGTGCCATCGCCAGCCAAAAACGCACCGAACGTCAATACACTCAAACTCAATCGACTGCCGAAGAATGGTATCGCCGCGCTCAACTGGCTCTCCAAAAAGGTGATGAACACCTGGCAAGAGAAGCTCTCAGCCGCCGCAAAACTTACCAAGAAACGGCACAAGCTCTTGCGGGGCAAATCGATCAGCAAAGTGTGATTGTCAACCAGCTAAAGCAAAATATGCGCCTGCTGGAAAGCAAAATTGCTGATGCTAAAACCAAAAAAGATATGTATATTGCTCGCGCTCGTTCTGCTATCGCCTCGGAAAAGTTAAACGAATTGGTGGGCCAAATCACTGCCGGCGGTACGGTTAATGCTTTTGAGCGTATGGAAGAAAAGGTCTTGCAACTTGAGGCTCGTTCCCAAGCAATTGCTGATCTCGGTGAGGATACTATGGAAAAACAATTTGCTTCTCTTGAAGCTTCCAGTGATGTAGATGCTCAACTGGCTGAGTTGAAAGGCCAAATGCTGAAAAGTTCTCAGCCCCAAAAGCTGCCTCCTACTGTTTGAGGTTTTCTCATGGGTGTGCTTTTATAGCCTAAAATGACGACAGCCAAAGCCAACGCACTAACTTAAACAAAATGTTAAGTTGAAATCAGTTGTTGCGGACTGACGGCAATGATGCGATCCGGTGTATTGAATAATATTGCCGGTGCCTGCTGCCAGTAGCCGCGAATCCTCGCAAACCCCTTTATAGGAAAGATAGAGTTATGGGATTGTTCGACCGCATTAGCAGAGTGATCCGGGCCAATGTCAATGATATGGTCAGCAAGGCGGAAGACCCGGAGAAAATTTTAGAGCAGGCCATTATTGATATGCAGGAGGACTTGGTGCAGTTGCGTCAAGCGGTGGCTACTGCTATCGCTACGCAAAAACGCACTGAGCAACAATATAATCAAGCCGAGTCTCAATCTAATACTTGGCAGCAACGTGCTCAACTGGCTCTCCAAAAGGGTGATGAAAATTTGGCCCGTGAGGCTTTGGTTCGCAAAAAAACTCATGCCGAAACTGCTGGTACTCTCAAGGCGAGTTTAGACCAGCAATTAGGCCAGGTGGATACGCTCAAACGTAATTTAATTGCCCTAGAAAGTAAGATTTCTGAGGCGAAAACTAAGAAAAATATGCTCAAAGCACGCGCTCAAGCTGCTAAGGCTAATGAGCAATTGCAAAATACGATAGGCAATTTGGGCACCGGCAGTGCTATGGGTGCGTTTGACCGCATGGAAGAAAAGGTTTTGCAACTTGAGGCTCGCTCTCAGGCGGCTGCTGAGTTGGGTGGTTCTAGTCTCGATGAACAGTTTAAGCTGCTTGAGTCTGGCCATGATGTTGATGATGAGTTGGCCTCTTTGAAGGCTAATATGGCTCTGGGTGGCTCCACCGGCGCCACTACGGCTTTACCGGGCACTGCTCAACCTACCGGCACTCCTAATAAACCAGCTTCGGCGGTTGATGATGAGCTCGAACAGTTGCGTAAACAACTCAATAACGAAGCCTAGGCTTTTTTTAGGGAAACGGTAAGCGCCGTTTCCTTAACATATTTTTTGAGAAATGGCAAAAATTTTTACAAAACTTAATAATTGACGGGCCGGTGCAAAAATTAATAATCTGATGACTTTATTAATTTGCATTGGGGACGCAAAAAGCCTGAAAATAAGATAACAAATTGTAACAATCGATGCGAAGTTAGAAACGAGAATCTATGAGTAGCAGCGTCCTGGTCATCAATGATGGAGAATTTCAAACAGAAGTCGTTAACGCCACAAAACCGGTGTTAGTCTATTTTTGGGCTGATTGGTGTGGGCCTTGCCGGTTGGTGTCTCCCTCCATAAACTGGGTGGCTGAAACCTACGGTGATCGCCTCAAAGTTGTCAAAATGGAAGTAGATCCCAACCCCAATAGCGTAAAAGAATACCAGATTGAGGGTGTACCTGCCTTGCGTTTGCTTAAGGGCAATCAAGTAATCCTCTCCTATGAGGGCGCCATCACCAAACAAAAATTAGCCGATTTAATAGAACCCCTCCTGTAACACCCATTAAACCCCTTGCATCCCACCGATAACTTATCTGCGTTAATCTGCGTTCATCTGCGGTTTAAAATTAAACTTATAAACAAGCGGTTTTTATTTAACCACAGATAAACGCAAATGCACGCAGATAATTTTATTGTTTTAATCTGAGGTTGGTTGTAAGTTTTATTTTTGTAGTTTTTTGGCTTGGTAATTATGAGATTTGCTAAACGTTTAGAGCCTTTACAAGCTAATGTTTTTGCTGATATGGATCGGGCAAAGGCTAAGGCTTTGGCTGCCGGTTTAGAAGTGATTGATTTGTCTTTGGGGTCTTCGGATCAACCGGCTGCTGAGCATATTTTAGCGGCGATTTCTGAGTCTTTGCATGACCAACAAACTCACCAATATTTACTTTTTAATGGGACGAGAGATTTCCGCAAGGCGGTGGCTGTTTGGTATGAAGAAAGATTTGGTGTGCCGGTTGATGCGGAAACGGAAGTTTTAACTTTAATTGGTTCGCAGGAAGGTACGGCTCATTTACCTTTGGCGGTTTTGAATCCGGGTGATTTTGCATTACTTTTAGATCCTGGTTATCCTTCCCATGCTGGGGGGGTTTATTTGGCTGGCGGGCAAATTTATCCGATGGAGTTACGGGCGGAAAATGGGTTTTTGCCGGTGTTTGAAGAGGTGCCGGTTCATGTTTTGGAACAAGCAAAAATGATGGTGTTGAGTTATCCTCATAATCCTACTTCTGCGATAGCGCCACTTTCTTTTTTTGAAAAGGCGGTGGATTTTTGCCGGCAGCATGATTTGGTTTTGGTGCATGATTTTCCTTATGTGGATATGGTTTTTGATGGGGAAAAACCGCCTTCTGTTTTGCAAGCTGACCGCGAAAAAAGTGTTTCGATTGAGTTTTTTACGCTTTCTAAGTCGTATAATATGGGCGGTTTTCGGATTGGTTATGCGATTGGAAATGCTGAATTAATTCGGGCTTTGCGTCAGGTGAAGGCGGCGGTTGATTTTAATCAGTATAAGGGGATTTTAAATGGCGCTATTGCGGCTTTAACCGGCCCTCAAGAAGGTGTTACAGCCACAATGTCTGTGTTTCGTCAACGGCGGGATGCTTTTATTAAGGCACTTAATGATGTTGGCTGGCCGGTGGAAATGCCGGTGGCGACGATGTATGTTTGGGCAAAATTACCGGACAATTGGGCAAAAGATTCGATGGGTTTTTGTCAGAAATTGGTGGAGAAAACAGGGGTTGCTGTCTCTCCGGGTAGCGGTTTTGGTAAGGCGGGGGAAGGTTATGTGCGGTTTGCTTTGGTTCACGAACCGCGAATTTTAGAAAAGGCTGTGTCAAGAATTGCTGAGTTTTTAAAGTCATCGGGTAGAGAATAATGCCACGAGTGATTTTAATTGCCAATACGGTGATTTTTGGTTTGGTTTTAATACCTTCTTAAGTTCTGATTTTGTGGCGCTAAAATTTGGCGAGGCAAAAAAAGTTTTTATAGCAGAATAAAAACCCGGTAGCTTAAAGAAACCGGGTTTTTAAAGTCATTTTCAACGTTCGCCTTAAAAAAGCGTCGCTTCCAACTGGTCTAAGAGTTTTTCAATGTAACTCAACGCCGATTGAATCGTTTGGGGATCTTCTAAATCTACGCCTACATACTGGCGCAAAGCTTCCACCTGATTAAGGCTACCACCGGCCCCCAATAATTTCATATAACCGGGGATAAATTCTTTGCCGGTTTCTTGATATTTTTGATAGCAAGCCAAGCTGACAATATTTGAGGCTGTGTATTGATAGCAATAGAAAGGTTTAAAGAAAATGTGAGCAATTCTTGCCCAATCATACTGATGTTCGCTCAACAATTTTACGGCATCGCCACAGAGATTTTGATACAGTTCCATCCATTTTTCATTTACCCAGTTGCGGTCAAAACTTCCTTGTTCGGCGCGTTCGTGAATTGCCAATTCAAGCCGGCTAATTGTGCTTTGACGAAAAAGCAAACTAAACTGGTCTTCTAATTGCCGAGTTAACAAAGCTTTGCTTAGAGTTTTATTGCCCTCAGCTTGTTTCAGCAGGTAATCGAGCAACAGTAATTCATTAAAGGTAGAGGCAATTTCTGCTAAAACTAGGGGCGGATTGCTATTAAAATAAGATTGCTTATCGCCAATCCAAGCAAAATGTAAACCGTGACCCATTTCGTGAGCGAGGGTAAACAATGAATTGTAATCCTCGGTATAGGAAAGTAGGAGATAGCTATGCTTACCGTGCGTGTAGGAACAAAATGCACCGCCACGTTTTCCAGGGCGTACTTTTGCATCTACCCAATTTTTTACAAAAAATTCTTCGGCGCGACGAGCATAATTTATATCAAATTCCTCAATGGCTGCAAGTAAGGTTTCTACACCAGCTTGATAATTAATACTCGGTAATGCCGATTCCTCCCCAGTTGTCCAAGGTGCATAAACATCGCAAATACGGATTTTTTGACCGAGGTATTTTCCTTTGAGTTGATAATAACGTTGGAACAAGTCAAACCGCGAGCCGGTGCCGTCCATAATTGCCCGAAAAACCGGCTCGTAAACTTCATCAATTAATAACTGTTTTTGCAACGTGGAAGCATAGCCACGCATTTGATTTTCGATGCGATGATCTTGAGCAACGTTGTTAAGAATGTAGGCGTAGAGAGAGTTGTGCTGTTTTACAACTTTTCTCACAGACTGGTATGCTTGATAGCGTAACTCTGCATTTGGTTGAAATAATAAAGCGCTGAGTTGAGCTTCTTCGCTAATCGTTTGGCCGTCAGGAGTAGTCACCGGCTCGTATTCTTGTTCACCTAAATGAATTGTGCGTAATTCTATAAACGCTTGTCTGCCGGTGAGGTTATCTTGGTTGCGAGTTTGTTCTACTTCTTCTAAGAGTTTGTGCGGGCGAAATTCAGCGATGCGATGCAAATAATGTCCATAGTTGGCGAGGGCCGGTGAGTTTTGTAATTCCGCAAATTGTTCCGCATTTAGCTCTTTGAGTTCTAAGTCAAAAAACAGCAACTGATTTTCGATTAAAGTCAGTGCTTCCATGACTTTATCGAGGTATTGTTTCGCCTCGCTGTTGCGAGTGTCCGCAGAAAACACAAGGGAAGGAAAGGCATAAAGATAGCCGGATTTTTCGGCAATTAGTTCTAGTTGTTTTAAGCAACTAGCGACTTCTTCCGGTCGGAGTTCTGCTACTTTACCGCGATAGTTTTCTCGAAACTGTGCGGCGGTTTGTTGCAGAGTTTGTAAGTCTTGGTTGAGGTTAGGATCGTCAAAGCTAGTGTAAAGATCGGATAAGTCCCATTGTTGCGGTGTGTCGAGTTGAGCCGTGATCTGAGCCAAGGTTGTACTCCTTAAATGAAAATTTTTAGGGTTTTCTTTATTATTTTGGCGCCAAAAGAGGCTTTTGTAATCCCCAAAAGTTGTTACATTGAGGATAAAGGTTCAAAAGAAGGTGTTATGAGCGATCAAAACTTAAAAGTGGTGCAGGATATTTACGCAGCGTTTCGACGCGGAGATTTATCGGGTATTTTAAGTAGGCTGGCCGAAAATGTGCAGTGGGAAACGGCGTTTAAGCGCGAGATGATACCGTCTACTGGCCGGTGGGAAGGCCGGCGGAGGGTGGAAGAGTTTTTT
Source organism: Ancylothrix sp. D3o (assembly GCF_025370775.1). NCBI lineage: Bacteria > Bacillati > Cyanobacteriota > Cyanophyceae > Oscillatoriales > Microcoleaceae > Ancylothrix > Ancylothrix sp. D3o. The sequence goes on along the minus strand of NZ_JAMXEX010000001.1, from coordinate 206,059 downwards.
GGTGCTATGTTTGCAGCAGAAAAAGTTGAGCATTTGGAAGTTAGAGAGTTTATTGATGCCGGCGATCAGGTGGTTGTTTTGGGGTTTAATCGTATGCAAACGCCTTTCAGCGGCATGATTTATGAGAATGATTGGGTGATGGTTTGGACGCTAAAAGATGGCAAAATTACGCGGTTCCGCGAGTTTTCTGATCGGGTGCCGGCTCGTGTTTTGTTTGCTGGGTAGTTTGTGTTGGCTGGTTGGGAGGTTTTTTAACCGCATCCTATAGCAGATAAACGCAGATAAATGCAGATGTGGGATGGTTGTTTACTACTGCGTTTTGCGATTTTTTGGTGGAGAAGGTAAAATAAGATTAGTATCCGATGGGATGCCGGCACTTTTGAAATTTTACCTTTTTGTTTTTATTTGTAATGCCATTAATTAAAATTCTGACTTTGGTTAAAGATCCTGAAAGGTTGGAAAGTCGGCTTAAGGAAATTCCCGCCGAACCTGGGGTTTATTTGATGCGGGATGGAAATGAGCGCATCCTTTACATTGGTAAGTCTAAAAAGCTGCGTTCGCGTGTACGTTCCTATTTTCGAGAGTCGCAACGTTTGAGTGATCGCATTGCGATGATGGTGCAACAAGTCGCAGAAATTGAGTTTATTGTGACGGATACGGAAACGGAAGCTTTGGCGCTGGAAGCGAATCTTGTTAAGCAGCATCAACCTTATTTTAATGTGCTTCTCAAGGATGATAAAAAATATCCTTATTTGTGTATTACTTGGTCGGAAAATTATCCGCGAATTTTTATTACTCGCAAGCGTCGTGCCGGCAATAAAAAAGACCGCTATTATGGCCCTTATACGGATGTGCGGGCTTTGCGGACGACGCTGCATATTATCAAGCGGATTTTTCCCCTCAGACAACGCCCTCAACCTCTGTTTAAAGACCGGCCTTGTTTAAATTATGACATTGGCCGGTGTCCGGGGGTTTGTCAATTGTTGGTTTCGCCGGAAGACTACCATAAAACAGTGCAAAAAGTGGCGATGATTTTTCAAGGACGCTCTCAGGAATTGGTGGAAATTTTAAACGCCCAAATGGAAGAGGCTGCGGAAAATTTGAATTTTGAGAAGGCGGCGAAAATTCGAGATCAAATTAATAGCTTAAAGTCGCTGAATGCTGATCAAAAAGTTTCTTTGCCGAATGATACCGTTTCGCGGGATGCGTTGGCTTTGGCTACAAATGGCGAAATTGCTTGTGTGCAATTGTTCCAAATTCGGGCCGGTCAATTAGTTGGCCGGTTGGGGTTTGTGGCTGAGGTTCCTTCGGGAAAGGCTGAACCAGGGGCGATTTTACAGCGGGTTTTAGAAGAACATTATCAAACTGTTGAGCCGGTGGAAATTCCGACAGAAATTTTGGTGCAATATGAGTTACCCGATAGCGAAATGTTGGAGAGTTGGTTAAGTGAACAAAAGGGGAGAAAAGTAACCGTTGTTGCGCCGCAACGACAACTCAAAGCTGAGTTAATTGAGATGGTTGAGCGCAATGCGGAATATGAGCTTGAACGGATGAAAAAGCAGGGGGATCGCAATAACGAAGCGATGCAAGATTTGGCGGATATTTTGGATTTACCAGATGTGCCGCATCGGATAGAAGGTTATGATATTTCTCATGTTCAAGGCTCAAATGCTGTGGCTTCTCAGGTGGTTTTTATTGATGGGTTGCCGGCTAAACAACATTACCGTCATTACAAGATTAAAAACCCTAATGTTACTAGCGGACATTCCGATGATTTTGCAAGTTTAGCAGAAGTTATTGGGCGCCGGTTTCGTAAGTATTTGGAAGACCCAAATTTGCAGCGAACCGGCAATCCAGACTGGCCAGATTTGGTAATGATTGATGGTGGAAAAGGTCAATTATCTTCTGTAGTTGCTGTTTTGCAAAATATGAACTTGTTGGAAGATTTGCGGGTAGTCAGTTTGGCAAAACAACGGGAAGAAATCTTTTTACCAGGGGAATCTTTTCCTCTGGAAACAAATGCAGAACAGCCAGGAGTACAGTTATTACGCCGGCTTCGGGATGAGGCACACCGGTTTGCTGTAACGTTCCACCGGCAACAACGCAGCGAAAAGATGAAACGTTCTCGTTTAGATGAAATTCCGGGGTTAGGTTTTAAGCGGCAAAAAGAACTTTTAGCGCATTTCAGATCTATTGATTATATTCGCATAGCAACACCGGCACAGTTGTCAGAAGCACCCGGAATTGGGCCGCATTTAGCACAGGAAATCTACAATTATTTTCATCCCTAGTTTTTTAGTGGAAAGCTGAAATAAAACCCGCGCCGACGGGTTATTTTTTATCCATTTAAAATTTGCTCGGCGGTGAGGGTTAATTCGGGAAAAGTTGGGGAAATGAGAGTTTGCGGGCCGGTGAACACAGCCTCATCATAAAACCCATCAATTAACTGTAAAACTGTCACCTTTGCTTCAATCGGATCGACAATCCAATATTCAGGAATTGCCACTACTGCATATTCTGAACGTTTGTAACGATAATCATCTTGGGGGTTGCCGGGGCTGACAATTTCCACTGCCAGAAGTGGGGGGTTTTCCAACACAGCGCAGGACATGGTTCTGATTTCTTCGCACTGGTTTTGTGAAAGAATCACTAAGTCAGGAATTCGAGATTTTTTATCAGCCGTCCGAACGCCCACATTACTAGGAATGACTTTCCAATCTCGATTTAAACGGTTGATTTCAGCTTTCAACACATCGTAAATATAAACCAAAATCAGCGCATGAATTCCACTAGCTGGGGGCATAGGTTTTAATTCTCCATTAAATAGTTCATATTTGCTATCTGTGCCATCACAGTAGCTTAGATACTCTTCAAAGGTGTAATATTTTTGGGCTGTTAGTGTCATAGTGTTGCCTCCGGCAATAAGTTGGCTGCTTTAGGCGAAAGTTAAATTTTATCATTACACCCGTATTCTTGGCAATTTAAGCAGCATGATATATTTTCTCACAAAATGGCGGGCAGGATGCCCGCCCCACTGGTGGAGCAGGCAACATGAGCGCTATACATCTGCGGTTAAAAAAAACACCCCAACAAAAAAACATCAAAATAGGCTCTAGTATTATTAGAAAACCTAAAATCTGGCAATCAAAAATACCCCGATGGAACGTATCATAAAAACCGGCAATGGTTGGCGTTTAGGATGGCAACCAAACGCATCGCAATATAACGGGTTAGTAGCAGGAGAAAATTGGGCAATAGAACTCACAGAAGCCGAATTAAATGACTTTTGTAGACTTGCCAAACAACTAAGCGACACAATGCAGCAAATGACAACCGAACTCATGGAAGAAGAGAAAATAAGCTGCGAAGCCGAAAGCGAACAATTGTGGATGGAGGTAGAAGGCTATCCCAGCGCCTACAGCCTCCACTTTATCCTCTATTCAGGACGCGGAGCCGAGGGCAAATGGCCACCAGCGGCAGTGAGCGAAATGATCACCGCCATCGAAACCTTAAAAGTTTTTTGAAAAAAGGGGTTGACTTTCTTGCTGGTTGTGCTAATATAAATATTCGCAGGCGGGGCGTAGCGCAGCTTGGTAGCGCACTACTTTGGGGTAGTAGGGGTCGTGGGTTCAAATCCCGCCGCTCCGATTGCAAAATTAAACGCCAGAAACCCCACTGGCATCTTCACCTCAGAGGTCAGGCGATCTCTGAGGTGAATTGTTTTTTGCCCTCTGGCTATCGTAGTTAACTACTAATCCCCAGACACTCCTGGGCTTGAAATAAAATATTGCTAAACGCTATTTTGTTAGTTTGTGTAAAAGTAATTCCCTTAACGCTCCTATGACAACGGTAATTTCAACACCGGCTCACGCAATGGCAACTTCTCCCACAGTCACGCCAGATCGTGCCAGTCAAGTCATCCAAAAACCTTATCCAAATTACAAGGTAATCGTCTTAAATGATGATTTTAATACCTTTGAGCACGTTGCTGAATGTTTGATGAAATATATTCCAGGGATGACAGGAGACCTCGCCTGGGATCTCACCAATCAAGTACATTTTCAAGGACAAGCAACCGTGTGGGTGGGGCCGCAAGAACAAGCTGAACTATACCATCAGCAGCTAAGTCGGGCCGGTTTAACAATGGCGCCGCTGGAAAAAGCATAAATTCACAAGGCCGGTGGAATCTTTTTACCCTGTGACGTGAAAATTAATAGTTTTTGTCAATAAGCAGCCTAAACTAAAAAGGTACTGATTTGGAGGCAAAAATTATGCCAAATTCAACCACCGGCAGACTTGTTTGGAATCATTCGACCCATTTACCGGGATTAATTGCAATTTTAGAGCGCCTGTGCAAATGCGCCGGCATTCAAACCGTCACCCCCGGCGTTATCAGCAACGTCAAAGGGCACATCCCCCACATGACCGTCAGAATTTCTGTTCCCATTCGTGGCGGCTTTAAATTAATTGCCAGACAAGGCAAAACTGTTCAAGAAGTATTTATTATCACCGCACTCTCTCAAAAAGAGCTAGAATCAGCCCTAGAATTAGCCATCAAGAAAAAATAACTTTTCTTTAATGGCTTTTTGTTCTACATTTCAATTGGTTAGTGTCTGTGAAACAATCTAAAAATAGCATCTACCTAAAAGCCGGTTGCCCTAAGAAGCCGGCTTTTTTTAATTTCTCCAAAACCCCCATATTCGCCCATCCATTAGCCTTGTAGGGGCCGGTTCTCCCTAGCCTTAGCCTCTAAACAATAATCTCCCTTATTCCCGCCCCACCAAAGCCCGAAAAAAGCAGAAATAGCTCCTTAATTTATTGCATTTTCGCCCCATCATCTAAACCAAAGTTTCACAGAATTATCTTTTCCCGAACTTGCAAGGCTTTTGCCATCAGGACTAAACTGCACCGCATAAACCTCATCAGAATGACCCTCAAGAGTATTAATCAACTCCCCAGAATCTAAACTCCAAAGCTTCACCGTTTTATCCTTACTTCCACTCGCAATTGTTTTGCCATCAGGACTGATCGCCAGCCCCACAATTTGATCAGAATGTGCTTCAATTGTGCGAATTAAATCACCTGTTTCTGCATTCCAAACTTTCAAAGTTTTATCATAACTTCCACTCACCACCGTCCTACCATCCCGACTAATCGCCACCGCACGAACATCACTTAAATGTCCAGAAAGATTATGTAATAAAGTGCCGGTGCCAAACTCCCAAATTTTAAGAGTTCCATCCCGACTTCCACTCACCATAGTTTTACCATCACCACTAATTGCAAGCGAATACACATAATCTGCATGATCTCCTAGGGTATAAACCGGCCTCCCCGTCTCCAAATTCCAAACCTTAATCTTTTTATCCTCACTTCCCGTCGCCAAATTATTCCCATTAGGATTAAACGCCACACTCCACACCGCCGCGTCATGTTCCATAGTGCGAATTAAATCACCAGTTTCGGCATTAAATAACAAAACTCTCCAAAAAAAACTGCCGGTTGCTAACTGCTTGCCATCAGGACTAAACGCCACCGTCCAAACTGCACCCTTATCGCCATCTAAACTGCGAATCACCTCATTTTTTGCCAAATCCCAAATTTTTATTGTTTTATCTCGACTGCCGGTTGCTAACAGCTTGCCATCGGGACTAAACGCAACTGCACCCACAGCATCCGTATGGCCGGTTAACGTCTTCACTTCTGCATTTTTCCAATTAATACCGGCTTCACACAGCTTTAAAACTCGCTCCGATTTATAATAAAAACTGCTATTTTGTGGAAAGCCCTTAGCCTGTTCAATACACTTTTCGTAATTTCCCTCTTTAGCTAAAGACTCAATAGCGCTTAATTGCTTTTCTAAACCCTGCCGGCGCTGCGTAGATTCAAAAAACTTGACCACTCCCCAAATAACGCCAATACCCAGCAAACCGGCCACACCAATTGCCCACCAACGACTCGGAAACTTCCAATTTGGCAAAGTAGGAGATAACTTAATAGCCGGCAGTTTTCCCCCCAGCTTATTTTCTATTTTTGTAATATCCTCATCCTTTAAACCTAAAACTTGCTGCAACCGTTTCAACTCATCCAAAGTCTCTTGAGAAAGTGGGTTTTCTTGTTTTCGCGCTTCCACCAAAGCTCGCCGGTATTGGTCAACTTTTTCTTGATAATTTCGATAAGGTCTTAAAACTTCCTCTTCTATTTTCTCCGCCTCCTCAGATTCCAACTCCAAACTATTACGAAGCGCATCTAAAATACTGCGTCCCACCACCGAAACTTCACCACGACTGCTTGCACGTCTTTCCACTTCTTCCCGATAAATCATTAGCTTAGGAACCCGAATTCCTGAACGGTCGCCAATTTTAATTAAATCCGCCAACACCTCAGACGAAGACTGATAGCGCTGTCGGTAATCATGGCGCACCATTTTATCTAAAATATCCGCAAACTCCGCCCCTACAATTGCCAAATGTCGCCAGACAATATCCCCATTCTGGAAATGTTTAGGATCTCGAAGCTTTGGCAAATCATAAATCGGTAAACCTGTCAAAGCTTGAATGCCAATCATCCCCAGCGCATAAATATCGCTATTTAATTGGGGGTTATATTGAAATTGCTCCACCGGCATATATTCCATTGTTCCTATTCGCATCGTCGGCGGCATTGGAGTTTGGGAAAACTGGGTACCAATTTCTTTAACAGCGCCAAAATCAATTAAAACTAATTTTCCATCAGGATGCCGGCGAATTAAATTACTTGGTTTAATATCTCTGTGAATTACTCCATGTTTATGCACAAAAACCAAAATTTCCAGCACTTCCCGCATCAAAGTCATTACCTGATTTTCTAGCAACGGTTTACCCGGTAAAATTTCCTCTGCCAAAGAATGACCAGGCACAAATTCTTCAACTAAATAAAACTCTTTATTTTCTTCAAAATAAGCAAATAATTGGGGGATTTGTTCATGCTGACCTAACTTTTCTAAAATTTCCGCTTCCTTATCAAACAATCGACGAGCAGTTTCCAAAAGCTTGACATCATTTGCCGATGGTTTTAAATGCTTGACAAAACATTCTGGATGTCCTGGCCGGTGGGTGTCTTTGGCCAGATAGATGTGTCCAAATTCCGCCGTTCCAATAATTTCGGTAATTCGATAACGTCTGTCTAAAAGTTGACCTATCATAGCTGAGGATATCCTTGTGTTGGTAGATGATGACATGAAACTGTAATTTGTGATGCTTTGCAACCGTTGCCGGCAAAAAAGTATGAGATTCTTAAATCAGAGTCTTGAGATTTTAGCAAATCATAACACCCTTACACAATTCGTGAATTTCCCGAAACTACATTCAAACAGATAAAATGCCGGTCGCTTGCTCAATTTACTCATTTCTTGCTGTCATAGTCCGTCGAGAAGCCGGCACACAAATAAGAGCAACCCCAAATACAATAACTGCCCCCAAAACAGCATTAATCCCATTCATTTTTCCAAACCAAAGATTAATCATCCTAAATAATACCATTGCCGCCCCATTACCTCCCAAATATAAACCAGTCGCTAAACCGGTTTTTCCCTCAGAGACTACCTCCAAAGCAAAAGGAACCCCACAATTAAACACCATACTTAACCCCAAACCCAACCCAATTATTAACGCAAATGCCACAGCAGCACTACTGTTAACAACCGCCAACGCCATCAAGCCGGTTAACCCACCCATTCCCAACAATAAAGCCTTTTGATTCCCTAATTTAACCGCTAAATTGCCTAAAAAAATAGCACTCACACCCGCCACAAACAACATTAAAGCTGCAATAAACTCCACCCCCACCGCTAACTCTTCTTGCAAAACTATCGGAAAAACTGCCAACACAAAATTAACCAACATTCCCGCACAGACGCCTACCACAAAAATATAAATAAAAAAAGATAACTTTTCTCGATAATATATCCGGTTAGTTTTGACATTTAGCGCTTTTCTTGGTAAAAGATACTTCATCACAGTAGCCGCCAAAACTAACACAATTGCTCCCAACAAAAACGTAACAACACCCCCAAGCAAATCAATAACCTTGCCCACAAACGGCCCCAAAGAACCCACCAAACCCGCCACCAAAGTTAAAACCGCATTCGCTCTAGGTAACTCATCAGGAGGAGCATAACGGCTCAATAACGAAATAGCCGGAGTTTGAAAAATTTTCATCGAAGCAACCCAAAATAACATCAAAACCGGCAACACCCAACGCCAACCAACAGAAGGATTAATTTGCAAAGTCAAAGCCACAGAAACGAAAATTAAACCCGTTAAAATCACACCAATATTAATAACAGGCCACCGGCTGCCAGTAGTAATCTGGAATCGGTCAGAAAAAGCCCCTATTAACGGATCAATAACCGCACTCAGCAAACCTTGAGCCATGCCAAAATAAACTACTAAACCCGTAAACTCATAGGTTTGCAAAATTTTCGGCTGGGATATCTCATAAGCCATCCAGCTAAACGTAATCGCCGCTTGTAACGCTGCCAAACCCCAAACGCAGCGCCACAAAATCCCCCGCGTAACTATTGTATTGCTCATCTGGTTCCTCCTGTTTAATGCTTTGGCTGGCTCAGCCACCTCTCTTGATCCCGAAAAAAGGCCGAATTGTTGTTATTTTTTTCCTGATCCACTCAGCCAAAATTGTTAACTTTTATTTATAACTTCAGACCAGTTTGTGTTCAAAAGTACCGACAGGCTAGACAATAGAAGTTAGAACAGACCAGACCGACCTATCGAGCTAAAAGTTCCCATTGTCCAAAAGCTTGCCGACAAAAAAAGACGAGCAGGCAGAGGGTTCAAAAAAACTGAAAATTATCTCACCTGAAAACACATCAAAAAAAGGAAAAAAAATGGGTCAAACCATCAAAAAAATCTACCTTCACTGGACAGCTACCCCCTATAACTGGGTAGAAGCCGGTCACTATCACACCGTTGTATTAGGAAACGGTAAAGTAAGACGCCTCACAGCCTACGACCAATTTCTGCCAGAACACACCGCCTGCCGAAATCAAGACTCCGTTGGCATGGCAATTTCCTGCATGGGAGGCGACGGTTGGGAAGACTATCCCCCCACAGAAATTCAAATTGAAAACCTTTGCAAAGAAGTCGCTCAACTCGCATTTAAACTTGGTTGGAAACCCGATCAAGTGACCATCACGCGCATATTAACCCACGCAGAAGCAGCCGCAAATCGAGACTTTTCCATCGAAAGAGCTAAAAAAGTTTCTGGTTGGAGACTCCCCACCTCCACACCCCAAGCAGATCAGTACATGGACAGAGCTCGCGCATTAGGATTACCCCACGAAAATTACGGCCCTTCCTCCTGGTTTGATGGATGGCCGGGGGGATTTGTTGAACGCTGGGATTTATGGCAACTTAAACCCAACGAACGCAAAGGAGAAGGCGGTTTTATCCTCCGCGATAAAATCAAAAAATACCTCACAAAAATGACCACCCCCGAAATCGTCATTAAACCGGCAACTCCCACCCCCTCCAACGAATGTAAAATTTATCTTGATTCAAAATTAATCGCCACCGGCTACGTCTTATCAGACAACCGTTGCTACGTCCAACTAACCAAACTTACAGAAGCCTTAAAAATTTCCCTCAGAGTCAACAAAGACCCCGTTTATATCAACCTCTTGAGCGAAAAATTTACCCCCAAATATCTCGCTGATTCCCCCGTACTCATGGGTTACAGAAGCGTTGATATTTATATAAACCGGCCCGAAGACGAAGAAGGCGAAGCCATCAACGACCAAAAATTTCCTGCCCGTCCATTTATGCAAGGAATTCTTATCGACAACAGCACTCATGTTTTATTAGCAGACTTCTGCAATGAACTCAAAATTACCTGGGCGTTTCAAAGTTCCGACCGCTCAATTCGCATAACCACAACTCCACCCACCCCCGCAGCGAATACCAAATTAAAATAACCTCCAAATAGCTAAAAACCCGGTGCCTTAAAAAGACCGGGTTTTTATGAGCAAAAACTTGATTAATTGCGATGATTATTATCATAACGAATGCGCGCACCGGCCCACTGTAACTTTTCTCGCAAAGTTTGATAATAAGAATAATCGCCCCGCAAAATAATAAACTTTGCCTGACACTCAGCCATCCGTACATCAACTCGTTGACCAGACCAAATAGAAGTAGCCAAAACCCCATCCATCCACAACTTCATATCCGAACCGCGACTTGCCAAAGGCCAAATGCTCACCACAGAACCAGGAGGCAAAACCACAGGACGCGACGACAAACTCAAAGGACAAATAGGAGTAACAGCAATAGCCTCCATTGCATCGTGAATAATCGGGCCATTCGCAGAAGCAGTATAACAAGTTGAGCCCGTTGGAGTAGCCACAATCAACCCATCACCTTGATATTGATCAACCACCTCCCCATCAACTTCCATCTCCAAAATAGCCGTCGGCATACGATCAACAGCAGCCGGTTTCACACACATTTCATTTAAAGCCAAAAACCGATCAGAAGCCGGTTCTAAATTCTCACGACCGCCATCAAAAATCGTCGCCTGCAACATCATCCGCCGTTGAATTGCATAACGATCCTCCAACAAACGATCCCAAACCCCAACAGAATCTTGGAACAACTCAGAAGGCTCCGTCAAAAACCCCAAATGCCCCCCCACATTCACCGCCAAAATTGGAATTCCATCAGCCGCCACCTGACGAGCCGCCGCCAAAGCCGTACCATCCCCACCCAAAACAATCGCCAAATCAATCGGAGAACTAGCAGAAGCCAAAAAAACCGGATAAGGATTATCATTAGGCCCAGAAGGCCCCATCAAAACCTTACAGCCCCGCTCTTCCAACTCACGCCCACACTGCTCAGCCCTGCGCCGGCTCACAGCATCCCCCGCCTTATAAGCAATAATCACCTGCTTTAACAGCACAAATCCACCCCTAAACATCAAAAAAATTATAACAACCCGCAAAAAAAACCCGGCCTCTCAAAGAAACCGGATTGCCCCACAAAAAATCCGCAAATCAAGCCCTAAACCCATCTCATTTATCTGCGTTCATCTGCGTTCATCTGCGGTTAAAAACTTACCACTTCAGCAAATTAAACTGCTCCATATCAACAGTATCCCGGTTGCGATAAATCGCCAAAACAATAGCCAAACCAACCGCCGCCTCAGCAGCAGCCACAGTAATCACAAAAACCGTAAAAACCTGACCCTTAATATTTTGAGGATCAATATAATTAGAAAACGCCATCAAATTGAGATTAACCGCATTCAAAAGCAACTCAATAGACATCAAAACCCGCACAGCATTACGGCTAGTAATCAAGCCAAAAATGCCAATACAAAACAAAGCCGCCGCCAACAACAAAAAATACTGAACTTGCAACATAAAACTCCCCTCATCAAACGTAGTAAAAAGCACTTTCCCCAACTTTTAAAAACATTGAGGAGAAATGCCAGTCAACAAAAAAATTATTTGGAATTCCCCGAAGGAAATTGAGGACGATCTACCTGAGAAGCAACCAAATCGCGCGGACGTTCTGGCAGAGTCAAAACCGGCGGCTGAGGTAACTGAGAAGAAATTTCTTCCGGCAGATATTCCCGACGCGCCAAAATAATCGCCCCCACCATTGCCATCAGCAACAGCACAGAAGCCATCTCAAACGGCAACAAAAAGTCGCTAAAGAAATGTTCGCCCAGCTTAACAATCGACTCATCACCGGCCGGTACAGCCGCCGAAACAGCCCAAGGAGTAGACAAAACCATCGTCCCCAAAAGCGCAAACAAACCAACACAAACCAACGCCGTCGCACCTCTGCGAATCCAAGCATTAGTCATCGGCACAAAATCCTCGCGCTTATTGACGAGCATAATTGCAAACAAAATCAAAACGTTAACAGCGCCCACATAAACAAGCAACTGCGCCGCCGCCACAAAATCAGCATTTAGCAGCAAATACATCCCTGCAATACTGATAAAAACAGCCGCCAGCAAAAACGCCGAATAAACAATATTAGAAAGCAGCACCACACCAAGCGCCGCCCCAATCATCATCAATGCCAGCAACCCAAAAGAAACAACTTGAACGCCTTCCGCTAAATTCACAGCTTTTTGTCCTCAGTTAGTTGAAAATCACTTTGGGTAAGAGGTAATCGCTCAAAAAATCCAGCATTTTTTGTTTCCAATGAGCGACAAAATTTCCCCCTTACCACGCACAGAAAATTACTTTTTGGTTTGTTCCATAATTTGCTCAGGGCGCAAACCGGCACGCTGGGAACCCGCAGGCAAATCGTGACCATCAATTTCGCCCTTCGGCAAATAAGCAAACTCACGAATCGGAGTCACCATCGGGTCATTTGTTACCTTATAAGGCAAACGACCCAAAGCAACGTTATCAAAATTCAACTCATGCCGGTCATAAACAGCTAACTCGTACTCTTCCGTCATTGACAAACAATTAGTCGGGCAGTATTCCACACAATTTCCGCAGAAAATACACACCCCGAAATCGATACTATAGTGCTTAAGCTGCTTCTTCTTCGTTTCCTTATTAAACTCCCAATCAACCACCGGCAAATTGATCGGACAAACCCGAACACAAACCTCACAAGAAATACACTTATCAAACTCAAAATGAATCCGACCCCGGAAACGTTCAGAAGGAATCACCTTTTCGTAAGGATATTGCACCGTCACCGGGCGCCGGCGCATATGGTCAAAAGTCACAGATAAACCTTGACCAATATATTTAGCAGCTTGAAACGCTTCTTTTGTGTAATCGCCCACTTGATTGAGAAACTTTAACATGATGCTCTTTCTCTTTTGTTAGGTCAAAAATCCTTAATCAAAAGTCCTTGGTCATTGGGCAAATATATCGCCAATGACCCAAACTTTTTTAGCCACCAAAAGCAAACGGAAAAGCCAGTTTCAGACCGGCAGTTAGTAACAAATTAACTAACCCAACCGGCAACAAAAACTTCCAGCCTAGATCCAGCAATTGGTCAATACGAACGCGGGGAACAGTCCAGCGCAACAAAATCGCCAAAAACACAAAGAAATAAGCCTTGAGCAAAGTCATCGTAATGCCCAAAGTCCCATTCACAACTTGCAACCAAGGAGTAGACTCACTCACGCCCAACCAACCGGCAACCACGCCAACCGGAAGCGGAGACTCCCAACCGCCGAAATACAAAACCGCAACCATCAAAGCCGACAGCACAAGGTTTACATAAGAAGCCAGATAATAGAGCGCAAACTTCATACCAGAGTATTCAGTTTGATAACCGGCCACCAACTCTTCCTCAGCTTCCGGCAAGTCAAAAGGTAAACGTTCGCATTCCGCCAAAGCAGCAATCCAGAAAATAATAAAACCCACCGGTTGCCGCCAGATATTCCAGCCCAAAATTCCATAACCGGCTTGTTGGTTAACAATATCAATAGTGCTGAGACTATTCGACATCATTACCACAGCCAAAACAGCCAGAGCCAGCGGAATTTCATAACTAATTGATTGTGCTGCTGCCCGCAACCCTCCCAACAGAGAGTATTTATTATTAGAAGCGTAACCAGACATCAACAAACCAATCGGCTGAAGGCTGGCCAAAGCAATCCACAAAAACACCGCCGAACCCACATCACTAAGGATGAGATTTTGTCCAAACGGCACGATTAGATACGACACAAAAACCGGAATAATCACAATGATTGGCCCAGCCGTAAACAGAATCGTATCTGTTTTCGCAGCCACCACATCTTCCTTAAAAACCAACTTCAAACCATCAGCCGCCGCCTGCAAAACACCAAGCGGGCCGGCATACTCTGGCCCGATTCGCTGTTGAGCCGCCGCCGAAATTTTTCGCTCAAGCCAAACAGTCACTAGCACCCCAACGGTAGCCGCCACCAGCAACACCAGCATCGGCAAAGGCATCCAAAGCACCTTTGCAGTGCCGGCTGGCAGGCCCAAATTCCGCAGGGCTTCTATAAAACTTCCTTGCAGGTCTATTCCAGGGTTCATGTTTCCCGCTCAATGACAGATTATGAAGATATTTAACTTGCCCCAACTTAGTATATCGCTCGGTGGTGGACACAAGGAAAGCCCCGACCGGCTCTTTTACTCACCGCCCCATCATCCCTGCTTATAACCTTCATAGATTTTTCCCTTTCCGCCTACAGACGTTCCGCCGTCCAGACGTTCCAGCGGAACGTCTCTACCATAAACCCAAAAAACAAACAGACAACACATCTGTGGGGCATCCTGGCTGCCCTCAATATGCGCTAGTAAAACCCTCAACCACGCACCAGCAGCTTTCGCCCCACCAAAATCAGCAAAAACACCAAAAACTGCACCACCACAATACTAGGGCCAGACGCCAAATTAAACGAACCCGAAACCACCATCCCGCCAATACTACTCAAAGCCCCCAAAAACACAGAAATTCCCAAAAATCTCGCAAATTGATGCGTCACCAATTTAGCTGTCGCCGCCGGAATCACCAAAAAAGCATTAACCAACAACACACCCACCGCCTTAATAGCCACCGCCACCGCCAAAGAAAGCAACATCACAAACAAATATTGATGCAGCTTCACCGCAATTCCTTGAACCTTTGCCACCCCAACATTTAACGTAATCAAAACTTGCTGCCGCAACGTCGAAAGCAAAAACACACTACTACTAACCAACAACCCCAAAATCAACAACAAATCTGTATTCCCAATCCCTAAAATATCCCCAAACAAAACCCCCATCAAATTACCTTGATAGCCTTTAATAAAACTCGTCAAAATCACACCAGCAGCCAAAGCCGCCGAAACAGCAATACTAAAAACGCTATCATTATTTAAATCAGTTTGCTCAATTAAATATAAAACCAAAACCCCAAAAGCCAGCGTAAAAGGTAACAAAGTCCAAGTCGGATCTATCCCTAACAATAACCCTATTGCAATTCCCACCAACGCCGCATGACCGACAGTATGACTAAAAAAAGATAACTGTCTCAAAGTCACAAAACATCCCAATAATCCCCCCAACATTCCCATCAAAACCCCACCGGCAAGCGCTCTCTGCATGAAGGGATATTGCAGCAAAGTTAAAAAATCATTGCTTTGAGCCAAACCAAAAAACGAAGAAAAAAATAGCATGATTTCCAGCCGATAAAGCTTTAATGTTTGTGGTAATACCGACTAAAAGCCGGCCCATAAGTCGCCAAAAGATTCTGCGTAGAAAGAGCAATTTCTGGCGTGCCGGTGCAAACAATACTTTGATTTAGGCAAATAACGCGGTCACAATGCCGGCTTACCATATCTAAATCATGGGAAACTTGCAACACTGTCCAATTTTGCTCACTTTTTAGCTCATTTAACAACGAATAAAATTCAGCCTCCCCTTGAGCATCAACCCCCGCAAAAGCTTCATCTAATACCAACAACTGCCGCCGCATCACCAAACAATAAGCCAGCAAAACTCTTTTCAATTGTCCGCCACTTAAAGTCCCAATTGCTTGATGCCTCAAATGATAAGCATCTACTCGCTGCAAAGCAATTTTTACAGCCATTTCTTTTTCAGGATTTTTTTGCCAAAGTTCCTTAAATCTTAAAGAAAATTTCCCAGCCTTCTTTGTATTCCCATCCCCAGTTTCCCTTTTCTCTTCCTTCACCCATCCCAAAGCTACCAACTCCGCTACCGAAAGCGGAAAACTGCGATCAAATACAAAATTCTGTGGCACATAGCCAATTTGATGTGCTAAATTTCCCAACCTTTCTAAAGACCGGCCAAAAATTTCTATATTTCCAGAACTCCGTTTAATTAAGCCCAGAATCGCCCGCACCAGCGTACTCTTGCCCGCCCCATTTGGGCCGACTACAGCAGTATCCGTTCCCCGTTGTAATTCAAAGGAAACATTATTAAGCGCTGCATAGTTACCTTGATAAACCGTTAAATCGCTGACCTTCAAAACGGGCACATTTAAAGCAGCAAGTTGCCAACTTTCAGACAAATTATAATTACTCACGTTTTTTACTTACACGCCGATTTAATAGTTTCTAAATTTGTTCGCATAGCCGAAAAATAATGCTGAGGTTCCAGCGGGCCGGTTTCCAAAGAATCCAGCGGACGCAACTCTAAATTCAAATCTTTTGACAGACTCGACAACAACTTATTATCAACCCCAGACTCACCAAACAAAGCCTTAACATTATATTGCTTAACCGCTTCAATTGTTCTCTGCACATCTGCCGGTGACAAACTTGATTCGGGAATTTCCACCACAGCCACTTGTCGGAGGTTATAACGCTTCGCCAAATACGGAAAAGCGTCATGGAAAGTAATAAAAGTACAGTTCGGATACTTTGCTAATTGTTGCTTAAATTCAGCATCCAACTGTTCAAGCTGCTGAATATAAGCAGCGGCGTTTGCTTGATAGGTTCCCTTATTTTCTGGATCAACTTCCATCAAATTATCCCGAATCACCTCCACTTGCTGTTTTGCCAAAACTGGATCAAGCCAAACATGAGGATTACCATCACTGTGCGAGTGATCATGTTCTTTTTCACCGCCACTTTTAACCGGCTTCTCTACCGGCGAAACTTCTTCTAATATTGAAATACCCGAACTCGCTTCAATTTCCTTTAACTTTGTATTTTGAGCATTCTTAACCGTCGTTTCCAAAAACTCCTCTAAACCCATACCATTTTTTACCAAAATATCCGCTTTCGATATCGCTTGAACATTCGCCGGTGTTGCTTGATATTCGTGTAAATCTGTCCCCGGAGGTAGTAAAACTTCTACCTCTGCTTTTTCCCCCGCCACCGCCTTCGTAAACCAATACATCGGCAAAAATGTCGCCACTATTTTAAGTTGAGGTTTTTCAGATACCGGACTTTGCAATTTAGATGCAGGCGGTTGAGGCTGCTCACTGCACGCCAAAAGCAACAAAAAAGCCGGTAACAAATTCCGCAGGTTGAGATATCTCACACACTTTCTCCGCAAATCAAACTCAAAGCACCTTTGTGCTCTCGATCTTCATTTTAGCTCTATTATGAGACTTATTCTCATTCTCTTTTTAGGCCGAAAGGCCAAAGGAGTCAGCGAAAAACCGGCACCCCTACCCCCCATGAAGATGTTTTTCCACAAAATCACCCTCCCGAAGTTAGGATGAATTTTTCAAACCAACCTAGCCATGATGATCGCTTCCTGATCCAAACTTCCAGCCATCCAACCGGCGCTGCATATAATAATCCCATCCCGCCGGCAAACTTTTTAAACCCAATTCCAAGCCATTCCCCACCGAAAACAAGCCGGTATAAACCCCCAAATTCACATAATGCCCCATCCACTCCACCAACGGCATTATCCCCAACTGCGGAACTAAATTTGCAATTAATTTCGGATGATTCAAAGCAGTTTTTAACAACGTTTGACTCAATCCCGAAAACTGCACCACATCCTGCAAAAACGGCTTCAAAACCGGCTCACCCAACTTTTCCATTTCTGCAAACACCGCCGACAACAAACGATTAATTTGTTGAGGTTCTGCCTTTTGATTCAATCCCACAGTCATCGCCTTTTGAAACAACCAAGTCACCGACAAACTTGGCTGATAAGGTTGCAACAAAGCCAACGCATTCTGGCTCAAAATATCCGCTTTTAACGCCTCCTCAACCCCCACCGTTAACCGCTGCAAATGGCGCAACATTGCCCCAAAACCCCCAAAACTCAAAGGCGACTGACACCCACTACTATCCCCCACCGCTATCACCCGATCCCAAGGCATTTGGACAGGGCTTTGACGATAAGAAGGAAAAAAACCAAACAACGCCCGCACCAAGTTTAAATGCTCAATTTCCACATTTTGATATTGAGGCAATAATCGCAAATATTCCTCAAACAAAAACTCCAAACTAAACCTATCTGCCTCAGCATCCAAATAAGTAAATAAATAAGTCGTTCTGCCATCGCGTGCCGGAAAAGCTTCCCAAAAATATTGACATTGGTGCAAAATTGGAGTAAAAGAAACCAACAAATCCCCCGTTTCATTTTGTGCAAACCCTTTCGCACAACTCCCCACCACCAAACAAATACCATCGGGTTTTTCTCCTTGGCGGGCTTGTTTAATAATCGGCGAAAAATGCCCCATTGCATCCATTAACAACCGGCCTTTCAACTCTTGCTTGCCCGCCTCCACCACCACCCCATCAGGATATAGCACAGCTTCTTTAAATGCCGTATCTTCTAACAAATATCCACCGCAATCTAAAAATTTTTTCTTTAATTTTTCTAGCAAAAAAACAGGATCAACACCTATATTTAAAACATCCCTGATCCAAACTTCCTTACCCTCAAAAAATCTCACCCGCGCCGGATTATATTCGGTAGCAATAGCTTCATTTAACTCGCTTTGGGTTAATAAATCTAACTCCAAAAAAACCTCTAATTCCTGCCGAGAAACATTCCATTCCTGTTCCCTCCCTCGCAAAATTCCGCGTTCAATTAACGCCACCCGCCAACCACGAACAGCCAAAGCAGCCCCAATAAAAACTCCCAGAGTTCCCCCACAAATCACCACATCCCAATCAACATTTCCCAAAACTTGATTGCTTGTTTTTATAACCACCGGCACATCAGGGGACGTATTTTCTTTGATGTTTTTCCACAGGCTATCTACTCGTTGCAAACCGCTATAAACATCCCCCGGAAGTTGAGCTAAAAATTGTTGAGTTTTGGTCATGGGTGGGTGGGAATTTTAATAAAAATTATCTATGTAGTAGCGGTAATTGAGCCGGTATGTAGTATGGAGAAAAATAGCTAAAGTCCAACTACATACCTAAAATTTATTGATCTTCACCGCTAGGGACTTAGGAAGCCGATCTCTGCAAAAAACCGGCTTTCTACAACATTTTAAGTTCTCGGACGCGGCGTATAACTTCCAATCACACCCCCCGTCGAATCATACACCTGAACAGGAATACCCGCCCGATTACTAATAGTCTCCAAAGTTGATTGCAACTTCTGCACACGACTGTCTACAGTAGCCCGTGTTTTAGAATCATTCTTGCGATCTGCAATAGTCGCAGCTTGACGAATTGCCTTTTGATATTCAGGGCTAATATAAACCGTAATTCTATCTCCCGTCACCGCATAATCGCAAACCTTCAACCGGCCAGCGCAAGTTGTCCTTAAATCTTGCCGTACCTTTTGCAAAGTAACCGCAACTTGTAGCTTTGCTTGCGCTCGTTCCAAAGAACTATTATAAGCTTCCTTAAGAGGCAAAGACTGCTCATAATAATCGGTTCCCACCGGCACCTTTTCAGTATTAACAATCGCTTGTCGCCACAAAGAAACAGCTTGAGTCCACTGATTTTTTTCTTCAGAACGCTGAGCATTTTCTGCCAAACGCAAAGACTGATTATAAACCGCCGCCGCCTTTTCCTCCGTGATTTTCCGCGCTTGAGTTTCCAGCAACTTCGGCTGATAATTTTGCATTATTTGCTGAGCTTCTCGATGCGCCATAGTCCCCACCGGCACCTGCTGCAAAGCCTTTATTGCCGTTTGCCAAGTTGCATGAACTTGCTGCCAACCTTCCAAACTTTGAGCCACACCTTGACGAGCTTCCGCAATTTGTCCCGCTGAAATCGCTGCTCTTAGCTGATTTTCAGCTTTTTGCTCGCTTTGAATACGCTTGTTAACCACCTCTACATTCTTCTGGTACTCCTTAATTTTCTCCTCTCTCCAGCCATCAATTTGACTATCTGCGGGCAGCTTTTCCAATTTCGCAATAGCAGAGCGCCACAAACTTTGAATTTCTTGCCAAGTTCCCAGAGAATGCGGAGGATTTTGGCTTTTTTGTGAAGCTAAAGTAGCACTTTTTTGAATTTCCAACAAATCATCAAACACCCCGGCTCGATTTTGATAAGTTTGAATTAAACTCTGAGCTTCTTGATAGTAAAAAGACCAAAAAGGAATCGTTTTTAAAACTTCTTCAGCTTCTCTTAATTTGCTTTTTGCTTGTATCGGCGCAGCGGCAGTTTTCGCGCCTTCCAAAATTTTAACCGACTCCTGACCGAGTTCTTTTGCCGTTGCCAATTCCACACATTTGCCAATCACACAAGGCCGGGTCAAAGGATAAACAATCCCCAGCAATACCACCAAACTTACACCGGCACCCATAACCGTTGCCGGCAACCAGACGTTATCTTTCCTTGGCACCTCATCCACCGGTTTTGATACTGGCACCTCTTCCGTCATCATTTCCGGTTCTGGGGTAGAGGTTGCCTCCTTTGTTTCCCAAGGATCAGCCACATCCGCCGTCACTTTTGCCCTGTTTTCTGCCGTTAGAATCGGTTCCTCTGGCGAAAACTCAGCAGTAGCAACTTCCGACAGCGGTGGCATTTCTTCTTTGCTTACCAGTGGCACAGGCGGCACACCTGTAATGGTGGGCGCTGCAATACTAAAACTGTGAGTAGCGTAGGGTTGTTTTTTTTCTGTCACCTGGAGAAAAAGCTGCACTTTTTCCACCCAGTCGGGATGCAAAGCTGTGATGGCTTGCTCCAAAATGCTGAAAATTTGCTGAGTATCGGGCATTACTAACTCGCTATGCTGCCCCAAAACCATCAGCGTTTCGCTCCGGCGAGCACACCGCACTTGCATCGGGCCATTGGGAAATAATTTGAGTTGTAGGCGTTCTTCTAACTGCTGCCCTAAATGGCGTAAATCAGCCGGACGCACTGCTACTGTTGTTGTCATGGCTATCTCGTTTATTGCGTAAATTTCATTATGAAGCAGTTTTTAACATAACTTGGCTGTGTTGGTCGAATCCCCTCCTTAGCAGCTTGCTTAATCATCAGCCGTATGTCTAGTATCCTATCGCCTCAGCTTACCCCTACTGGCTCAACAATTGATCGCCGGCTCGTTTGGTTTTGGTGGCGATCATTTCCGATAAGCTAGATCAGGTGGCGACTCGCAGCTACCCACGCTCTTGCCGGAGTGCTGAACAGTTCTAACGGATATGACCACCACAAAAGATATACCAACTTGGATGTCATACCAAATCCGATGCCCAAAAGATACCCTATCTGTGATACAGCATCGGCGCTACTGTACATCTGTGGTTTAAAAAAAGCTCTAATGGGAAATCCAGAAAAAGACCTTGTATAAATCCAAGCTGCTATCCACCGGCAAAATTTCTACAAAATCAATTCCATAAGTGCTGAGTTACAAAAGCGAGCAATTTATAACTTTGGCAAGGGGCAATTAGCAATGGCAACATAAAAAAACTACCACTCCTAAAAACCACTCCCAAAAACCCTCCCTTATGATCCAAGACCAATAACCAAAAATTATGGATTTATTAGAATATCAAGCCAAAGAATTATTTAGAGAAATGGGCATTCCCGTTTTGCCTTCCCAAAGAATTGACCACCCCAGCGATCTTAAAGGGTTAAGAATTCCCTACCCCATTGCTTTGAAATCTCAAGTGCGTACCGGCGGACGGGGAAAGGCCGGTGGTGTTAAGTTTGTAGCAACTACCATCGATGCTGTTGCGGCTGCCCAAACTATTTTTAACTTGCCGATTATGGGAGAATATCCCCAAGTTTTACTGGCTGAATCAAAATATAATGCTGACCGCGAATTTTATTTAGCTGTGGTTTTAGATCGCAATGCCCGCCGGCCTGTTTTATTGGGTTCTGTAGAGGGTGGAATTGAGGCAGAAGCCAGTTTTCATCGCATCCAGCAAGTGGTGGTAGACCGGCAATTTTCGCCTTTTTATGCCCGCCGTTTAGCTGTGAAAATGGGACTGCAAGGTGCATTAATTCAATCGGTGAGTGCGGTGGTTGAAAAAATGTATCATTTGTTTGTAGATAAGGATTTAGATTTGGTAGAAATTAATCCTTTGGGAATTAGCGCCAGCGGTGAAGTTATGGCACTAGATGGCAAAATTAGCGCCAATGATGAAGCTTTGGGCCGGCATCCAGAAATTGCTACTTTGGCACGAATGATCGCTAAACAAGTTAAACATGAAGATGTGCCGGCTTTGCCTTTTAACCAAAATTTTGTTCAGCTTGATGGCAATGTGGCGATTATTTGCAATGGTGCCGGTTTGACAATGGCAACTCTGGATTTAGTTTGCTTTGCCGGTGGAGATCCGGCTTGTTTTTTAAATATTTGGCCGACTTATTGTGAAAGCAATAATTGTGTAATTTACAGTGATTCTAGCCCGGAATTATTACGCGAAAATGTCGAGCAAAGTTTGGAACTTGTCGGCAATGATAAAAAAGTTAAAGTGATTTTGGTGAATATTATCGGCAGCCCTATTGCCTGCGAAGCCGCCGTGACCGCTGTTGAAAGTTATGTGAAGCGGAGAGAAGTGAGTCTGCGCGGCAAAACTCCTTTGCATATTGTTATGCGCTTGATTGGAGCCGGAGATGAAGATTTAAAGCAACGATTAGCTACACTAAAATTGCATTTTTTGGAAGATTTAGAACAGGCAACAAAAAAAGCAGTTGACCTCGCAAGGCTTTAAAATTTGTCTTTACCTTTTCACCTATCACTTTTTCACCAATTAGCCATTTATGTACTCTAAATCAGACCTGAAAGTAATTATTCAAGGAATCGGACAGCCGCTAGGACAAACCCACGCCGCCCTAATGAAAGCTTACGGCACAAATGTTGTCGCCGGCATTAGTCCGGGGATGGGCGGCCAAACTATTGAAGAAATCCCGATTTTTGATATGGTAGAGCAAGCTTTGCCAGAAGTTGGGCCGGTGGATGCAAGTGTTATTTTTGTGCCTCCTTATTTGGTTTTAGATGCTGCCAAAGAAGCAATCGCTGCGGGTATTCGCCAAATTATTATTACAAGTGCCGGTGTACCTCCTTTGGATATGGTAACTCTGGTTAGAAAGGCAGAGGCTACAGATACTTTGGTAATTGGCCCCAGTTCTCCGGGTGTGATTGTTCCGGGTAAAGTTTTATTGGGTACTTATCCCGCCGAGTTTTATACCCCAGGGCCGGTGGGTTTAATTAGTCGCAGTGGTACCCTCAGTTATGAAATTGCCCGCGAACTCACAGAAGCCGGTATCGGTCAATCAATTTGTGTGGGTATTGGTGGTGATTCGATTGTCGGTTCTTCTTTTCAACAATGGTTACAAATTTTAGAAGAAGATGACAAAACTGAGGTG
This sequence comes from Ancylothrix sp. D3o, assembly GCF_025370775.1. Lineage (NCBI taxonomy): Bacteria > Bacillati > Cyanobacteriota > Cyanophyceae > Oscillatoriales > Microcoleaceae > Ancylothrix > Ancylothrix sp. D3o. The sequence goes on along the minus strand of NZ_JAMXEX010000001.1, from coordinate 182,860 downwards.
ATAGTTTTAGTCGGCGAAATTGGCGGAGCAGGAGAAGAAGCAGCCGCCCGATATATTGATGAGGCAATTGATAAGCCGGTGATTGTTTATGTGGCAGGAATTCATGCCCCTAAAGGCCGGCGTTTGGGTCATGCGGGCGCCATTATTACCGCCGGTTTGGTGGGAGATGTGGGCGCAGAAGTTGGCACCCCTGAAAGTAAAATTGCCGCGTTTAAAGATGTGAAAGTGCCGGTGGCTGAACGCCCTTCTCAAATTCCTGAATTAGTTAAAAAAGTCCTTAAAAAATCTGGGCATAAGAAAAAGTAAAGCTTCAAAATTCAACAGCTAGGGCCGGCTACTTTATCCGGCCTTTCTCACCAAAATCTCTCTTAAGGCACAGGGGTTTTTAACGACTTTTTCATAACATTAAAATTGGAAAAGTCAAGAGATTTTAAAAATGATTTACTTCAAGAAAAGCTTGCCGGTTCTTGCCAAAACACTCCTATTTTCCTTGCTCTTGAGTTTGGTTTGTCTCACCGGCTCTTTTGCCTATGCCTCTACCCCCGGAACCACCACCGAACTCACACAAGGAGATTCTGTGGTTTCCAAAGAAAGAGTGCAGCGCATTGGCGCAGTGGAAGAATGCAGAAAATATCTCAAAAATGGCGATAATAAAACAACAGCCAACCTCGATAAACCCCTAGATAAAATGGGCAATAAACGCGTTGTTGGTGCTTTAAAAGCCAGCGATAACCCCGAACCAACACCAGCCGAAGTTGAGTTTAAACGCTGTCTGGAAGAACAAGGCGTTGCCCCGGAAATTTAACTTCTCCTTTCGGTTCTGTAGGGGCGGTTTCTCTTCAATTTATACGGCCAAAAAACAGCTTTTATAAACCGCTGAAACTTCGGATCACAAGCCTGCCCCACCTTTCTGATCCGAGCAAAAATTTCAAGTTCCTGGGCTTTGTTCGGGTTCTTTTTGCGCCGGCAACTTTTCCCCAATTCGCGGTTCTGTACCCGCTAAGAGTCGCTGAATATTGCTTTGGTGACGCAAAATTACATACAACCCACCGGCCAAAGCAAATAACAAGTAAGGCAAAGGTAGACCCGCAAAAAACATCAACACAGAACAACCCATTGCGGCAATAATTGAACTCAAAGAAACAATCCGCGAAAGCGCGATAACTACCCCAAAAATGCCTAACGTTCCCAACCCAACCGGCCAATAAAGCGCCAACAAAACGCCTAAACTGGTAGCCACAGATTTACCGCCGGTGAAGTTGAGAAAAATTGATTTACTATGGCCTAAAAGCGCTAATAAGCCGGAAGCAACCACCATCCAAGGCAACCAATTTTCCAGAATTGGCGGCGAAACCAAAACCGAAGTAAATTCCTGAGTATAAATTAAGCGAGTTAATAAAATTGCCGCCGCCCCTTTTAAAACATCAACCAAAAGCACAGCAATAGCCGGCCCTTTGCCAAGGGTTCGTAGGATATTTGTGGCGCCGGTGGAACCAGAACCCACTTCTCGAATATCAATGTTTTTCAGCAAGCGTCCTGCTATGTAGCCGGTGGGAATTGAACCCAGCAAATAAGCAGCAAGTAAGAGTCCAAGATTTAAACTTAACCAAAGAATCATTTTTGTCCTTTGTTATTTGTCATTTGTCATTTGTTTAGCAACCGGGTTTAGATTAAGGATTTTTGTAAAAAACCCGGTTTTTGTGGGATTTTAATTAAAAATCGCGCATAGATGGCTGCATTTGTTGCGGTTCTGGTGCAAAAGCTAACCATAGGGGAAATTGCAACAAAGAAAGGCTAATTTGATCTTCCGTTTCATCAATAATAACTAACGGCATTTGACCTTCTTTTAACAACCTTTCAGCTTTCTGCACCAAAGGTTCTGGCGCTTCAAATAAAACCACACCTCTTTCGGGGCCAAATTCGGTACGAGTAATACCCAAACAGTCTTGTAAACCCCGGCGCCACTCGCCTAAACGTTCCGGACTGTTGGCTAAAACTAAAGTTCTTAAACGATTTCCATAAACTTGTCTTAATACAGAAATCACCGAAGAACCCACCAAAATATTCTGCAACCTGCTACCCATAGAACGCAAAGCACCGCGTCCACCTTGACTGAAAAACCAGTTAGAAACTCGTTCCGCATGAATGGGTTCAAAAGTGCGGCGCAACTGCCAAGGCGGGCCGTAATAATCAGGCGTATTGCGATATTGATCTATGATGCGGCGAATTTGTTTTGCTTGGTCTTGAAACGCTTGTTCGGCAAATTTTGGAGACGACGCTTTGCGGTCATCTCCTCTTGTTTCTCTGGCCGTTTGTTGTGGTTGTTGTTGTTTTGGCGGCGCTTGGGGAGGCGCTAATTCTAATTGTTCTGCTGAACTTGCTAAATCTTGTAAACTGCCTACCAAATAATCTTTAAAGCCTTGAACGCGAATTGCTAAATCTTGGGAAACCCCAGCAAAAGTTGTCCGCATTTCTTGGCGAATGCGTTCTTGCCGACGTTCCAATTGTTCAACAGTAATTTGCAGCGCTTGTTTGCGTTGTTCTAGTTCGCTTAAACCTTCTTTTACCAGCCGGCCTAAAGCAGTTTGCGTTTCAACTTGTAACTCTAATAATTGATCTCTCGTTGCTTGCAATGAAGCTACTTCTTTTCGCAATTCTTCTTCTTGTGCTTGCAAAGATGCTACTCTTTGAGCTAATAAAGCTGCTGCATTTTCTGTTGCTTCCACCGGCACCAGTGGAGAAATTTCCTCCTCATTATTAGCAGCAATATTTTCTGCCTGCGGTTGATTTATTGCCCCAGTTTCCTCTTCACCGGCAGGAATAGTTTCCGCATCTGGTTCATCTGCCGGCACTGTATCCTCATCACTAGCAGTAATTATTCCCGTATCATATTCATCTGTCGGCACTGTTTCTTCTTTACCAATAGGCATCATTTCGCCATCTGGTTCATCTGCCGGCCAATTTTCGCTTTCTTCTGGCACCGAAACATTTTCTTGTTGATTTTCGTGATCTGAACTCATAACATCTAATCTCAATATTGCAAAAATTTCAAAGCCTAAATAACCTTTTGGCCGAGCCAAAAAAGCATTGTTTCTCTCAGCGTTTTTCTGCCTTCATCTGCGTTTCATCCCAAATTTGGTTTAACAATTAACCTATCTGCGTTAATCTGCGTTAATCTGCGGTTGAAAAAAAAACAACAAAAAGACACCATTACAATCATATCTAGTTTCATGTCTCAAAAATTTCTACCAATCCCAACAATTTTACCTGAAAATGCAAAACGTGATACCTCCTTAAAAAAATAGTATCACGTCTGCCAAAAACTCAAATTACTTTCGTGGACAACGTTGTTCGAGACAAACTTGCAGCATTTTTGCATCAAACAAAACCGGCAAAAAGTGAATACTTTTAACCTCTTTAAAGTAAAACAAAATTGGAAGGGCCGGCCAAAAAACGCGCCAATTTTCCCATTCTGCGTAAGGAAAACGTCTAATTAGCTTATCAGAACGGTAGACATCAAGAGCGGTATCGGTAAATTTTAGGCGAATTGTGGCGCTCTGAATCATCAAAAACAAGCCAAACAAAGAAATTAACCCAGCCACCCAAGGTTGAATAACAAAGAAGGGAACCGAAGAAATGACCAAAACCAGGGGGATCGCGTAACTGGGGGACAGTTCGACGGTTTGAGTCGCATTGACAGAAGAAGTGCTGATGGTCATGTTTTTAAAATGCCTTGGTTTCTTTTTAATTCTAAAGCGTCAGATTCAAAAATCGTTACAAAACCGCATTGCCGGTGCCTTGAAACATTACCCACGAAAGGAAAAAATTGCTAATAAAGATGGCCAAAAGCGAGGTAACAACCGCAGCGGTAGTAGATTGTCCTACACCTTTTGCACCTCCCGTTGTCGTTAAACCCCAGCTACAACCAATCACAGCCACCAAAGCCCCAAAGCAAACACCTTTTAGACAACAACTCGTTAGATCCCAAACATTGAGAAAATTGCGAGCAGACTCAAGAAAAACTTGTTGAGAAATGCCGTAATAAGTTGTGGCCACAAGTAAACCGCCGGCCATCCCGGTCAGCAGAGATAAAATGGTTAAAACCGGCAACATCATGCAGCAAGCAATCACACGCGGCACTACTAAATAATCAACCGGATCAGTTTTCAAAATATAAAGCGCATCAATTTGCTCGGTCACTTTCATGGTGCCAATTTCGGCGGCAAAAGCCGAGCCAACCCGACCGGCAATAACTACAGCAGTTAAAACCGGCCCCAGTTCGCGGGCCAAAGAAATCGCCAAAACCCCACCTACTGCTTTAGTAGCGCCAAAATTAATAAATTCTCGTGCTACCTGAATTGTAAACACCATACCAACAAACGCAGCAGTAATCAAAGCAATAGAAAGAGATTCTGGGCCAACTGCGGCCATTTGGTCAAGGGTATTGCGGCGGTGAATTTTACCCTGAATAATATGGACGAGAACTTGACCGCCTAGCAACACAGCGGCGGTTAAGCGTTGACCCCAAATGCCAAAAAGAAAGTTAAAGCTGCTTAGTTTCATAGGATGTTTTTTAACACAGAGGAACACAGAGGTTAACACAGAAAAGTTAAATAGACTCTATCTAAGTTCCTCTTGTTCAACCTCTGCAACTTCTGCGTTAAAAAAGCATGAGATACAAGCGTTAACGGCTTTCCATGTCAATATAAGGAGCATTGTGCGAGCCGGTGTAAATTTGAGTAGGCCGGTAAATGCGGTTTTCTCCGAGTTGTTCTTTCCAGTGCGCTACCCAACCGGCCACCCGTGCAATAGCAAAAATCGGTGTAAATAAGTCGGTGGGGATGCCTAGTTTTCGGTAGACTAAACCAGAGTAAAAGTCTACGTTGGCATAAATGCCTTTATGACCGAGTTTTTCGGCTACGACTTTTTCAAGTTCAAGGGCGATATCGTAGTATTTATCGCTGCCAAATTTAGCAAACAGTTGTTCCACTAAGCTTTGCAGAATGGTGGCTCGCGGATCTTTGACTTTATAAACGCGGTGCCCAAAGCCCATGATTTTTGATTTACCGGCCACACATTTGTCAACGTAAGCGCGGACGTTTTCAACGCTGCCAATTTCTTCGAGCATATCGATGACTTCTTCATTGGCACCGCCGTGTAGAGGGCCGGCTAGGGTTCCAACTGCTGATGCTACCACAGCATAGGGATCGGTTAGCGTGGAGGCAGTGACTCTGGCGGAAAATGTAGAAGCGTTGATCGTGTGTTCCGCGTGTAAGATTAGGCAAACATCAAACACTCTGGCTGCCAGTTCGTCGGGTTCCCGTTCCGTGAGCATATACAGGAAGTTGGCAGAATAGTCAAGATCATCGCGGGGTTGGATCGGATCGTTACCATTCCGCATCATTTGAAATGCTGCAACCATTGTCGGAATTTTGGCCAGCAGGCGGACGGTTGCTGCGCGAATATAAGCAGGATCATCAAGGGCCCGGCGCGAGTAAAATAGTCCCAGGGCGGCGGCGCTGGCTTGGAGGGCGTCCATTGGGTGGCCGGTTTCGGGGAAGCATTTCATCATGTCCCGAATACGGTATTTGATGCGCCGGTGATAGCGGATCTCGTGTTCAAATTCTGCCAGTTCTGCTTGGGTCGGCAGTTCGCCCCAAATTAATAAATAAGAGGTTTCAACGAACGAGCTTTTAAGAGCAACCTCTTCTATGGGAATGCCTCGATATTCTAATATTCCTTGTTTTCCGTCTACATAACTGATGCTGGATAGGGTTGCTGGTACTCCTTCTAACCCAGGCTTGAATTCAAAGCCGGTCTTAACTTCACTGGCGACACTCATGGCTTACCCTTTGCGTGTATCTAATATACAGGTTAAGTTACCAGAAACCGAAGACCTGATTTCTGTTTCAAAACAATCTTTTTACAAGATCAGCCGTCCACCAGATATGTTTTCGTAAAATTGCTCAGAAATAACTATCATCTAATCAAAGCTGTAATTGTAGAAACCGGCCCCCTAAGATTTATCACATCTCAGCAACCAAGTTTATTAAAAAAACCGGCTTTAAGAAGAGAGATTTTGCTTGACAACACCGCCCCGGACATGATATGCTAAACCTGATAAGGAAGAACTATCATCTAATCAAAGCTGGAATTGTAGAAACCGGCCCCCTAAGATTTATCACATCTCAGAAACCAAGTTTATTAAAAAAACCGGCTTTAAGAAGAGAGATTTTGCTTGACAACTCCGCCCCGGACATGATATGCTAAACCTGATAAGGAAGAACTATCATGCGATAAAAGCGGCAATTGTAGAAACCGGCCCCCTAAGATTTATCACATCTCAGAAACCAAGTTTATTAAAAAAACCGGCTTTAAGAAGAGAGATTTTGCTTGACAACTCCGCCCCGGACATGATATGCTAAACCTGATAAGGAAGAACTATCATGCGATAAAAGCGGCAATTGTAGAAACCGGCCCCCTAAGATTTATCACATCTCAGAAAAAACAACAGACCTAGCCGATGAGAAACTTAGGAGCAGTCAGCCAAAACATCTCACACCGGCCCAACGGCAGACCATCTTGAGGCAAAATTAAGCCAATAATGCCAGCCTTTTTAAGAACCAGCTTTTCTTTTACCTCTCCCCACACCAACAACTCCGCCCAATTAGCCAGATTTGGCTGATGACCAACCAGAGCCAGAGAATCACCACCGGCAGCCTGCCACTTCAAAAGCCAATCAAACCAGCCTTGAATATCTCCATTGGTCGCCAAAAAAATCGATTCCTCTAGTTTAGAAGATAAACCGGCATTTTTCAGCAATTCTGCCGTTTGCTTTGCCCGTACCAGCGGGGAAGTCAAGATTAAATCAAACTGCAAATCCAACTCTCGCAAGCGTTTAGCGATTTTTTGGGTTTTGCGCTTACCGTCCTCAGTTAAAGGCCGGTCTTCGTCTTTTTCGTATTCTACGGGATCAGCAGCAATGCCATGACGGATCAGATAAAGTTTCATAGCTCAGGGTTGGTAATACTTAACTTACTATTGTGATCTATAGGCTTTTTTTCAAAGCGAGGGCACGAAAGATAACACCGCCACTAAAAAACTAAGAAAAAGCCCAGTTTTTAGCGTAATTACCATTACCGAACCAATCAAAAAAGAACTTGAATAATATATTAACAGCAGATAAACGCGGATGAGATAAAATTGGGTAGAAAAAGTTTATTTAACCCAGACTACAAACAATTAACCCATCTGCGTTTATCTGCGTTTATCTGCGGTTAAATAAAAACCTCCCCTAGCAAGCAAGATTCTAATCTGAATGATGAGGATAACTCGTATCAGGATTAACCAACTCAAGAAGCTTTTGTTTAATTTGCATATCAAAAACCTCCCATTTCAGACGAGCATACTCCTTATTTTCATTACAACCAGAAAGAAAACCCATAGGAATTTCAAAACCACCGGCTTGACTTCTACCACCGCCAAAAAACCGGCCATGAGCATCTTGTCCAAAAGCCTCTTTGATAAACTCATCAGGATCTAAAGTAAGCTTATCAGTGCGGAGACTGCCGGTGACAACTTCCAATTCTTGATCCTCATCATGGACAATGCCATAAACAACAGCAGTATGGACATTTTCTTCAGTTAGCAGAAAATCAGCCGCTTGGGGGATGGCATCGCGGTCTTCATATCGGAGATAACCAACACCGGCAATAGAAAAATTATTTTGTATCATTCGGTTATGCAAAGCTCGCTCAATCACATCCATAACCCGCTTAGAGCGAGAAGCTTGCAAAACAGCGCTTAGTAATTGGCTATCATAAAACCGGCTCAAAAAAGCAGCCGCTAAAAAATCCTCTTCTTGAGCTTGGCGCAAAGCATCAGTATCAGAGCGTAAACCGTGCATCAGAGCAGTAGCACATTTGACATGATCATTAATTTGATTGTCAAACTTGAGCAGGCCGGCTTGCAGGTATTGGCTGAGAATAGTAGCAGTAGCGCGAATATGGGGGCGGATATCAATAAACTCGGCCTCAGTGTTGCCTTGTTGGGTGTGATGATCAATGATCATCGTGATTGGTAGCTTGGCAGCCTGGATGAGGGGGGTGAGGGTGCTGGTAGTGCCTTGGTTATCGATCAGTACGCAGCCTTGATAAATGGATAAATCTTTTCTTTTGGCAGTTTCCACCGCCAAGCGGGTGACAGGGAGGCCGGTGAGTTTAACAAGGGCGATGTTTTCTTGGTGAGACAGCGCTCCCGCATACACGATATCGCAGACAATGCCGTATTGCTGGGCAATGAGTTTATAGGCCCAGGCGCCGGAAAGGGCATCAGGGTCGGGGAAGTCTTGGAGGATGATAAGCTGACGTTCCCCTCGGTGCCGGTGGAGGGTTTGCCGCAGAGCTTCCAGTTTGCTGTCGAGCGACTGGGCTACGGGCAGGATGCTATTAGTAGACGGTGTTTTGACGATGATAGCAGTTTCAAGAACGGTGGGTGCTAGTGGGTCAGCGTCTTCTGCCGTTTCGGGTTCGGAGGCGGCAGAGTTGTTATGCTCAGTGGGACGTTTTGTTGTAGATGCCATTGTGGCTTGGTTGGCTGTTGAGAGTGAATGAGAAGATGGCATGGCTGAAGAAAACCGTATTTAAGGAGATTTGTAGATGACTTTGATTGATTTGTGATCTTAGATTTGAAATTTTATAGTTTATTTAAAAACTATCTCAAATTCCTATTCTTGATCTTGACAAAAAAAAGCGCCTACGGAAATGTGGGTCTGCCGAATACGGGTAAGTCGGCAGACACCTCCAAAAAAAGTAAAAGTATGGGTTATAGCAAAAAGCCCCCAGCGTTTTTTCAACGACCGGGGACTAGGAACCGATGACGTATTTTTGCCATTCGTCATTGTGTCCGTTTTTTAGGTGTTTGCTCACCTCAAAGTACAGACCGCTATACGGTTGGCGGGGTGGGTTATCGAGAGGCATATTCGCTTCTTTGGGGGTACGGTTGCCTTTTTTGACATTGCAGCGCACGCAGGCGGTAACAATGTTTTCCCAGGTATCAGGGCCACCTCTTGAACGGGGATGGACGTGATCGAGGGTCAGGTCGTCGCCGGTGTATCCGCAATATTGACAAGTGTGGCCGTCTCGGTGCAAGATGTTCCGGCGGGTTAGGGGAATTTCTTTGTAAGGGACACGAACGTAGTAGCGTAGCCTGATCACTGTCGGCAGGGGAAATTCGGCAGAGAGGTATTTGCCGTTATGCTCGACTTGTTCGGCTTTTCCTTTGAGCAACAAAACGACCGCTCGCCGCCAACTGGTGATGTTGAGCGGCTCGTAGGAGGCGTTCAGGACTAGAACCTTGCCCATTAGATTTTTAATAGGGGGGAATATTTTTCCCAGATGGTAGCACAGTTGGACAAGAAGGGTAGGGGCGTTCGATCAGTTGCGGTGGGACTGGTTTAGATAAAGTCTATTCTTGTCTGCTGAGTTCTTCTATCATGCCGGCTACTACGCGATCTCGTCCTTGCTGTTTTGCTTGATAAAGGGCTTTGTCTGCGAGGGTGATCAGTTTGTCTGGGCTGGTGTCAAGCCGGGGAATGAGGGTGCTTGTACCTAAACTTAGGGAGACTATTTTGCTGATCAGAGATTTGCTGTGAGGGATGGCTTGGTTTTTTATGGCGAGACGGATGTTTTCAGCGGTTTTGAGGGCTGTGGTTTGGTCGGTGTTGGGTAAAATTATGGCAAATTCTTCTCCGCCGTAGCGAGCGGCTAAATCTCCGGGCCGGCTGATGGTGCTACTCATGGCGCGTGCAACTTGTCGCAAACAGTCGTCACCGGCTTGATGTCCGTAGGTGTCGTTGTAGAGTTTAAAACAATCGACGTCACATAAAATTAAGGATATCGGTTGATTTTCTCTTGCCATTCGTCGCCATTCTTGGCTGAGAATTTGGTCAAATTTTCGCCGGTTTGCTAATAATGTTAGCCCGTCTAGGCTGGCTAAACGATGGAGTTCTTGGTTGGCTGCTTTGAGTTGTTCGTAAAGTTGGGCTTGTTGAATGGCGATGGCAATTTGTGAGGAAAATTGTTTGAGTAGGTCTATATCTAAGTTTTGCCAGGTTCGCGGTTCTGTGCAGTGGTGGGCGATTAAGAGTCCCCATAAACTATCTGTTTGAAGGATAGGTACTACTAGGTTTGAGCGAACTTGAAATTGTTCTAAAAATTCGATGTAGCATGGTTGTAAATTTGATTTATAGATATCTTTGGTGCTGTGGATTTTGCCTTGGCGGTAGGGCTTTATATAGTTTTCGCCGAAACAGGGGTCTGTGATTTGTTTATTAAGGATAGAAAATGTTTTTTTGCTAACAGATTCTACGACTACTATGCCACTCCAATCTTCTTGGAATTGATAAATAAGTACGCGGTCTGTTTGTAAAAATTTGCGGACTTCTTCGACGGTGGTTTTTAAAATTTCTTGGAGGTTTAAAGATTGTCTGATTCGCTCTCGCATTGAGCCTAAGATTCGTTCGCGGACGATTTGGTTTCGGAGGGTGGCTTCGATTTTTTGTTTTTTCACCGTTTCTAGTTGAAGTTTTTGGTTTTTATCTTCTAGGTTTTTGTGGAGCTTACTGAGGTTTAAGTGGTTGTTGATCCGGGCTAAAAGTTCTTCTGGTTGAATCGGTTTTGTTATATAGTCAACAGCCCCTATTTTAAAGGCTTGAACTTTATCTACGACTTCGCAAAAGGCACTTATAAAAATGACAGGAATGTTTTTTGTTAAACAATTTGCTTTGAGTATTTTGCAGGTTTTAAAGGCATTTGTATGTTCCCTCATTATGTCTAAAAGAATGATGTCTGGGTTTGCCTTTTGGGCTTTTTTTATGGCGCTCTCTCCATCGCTGGCTGTCAACACTTCAAAGCCTAATTTGGTTAAATCATAGCTCATGGTGTTTAAGGTGTCATCTACAATTAAAATGACGACCGGGGCTTTTTTATTATCGTTCATCTGTTTTTGGCTCTCTTGAATTTTTTGGTTTTGTTTTTTAATTCGAGAGGGACGAGACGTGCTGGGTTTTGTTGCAAGGTAGATTTGGGGAAAGTTTAGGTTTTAATTATAAAGGAGATTTTTGATTGCTTATAAAAAAGTAGAAATATTTATATTTTGGAAAATTTAGCAAAAAAATCCTTCTCCTTTGATCGCAAGGTGCGCGTCAAAAGAAAGCCGGTTTTTGGCGATTGGGATAAGTTTAAAAAGGGGATAAATGAGGCTTGTACTCAGTGAAAGGTTTTGGATGCCGGCCCAAAGATAAGTCAGCATTTCCATTTTTCCTTCGATGTGAATTGTACCGCGTTTTTGAAAAAGATATTTTTCTCTCTGGTGGGCCGTGATGTGTAGGCGGCCAAGAATGCCTTGGGACGGTATGCTAGAGGATAAGTTTTTCTTGGTAAATGATCAGGCCGGTATTGAGGGCTTGGCGCTTGCAGATGGGGGCTGTTGTCTTGATGCTGGATGGTTGTTTTTTTCAAGTTTCTAAGGCTTGCAAAACTTGCTGGGCGGTTGCTGTCCATCCGATGATACCCCCTTGGGCGGTGATCATTTCTAAGGTGGCTTGTTTAAATTGGGGAAAATAACTTTCTGTGGCGTCTTCTACTAGCAAACATTCAAAGCCTCTGTCGTTGGCTTCGCGCATGGTGGTTTGGACACAAACTTCTGTGGTGACGCCGGTGAGGATCAGATGGGTGATGTTTTTTTCTCGCAATAAGTGTTCTAAAAAAGTTTTATAAAATGCGCCTTTTCCTGGTTTGGAAATGACTATTTCTCCGGGGAGTGGTTGCAGTTGGGGGATGATGTTGTTTCCTGGTTCTTCTAAAATTAAAATGCGTCCCATTGGGCCTGTATCTCCAATTTTTAAGGTGGTTTTACCTCGATTTATTTTAGAAGGTGGGCAGTCTGATAAGTCGGGTTGGTGTCCTTCGCGGGTGTGAATAATGGGGAGATTTTTGCCGCGAAAGCTGGTTAATAATTGTTGGATAGTAGGGATAATTGTTTGCAACCGGCTGACGTCATTGCCGAGACTTTCTCCAAACCCACCGATTTCTAAAAAATCTCGCTGCATATCGATAATAACCAGGGCAACTTTTTGGAGATCGGGGAGTTCATAGTTGTAGGGTTGAGCAGGAATTGAAATCATATAAGTGTGCTTTTCGCAAATTTGAAATCGTAGTAATTAGGGGTGAAGATAAATCTTAATAAGAGTGGTTTTATAGTTTTTTTTGGGGGGGAATAGGTGAAAAAGTTAACTTTAATATAGTGACTGAAGATATCTAAAAATGCAGGCAAGATGCCTGCCCCACTGGGTTTTTGCAGATGGTTAATGTCCTGCCATCCGCTGACCAAGAGTAGATATATCTGTTTGATTTGTCAGGGTTTCCCAGACGATTTTGCCTTCACTCATCACGACAATTTTATCAGCAAGTTTGAAAAGTTCGTCTAAGTCTTCGCTGACTAATAAAACGGCTACACCTCGGTTTCTGGCTTCGATTATTTGGTTATGAATATACTCGACGGCTGCAAAATCTAAACCAAAACAAGGGTTAGCGGCTATGAGAAGTTTGATGTTTGGATCAGAAAGTTCTCTTGCTAAAACGCTTCGCTGAATATTACCGCCGGAAAGGTTGCTGATGGGGGTTTCTGGGGTGGGGGTTTTAATGGCAAAGGTTTGTATTAAATTGATTGCCCTTTCCCTGATTTTGGGTAAGTTTAATAAAAAGTTTTGGGCTTGGGGGGGCCGGTCAAAGGTTCGCAAGGCTAAATTTTCGGCGACACTCATGTTAGGAACGCAGGCGTTTTTTAGGGGTTCTTCGGGTAGGGTAAAAACTTTGTGGCGAAACATTTCTGCACGAGTGGCGGTATATTTTTCGCCGTTGACTAATAGTTCGCCGCAGGTGGGTTGACGCTGACCGGCCAACACTTCAACGAGTTCTTTTTGTCCGTTTCCAGATATGCCGGCGATGCCAACAATTTCTCCGCTTTGAACGGTTAAGTTAATGTTAGAAATGGCTTTTAATCCGTTATCTTTGTCGCTGTGGAGGTTGTTGATTTGCAAAATGGGGGCGGGGTTTGATGGGGAAATTTTGACGGTTTCTTGCACCGGCCTGATTTCTCCTAACATCATTTTTGCCATGTCGGAAACGTCGAGGTTTTTGACTAGGCCGGTGCCGACAAATTTGCCTTTTCTTAATACTGTGATTTCGTCAGCAAAGTTGCGAACTTCGCGGAATTTATGGCTAATCATTAAAACGCTTAATTTTCCGTCTTCTACTTGTTCTCGCAGCAGTCCTAATACTTCGTCTGCTTCTTGGGGGGTGAGGACTGATGTGGGTTCATCTAAAATTAAAATGCGGCTGTTTAGATAAAGTTGTTTGAGAATTTCGAGTTTTTGTTTTTCCCCTGCTGCTAATTGGCAAATGGGTATTTCTAAGGGCAGTTGAAAGGGGGAAAATGCCATGAATTCTTTCAAGTTTTCGTTTTCTTTTCTCCAGTTAATGAGGTTAGATGTTTGAAGACGGGAGAGAATTAAGTTTTCGGCAACGGTCATGGCCGGCACGGAGGTAAAATGTTGATAAACCATGCCGATTCCATATTTGTGGGCTTTGCGGGGGTTTGTGATTTTGGAGGGTTGTTTGTTGAGGAGAATTTGGCCGGTGGTGGCTGGATGAAACCCCATAATACATTTAACAAGGGTGCTTTTTCCTGCGCCGTTTTCACCGAGTAAGGCGTGGAATGTTCCAGGTTTAAGGTGCAGGTGAACGTTATCTAAGGCGGTGAATGTGCCGAATTTTTTTGTCATTCCAATAACTTCTAATTCTGGGGGAACTAAGGCATTATTGTTGTTGACAAAAGCGGAATTTTGTGTTAAGGTTTGGGTTGATTCCATGATTTGTTTTTCCTGGGTTTTTAATTCTCTTTAATTACGTCAAGAAAGGCTTGGGATTCGGCAACTGCTCCAAAAACTCCGCCTTGCATTTTAATCATTTTGAGGGCGGCTAAGTAGTTTCCGTAATCGGTGGCGCCGGTGCAGTCGGAAAGCAATAAACATTCATAACCTCGGTCGTTGGCGTCGCGCATGGTGGTATGAACACAAACGTCTGTTGTGATGCCGGTGAAGATTAAATTTTGAATGTTTTTGCGTTTAAGAATTAGGTCTAAGTCTGTGGCGTAAAACGAGCCTTTTCCGGGTTTATCGATGATTGTTTCACCGGCAATTGGAGCGAGTTCGGGAATAATTTCCCATCCTGGTTCACCTCGCACTAATATTTTCCCACAAGGGCCAAGATCGCCAATTCCGGCGCCAATTTGTCGGGATCTCCATTGTTTATTTTCGGGTAAGTCTGATAAATCTGGCCGGTGCCCTTCACGGGTGTGGATGATGTGATATTTTTTGATCCGGGCTATTTCTAGGAGTTTTTTGATTGGTTCAATGGGTGCGCGAGTTAAGCTTAAATCGTAGCCCATTTTATCAACATATCCGCCTTTTCCACAAAAGTCTGTTTGCATATCTATGACGATAATGGCGGTGTTTTCTGGGCGTAAGTCGCCGTTGTAAGGATAGGGGTAGGGATCGGAGTTGACAAAGCGTTTCATGGCTGGATTAAGGGGTTAAATTGTCTTAGAGTTAAGCATGAGAGCAGAAACCGGGTTTTTCATCAGTATTAATGGCTAAAAACCAGCATTTTTATAAAAAAACGGTTTCTATTTGCCGGGTAAAAATCAAGAAATTTTCAGCGGTTTTCTGCACCTAAAGCGCCAGGGGAACCGGCTAAGGTTCGTTTAGGTGAGCAAGTAAAAATCATAATAATTAAGGTGAGAATGTAGGGCGAGGCATTCCATAAATAATAATTGGATTCTACACCAACCGATTGCAAGGTGGGGCCGATGGCTTGGGCACCTCCAAATAAGAGGGAGGCGTATAAACATTGTATGGGGTTCCAACGAGCAAAAATAACGAGAGCAACAGCCATTAATCCTTGTCCGCTAGAGATGCGTTCTGTCCAACTCCCCGGATAATAAAGAGAGAGATAAGCGCCGCCAATTCCTGCTAGAAAACTGCCGCTAATAATGCTAAACATTCGGACTTTAAAGAGGGAAATTCCCAGGGCTTTTGCTGCATCAGGATTATCACCGGCGGCGCGGATATATAACCCCCAGCGGGTATTACGAAAAAACCATTGCATTAGGGGTGCAAGGATGACTCCTAAGAGAAAAAGTGGGCATATTTTTAAGGCTGATTGTAGTTGGGGTAAGTTGCTCCAAAATCCAAATTCTAGGGCTGGTAATTGGGGGGCTGAGGGTTGAATAAAGGGTTTACCAAAAAAGAAGGCGATGCCGCTACCAAAAATGATCATGGCGATGCCAACGGCGATGTCATTAACTCGTGGTTGTTGGGAAATTATGCCATAAATTATGCCTAATATCATGCCGCTAATTCCTGCGCCAAGTACGCCTAACCAAGGGGAGCCGGTGAGGTAGGATATGGCATATCCACTCATGGCGCCGGTGA
This sequence comes from Ancylothrix sp. D3o, assembly GCF_025370775.1. NCBI lineage: Bacteria > Bacillati > Cyanobacteriota > Cyanophyceae > Oscillatoriales > Microcoleaceae > Ancylothrix > Ancylothrix sp. D3o. Next base: position 167,307 of record NZ_JAMXEX010000001.1, on the reverse strand, counting down.
GGAGAGTTCCTTCAAGTCCTAGGTTAATTTTGCCGCTCTTTTCTGTTAGGCATTCTCCTAAACTGACAAACAAAAAAGGTGCGCTACCTCGCAAGGTTCCTGCTAATATTCCTAGGGGTACGCCCCACCAGCCGATTGCTTCTGTCATTGTTTTTTTCTCCTGTTTGTGTTACACCGGCCCGGCTTGTATTTGAGTAGATTTTTGTTTAAATAGTTCTAATCTACCGTAGAGCGATTCGCTAAACAAAACCACTAAAAATACTAATCCTTGAAAAACTAAAACTGTGGCATCGGGTAAATTATGCGCTCTTTGTAATATACCTCCGCTGGCAAGAATACCGCCTAATAAAATGGCTACAACTGTTGCAGCCAGAGGGTTATGCCGGGCAATGAATGCAACTAAAATGCTGCTGTAACCATAGTTGGCGTTGAGGGATTCGCTGGCGCGTCCGTGTACGGCAGCCACTTCTACCATACCAGCAAGACCGGCACAGGAGCCGGCTAAAAAACAAATTGCTATCGTGATTTTTCCCACCGGCAAACCGGCTATTTTGGCGGCGCGAATGTTTCCGCCAACGGTTCTAGCAGCAAAACCAAATGTTGTACGTTGAATTAAAAAGTAGGCGATAGCACAGGCAATTAAGCCATAAATTAAGCCATAATGAACGCGAGTTCCGGGGATTTTTTCCAGCAAGTTGAACTCGGCGATGGGATAGCTGGAGGGTTTATTTAATGAGCTTGGATCTTTCATTGGCCCGCCCACTAAATGATTTAAAAAGGCAATGGCAATGTAGTTTAAAAGCAGGCTGCTGATGGTTTCATTGACTCCGCGATAGTGACGCAAGGCTCCAACGGCTGCGATCCATAATCCCCCAGCGATAATGCCGGCTATTGCCATGCTTATTTGAACTATTAAGGGGGGTAAATTTGCCAAGGCTAAACCGGCACTGACTGCTCCTAAACCGCCGACAATTAAAGCGCCTTCGTTGCCAATTATTACCAGTCCTAAACGTGCCGGTAGGGCGGTGCAAAGGCTGCTTAACATTAAGGGGGCGGCTCGAATTAAGGTGTTTTGAAAGGAATGCCAACTGCCAAAGGCTGCTTTATAAATTGAGCCATAGACTTCAAAGGCATTAGCACCGGCCAAAGTGCAAAAAATGCCAAATAAAATCAGGGAAAATAAAATGGCGCTGAGGGGAAGTAAAACGGCTTCCCAGTGGTTTTTCAAGGTATTTAACATGAGTTTGATGGCTTAACTGCTAACTTTTCCCAAAACTCCAGAAACTAACCAATTCATTTTTTCTAATTCAGGGTCTTGTTGTTGAAATTGTTTATCGTTGGGGATGACAATTTTGCCGGTGTTGTCTTTGATTTCGCCTTTATAAATGACCATTGAGCCGTCTTTAAATTTGGCAATAGCGGTTTCGGCATCTTTTTTTGCTTGTTCGCTGACGGCGGTGCCATAGGGGGAGATTTTCAAGAAGCCATCTTTTAAACCGCCGCGCACAATGTGGGGGATTCCTCCGTTCATTAAGGTTTTGCCTTCTTTGATCATTTCGGCATATTTGGAATAAACGTTTGTCCAGTCCCATTCTGCGCCGGTGAGGAAGCCTTTGGAGGCAAGGCTTGCTTGGTTGGCGTGGTATCCGCTGCTAAAAATTCCCCGTTTTTCGGCTGTTTCTACGATTACTTTGGGGCTGTCTACATGAGAGGTGAGAACGTCGATTTGTTGGTCGGCCATGCTATTAGCGGCTTCGGCTTCTTTGACCGGCAATGCCCAGTCGCCGGTAAAGATTACTTGGGTAATAATTTCTGGTTTGACGCTGCGTGCGCCCAGGGTGAAGCTGTTAATATTTCGCAAAACTTGGGGGATGGGTTTTGCGGCAATAAAACCAAGTTTTCCTGTTTTTGATGCGTGGGCGGCGATGATGCCGGCAATATATTGAGCTTCGTCTATATAGCCGAAATAACTGCCGACGTTTTTGGGATGTATTCCTTCTTGATACAGTCCGCCGCAGTGGATAAATTGTACTTCTGGATAGTCTTTGGCGATTGTTAAAATGTGGGGATCAAAGTAACCAAATGATGTGGGAAAAATTACGGTGGAGCCGTCTTGTTCAATCATGTTTCGCATGGTTTCTTGAACGGCTGTGGTTTCGGGTACGTTGGCTTCTTCGACGGTTTTTACCCAGGGTAATTTGGCGACACCGGCTCGCCCTTCGGCGTGGGCTTGATTGTATCCATAATCATCTTTTGGCCCTACATAAATGAAGCCCATTGTTATTGGTTTTTCTTGGCCGGCTGTGGATGTGGAAGCGGCGTTTGTTTGTGTTGTTGATGTGCAGCCGGTGCCAAATTTTGAGGTAACTCCAAAGGCGGTTGTGGCTAACAGCGCGCGGAGAACGTAGCGGCGCGATAGGTAGTTTTTCTTATTCACAGTTGGCACTCCTGTGTAGGGGGTAAGGGATAATTGAGGAGTTGGAAAAATATTAAAGATACGATTTTTCTTTCCGTCAAATAATATGCTTATCAAAGCATTGGTTGAAGAGAAATTTTGTATAAAAGAATACAGCGGAAAAGTTTTTTTAAAAATAGCTTTGCTAATTAATTTTTACAATTGATGGGGAATAGGCTTTACCCAGAGTGCTTTTTTGGTTGGTTTCTGTTGTGATGATGGGTTCTGATTTTTTAAGGGCAGATGTAAGGCAGGCTCTATAGCTCCCCCACAGACGATATTTATAGAAAGGGAATTGTTATAAAAAAGGGTTTTTTGAATTGTGATTTTTGGGGGTATTAGTTTTGGTTTTGTCTGCCGGTGAGTAAGTATGTGAGCATATCGCCTTTGCCTTTGATGTAGCTCATTCCTCTTTCTTGAAATGTGTATTTATGGCGTAGGAGAAGGTAGGTAGTTTCCGAGACTTGAATGGCGCCGGGGATGCCGTGTGATTCCATGCGGGAGGCTGTATTAACTGTGTCGCCCCAAAGATCATAGGTAAACTTTTTTAAGCCGATGACACCGGCTACAACGGGGCCGGTATTTATGCCAATTCGGATAGTAAAATTGAGGCCGATTCCTTTGCTAAGTTTGGCGAGTTCTATCTGCATATCTAGGGCCATTTCTGCTATGGCTTCGGCATGATCTTTTCGGGGCATTGGTAAGCCGCCAACCACCATGTAGGCGTCTCCTATGGTTTTGATTTTTTCGAGATCGTGCCGGTCGGCTAGTTGATCAAAACTTGAAAATATCTGATTAAGGTTATTGACTAATTCGGTGGGAGAAATGTAAGCAGAAAGTTCGGTGAAGCCTACTATATCTGCAAAAAGTACGGTGACTTCTTCAAAATGATCGGCGATGGAGGTGTAGTTTTGTTTGAGGCGTTCAGCTATCGGGGCGGGTAAGATATTTAAAATTAAACGTTCGACTTTTTCTTGTTCTTGTCGCAGAGCTTCTTGGGCTTGTTTGCGGTCGCCGGCTTCAATTGCTAAGGCGGCTATGTATCCTAAATAACTTGCAAAGTTTTGTTCTTCTAATGCCCATTTTCTGGCTTTTCCAACTTGTTCTAAACACACCACTCCAACAGTGCGACCGGCAACGCGAATGGGTACGTCTAGCATGGAGGTAATACCACAAGGAATGAGATAGGATTCGCAAAATTCTTTAGTGCGGGGATCGGTGCGGGCGTAGTTAGCGGCGATGGCACGATCTGCTTCCATTGCTTGAAAGTATGCCGGAAAGTCGGCGGCAAAAAGTTGGCTTCCGCTGGAGTGTTTGTTTAAGCTTTTTTGATATAAATTGATGCAGTTTAGGCCGTTTCTGTCTTCGTTGTAATGCCAAATACTTGCCCGTTCTACGCTTAATGTTTTGCTGGCCGCTTGGGTGATTTCTTGATAGGCTGCGATGATATCTCCGCTGTAAATCGGCTGTGACATTGCCAGTTCTACAAGGGCTTCTTGTTGAATTCTAAGCCGATTTTCGCTTTCTGTAAGGGCGGCTTCCATGCGCTTGCGTTTGGTGATGTCTTCGACGGTTCCTTCGTAATAAAGCAGTTTTTCGTCTGTGTCTTTTACAGAGCGAGCATTTTCAGAAATCCAGATAATTTTGCCGTCTTTGCGGTAAACTTGTGATTCAAATTGGGTGATTGAGCCGTTATGTTTCATTAGGGTAAGGAATTCTGCTCGCCGGTTGAGATCGACATACAGTTGGGTGGCGATGTTGGTAATTGATTCGATGAGTTGTGCCGGTGTATCATAGCCGTAAATTTTGGCTAAAGTGGGGTTGGCGTTTAGATATTTTCCTTCTGGTGTGGTTTGAAATATTCCGTCGGTTGAGTTTTCAAATATGCTGCGATATTTTTCTTCGGCTTCTTGGGTGGCTTCTAAGGCATTTTGGATATTTTCTTTGGCGAGGCTCACTATTTTGGCTGCATTTCTTAGTTTTAAGATGATGTAGGCGGAAATGCCGCTAATTAACACTATCGAGAACATATACAAAAGCAACCTGTAATAGTTCGATGTTTCTAAGGCTTTTTCATACTCGCTGTTATAGGCTTTATAAAGTTCTTCTCCTTTTTGACTGGTGGGTAAGGAAACGAGGTTTTGTATCAATAAATCAGCACGCGGTTTGTTTTTTAATATAACTTCTACATGAGCGATCATTAAATCTAAGTCTTTGCCTTCTACCCGCAAGGCATATTCGTTATGGTTTTGGGCAAAAATATCTAATTTTTCGCGGATTTGTGGGGCGATATCTTCCCTGGATGTTAAATTATACAAAAGGATGTCTTTTAATAAGTCGTTGATGCGAATTGCCAGCATATCATCGCCATTGTTTGAGGCTTCCTGGGCGAGTTCTGTGGCTAACACCGGCAAATAATACAGAGAATTTCTTAAAAGGGCATTTACTGATTTAAATTGTTCTATTAATTCTTCTTTTTCTTGCTGGAATTTTTGATAATATTCTAGTTTTAAAGCCAAGGTGTTGATGCCTTCTTGATCAATAAATTTAGGAATGTCCTTGAGGTTTTGTTGCAACTTTTCAATTTCTGTGACTCCCCGCACTAGGGAATCATAATGGCTTAAAATACCATACCTCAATTCCAAAACATCTTTGTTGAGGGTGGCATCAATTTGGTTGAGCCGGCGCAAAAATCCATTGTAACGGTCATGTTCGATAAAATCTACGGACAAAAACTTGAATATCAAAAAACAAAACACAAACACTGACAACAGAAAAATGGCGATTTTGACGTAAGTTTTTTGATATTTCATAATGGGTTTCCTTGATACTCACCTTCTAGGGTTCGCAAAAATTTCACGATTAACTCGGTTTCGTTTTTCGAGAGTTTCCGGCCCAATTGATACTCAGCCATAATATCGATGGCTTTGTCTAGGGTTTTGGCTGATCCATCGTGAAAATAAGGCGGAGTGAGGGTGATATTTCGCAAACTGGGAACTTTAAAAACATGACGGTCTTCTTCTTTGCCGGTAATGATAAAACGGCCAAGATCGGCTTCTGTTATGGGGGTTGGTTTGTTAGCTAAAGGATCGCCAATAATGCCAAACTTTTGAAACAAATTACCGCCGACATTCACCCCTTGATGGCAACTGACACACCCATATTCGTTAAAAATTCGATAGCCTTCTTTTTCTTTTTCCGTGATTGCTGCGCTATCTCCTTTTAAAAATTTATCAAATCGAGAGTTTGCTGTAAAGAGCGAACGCTCAAATGTTGCTATAGCATCTTCCACATTTTCTTTAGAAATTTCCTGGGAGTAAATTTGTCTAAATAAATTAACATATTCCGGCTCATTTTTGAGTTTTTGCAACACATCTTTCCAGCTACTTCCCATACTTCTGGGGTTGGAAATCGATGTTTCGATTTGTTGTTCAAGGGTGTTAGCCTTACCCGTCCAATTTTGTTTAAAGTTAAAGCCACTGTTAAAAACAGTTGGCGTATTAAATTGTGTAACAGTGCCATTCATACCCACAGAAAGTTTACGCCAGTCTACACCGCCTTTGCTGAGATTATGGCAAGTCGCACAGGAAATTTGATTATTCCCAGAAAGTTTTGGCTCGTGAAATAATTTATTTCCCAAGGCTACTTTTTCGGAAGCCAGAGGCATAACTTCTGGGATAGGTTGGATGGGGCCATTCACCGTCAGCACTATTTCTTGTGGTATTTCCTTCTCTGTGGAGTCGTTTAGCGTTGTTTTTTGAAAACGCGGCCAAGATAAAACTATAAGAAAAGCGACCACAATCGTAACTAAAAGAAAATATGTTTTAGAAAAGCGTTTTCCAAAAGCTAAATATTTCATAAAACCTCTTGTGAACCGTGAACAGCCATTCGCAATCAACAATGGCAGAAAGCCTTTACTTCCATATTAACGCCTCCCAATGAGTAGGTAAGTCACCATTTTTCCCTTTCCTTTCACATAAATGGCTTCTCGTTCCTTGAATAAATATTTATGAGACAATTTCTCATAAGTTACCCTACTCACTTGAATTGTGCCAGGTATTCCATGAGACTCCATCCGAGAGGCAATATTTACCGTATCTCCCCACAAATCATAAATAAACTTTTTAATCCCAATAACTCCAGCAATCACCGGCCCCGTATGAATACCACTTCGCATGGTTATATTGTGTCCAGTTGCCTCATTAAAAGCGATCAATTCTTGCTGCATATCCAACGCCATATCCGCAATTGCTTCTGCATGATCGCTGCGGTGTGTGGGAATACCTCCTACTACCATATAAGCATCGCCTATCGTTTTAATTTTTTCTAAGTTGTGCTGTTCTGCGAGCCGGTCAAAGGCGGAAAATATCTTATTAAGTAAATTAACCAAATCTTTAGGAGACATTTCTTCTGCAAGTTGAGTAAAACCCACCAAATCAGCAAATAAAACTGTCACTTCCGAAAAACTTTCAGCAATCGTATCAGGCTCAAGTTTCAAACGTTCGGCAATTGGCGCCGGCAAAATATTTAACAGCAAACGTTCGGCTTGTTCTTGCTGATATCGCAGAGCTTCTTGCATAACTTTGCGGGTAGAAATATCTTCCACCGTTCCTTCATAGTAAAGAATTTGCCCTTGATTATCCCGCACAACGCGAGCATTTTCACTAATCCAAATCACGCTGCCATCTTGCCGATAAACTTGCGATTCAAACTGCCAAACTGCCCCAGCAGATTCCATCGCCTCCACAAACTCAGCGCGTCGGTTTGGCTCCACATAAAGCTGCCGGTTAATATCTGTCACATTTTCCATAAGTTCCTGGGGGGAAGAATAACCATAAAGGCGAGCCAGCGCCAAATTAGCACTGAGATATTTTCCCTCTGTTGTGCTTTGAAAAATTCCCTCCACTGCATTTTCAAAAATCATCCGATATTTTTCTTCAGTTTGCCGCAAAGCTTCTTGTGTTTTTTGTCGTTCCCGCGCTTCTAAACTTAACGCCACTAAATCAGCAATTGAGCAGGCAAAATTTTGTTCGTCCTGCGTCCAATTGCGAGAATTACCGCTGTGTTCATGGCACACCACTCCGACAATTTCACCCGCAATACGAATCGGAGCATCTAATAAAGCTCGTACCTGCAAAGGTCTCATATAAGATGAGCGAAACTCTGAAGTTCTCGGATCAACATAAACATCTTTCACCACCAAAATTCGCTCTTGTTCCAAGGCTTTAAAATAAAAAGGATGATCTACTGCTGCGAGTTTATTTCCGCAGGAGTGCCGTTTGGTTTTTGGCTCATACAAATCTAAACAATAAAGTACAGAACGCTCTTCGTTATAGAGCCACACACTAGCGCGATCAATTTCTAACACTTTGGCTGCCGCTTCTGTCAAATTTCGGCAATATCCTTGCACATCTCCTTCGCTTAAGCTGCGACTCTTGGCAAGGCTTACCAGCACTTCATTTTGCCGGCGCAAGCGCTTTTCGCTCTCCTGTAAAGCCGCTTCAGCTTTTTTGCGTTCCGTGATGTCTCGCACCACAGCACAAACCGCTTTTCTTCCCTCATACCAAATAATATTGGCACTAACTTCGCAAATTATTAATGATCCATCTTTGCGTCTATATTGGCGTTCTCCTATTTGGATAATCTGAGGATCTAAAATTGCTGTGATCTGAGCAATACTGTTTTTGCCTTCTCCAAGAATCTCATATATACTAATCCCTAACAAGCTATTGCTGCTATACCCCAGTAACTTCTCAAGGGTTTTATTCGCTTCTATAATGCGTTTTGTATCTACATCAAATAAAAAGATTCCTTCAGAAGATTGCTCAACAACAGCACGATATCGCTCTTGGGTTTCTCTCCGTTCCTTTTGAGAAGTTTCTAAAGCCGCGAGCATTTCATTAATAGTATTCGCAAGACTAGATAGCTCATCATTGCCTTTTATCGGCAACCGCATAGATAAATCCTTACGTTTGCCTATGCGCGTAACATTTGCACTTACATCTGCTAGTTTGGACAGCACCAAACGCTCTAATAAAATTACTGTACAGCCACCAAACCCAAATCCAACTAAGAGCAGAGAAGTCACTAAATACCGCTGACTAATTTCGCCTTGTTTATAAATCTCCCTTGGTAAATCTACTCGCAAAATTAACGCAGGTTCTCCGTAAATATCCCTGATTAAGGTGTAACCGGCAATAATTTGGGTATTCACCGGCCTCACTACAATTGGGCTAGAATTTCCATCTTTACCAGCCAGCAAAACATCATTCCTATCAACCTTATTTTGCTCTTTATCAAAACCGGCTTGCTCCTCCACTAATTTTCCTCTAATGCTGGCAATCTCTGGGCTAATTTGCGGATCATTTAAACTATAAATCTCCAGAGATAAACGAGTAATTCTGCGTAGTCTTTCCAATTGAGTTTGATTCAAATAACGGCCAAAAATCACTGTACCTTCAATAGGGCCGGCTCCTTTACTCGTAACAATAGGTTGAGAAGTAATCAACATAGGGCCACCGGACAGCATCAAAATTCCATCACGGCGACTCGATGGCTGATCATGTTGTAAAAGCAAATTATTCAAAGAAAGATAAGGCTTAATATCATCCGGAACCGGTTTCAGTTCTTTGGTACTCAGGTCTACGCTAGTGCCAAACACTAAGTTACCAGACAAATTTAAAAACAACACTAAATTTACCCGCAAGCTGGCTAGTTGTTCTTCTACTAAATTTGATTCAATATACTCTTTATTTGGTTTTTTGATAAAGTTATAAGTATCATCCCAAGCTGACCAATCATCAAAACGATTGCTAAAATCTTCAGTAGTTTGATCTAAAATATTTAAAACTCCTTTCACTGTTTGACGAGTGTTTTCTACCTCCGCCTGTCTCAGGCTTCTTATTAAAATCAAAGAGGATGTAGCAAACAAAACACCCACCAAACTCACCAGGGTCAAACTAACAATTAATATAGTTTTTGTTCGCAGCTTCATAAGATTATTATTTCCTCACAAAAAAATCAAATTAACAATAACACCCCTATTATTTTATAAATTTGATGACAAAAAATTTAAAAAGAATTTTTCCAGGAAAACTTAAACTTTAAAATCATCGGCGAGTTTAGGTAAAGAATCTTAGGCTTTCTCTCCTACCGCCGAAACCAATGTTTTCGCAACTTTTGATGCAGCCTCATAACGCCCATATCTTCATTCTTGACATCAAATAAACGACAAATAAATTGGCATTTTTTAGTTTTTTAAACCAACCAATAGAAAATCGGAAAGACAGATGACGGGTAGCTATATTTTTACGGCCATCTACCATTTAAAATTGCAACTTTAAAGTCTTGTAATTCTCCCTTGCGTTCCTCAGCTTGTGACTTAATACTTATCCTAACCTAAGTCGTTCACCGGCAAAACTTTCCGTACCGGACAAACGGACTCAAATTTTTACCAAAAACACAACAGGCGACAAAAGGCAGCAAAGCACTTTTTTGGCCTTGCATTGCCGGATGATGTAAGTAGATCAGCCTAATTCAACCTTAAAAGCCTATCCCTTTTGTTTTTCTATGTTTAAAAAAGCTTAGTTCAATGTAAAGTATTCAACATCCAAAAAATACTCAAGCCATATCAAAAAAACGGCCCTATAGCGTTTCTCAATTAGATTAATTTCCATAATAGTAGTGAATAAAGCAACGCATTATTTTGGCTTTCACAAATCTCATTAAACCCATCATTACCAACAAATTAATCAATAAATAACTAGGAAATGACCTAGATAAAAAGCCTCTCTTTTCTTAGCAATTACAACATCAAAAACTTTCTTAGGAACCGCCTAAAGCGAGAAAAGTCGGCATTCTCTCTGAGGTTTAAGAGCTATAAAATACCCTAAAAAAATATTTGAAAATTTCGAGATGTGCAAAATTTTTTAGATTTCTGGTAATACTGCAAACCAACCAAAAACCCCAACATCAAGTTATTAAGAGAATCATTACAGCGCACCGGCAAGGCGGCACAGATTCAGAAGTTAAACAAAACCGCTTTCGGCAAAGTTAAAAGGAAACATTCGCGGCCCACTCAATCAAATTACTCAAAACCGGTGCTGTGCCAAAGCCGTCAAACTTTTATTTAGGGAGTTGATCAGGGAGTGGCGACGGGCTAATTAGTTGGTGGTGATTGATTCTTCCAACAGTGCCGGTGATCGCAGCCGGCTTTTTTTTCCACCGGTGCCGGTTTGATTCTCCCAAAGATGCCGGTGACGCCAGCAAAAATAGAATAATAGAGAGAAGATAAAAAACAATCGACAATCCTTGCACCATGAATGAACAGGCATCCCAACCCCAACAAAACGAAATCACCTGCACCGGCCCATCCTTCGAGGCGTGCGTCCAAAGTCTAGGACTCGCCCAAATTCAGAGACATATATTTATATGCGCCGATCAAACCCTCCCCAAATGCTGTGACAAACAAGCCAGCATACAATCCTGGGAATACCTCAAAAAACGCCTCAAACAACTCAAACTCGACGCCCCAACCCCAACCCAACCAAGCTGTATATTTCGCACCAAAGCCAACTGCCTGCGGGTCTGCGGTTCGGGGCCAATCATGGTAATCTATCCAGATGGAGTGTGGTATCACAGCGCCACCCCCGAAGTCATCGAGCGAATCATCACAGAACACCTAATCGGCAACCAAATTGTCCAAGAATACGCATTTTTAACCCATCCTTTACCCGATGCCTCATCTCAATTAAAAGGAGAAAAAGCAGCGCCACATCAAAACAACCAAGAAAGCTGTAAAACCCAAGGTGCAACCCCTTGTAATCAAGTTGCATGAATTAAAAAATAAACAAATTTACTCACTGGTATTGAAACCAATCAACAATCTAAAAGCCACCGCTCCAAATCCCTAAGCAAACAGCAAACCCAAGACCTTGTAGCGCCCCACAATCCCACCACAGCAAAGGAGACTCTAGCCAAACAAGAGCAGACAAGACTACAATACCAGAATAGTTAAAATAAATTCAAGCGCAAAGACTGTTTTCTCAACTTTATCTGCGGGCCTCTGCTAAGAACTTGACGCAAGGCAAAAAAAGATATCTAGTATCAGAAAACAGCTTTCAAAATCCCTCAAATATATAGATGGCAAATAGCACCCCATGAAAGAAACAAGCCCAAGAGAACAAAAACGACTTCTGCTAATTGACGATGACCCAAACCTTATCTTACTCGTCAAAGATTACTTAGAATTTCGCGGTTATGAAGTCATCACAGCAGAAAATGGTCGAGAAGCGCTAGAAATTCTCGAACAAGAACAGCCAGACATGATCATCTGTGACGTAATGATGCCAGAAATGGATGGCTATTCATTTGTCAGATGCGTAAGAGAAGACCCCCGCACAAGCTGGATACCAGTTTTATTTCTCTCAGCAAAAGGTCAAAGCCAAGACAGAGTAAAAGGCTTAAACACCGGCGCCGATGTGTATATGGTCAAACCCTTTGAACCAGAAGAATTAGTCGCACAAGTAGAGTCATCTCTCAAACAAGCCAATCGACTGATCCAACATCAAAATAAAAGCAGCGACGGCCCAAACAAAATACAAGTACCCGCAGAGGTAGATTTAACACCAACCGAATTAAAAGTCGTACAATTACTCGCTCAAGGCAAAGCCAACCGTCAAATTGCAGAAATAATGAACGTCAGCCAACGAACCATCGAAAGCCACGTCTCAAATATGCTAGGCAAAACCAGCCTCAATAACCGCACGGAGTTAGCGCGGTGGGCAATCGAAAGCAACCGGGCCTAAAAAAGCCGCCAAGGCAGGGGCCGGACGTGGCCAGTCCAAGCCTTCGCCCACAAAACCCCGGAACCCCACACACCAGGGACAGCATCAAAAATGCCTGAGATTACTAGCCATTCCTCGCCCAGAAGCATCTGTGGTATGTTGATTCAAGTGTGTAACTACAAAAATAAACAACTCGCATAATACAGATCATCAAATAGAGGTAAAGTTTAAAGATGGGGGTTGACTTGATGGGTGTCACTCCAAGATGCCTACGTTGCCTCTTGGCTGTCCTAACTGCCGTCAACCCCAAAACTGATACATTTGTTACATTCAGTTAAAATCGGAAAAAATATGAAAATTACGCTTTGCAGCCTAAAAAAACAGATCCAAACCTTATCTAACTCGGAAAGCCTTTGAGTGCATAGCTTGACCACCGTCTGCTGCACAAAAGCATCATAATCGCTCAAAATCCCTTTGTCTGCGGCTAAATAACCCAGACTTAACCAAACTGCCTTAACAGCGATTCAGGGCTTGTGCTCTTGCTCAATAACAAGCGGTTTCCTAAAAAAATATTAGTACATATAGTTTTTAACAGGAAATTGCGAAAAAAAAATATTCGGCTTAAAATCTCTACTACAAATATTAGAAGTAAATTTCTATGGGTAATTCAATGAACCGTCTCTCAATTTTTGTAGACGGAAACAATATGTTCTACGCACAGCAAAAAAACGGCTGGTTTTTCGACCCCAGAAGAGTATTAGAACACTTCACCCACAAAGACAAAGAGGTAATGTTAATCAACGCCTTCTGGTACACCGGCCTCAAAGACCCCCAAGACCAGCGAGGCTTTCGAGACGCCCTCATCAGCCTGGGCTACACCGTCCGCACAAAAATCCTCAAAGAATATTATGATGACTCCTCTGGACGTTACTCGCAAAAAGCCAACCTCGATATAGAAATTGTCGTAGATATGTTTAACACCGTAGATCAATATGACCGAGTAGTATTATTCAGCGGCGACGGAGACTTTGAAAGAGCAATCGAGCTACTGCGTTCCAAAAACACCCACATCACCGTAGTCTCCACAGAAGGAATGATAGCCAGAGAACTGCGAAACGCCACAGACCGCTACATCGACCTCAACGAAATTCGAGAAAGTATCGAAAAATTAGACTATTAAAGGAGTTATTAATCATTACTCATTAGTCATTAGCCATTAGCCCGTAGGGGTGGGTTAACCGATATCCTTAATAAAAAAAAAGATAAGATATTTGTAGACCGGCCCGTACATTAGTCATTAGTCCAGAGTCAATTGACAAATACCAATTTTACTTACCCAAAACCCCAAATCAAACAATGAGTCACCACCAAGACCGGATCATCTTTTTTGACACAACCCTCCGCGACGGCGAACAGTCCCCAGGCGCCACCTTAAACGTCGAAGAAAAACTCACCATCGCCCGCCAACTCGCTAAACTCGGAGTCGATGTCATCGAAGCCGGCTTTCCCTACGCCAGCCCCGGCGACTTTGAAGCAGTCCATAAAATTGCCGCCACCGTCGGCACCGAAACCGGCCCCATTATCTGCGGTTTAGCCCGCGCCACCTTTCAAGACATCGAAGCCTGCGCCAAAGCCGTTAAAGCCGCCGCCAAACCCCGCATCCACACCTTTATTGCAACCTCCGATATTCACCTCGAATACAAACTCAGAAAAAACAGAAACGAAGTCATCGCCATCGCCGAAGAAATGGTTAGTTATGCCAAAACTTTTGTCGATGATGTCGAATTTTCCCCCGAAGATGCCGGTCGCAGTGAACCAAAATTTTTGTACGAAGTATTAGAAAAAGCCATCGCCGCCGGTGCCAAAACTATTAATATCCCCGACACCGTTGGCTACCTCACACCCTCAGAATTTGGTGACTTAATTCGCGGCATCAAAGAAAACGTCCGCAATATTGATTCTGCAATTATTTCAGTACATGGTCACAACGATTTAGGCTTAGCAGTTGCCAACTTCCTCGAAGCCGTTAAAAACGGAGCCCGCCAGCTTGAATGCACCATCAACGGCATTGGCGAACGAGCCGGCAACGCCGCCTTAGAAGAATTAGTGATGGCATTGCACGTCCGCCGGCAATACTTTAATCCCTTCTTTGGCCGGCCCGCAGACAGCGAAGAACCCCTCACCAATATTGACACCAAACAAATTTATAAAACCTCGCGTTTGGTTTCCAACTTAACAGGAATGTTGGTACAACCTAATAAAGCAATTGTCGGCGCAAACGCCTTCGCACACGAATCTGGCATCCACCAAGACGGCGTATTAAAACATAAATTAACCTATGAAATTATGGATGCCCAATTAATCGGATTAACCGATAATCAAATTGTTTTGGGCAAACATTCAGGCCGGCACGCCTTCCAAACTCGCCTCAAAGAATTGGGTTATGAATTGTTAGACACCGAACTTAATAACGCATTCTTGAAATTTAAAACTTTTGCCGACAAGAAAAAAGAAATCACTGATTGGGATCTTGAGTCCATCGTCAACGATGAAATTCAACAACCCCCCGAAATGTTCCGCCTCGAACTCGTGCAAGTGTCTTGCGGCGACCGCGCACGCCCGACCGCTACCGTCACCTTGAGAACACCCGCCGGAGAAGAATTAACCGATGCAGCCATAGGTACCGGGCCGGTGGATGCCGTTTACCGAGCAATCAACCGCGTCGTTAACGTACCCAACGAACTCATCGAGTTTTCTGTACAGTCCGTCACAGCCGGTATTGATGCCTTGGGAGAAGTGACAATACGTTTGCGTCACAATGGACAAGTTTATTCTGGTCGTGCCGCCAATACAGATATCATCGTTGCTTCGGCTCATGCTTATGTCAATGCTCTTAACCGGCTTTATGTGGCTTTGAATGCGCCTAAAACAACACCTGCGGCGACAGCTTCTTAACTGTTTAGATTTTAATGCTTTATGTTTTTTGGGGTGCCGGTTCGCACCCCTTTTTTTTGTTAGATAGTTGGCGGTTTTTCCAAAGCTAAGAAAGTTTTTTTATCAACCCTCCCAGTGCAGAATAAATAGGAATATTTTTGAAAAAATTAGCTTAAAAAAAAGCCCCAAATCTTGCTAAAATTAGTGAACTTTCCAAGAAATAGGCCAAAAGTCAGGAGCCTTTTTTAACCAAACCATAATTTAAACGCTAAAATTTAAAATCTAAAATACTGGTTAGCGATCTTCTATCAATGATTCTGCATGAAAATTTCTAAAGAAGATTTTCACGCTTGCGCCTCTGAGGGGTTACTAACACCCGAACAGGCTGAAACGCTTTGGCAAGCGCTTCATAACCGCGTGCAAAATCGCCCAAAATACGACTTAGCCGCTATTGCCTATGCTCTTGGTATAGCAATCGTCATTGCAAGCATGAGTTGGTTAATGAGCGCCGTTTGGTATCCTTTTGGCGGCACCGGCATTTCCATAACAGCAATATTTTATGCAGCTTGTTTTGTTGTGGCTGGTAGTTGGTTGTGGCACAAACAAAACCGGCGAGTTTTGGGAGGGTTATTAGTGATGCTGGCAGTTTGCTTAACACCAGTTGCCGTTTATGGGTTGCAAATGTGGGCCGGTGTATGGCCGCAAAACGAAGCCGGCAACTATCAGGAATATTATTTATGGGTAAAAAAAAGTTGGTTTGTCATCGAATTAACAACCATTTTAACAGCCTTTTGCAGCTTAAAAATTATTCCCTTACCCTTACTCACCGTCCCCATAATTTTGTGCTTATGGTTAATGGCGATTGATTTTACGCCCTTGCTTTTAGGTCAAATAGAGCTAACTTGGGAACAACAACTTTTAGTTTGTCTGTGGTTTGGATTAACTTGTTTAGTCGTCGCTTATGGAATAGATTTACGCGAGAAAAAAAACGCTCCTGATTATGCTTTTTGGTTGTATTTTTTCGGTTTACTCTCCTTTTGGAGTGGCATTACCTTAATGGGAGGAGAAGATCAACTTCAGCGGTTTCTTTACTTCTTAATCAACCTAGGGTTAATAGTTCTCTCAGCCTTGTTAAAACGGAAAGTTTTTCTATTATTTGGAGGAGTGGGAGTATTGGGATATCTTTATCAGGTTGCCTACAGCTTCTTTAAAAATACCATTTTCTTACCCGTAGCTTTAAGTCTTTTAGGCTTCATCATCCTTGGCTTAGGAATTTTTATTTCCCAAAACCGGCACCGGCAACGCCAAAATAGAATGCTCCGGTGGTTGTCTCAAAGAAACAGAGAAATCAGAGAAAAAGATGCCGGTTAAATTCTTTAGGACAACACAGTTATGTAGTTGCGCTTTAGCGCTAAAGCGCAACTACAGAGGAATTAAAAATCCCCCCAACCGGCCTAAATAAACAAATCTAAATCAGTCACAGCCCCCAAACTGCTAGAAGAAACCAACTTAGCATACTTACCCAAAATCCCCTTCGTATAACGAGGAGGACGAGGTTGCCACTTCTCACGGCGAGCAGCCAACTCCTGATCAGAAATATGCAGATGGAGCGAACGCGCAGACGCATCAATAGTAATCGTATCGCCTTCTTGCACCAAAGCAATCGTACCGCCAACCGCAGCCTCCGGCGCCACATGACCTACCACCAAGCCATAGGTCCCACCAGAGAACCGGCCATCCGTAATCAAACCAACCTTATCACCCAAACCGGCCCCAATAATAGCCGAAGTAGGAGCAAGCATTTCCCGCATACCGGGGCCACCCTTCGGCCCTTCATAGCGCACAACAACCACATCACCGGCCTTAATAGTGCCATCAAGAATTGCCAGCAAACACTCTTCCTCAGAGTCAAACACTCTAGCCGGGCCGGTGATAGAAGCAACCTTAACGCCAGTGATTTTTGCCACCGCGCCTTCTGTAGCCAAATTACCGCGTAAAATCGCCAAATGACCTTGAGCATACATAGGATTATCCCAAGGACGAATCACATCTTGATTTGGCGAAGGTTCAGAAGGAACATCTGCCAAAACTTGCTCAATAGTTTGGCCGGTAATTGTCAACGCATCGCCGTGAAGCAACCCATGCGCCAACAACATCTTCATCACTTGAGGAATACCACCGGCCTTGTGTAGATCAGTCGCCACATACCGGCCACTAGGCTTAAGGTCACATAAAACCGGCACCTTAGCGCGGATAACTTCAAAATCATCAAGAGTCAGAGGCACCCCAATAGCGCGAGAAATCGCCAATAAATGCAAAACCGCATTCGTACTACCACCCACCGCCATAATCACAGCGATAGCATTTTCAAAAGCCTTGCGCGTCAAAATATCGCGGGGGAGGATTTGATTTTTAACAGCCTCCACCAAAACGTAGGCAGACTTTTCGGCACTTTCCGCCTTTTCTTCATCTTCAGCCGCCATTGTCGAAGAGTACATCAAACTCATGCCCATAGCTTCAAAAGCGCTTGACATGGTATTAGCCGTGTACATTCCACCACAAGAGCCGGCCCCCGGACAAGCTTTGCGCTCAACTTCTGTTAATTCAGACTCATCAATTTTGCCAGCGCTGTATTCGCCAACAGCTTCAAAAGAGCTAACAACCGTTAAATCGCGTCCGTTGTGGTGTCCAGGTTTAATCGTACCGCCATAGACAAAAATTGAGGGAATATTGAGGCGTGCCATAGCAATCATTGCCCCTGGCATATTTTTATCACAGCCACCAATGGCAAGAACGGCATCCATACTTTGACCATTGCAAACAGTTTCGATGCTGTCGGCAATAACTTCGCGGGAGACGAGGGAATATTTCATGCCTTCGGTACCCATTGAGATCCCGTCGCTGATCGTGATGGTACCAAACAGTTGCGGCATAGCACCGGCTGATCTTGCGGCTGATTCTGCTCGTAAGGCGAGGGTATTGATTCCCATGTTACAGGGAGTGATGGTACTGTAACCATTGGCGATCCCGATAATGGGTTTGGTGAAATCGTTATCTCCAAAACCAACAGCCCGTAGCATGGCCCGGTTGGGACTGCGCTGGACTCCTTGGGTTATAGCTTGGCTTCTCAGATTGTCTGGCATCGGTGCTTCCTTTGTCTCTAAGCGATGGGGCAGATCAGGGGTTGAATTTCGGTTAAAGGTTAGCCTCGTGAATTGGTCGAATGACTGTTGCGCGGGAATTGCTAACTCGTTGACCGCTGACTGCTATTTCTGATTGTCTCAGAAGGTTGGATCGTTTGCGCTGATTTTTGTGTTATCTCGGTGATTGTAATGGTTTGTTTAGAGAAAATTATGAGGAAGTGGGGGACAGCTTACAAACTAGATAAACTACTGTCTTCGTTTGTCTGTTGAGCGGTATTTTTCTGGCTGCTGCGAGAAAACCTGTTTTCTGTTTTCTTGTTAACACACAAACTATCTAACACTTAAAGTTATAACTTTATAAAAGGTGCGTAAAATCTATGGATGTCAGCGAAATTATACAAAAATATGCCGACGGAGAACGAGATTTTCGCAGTCTACGATTGATTGGTGCGAATCTTGAAGGTGTAGATTTGAGCGGGGCAAATTTGCGCGATGCTAACCTGAGTGGGGCGAATTTGCGAAATGCAAAATTGGTGCGATCAAATTTGCGAGAAGCGAATCTTCATACGGCGGATCTCAGTGGTGCGATGTTGAGCGAAATGAATTTGATCGGGGCAGATTTGAGTGTGGCTACTGTGGAAAAAGCGGATCTGCGAGAAACAAATTTGAGCCGGGCCAATTTGAGTGAGGCGAATTTGCAAGGCTGCGATTTGACGAGTGCGATTGTTTCTGAGGCAAAGTTGAGCAAGATTAATTTACGTTCGGCAAATTTAACAGATGCGAATTTGAGCCGCTCAATTATTACGGAAGCTGATTTGAGTCGCGCTATTCTGGAGGGGGCAAATATGACTATTACCATCCTTTCTTACTCGAATTTGGAGGGGGCAAATTTAACAAATGCTATTCTCAATGGCGCGACTTTGAGCGGGGCTAATTTGAATCGGGCTAATTTAAGTCGGGCTAAGTTGAGTGGTTCTAATTTGGCGGGCGCGAATTTGACTAAGGCTCAGTTACGGGGTACTAATGTGAGTTGGTCTACTTTGCGGGAGGTGAATCTGACGGGGGCTACTTTGTATCGCGCTAAGTTGAGTTGGTCGAATTTGACCGGGGCGATTTTGCGGGATGCTATTTTGATTGATACAAATTTGGTGCGGGTGAATTTGCGGGATGCTGATCTGACGGGGGCTATTATGCCGGATGGGAAGACCCATGAGTAGTTTTTAACCGCAGATGTATAGCAGGCAAGATGCCTGCCCCACAGATTAACGCGGATGGGTTTGTTGGCATGACCATAGTTGATCGATGTTGACGAATTTATAGCCTTGATCCAGTAGGCGGGGAATGAGAAGGGCTGCGGTTTCGGTGACGTCTTCTCCGCCGCAGTATCCGTCATGCAAAACGATTAATGAGCCTGGTTTGACTTGCTGTATGACTCGTTCTAGGACTATGGATACTCCGGGTCTTACCCAGTCTTCGGGTACTACGCTCCACATGACCGGCCGGTAGTTCCATTGTTGCAGGTGTTGCAGGGTTTGGGGGGTGAATATTCCGTTGGGGGGGCGGACGTCTCTGATGTTTTTTCTCACATAATTTAGGTCGAGGTCGCAGGCTTTGGCGATGGCGGTTTGGGTTTGTTCTAGGCTTTGTTTGAGTTGGTTGGGGCTAAGGCTGGGAAAGGCTTGGTGTGTCCATCCGTGTAAGCCTAGCCAGTGTCCGCGTTCGTACACTTGTTTGGCTATGCTGGGTGAGCGTTGTATGCAGGTTCCTAGCCAGAAGAAGCTGGCGGTTATGTTGTGTTTGTCTAAGACTTCTAGGAGTTTTGGGGTGTGTTGCGGGTGTGGGCCATCGTCGAAGGTGAGGGCGATGTGGGGGCTGTGCTCGGTGCCACTCCACAGGCAGGTGGGAAAGGTTGGTTTTAAGATTTGATGGATAATTGGGTAAAGGGGGGCGAGTTTGATCATGGCGTGTCGTCCTGATGGTTGCCAATTTTTTGCCAGAAGTTATTCTAATGCTTTAGTTTTGTTTGAGGGGTGGGGTTTATAACACTTGGGTTTTTGTAATGGCAGGGTTATAAATCTTTTTGGGGTAACTCCAGAGGTGTGATAATTTTTGCAGATGTGGAAGTAGGCCGGCAAAATTCCACTAAAAAAGTCTGAGTTCGTACTAGCCGGTATGTTGTAGTTGCGCTGGTAATGCCGGTATGTATTGGCAATGATCGCTCTCTCGGTATGTAGTTGCGCTTTAGCGCCATAACCTTACACTAAGAGGGCTTGATCTCTAAGACAAACCTAGATTTTATTTATGTTCATCTACTTACAGAACTGTAAAGTTATATTTTATTAATTTGTTTGACGCTGCGGTGTTGACGTCCTTAAAATTGGTGCTATAAATGCCACACGCTCACGGGTTCCAATCCTTTAACTTCTCTCAGTATGACTAATACAACTCGTCGTCATTTCTTACAAGGTGCCGGATCTGCACTGGCTGCGGTTGGAATCAATCAGCTTGTTTTTCAAAAGCAAGTTAAAAGCTACAGTCAAGTTTTAGCCCAAAATACGCCGCGCAAACTTGCTTTACTCGTTGGCATCAATCAATATACTTCGCAACCCCTAGAGGGATGCCTCAATGATATTGAATTGCAAAGAAATTTACTAATTCATCGCTTTGGTTTTAATCCAAAAGATATTTATGTTGTGGCTGATAAAGAAGCGACAAGGGCAGGAATTTTAACGGCGTTTGAAGAAGTTTTAATTAAACAAGCTAAACCGGGTGATGTGGTAGTTTATCATTATTCTGGACATGGTTCGCAAATTTTTGACCCTAACCCGATTGTAGTTGAACCTGGAAAAGAAGGTTTAAATGGAACTTTTGTGCCGGTGGATGGGAGTTTGCCGGCGGGTTATCCCGAAGTGGGGGGGGCTGTGCCCGATATTATGGGGCATACTTTATTTTTGTTAATGTCGGCGCTGAAAACGGAAAATGTGACGGTTGTTTTAGATAGTTGTTTTGCCGGTGGTGCTACGAGGGATGCGAGGGTTCGTTCCCGCGAGGGTGGGAAAAAAATTCTCGTTTCTAATCAGGAAAAAGCTTATCAGAAAGAGTGGTTAAGCCGGTTGAATATGTCGCCAGAAGATTTTGTGAAAGGCTATCGGCAAGGGGTGGCAAAAGGAAAGGTTTTAGCTGCAACATCGCCAACCCAATTGGCGAGAGAAATGAATGTTAATGGTTTTAAATGCGGGTTATTTACTTATTTGCTTACTCATTTTTTGTGGCAAGAGGATAGTAATATTGAGCGAATTTTCCCAAAGGTTCTCTCAGAGATTCCTGAAAGATTTAAGCAAGTGCCTCGCTATGAAGTTAAAGTGGGGAGAGACTATCAAGTACAACCGCCTTATTTTATTAATTCTCCGAAGTCTCCAGCCCAGGCAATTGTTACAAAAGTGAGTGGGGATAATGCTGTTTTGTGGTTAGGGGGAGTTGATTTAAGGAAGGTGACAACGGGAACAATTTTTACAGCTAGTAATGGTACAGGACAGGTGAAAGTTTTGGCGCGGGATGGGTTAGTGGCGCAGGCAAAGATTGAGAAGCCGGTGGCAGAAGGAACGCCGTTACGTTTGATGGCTTAAAGGTAGTTTGTGGTTACAGAAATTAAATTGAGGTGCGGTGATGGGTAAAACACAAATTGCTAAAAAAATGGTTTGGCGGTTAGTTAAGAAAGTTTCCCGATCAGGGACGATGATTGTGGTGTTTCTGTCAGAGTCTGGGATGGCAACACCTAAATCATTATCTCCAGTTTTTAAGGATAGTTTGAGTGGGGTTTTGATTGCTGAGGGGCCGGTTAATTCTAATGCTGCTGAACAAGTTTTTAAGGAAGCAATGAAACTCTATCAGCAGGCAACAGCAGAATCGCTGAGACAGGCAATTCCTAAATTTGAAGAAGCTGCTAGACTCTTTAAGCAGGCCGGTGATCTTGGCTTAGAAGCTAAGTCTCTTTTTAGGCTTGGCAATGTCTACGACGACCTCGGAGAAAAGCAGAAAGCATTGGAGTTCTACAACCAAGCTTTGCCTCTGTTACGGGCGGTGGGTGATAAAAGCGGTGAAGCCAATACCCTCAATGACATAGGCGTTGTCTACAACTCTCTGGGAGAAAAACAAAAGGCATTGGAGTTCTACAATCAAGCTTTACCTTTAAGAAGGGCAGTGGGAAATAAAGGTGGAGAAGCCACGACTCTCAATAACATTGGCCTTGTCTACGACTCTCTGGGCGAAAAGCAGAAGGCGTTAGAGTTCTACAACCAAGCTTTGCCTATGTTAAGGGCTGTGGGAGATAAACGTGGGGAAGCCAGGACTCTCAACAACATTGGCCTTGTCTACGACGACCTCGGAGAAAAACAAAAGGCATTGCAGTTATACAACCAAGCTTTGCCTATGTTAAGGGCAGTGGGAGATAAACGTGGAGAAGCCACCACTATCAACAACATTGGCGCTGTCTACGAGTCCCTGGGGGAAAAACAGAAGGCATTGGAGTTATACAACCAAGCTTTGCCTCTATTAAGGGCGGTGGGAGATAAACGTGGAGAAGCCAGGACTCTCAACAACATTGGCGCTGTCTACAACGAACTCGGAGAAAAACAGAAGGCGTTGGAGTTCTACAACCAAGCTTTGCCTATGTTAGAGGCATTGGGAAATAAAGGTGGAGAAGCCACGACTCTCAATAACATTGGCGGTGTCTACAACGAACTCGGAGAAAAACAGAAGGCATTGCAGTTCTATAACCAAGCTTTGCCTCTAAGAAGGGCAGTAGGGGATAGAAGTGGAGAAGCCACGACTCTCAACAACATTGGCCTTGTTTACAACGACCTCCAAGAAAAACAGAAGGCGTTGGAGTTCTACAACCAAGCTTTGCCTTTAAGAAGGGCGGTGGGAGATAAACGTGGAGAAGCCAGGACTCTCAACAACATTGGCCTTGTTTACGACGACCTCCAAGAAAAACAAAAGGCATTGGAGTTCTACAACCAAGCTTTACCTCTATTAAGGGCGGTGGGAGATAGAGGTGGAGAAGCCAGGACTCTTTTCAATATGGCTGACTTAGAACGTGATAGAGGCAATCTCGACACTGCACTCACCAAAATTGAATCTGCTATCACTATTGTTGAAGACCTCCGCACCAAAATAGGTAGCCAAGAACTTCGGGCTTCCTACTTTGCAACTGTTCAAAGTTACTATCAGTTGTACATAGATTTGTTAATGCAATTGCATCAACAAAAGCCATCAAAAGACTACGACGCTATAGCACTTCACGTTAGCGAACGTGCCCGCGCCCGCAGTCTTCTGGAACTCCTCACAGAAGCGGGGGCAAATATTCGACAAGGTGTAGACCCTCAACTCCTAGAAAAAGAACGCAATTTACAACAGCAACTCAACACCATTGAACGTCGTAAGCACGAATTTTTAAACAGCCAATATACCCAAAAACAACTTGAGGAAATTGTCCAGCAATCTAACTCTCTGTTCACTCAAATCGACCAAATAAAAGCCCAAATTCGCCTAAATAGTCCCCGCTATGCTGCTCTCAAATATCCTCAACCTTTGACATTACAACAAATTCAACAAGAGGTACTGGATGAAAATACCCTGCTTTTACAATATTCCCTGGGGGAAGAACGCAGTTATCTTTGGGCTGTCACCAAAAACAGCATTAATAGTTATGTCCTCCCTAAACAAAGCGAAATTGAAGCTGCTGTTCAAACTTTCCGCAAATCAGTCACTCAAAATAGCGGGGCAAATCTGGAAATCGGCCTGCCATTAAGCCAAATACTTTTATCTCCCATTGCCAATCAATTAGCCAATAAACGCTTAATAATTGTGGGAGATGGAGCTTTACAATATGTGCCGTTTGCAGCCCTACCAATACCATCTAATCCGGCAAATCCGCTTTTAGTTCAAAACGAAATTGTTACCCTTCCTTCTGCTTCCACTATTGCGATTCAAAGACGACTATTTGAAAACCGCACTCCGGCTGCTAAAACTCTGGCAGTAATTGCCGATCCTGTGTTTAATTTGAATGATTCTCGTCTGGCAAATAGGCAACAAGAAAAGCCAGAAACCGAAGTAAATTCTGCTTTAACTCGTGCTAGTCGAAATTTAGGTTTAGGGGAAGGAGGAGTGGTATTTGACCGGCTAAAATTCACTCGCACTGAAGCAGAAAAAATCCTAGCTTTAGTTCCAGAAGATAGCCGGTTACAAGCTTTAGATTTTAAGGCTTCTCGTGAAATTGCTACGAGTCCGAATTTAGAACAATATCAAATCGTCCATTTAGCTACTCATGGTTTACTAGATCCGGTGAACCCAGAATTGTCTGGCGTTGTTTTGTCTTTGTATGATGAAAATGGTAAAATTCGAGATGGTTTTTTACGGCTTCAAGATATTTTTAATCTTAATTTGCCGGCAGAATTGGTAGTATTAAGTGCTTGTGAAACTGGCCTTGGTGAAAATGTCAAAGGTGAAGGCTTAGTGGGGTTGACAAGAGGCTTTATGTATGCAGGGGCTAAACGAGTAGTTGTTAGTTTATGGAGTGTAAATGATGTGGCAACTTCGGAATTGATGGCTAAATTTTATCAAAAAATGTTGCAAAAAAAACAAAATCCAGCTACGGCATTAAGAGAGGCACAATTAGAAATGTGGAAGTCTGAAAATTGGCGTTCTCCTTATTATTGGGCTGCTTTTACTGTTCAGGGTGATTGGCGTTAATGATAAAAAACCTTGTATTACCGGGGTTGGCCCCAATTTAGGTATATTTTCTTAAACGGTGGATTGCTCTATGAGTAAAATGTGTTTATCTTTAAAGTTAGTTTTAGGATTTGGAGATGATTCAACCGCTTTCTGTTCGGGCTGTTACGCCGTTTGATGTTAAAGTTGCTGGGGGTTTAAAGAAGAGGCCGATTTCTGTTTTGCAGGTAAATTTAGGCCGGCGTTGTAATTTGTCTTGCAGCCATTGTCATGTCGAGGCTGGGCCAAAACGCACTGAAGAACTCTCCCCGCTTGTTTGTCAGCAATTAATTGAAATTATCCAGCGTTTTGAGCAAATTAAAACCGTTGATTTGACAGGCGGTGCGCCGGAAATGAACTTTGGGTTTAAACCTATTGTAGAAGCGGCGAGGAAGGCGGGTAAAGAAGTGATTGTGCGTTCAAATTTGACGATTTATTTTGAGCCTGGTTTTGAGGATTTACCAATTTATTTTGCTGCCAATAAATTACGGGTTGTGGCTAGTTTGCCTTGTTATTTGGCGGATAATGTTGATAAGATGCGGGGGTCTGGTGTTTTTGATGCTTCAATTCGGGCTTTGCAATGGTTAAACCGGCTGGGTTATGCTTCAGATCCGAGTTTAATTCTTGATTTGGTTTATAATCCTCCGCTTCCTTTGAATGAGGATAAATTTTCGCTTCCACCAGAACAAGGTAAGTTAGAAAAAGCTTATAAAGCTTATCTTAATGAGCATTTTGGCATCCATTTTAATCAACTTTTTACGATTACTAATTTACCCATTGGTCGAAGTAAGTTTCATTTAAAGCATCGCGGCCTGATGGAGCCTTATTTGGGCTTTTTGGAGAACAATTTTAATGGGGCGACGGTTGAAAATTTGATGTGCCGCAATCATTTGTCTGTGGATTTTTTAGGTAATATTTATGATTGTGATTTTAATCAGATGGAGAAATTGCCGGCCCGCAATAAGGCTGGGGAAAATATAACCCTGGGGATGTTGTTGGATGCGGGGCGTTTAGATTTAATTGAGGATGTGCAAACTGCTAATTTTTGTTATGGTTGTACTGCGGGGTCTGGTTCCAGTTGTGGGGGGGCTTTGGTATAAAAAAATTGGGTAATTGGGGTAGTATTAGTTAACCTTCTAAACGGTGAGATACTGCATCCTACTTAGGAGATTAAATGAAGGTTAAAAGTTAAAAAATGGCCGAGGATAAACTTATTTTTTTGGGCTTGTGTGATTCTATAGGGGTTTGTTTTGATGCTGAATTATTTACCTTTTCAAGAGTTTTTTACGGGTTTAATTGTTTGGATTGGCAGTTTGGGATTTTGGGGTGGGTTTATTTTTATTGGCGTTTATGTTTTGGCTACGGTTTTGTTTATTCCGGGGTTGTTGTTGACTCTGGGGGCTGGGTTTTTATTTGGCGTAGTTCGGGGTTCTGTTTATGTTTCGATTGGGTCAACTTTAGGGGCGGTTGCGGCTTTTTTGATTGGCCGGTATTTAGCGAGAAGTTGGGTAGAACAAAAAATTGCCAAAAATCAGAAATTTAAGGCAATTGATGGCGCTGTGGCGGCGGAGGCTTGGAAGTTTGTAGGGTTGTGCCGGTTGTCTCCTGTGTTTCCTTTTAATTTGTTAAATTATGCTTTGGGGGTAACTAAAGTTTCTTTGAGGGATTATTTTTTTGCGTCTTGGTTGGGTATGCTACCGGGGACGGTTATGTATGTTTATTTGGGGTCTTTGGTTAAGGATTTTACTTCGATTGGTTTGCAAAATCAACCGGTTACTCCTGCGGAATGGATTATCCGAGGAGTTGGTTTTTTGGCGACGGTTGGGGTGACAATTTATGGCACTGTAATTGCTAAAAAGTCTTTGAATTATGTTGAAAAAGAAAAAGGGTAATTACGACAAAAAAATGTAAGATATATTCTATTCAATTTTGAGGGGAATGGCGACTTGGAGGGTTTTTTGGGTTTGAGAGTCGTAAATTTCTACAAGCCGGTAAAGTTGTCTACCGGCAGGTGGGGGGGCGATTTCTTCTTCTTGGGTGAGAATAGGTAAAAATTTTATGAATTCATATCTTTGATTGGGGGTTTTGTCGGTATAGTGGCTCACCGGCAAATTTAATTGATTTCGGCTGATGGTGATTTGAACTTCGTTTAAAATGGGGTATTCTTTGCCGCCTAGTTTGATTGGGCTTTGGCTATAGGCGGGTAAGGGATAGCTGAAAATTAACAAAAATAAGGCCAGAATTTTGATGGGGTTTGGGTTCATCTGTATGGGAGAAGCGGGTTTTATGGGATTAGAGAAGTTTTGGGGCTGGTAAATGTTGCTAAATTGGACAAAGTTTTGTAAAGTTGGGGATGAGGTGTGGTGGAAGGTGTAGCGGCCCCCGGATAATTGAATTGACATGAGTATTAAGGCAGTTTTGTTTGATTTTAATGGTGTGATTATCAATGACGAGAAAATTCACGAGCAGCTTATTGAAGAATTGCTGATTTCGGAAAATTTGCGTCCCAGGCGTGATGAGTTTCGCTACGTTTGTTTGGGGAGGAGTGATCGGGTTTGTATTGCCGAGTTGCTAAATAGCCGGTATCGGGTGGTGACTGAGGCGTATTTGGATCAGCTTATTGCTCGCAAAAATGCGGCGTATTTGGAGAAGCTGGGAAGTTTGGAAGTGCTGCCAATTTATCCGGGGTTGCAAGATTTTATTTTAAGGTTGCAAGAAGCCGGTTTGAAGTTGGCTGTGGTGACGGGGGCGCTGCGTGTGGAGGTGGAAAATGTGTTAAGTCGTGCCGGTTTGGCGCAATATTTTTCGGTGGTTGTGGCGGCGGAGGATGTTACAAAAAGTAAGCCGGCACCGGATGGCTATTTGATGGCTGTTAAGCGTTTAAATGAGTGTTACCCTGAGTTGAATTTGTCGCCAAAGAATTGTTTGGTGTTTGAGGATACGCCGGCAGGAATTCAGGCGGGGCAGCAGGCGGGGATGCCGGTGGTGGGGGTGGCGAATAGTTATCCGTTTCACATGATCCACCGACAGGCGACTTGGGTGATAGATCGTTTTGCGGATCTGGAGTTAGAGAGGGTTTTGCAGTTTTATGGGGAGGGGACTGAGCCTTTAAAAGCTCAAATCTGAAATTTTTGCATCTAAAATTCTCTCAGGTGCCGGCTGCTATTGTTAGGAAATTTTTATTCTCTTGGCTTGACAAGTAGCAGGTTATATTGTACTTTTTAAAGATGTGACCAAAATTTGCTTGTTGCAGAGTTTGGCAGTCACGGGGAATTAGCTCAGTTGGTAGAGTGCTGCGATCGCACCGCAGAGGCCAGGGATTCGAGTTCCCTATTCTCCATTGTTTTCAGGGTTCATTGGTAGAAAAACAAGAGCCCAAATAACCCAATTTGGTAGAGAATTGGTAGAAAATTGGTAGAATTTTGTCTCCTAAAAGCCTTACAAATCCTAGGCTTTGCAAAAAATTGGTAGAAAATTGGTAGAAATCATGGCAAAGACTCCAAAGGGAACCGTCGCCATAACCGCAGACAAGTCCCGGCTAAGATTGCGCTGGCAGGTAGAAAGCAAAAGGTATACCCTCTATCTGGGAATCCCCGACAATCCCCAAAACAGAAAATTTGCACAGGCAAAGGCTATATCAATAGAATTGGACATCAACTCAGGGAACTTTGACGGATCGCTCGCCAAGTACCGAGAGAAGGTCAGCACAAAACTTAAAGCGGAATCGGAACCAAAAAAAGAACCTTCCCCCAGCGCAATCTTGCAACAATATACAGAGCACTGCAAACACTTAGACCCTCGCACTATACAAAAATACTCCGCACTCGTTAATCATCTACGGACATTTGAAAGCGAAAAACAAGAATTAATCCCACAAAAATTTATTGAATACCTTAAACAATTTCAGCAACCCCGCACCATACGAGACAGGTTGGCAATCTTAAAAGCAGCCTGGAAATGGGCTATCAAAGAAAATCTTGTACCTAGCAATATATGGGACGAAATCAATGCAAAGTTTATAAAAACAGGTACGAAACAACCGCCTAAACCTTTTTCTAAGCAAGAAATTGGAGCAATCTTAGAAGGGTTTGAAAATCACAAGGACTATTGCTTTTATTATAACTATGTCCGATTTTTATTTTTAACAGGCTTTCGTACTGGTGAAGCCGTAGGGCTACGCTGGCGACATATCGCTGATAATTTTTCTCATATCTGGGTAGGTGAAATAATAACCAACGGCCAGCAAAAACCAGCCAAAAATCACAAAGATAGAATCTTTCCCTGTAATCAAGAACTAGGAGAATTTTTATCATCAATTAAGCCAGCTATTTTCTCTGCCAATGATTTAATATTTGTTTCTCCAAAAGGTAAACCTATTAATGCAAATAATTTTTGTCGTAGAGCGTGGCGAACAATTTTAACCGAAGCGGGAATTCCTTTTCGTAAGCCCTACAACACTCGCCACACATTTGTGTCCCATTGTTTAGTAGCGGGAATGCACCCTTTGCAGGTTGCCCCAATTACAGGCCACGACGTGCAAGTTTTATACAAAAATTATGCAGGGAATGTCAGCGGAAAAGCAGAGGTTCCAAGGCTTACCTAGTAAAAGTTTTACTCAGCCACTATGCGGGCTTGATTGATAAGCCGGTTATCCCTGAGTTGTTTTGAGCAGAATCATCAAAAGCCCGATAAAGTTCAAAATATCTTCCATCATCGTCATCACAATCGAAATCCCTACTTTCCCAAGGATCAGGAATGCGGATAGCGTCTGCCCATCCAGCATTTAAAGCCTCATAGCAATCGGTTGTAATGTTAACAGAAACAACTAATTTAGCCTGAGATTTTGAGTAGGAGTAAGGCAATTTTTCTGCCCACATCCAACCCATTTCAATTAACTCCCTGCGGTGATGATCCTGTGCAAAATTCCGCACCTTGAAGCACTCTTTTTCCTTATCGACGACATAAGGAAGTGTGCAGAAATTTCTACGCTGAGCAGTAGCTAAGCAATGGTTTTTGTTTGGACACTGCCTAAAAGACTGTCCGGTTAAAGCGTCGCAATCTATAAATTGCGGGCATTCGTAAAACAATACAGTTTTTTCCATCAATAAATATCAATTTTGTCTAATTTATTGTACCATTCATAATAAGTACGCCTGCAAACCTTGGTTAACTTGCAAGCTTGCCTAATAGAAAGATAAGGTTTTGCTAACAAAAGTCTTTTAACAGTCGCCACATTTTGAATAGTGCGTTTATGGGGATTGGTGAGCGTCATAAAACCTGCCAGTGGTGCAAAAAATGGTGCAAGATTTAATTTTATTTTAGCTAAAAATCAGTTACTTTCAAATTAATCACACATCCTTGAACGCAAATGATAGAAGAACTCAAGCCTTTAGCAATATCCTTTCTAAGTTTAGGATGCGCGCTTATGCTCCTCAATATCTGCGTACTAGGGCTAAGCTTTGTTGCGGCTCTCGCAGACAGGGGAGATAGAAATGGCTTCTAATCCACCCCTACAAGCTATTTTTGGGCAAGGTTCATCGCAGACAGAAACGCAGCTAATAATACTCAAATCTGACTTAGTTGCCCCTGTTGAACTTAACCCCTCATATACATTCACCCCGGCTGCTGATAACACGAGTGAATCACTGTTTCTTGCCTTATACATGAGAGCAATGAGAAATCAAGACCAATCACCCGACAGTCAACTAAAGCTAACACCTTTTGAAATGACACTTGATTTTTCATTCTCCAAATATCAAAGGCTTTACACATCGCAATTAATAGTGCGAGTTGATGACACTCTCTCCCTATTTCCTAACCCATCTAGCATTTAATCGGAGTCAATAACTATGGCAGTAGATAGAGCTTTACCTGAATTTTTTGGTGACAGAGCGACACAAGATCCTGAAACCGGCGCCATCACTTTTTACCCACAAGATTTAACGTCTAATGCTACACCCCCCAGATGGCCGGCCCTAGTAGGGGTGGGGCCACATACAGCAGAGTCGGTTATGCTCTCCCTCGTTTTAAGAACAGGTGAAAGACAGGACACCAGCAACGACAGTCAACTAGCTATAGCAGGGCCCGACATTTCACTATCTAGCAGGTCAGTTGATGGAGTTATGAAAACTGCTATGGTGTACCTTTTTCAGATGCAGGTAGTGAACGTTTTTGAAGCTATGATGCCTAATCCATCCTTGATATGATGTTCGATACAGCTTTTGTTTTTAATTCTGGCGACTCTTGCTTTTTGCCCGCCTTTTCTCCGAGCGCATTGCCAAATTCCAGAAAAAATAAAAGCCCACAGACCCAACAAGATGATGAAGAAATTAAAGCAAGGTTTCAGTACAGCCTGAACGATGAAGAATCGTACGATTACAGTGTTTGGATAAATACAGATTACGGCAGTTCAGATTGTGATTGCAGTAGTTCAAGTTGTGATTCTGGAGGTTAACAAATGAGGCTGGCACCATCTTTCGGTAGCATTTCTAATTTCACCGTAGACCGTTCTCAAGGTGTGCAATCAGTAACAAATGGGGGCTTTAACTTTGTAGGCGGTTCAATGAACAACAGCCAAGGCAGTAATATCGGAGGCAACCCAAGCACACAGAAAAATGCGGAGGGGGAGGCTACAACATACACAAAAAAGATATCAATTCCCACCGGGGGAATTAAGTTAAGGCTGTCAACCGAAGCACCCCAGGGCGACATAGAAACCAATGTGAGCGGTAATGCAAATACAGCCAAACCAAACCAGATTACCAATAACTCAAGCTTTGGCGTTCAGCAAAATTACGGGGTAACAAATACTCAAGCTGACAGGTTAAAAAACCCTACAGAATTTGATAGCAACTTTCAAACGTACACCTTTGGCGGCGTTGTATTTGATTCATCTGTGAAGAAATAAGGAGGTTTTTATGGCTCTTGAAGCATCAGGATACGCACAGGCCCCGGCAAACCCAATGGCAGGACAAAGTACACCTATTTATGGTGGCGGCGGGTCAATGGGTGGTGGTGGCTACGCCAGCGGCGGTGGTGGGCCCGTACAAGGTCAACATGGCACTCACTACCCTTTGGGTTCCTACGGTCAATCAATGGTAGTAACCGCAAACCTAGAACACGGCGAGCCTATCATAATGGATCCAAAAACAGGGCAACCCTTACCCCCAGGCGTTGTACCTAACCTCAGAGATCCAAACCAGTATTATCCTTATCAGCCCTGGGAAGCTTCACAAGAGGCTCAGATGATAGCAGATGCTAAATCAAAGCAAACACTAAATCAGGCTATACAAAATATATATGGCCCTTACGATGAGGCTAGGGCTGAACAAATAACAAAAGGACAGGCAGCCAGAGACGAGGCGATATTGAGGGGTTCAGAGCAATTTAAGGCGGAGTCGGAGAAATTCTTAAATAACCCAGAAGGCTATATATCAGGGAAGGCTCAGGAATTCGGCAATAGCTTAAAGGGCGGTGGCGGTTCTAAGGTTGGTGGCGGCGGGGGTAAGTCAAGTACAGCCAACTCTAATATAGGCAAAACCGGCAATTCTGCTAATGACACGGGCTACGCCTTCGGACAAGGATTAAAAGGCGCTGGTGAGAGTATTGGCAAAGCCGCTGGCAGCGCTTGGAATACGGGTCAAGACTTCTTTAGGGGAGCTTGGCAAGGCTTGGGAGTTATCCCAGATGACCCCAACAGAGTCGGCCCAACTGGCCAAACTAACGAGCAGTTCTCCAGGTACGGCGAGGCTGTGATAGATGGGCATTTCAATAGACAAAACCGACAACAACAAGTAACAGATGCCAGAATACTCAAAGGTCTTGGATTAGAACCCGATCTAGGTTTTTTAAATAGAAATCAAGAGGACGTTTCTTTTGAACAAAGATCGAAAGGTTTGGGAGGAGGCTTGAACGCTAATCTAAAGCCTTTTACGCCTAGAATTTCATCGGAGAGTTCTCGCGTATTAGATCCGCGAATTAATAGACAACAGTCTATTATGAGATAACTATGGCAGTAGATACCTCAGAAAAAATCGTACAAATCAGGGCAACTTTAACAGCGCAAACTACCGAAGTTTCTTTAATAGCCAATAACACATCCCAAACAGTGTTAGGTGTTGCCGTACCCGACCAATACAGTATCTACGCTTTGCAAGGTTGGGCTGAAATACCATCAAAAGAAGAAGCCTTTTTACCAGTTGATGACCCCAGGGATTCAACTATGGCTAGACGACAAAAACGCGAATTCTTTCGAGCCGGTATCAAGGTAGGACTTGAATTAAGAATTCAACCCATCGGAGCAGCTTATACGCCTGGGGTAGGCAAAACCGCCGGCTATGATTTTTTTCCCGTCCGCCCTGGCTACTTAATCAATTTGTTTGAATATCTAACCCAAGCCGAAAAATTCAAACTAGCACAAGGCTGGGAAATAGTAGCACGTCAAATTGACCGAGGGTATGGGCTTTTAACAGGTTCGGATTTTATTTCTGTGACGGGGTACGGCACAAGATCCGGTCAGTTCTTGCAGGATCATAATTTGGTGGTAATACCATGATTCAACACGACAATAATCTAAAATCGTTACCCGCCAACATACCTATTATTAGGACGATTACATCTTTTCAGCAGGGATTGACGGCATCTATTTTTACACTTGCAGCCAACAATAACAGAGTTAAGTTATCAGTCCAAAACCTAGGAATGAATGACATTAATATCTGGGTAGGCACTCAGTTAATTTCAGTGATTGGCGGGGGTTTTACCCACTTTCTACCAGATTCGGAAGCTAGGCTATCAATAGGTTTATCGTCCGAGTTAGGGGCTAACGCTTTGGTTGTTTCTTATTTATCAGTTTAATTATGGATTGCCGAGAAAAATTCCCTGGTCAGATTTTGCTAACTCCTTTATTTCCCGACGGTAGAGGTGAGTTAATTGATATTTTATTACCTGGCTTAGAATGTGAAGTTAAATCATATTTCCTGCCAGAGGATTTGGATTTGAGGGGGATAAAAAGAAATAGGAACCCAGTGGAGTGTATAAAACCTCAGAAATCAAAATCAATAGGCGACGATTCGCCTAGCTCCGAAACAAACGACGACCCGATACCTCCAGAGCCTCTTATTCCTAATATACCCCCAGATACTATAGGTCTCTGGTTATTCGCTGGGTTTTACAGTTATAGTGGTTTTGTTGCGGCTCCGCCTATGAACATAGTCGGACCCTATACAAAAAAAACCACAAAATCATTTAGTAGAAGCTTCACAGATGGAAATAATTTAGTAGTAGTAATAACGGCTAATGGATACGATGGGTATTGGCCTGGAATAGGTCTCCCTAATGTTGCCCACAGATCCAGATCGCATTATTTTTTTGTCCTAGACGAAAATTTGAATTTAATAGAAAGAAGTGATACTCCACGTCGAAATAACAGATACAGTACGGTTTACGAAACAGGGGTGGAAATAGAGCCCTTTTTCCATCAGTTTCAATTTTTTTACGGCTCTTGGGATGATGCCGCCTCAGTTATTACCGATAGCTATAGCTTTAGGAGGCATCCGATGGCTGATGAGGGTTTCGTAGAAACCTCGACTTTCTATCAACAGTTGGTCTGGGGTTCTGCAATAGATAACGGGGGTGATAGTATTATTCAAGATGGAGATAACGGCATGAAAGAAGATTGTTGCGATTGTATAGAAGCTATGGCGGCTTTAATGGAAGCCTACATGGAAAAAGTAGAAAAACTTATCAAAGAATCGGAGGCTAGAATAAAAGAACACATCAACGACACGGCTTACAGGCAATGTGTTTTTTTTCAAGAGCAGTTAAAAGCATTTGATATTAAGGACGATGATAGGGTTATAGAACGAATTGATAGGTTAGAAAACAACATCTGGACGGGGGGAGAATTAACACCTTTAAACATCAATAGCGAAAATAAATAACCTAGGTACATTAGCGAGAAAATAAAGGTGAAAAATGATTAACTATACCACTGCGCCACCGATGTTATTTCCGAGAATACCTCCATCAAGTCAACCAGTGAGGAATACAGGTTCATTTAACCCCCCATCTAGTGTTGCAAATCAGCCTAGCGGTTCGAGTTTTAGTGTTTCTGATTTATCAAAATCTCAAGGTATTACATCACCACACAGAGGTAATAACTTTAGCTTTGGTGCGAAAAATAATCTAGGGGTTGAAAGGATTACAAAGTCTATCAGCCCGCGAGCCAACAACCTCTCACAGTTGTCACAATTTGGAGATGAAATAGCTTCTGGGGTGGGTAAGGCCGTCAGTTCTAATATTGATGATGTCATCGCAAAGGCTGCCGGTCTTGCTGGTAAAGTTGGCGGGTTGGTCGGTCGGGTTGGGGGTGCCTTAGGCGGCATTGGGTTGGGGGTTGCTATCGGTGAGGGAATATCTAACTTTGCCAACTGGGTAGACCCGGCAGGTAAACAATTTTTAGATGATTTCAACTGGCAAACCGGCAGACCAAATAAGCCACAAACTGAAAAAATGACCTCTGGCTTCCTGCCAGGGCCCGCTATTAATTTTCCAACCTCACCAGCACCGACCAAGACCCCACTGGGAAGCCCGACTAGGTTTCCTCAGTCATCGCCTACCGGTTCACCTGTTCAATCCCCGGCAGGCACACCGGCACCATCTCCCAACTCATCACCTGGTACAACTCGTAGCCCATCATCGCCAACTAGCCCAAGTCCGACTAAACCTTTCGCTCCCCCCGGAATTGAGCAACCACCACAACCAGGGGCTACACCTAAAGGTCAATATCCTGCCGGTTTGGGAGGTGTAAATCTTAATGTTCCTATCTGGCAACGTCTAAACAATTTAGAGCAACAAGAGGCAAAAGAGCCGGATCTTGACCCCATCCTCAAAGCAGTAGTAGGAATTGGTGTGGCAACCGTGACCGGGGTTACAAACTTAATTGAGCCAATTATTGCGGCAACAACATTCGCCAGCTTTTTGATTGACCAGGTTCACAATGTAGTCAGCGGTTTAAAGCTCACCAGTGCGGTGCAGATACCACAAACGCTTACTTCTATGGCGTTAATACCAAGCACGTTAACTTCTACGGCTTTAATGCCAAGTACATTGACTTCTACGGCTTTAATGCCAAGTACATTGACTTCTACGGCTTTAATGCCAAGTACATTAACTTCGACTGCTCTGCTACCAAAGACATTAACTTCTACGGCTGTACTACCTAAAACACTGACTTCTAGCGCCGTTATTCCACAGAAGCTAACAAAAACTGCAATTATCCCTCAGTTGTTAGAGGCGTTCTTTGAGAACCCTAATCAACAGATGGAGATGGACTTTAATCTTGGACAGAAAGAGCTAGATTTTGAGATTGATTTAGGTAGGAAAGGTTTAGAATTTGACATTAACCTTGGCAACAAAGAAATAGAGATTAATATCCCTCAAGGTCAGTCTAGTATTGAGATGGATGTTGACCTTGAACCCATTAAGAAAGAGGTAGAAAAATGCAGGGACGGTCATAAGAAATCAGAGGAAGAATGTAAGAAAACTGGGGACAATGTTAAGAAAATTAGGGAAAAGCTAGAGATAGAGTTTCCTGATATTGAGGGTGAGGGCGAGATAGTTTGCCGTGATGTTGCAACCTCCTACGCCTTTAAGGGTAAAGGTTTAAAAGGTTTGCAGCAAATGATTGATATCAATATGGAGATATCTAAGAATATCCTTAACCACATCTGTAACGGTTTGCAGCCACAGCAGGACACGATAGCGGGTGCTCTTGATTATGCGTTATGTGAGACAGACGAAAATGGCGATATACTCATCCAAGAAAACCGCTATGAAGGTATCGGGTTAGTAGGCATACAAAATCAAATTAACGCCCTTGCAAACCTCAATAAATACATTATCACAGAGGTTTGTAAGCACGGTGGTGGTGGCGCTTATCCTGTATATGCAGACCCACATCTTGAAGAGTTCCCAATCGTCCGACAATTAACTTTCACGCTAGTAGAAGTGAGATTTTATCCTTATCAAGAGGGTAGCTTGTGGCACATGACTATCCCTCAGCCACGGCCCGGTTTAGTCTGGGAAGATTTCGAGGGATTTAGATTTTGGAAGGGCTCCGTTTTTGGCAAAATAATTTGGCAAAATTCTAAGGTTTGGAGTGGTGGTTATTTCAGGGATGAGGGTGAAGCCCGCCGCGTACTGGCAATGATGGAATCTTACTCTTTGTTAGAGAAAGTTGGTGATTTTCGTATTGGTACGGGTGGAAGACCCCGCAAACCAGAAGTGCGAGAAGTCCGCGCTGTTCGTGCTGCTATAGCTGACTTGAATCCTACTACGGGCGACCCCGAAACAGTCCTTGCATTTGTACCAGCGGAGCGCTAATTTATGCCAAAGAAAAGTAGGCGGTTATACTCAAAAACCGCTTATTTATCAGCAGGACACCCAACCGAGCCTATCCCTTGTATAGACTTAGATTCTTATGCGGAAAAATACTTTTTAAGTCGCTCTCAGATATTAAGGCTGGTAAGGAAAAGACAGTTAAAAGGAGTTGCTTATAAGCATAAGTTTTTTGTAGAGGATTTGCCGCCTTTTTGATGTCAATTGTCGGCAAGTGACAACCCCCCAGAACCTACAAGCAAAACCTGATATAACCCGTCATTTCGACTCTACCGACCGTTTTTTTAACATCCTCATGCTTTGTCTAAGTGCGAGTAAAAGCGGGCGATAAACCCGCTTCTAACCCCATCAATTATTCCCAAGCAACTACACAGACATAGGAAGGGATATAGGGCGGAGACTTACGCGGACTGAAAATCTCAAAATCCTTTATTAGCCCCCAATCCTTCAGCCATTGAGCGCCGTCTTTCAAAAGCTCAACTTCATAATCAGAGGCATAGTAGGTGATGAAGTTTTTACGCTCAAGAGAACGTAGGCTTTTGATTAACAACTTCTCATCGCCTGGCTCTATCTGAGTGATAGCAACCCAGTCAGTTTCAAGGTCAATAAAAAGCTTAAGCACTCGCTCCTCAAGGGGGGTTAAGGAGATTTTCTTGGGTTGCTTTGCCTTTGATGAGACGCGGGTTGTAGTGGCTTTGTTGAGTCGTTTCACACTAATTCCCCCTCGGTTATGAGTTCGTGTTCTGCGTAGGTAAAGGTGTCAGAAGGAAAGTTGTCCCACTCAAGTGAGTAGCTGTAGCCGTGAGTTGGGTTGTACTTGATGCCGGTTACAATGCCGGTTCGCTCAACAATCACCAGGTCATCGGCAATCTGCTCGGTCAGGCAAAGGCGGTCGCCAAACCAATACTTAGGCATCGGCCAATCAGGAGGCATGGTTTTCATAGTTTCCCTTCCTGTTTAAACCGCGCCATGTCGTCTTCTAAGTCAGACTCGGTAGTGTAGCCGTCATAGTAGGTTTCATTCCATCGGCACACATAACCCCACTCGCCAATATCTTCAGGACTCCAAATGATGCCACAGATAACGCCTTTCCACCACGCGGTTTTACTGGGGCGGGGGGTGTCAAGGATGAATTCGGAGTAAACGGTATCCCCGATCTTGAATTTAGGTGCCGGCAATCCCTTGGGAAGGGGAAGGGATGCAGAAGGTAGGATGAGAGGCACGGCAGCCAAGGAGCCACCGGAAAGTAAGCCGCGCAGAAAATTGCGCCGTCGTGTTTGTTTTGGTAACATAAGTATGCAATGCGGTTTTACCGCTTGGTTTAGAAAGGCGCTGTTAACTTTGATCGGTCTAGCAGCGTCTTTCGCGTTTTCGGGGGTTTTGAGCGTTTACCATCCCTTACCAGGCAGGTCTTTATCTACTGAGGCTGCCATCTCTCAGCGTTTTGGAGGGGTTGGTTTTTAAGCTTGAACCTATTATAATATGAGTATCAGTTTTTAGCAAGATACTCACACTATAAACATGACAGGAGTTAAAGGCCGTAGTGGTCGCCCTGGTGGCAATCCCGATATCAAGGCGTATGGATTCAAGGTGAAAGGAGAAGATCCGCTTAACGTACAGGTAGGGGTGAGAATAAGCGAACAGCAAAAGCGGAAACTAGATGGAGTGGAGAATTGGCGGGACGTTTTTAGAGATTGGATCGATAGCCTCCCAGACCCCGAACCCGAAAACCAAAATTAACTTCAGTGCCGCCCCCCGACCAGGGCGGTTTTTTATTGCCGGCTAACTGTCCTTGGGCTGTCACAAAGTGATCCACTGGGGAGGGTGGATCACTTGCGGATCACTTTCTGTAACCCTTGCCCAGAGCAAGTTTTAGTCCAAAGTGATCCACTGATCCGGGGTAACGCTGAAAAATATTTTTTTAAAACAGATGTATCAAATGATACACAGAAAATAAAAATTTTCAAAATTCAAAAAAGGCGGATCAGTGGATCACCTCTAGCTGTAAACCTTGCCCTGTAAGGATTTGAGAAAGTGATCCACAAGTGATCCACTGGTGGGGGGTGGATCACTTTGTGACAGTTGAAATTGTCACAGTCAAGCTAGATGGTTTTGAGTGAGCCGGTGCCGACTTTGAACTGAATGTTGTCAGCGATGGTTCACTTTGTGCCAGTCCATAGGACAGTAGCGGATCGATACCTAAAACCACCTTTGCCTCTAAGATACGACTCGGAGTTTTTTACCTCAAACCCTTGATTTTGCGAGCGTTCGGCGTTTATCGTAGGGTTGTATCTTGAGGATGATGACAAATGGAATTAAACGAAACAGGAGTGAGCTTCACCCTAGAAGAACTAGGGCTGACGGCAGAGCAAGCTAAAAACCCCAAGTATCTACTAAAAGCAATACTGGAAAACTTTTATCAAGGTTTCCCACAAGATCGGGGGCAGCGGCTCTCTATCGAAGGTGGTGGAAGAGCGCAGATGCTGTCTTTCCCGAAAGACGCAAAGCGCTGGAAGATTGTTTACACCTACATAATGACCCCAGAAGAAGGCCAGCAACTCCCCAGCCTACCTGACAGAATGTACGGAGTTGATGGTCTTCTCGCCACCGAAAATGCGAAGAAAGCTGATAGCATCCCCGCCATCGAAAACGCAAAGAAGCTGGCTGAATCCAACGAAGGGGGTGATAGCTAATGGCTGATCAAGTTGTCTATGTTTTTGAAGGCACCTCCACTTATATAACGGACATAGGATTGTCGATAGATTGGGTGGGCAGATACAATGTGTGGCCGGGACTTAGTCACGCTCAAATGGCACCAATAGCGAGTGCTGCCGGGGCAACCCCTTACACCCCCGAACTGGCCCCTAAGCTGGTGAAAGACGTTTTGGAGAAAATCTTCGACCCCCGGCGATTAAAATTCACCATGCGAGATCCGGCGGGAAACAGGGCAACGATTGAGATTATTGTCCGCGACAGGCTCAACATAATCCCCACCGCAGAAGCTGTACGCGGAGCCATTCAAGCTATCGGCTCTTACCGTGTCAATCGAATTGACCTTGTGGGTGAGCGTTGGCGAGATATCTACGACTGGCTCGTATTGCCAACCGACAAAGTGACGACTATGGACGCACCGCGTCTAAACCAACGGCGCCGCTTTTCTGGACGTATGGAATACGACAGCGACGATGGGCGGGAAAAAATCGACAAATTTTCAATGCAGACAAGTGTAACGCCACCGGCGGCGCCCCCTCATTACACTGATGCTGTTGCCGTTGGTATTGACAACACCAGTAGCCCGCGAACAAACGATAATTCCCCAAGTGAGCCGCGACACTATGTAGTTAAAAGCCTCTGGACGGACGCATTAGACGGGGCGGTGCGGAGTCAGCAATCCAAGATGCCGGTATGTGAGAATGACGAAGATTTTATTATCAGCGTCGGAGAATTGCTTGCAGCCGTACCCTCGGTCAACAGCCTCTTGTACCAAGGCGAAAATATGAAGTTTATTGAGAAATTGCTGTCCGCACCGATTCCCTAATAGTTTATGACGCACACCTTTGAAGTCCCCGATATCAAGTCGGGGGTATTTACTCTCTCTGCTGTGGAACCCCCTAAGAGTCTCGAATTATTGTCCGTTAAAAATACTGGCAACGCCGAGATATTTGTATGGCTAGGAATCGCTAATCCCGCAATAGGCAATCATCGCTTTTCTTTGAAGCCAGGCGAGAGTGAGGCGGGAATTTATAAGGGTCAGTCTATTAAAATGGCTACAAAGAAAGGTCAGGGCTTGGCAAGTATCCAGTTTGAACCCTTCTCTAAGTAGTCAGTTTGCTAATAACTAGACGTTAGTTAAGCGCAATCTATTCATTACCAAAAGCACGGTCTTTTGAGGAGAGTATTAGCCATGAAATAATGAGTCTTTGTTTCAATAAACGTCAACTATTGTCAAGGGGAGGCTCAAACCTCCCTTAAAAACTCACCAACCAAAGTATTTAACGATGTGATTAACCACCCCTTATTTCTTGCCGATATCCTATCTAAAATGTCGGCAACTGAATTTTTCGCTTTCATTGTAGGTGCGGCTGCTGTTGTAACTATTATCGTGAACATAGTTAATGCTCAACACCGAAACAAGAGAGACTTAGAGAAGAGCATAGATAATCTAGCAACTGAAATCAACAACCTAGAATTTAAGTTAAAGTCCCTAGCATCTATAGCTAAGTTCAAGCAAGCT
This sequence comes from Ancylothrix sp. D3o, assembly GCF_025370775.1. NCBI lineage: Bacteria > Bacillati > Cyanobacteriota > Cyanophyceae > Oscillatoriales > Microcoleaceae > Ancylothrix > Ancylothrix sp. D3o. The sequence goes on along the minus strand of NZ_JAMXEX010000001.1, from coordinate 125,589 downwards.
GAGAATGCAAGCAAAATAGCAGATATTGAAGGTTTCTTATCAGTACATCACGGGTACATCAAAAGGCAGTCCACTAATGATAGCGGTGATGATTTTACAAGGGCGTTCAGCGATTTTACATAGGTAAGCTTATGGCGATTTTTCAAACACGAAACACAGCCTTTAACAGTACGCAATGGTTTCCCGACGCCACAACCACAACCTCCGTTAGCGTCACAAACATTGCTGCTGGGGTAGAATTGGTACCCGCTGTGGCAACGCCTACCGCCCCTAGGCACGTAACAATAACCAATGAAGGAACGTCCGCTATTTTTCTCTTGGTTGGCACTGGCAGTGGGGCAACACCAACAAACCCCAGCGCAACTAACAGCACCTTTAGTCTCGATCCTGGTATGCAGTGGAGCGAGTGGATAACTGGAGACAGAATTGTTGCCGGCACCGCGGCGGGAACAGGTCAGGCTGTGAAAGTCGGTATTGCTCCTGGAATTCGTTTATAGAAAACTTTATGCCGCTTCCTAGGGAGGCGGTTTTATTTATGCTGAGAAGAGTTAGAGGCCCAATCCCTGAGAATCAGATAGATCCGGCGATTGCTAGAGATAGTGAGTTAACGTGGGAAAGAATTGTAAATAAACCTAGTGTTTTTTTTCAAGATTCTGGATGGATTAACCTAAGTCTTAATTCAGGGTGGAGTCTTCTTTCTGTCAATAGACCAGCTAGATGTAGAAAAATTGGCCAAACCGTGCTTGTAGAGGGATATATTAGCGTTTCAGTTAATTTCAGTGATTATGGGTTTCCGTTAGTTTTGCCGACAGGATTTAGACCGGCTCAAATAGCAGGCTTTATTGCGCCTAGATTTTTAACAAACGGGGGTGTAACGACTTGTCATATAGCTATTAGCCCTTCCGGTGCTTTAGGTGTCTCTAGTTTGAGTGCTAACGAAGCTGTGCAACTTTCCCTTTCTTTTGTTGCTGTGGATTAATCAATCTTTTATTTTGTCCTGACTTATTATGCGCCCAACCAAACTCGAATTAACCGACGAACTATCAAACAGATAAGCGCCATTGATAACCTCTACTGCCTTAGTTTGATTAAAAAGCAGTAGAGGCGGAAATCTGAGGAGTCAACAGAACCCCCTAGCGAGTAGGGGGCTTTTTGTAGGCTGACGCTTTACTCGTGTCTTTTATTCATTCTTTAAAAACGAATCTCCACAAGATTCCAACCAATCTTTGGCCTCATTGTAAGTGTAAATTTTGGGCGTTTTTCCGATAAATGCTTTTACTGATTCAATTTCACCCTTGACTATGTGGCATTCCCATCTTCCGGCAACATACAGAAGCACCGCCGAATATGTGGCGTCCTTGCCGGGGATGCCAGTAATTTTGTACCCTTCTTCCCAGTTTTTGGGAAGTCTCCACTCTCGTTGATATTGCATCAAATCAATCTCGTCATATGTCAGCTTTCTCTCTTCCCCAGAGGCAAAGTCTAGGATGATAAGCCCACCAGAACAACCTTTTAATATCTTGCCGATCTGCCTCCCTGTTTGTGACACAAATGTTTGTCCGGGCATAAAGTTGGTAAACCTATGAATCGGGCCGGGCCTGTGTTTTCCCTCAGATGGGTTCTTTTCCCAACGTGGTTTACGGTGGAAAAGTTCGAGGGCTGACATCTTCATAATTTCTGATGTCTTTGGTTCGCCTTTACTTTTGGCGTCCCACTCCACCATTACTTTGCCAGCCTGTTTGCCTTCATAGATGTGGGTGATCGTTCCCGTCAGTCCCCAATGGCCCATACTTTTTACTCTGTCGTTTAGTTGACCCGGTGGTGGGATTTCAGGTTGTCGTGCCGGTTGGGGTTCGGGTGTAACTTCGGGTTCGGGTGTAACTTCGGGTTCGGGTTCTGTGGTTTCAACTGTCGGCTCTGGTGCCGGTTCGGGTGTTGTCGGCTTAATTGAGTGAAAGTAAGTTTTTGCCTCTTTTGACAAGTGAGGCCATGCTTTTTCCATAGTCTCACCCTCAACAAACTTCACCCAACCTTTCACCTCATCCCAAGAGGACTGCTCTTTGGCGGCCTTCTCTAAGTCGGCAACCAGATAGTTTAGGGCTTCTTCATCAAGGGTGAATTTTTCTGTGGGTTCTGCCGGCACCGGTTCGGGTAAATTAACGAGTGTTTCGTCGAAATCCCTTACTGAGTCAGACTTTGACTCGCACTGACAGATAGCTTTACAGATTTCTGCCTTCTCTTCCGCAGAAAAATTGTTCTGCAAAAATTGAATCACTTCCCCCAAAATTGGCTTACCAGGCTTACCATCCTTACACAGCAAGGGTTCTTGGCTTACCCATTGGCTTACCCATTGGCTTACCACTGGCTTACCCGGATCGGGTAAGTCACTGAAGCAGATTCCGCTCAAATAAGCTCGATTTTTCCCCTCCCCATGTCGACCCTCTTTCCCAAATGTGCACTTAAAAATCTCGCCAAATCTTGCCCTGATTTGGTTTGGAGCTTTGATAGGCTTATCGTATTTGTTGGGAAACTCGTTCCACAGTAGGCGGTCACGCCCCTCTTCCTTCTCTGCGGTGCCGGTTTCGAGATACCACGCTCTGAGTTTTTCCCAGAGGTCATTGACGTAAACTTTTTGACCAGGCATCTCAACCAATCCGACATCTTTGGCAAACTGCCGTAGGTGATTGCCTTCCTGTTGCGCTTCTTCCAAGGCTTCAGCGCACGGCTCGTAGTTGATACCCTCTTCTAAGAGAGTTTGTAGCGCTCCTAAGATTTCGTTGAGCAGTGCCGGCGCCACCTTGCTCTTTAAAAAGTCAGGGTCATACTTAAAACGCGGGTCAACTTCTATCTCTCCCAATGCGGGCTTAGCGTTTTCTTTGAAGGTGTAGGGGAACTTGAGGAAAGCCCACCGGCTACGAATAGCTTCATTCGCACCCCTAATAATAGGCAGGTCATTACAGCTAAAAATCCCTATGGCACGGGGGTTGTAGCGGTACTCATCTTTATTTTTTCGCTCAATCCACAACGGGTCACCCGTTGCGAACTGCTTAATGCTTTGGATGTTGTCGAGGGTGGCAAACTGGCTATTTTCGCTAGGCCAGTTGATTAACGAGCCGTCTAATTTGGCGAGGGGAAATTTTCGCCCCTGGTCGTAAGCTTGGAAATCAGATAAGCTGGCTGCGGTCATGCCACGCCCGAAGATAATTTCTACCGCTTCCCTCAATGTGTCTTTACCGTTACTGCCTGAACCGTAGGCAACCAACAAGCGAACCATTCGACCGCGATACTTACGAATAGTGGGGAGGTCAAGGGCGGCGGCGATTGTTTGTAAGAATATTTTGCGTTGCGGTGCCGGCAGACAGGATAGCAGTTTTTCGCAATCTTCCTTGTGGGCTTCTGGGTTGAATTCAATATCAGAGCAGTAAATATAGTATTTCTCTGGGCTATGGGGTAGAAGTTCCCACGTTGCTCGCTTACCTTCCCAGCGAATCTCTACGACACCATTACGGCAATTAAGGCCGGCTGGGTTAACCTTATCGGGTGAGATGGTAAAGTTGCTGACGGCCCACGAAAAAACCTCAGAAACCGCACCCGTTTTTGCGCGATTGTGCGCCGGCCCTCGTCTGGTAAATTCTGAATATTTGTTCAACCATCTGGCTATGCGGGGGCGCTCTGATTCTTCTGCTTGCAGTTCATAGTGTGTGCCGTTCCACTTATAAAGCTCTCCCCCGACGGCAATCCAATGCCCCTGATAAAGTTCATCAAGTGCTTTTTGGGTGTAAATTTTGGCAACTTCTCTGGGTTCGTTTTCGTAATTCCGCTCTGGTTTGGGGCTGTCGCTGTCAAATTTCGGGAACTCTAGCTTATCTAAAAAAGGAGCATCAGCAGGTTCTACAGTTAGTTGCTGGATGATTTCTTCTCCACTCAGTGATTGGTAATCATCTAAGTAGTTTTTGATGTCTACCCCGTGTTTTTCTGGGATATTTTCCCAGCGAGGTGACTCTTTGAATGGCAATAAGAACTTGGCTTGCGGAAATTCTTTTAAAAGTAGTTTGGCGTGTTCAATTCCTGGTTTATCGCAATCAGGGGCGATGTAAACTTCTTTAGCCCCTACCAGATCCATCGTATCGGTTTTACGCCACTTTTTAGAGCCTCCGATGTTACAACAGGCGGCGAGCCCTTTTTCCCTTAAAGCATCAACTTTTCCCTCCCCTTCACAAATAACAATGGGTAATTCCCTATCTATTGCTTCGCGAGTCTCTTGGTATCTATAGATACGAATATCAGAGCGCTTGTAATGTCCGAAGCCTGTCTTCCACTCCCCCGTTTCTGGGTTTAAATGTTCAGGTTTAATGTCTTTTTCTTTACCAGGGGAATCAATGCGGCGTACTCTTAGATTGTCTGTGCCGTCTCTTAATGTGTAAGGGTAATATGTGGTTTTTTTCTCTCCGGTATATGCAGGCTTTTCACGTTGCCTTACATACATAGGAGAGCCTTCTGTATCGAATTTTCCTACATCTTCCCAGCCTACTGCCGGGGGCTGCTCTTTCTTGCAAACTGAGATTTCATCGCCTAGAAAATAACACCAAGATGTTTTGCCACAATGGGGACAAGGATTGCTTTTTGATGCTTGAACAAGACCCGCTTTCTGTGTTACCATAACTGTACAAGAATGTTTTTAAGAGTGTGGTTGGGGGGGGATTCCCCCGTTTTTTTGCTACAAAATAGTCCTGTGTGTTTTCATTGCTTCCAAGCGAGAATAGAGGTTAGCGCACTGCATCTCTAGATCCCGAATTTCTGATTTGAGGGCTGCAATAGTTTCCTCGTAAACTTCCATTGGATCTTGACGGGGTAAATAGACTTTTAAGTATTGGCGATAACACCTGGTTTCTCGCTGTTTAGCCACTCTTACTTCTGGATCTATCTCTAGGGAGCATTTGTGCAGCTTTGATTGTTCGCTTATTTCCAAGCATTTACTAATGGAATTAACGACTCTTTTAACATCGCCCTCACGACCGCCTATAACCTTTATTTGAATATATTGGTAGGCGTTAGGATCGTCTTTCCAGAAGTTGAGGTGATGTTCTATGAAAGTAAGCGCAATTCGCTTTTCGTCCTCTGTCATGTCATGCCATGTTCGCATAATTTTATTTTCTCCTTGCCTCCACTAAAATTTCAGCCTTTGTTAAAAGCCTGAGTTGGGCAAACTTTAATGAAACGAAAAACTCGCCACCGCAGGCCGTAAACGCTTTGCCTGTCTTAAGGTTTGCGTACCCACAGAAAGATAATGATTCGTTTTTGGCGAGGGTGAGAAAATGCGTTTCTGTTGCGTCCAAAGCCTCCTCTATGTATTCAACCTCGGTTATTTCAAACGCAAACTGGGGAAGCTTTTCTCTTGGAAAACAGGCATCCTTATCCTCGCGAAAGTTCTTCTGCAAGTAGTCGTTGATTTCTTTTGAATCCACACTCATTGCAGTTACATATTGTGCGGCGAACTTAATTGCGAGTTGGTTTGCTGCCAAGTCATTCAAAAGCACTACCGCAGATTCTATGAGGTGATTATTTTCAACGAAGGAGTTAGGGGCTGATTGTTGTGTAGCTAAGAGAATCTTTCCAAGCAGAAGGTTAACCGCTGTTGTAAGTTTCTTTTTCTGAACCTCGGACGCGGGGACGGATACCAACCGCAAAGCTTCTGAGGGGATGCTGTACTGTTGGGCGTTATTGAGCGTTGCAACTAAGCAAACATTTCCTATCACGTCAAGAACGATTGCTCTTTGGCCGTCTAGTAGGTAGCCGTTAATTAGAACGTGATCGCCTATCTTAAAGAATGGCTTTTGAGGCTCTACCTTCTCAGTGGCAACAGGGGTGAGGTTGGCTAGGGAAACAATGTACTCACCTTCGGGAATGCCAACCCTCGCTAAGTCGTCACCCGCACCGAGTAGTATGCCCTCTTTGCCATTTATAAGGATGTCTTTGCAGTGGATTTTTACTTTGCCGCCAATCTTTAGGGGTGGGGAAAAGTCAACGCTCTTGACCTCTGCCTTGCCGGCGCCCTCGATGTCGATCTGCTCCGGCGGCATCTCAGCAGAAAACAAGCCAAGCTTTCCTTTCATCGGAATATGCTTAACCGGTTGGGGATTCCGCAGTATCCACCAATATTGCCCTGTTATCCCCCAGGGCGTTGATTCGTTCCCTATGGCCGGTGCTGCTGATACTCGATCAAGCCACACCCGGCATACTAGGCAACCCTTCGGTAAATCTTCCCAATCAGGGCATTTCATCCCCAACGATTCAATGTAGCGGCGGTGGGCGTGGTAGTGAGTTTTGGATTTGCTGGCATGAATGTACAGCCAACCCGTGTAATTAGTGCGCCAACTCCGATTTTCGATTGACTTCTCTAGGTTTGCTATCGCGTACGCCATCGCCGGCTCTACGGATAAACAGATGATTTCGTTGGCGGTTTCGTCTGTGTCGGCAGCGGTAATCACTCGTTCAGCACCCGGCTCGTCATCCTCATCTTCATCCTGATCCGGCGGCACCGGCACCTCAACTTCACCAACATCACCGGCCACCACATCTAGCGCCTGCTCAGCCTCGGACGTGATGGCATCCCTGGCAGCAAAGTAACTCTCGCTGAATTTCTCGTAGATCCATTCAATCAGAGCCTTTTTGCCAGAGCGCTTAGCGGTTGAGTAACCGATTAACCCGTTGTCTTTGCAATATTGGATTAACTCTGCGACGGTCATTTGCTCTAATTCAGCAATCGTCGCTACGGTCGCTTGACTTGGTTTTTTCATTTTTTCCTGTTACTGCTGGCTTTTTAAGGTTTTTTGAGTAATTGCCCGTGCAGATGTAATAATATGTTTGCACGGGTACTTTCCAAAGTCAACCTGCCCGTGCAAAATGATGGGGGATAAACAAAGATGGACATCCGAGATGAAAAAACAGCAGGTAAACGCAACGATTCGGATAGACAAGGATCTATGGGATGCTTTCGACCGCAAGGCGCAGTCGATGGGGTTGAATCGCACTCAGTTAATAACTCAGATGGCGCTAGGACAGATGGAAGCAGAGCAAACCTTGACCAGCGAACAGAGGGAAATATTGGGAAAATAGTGGGCCAATTGAGAGAACTTCAGCGCTCTCACTTGGCCTATGTAGAAGCTCACGAAGAGCGCCTACGACAGAGACTGGAGCAGGCAAAGAAGCATCACCAGCAAATCTTGGGAAAGATGCAAGAAATGGAGGCTGCTATCGAAGAATTGATCGCCGTCTCTTCGGATGAGGAACATTTTTGAGGTTCACTGTCGGCATCTTGTCGGGTGCCGGTTCTTTTATTTAAGGAGTAGCGATGAAAAACGAATTATTGTTTGAGAGTCGTTTAGACGATTTACTGAAACAATTCGTTCAAAATCAGGCAAAGTTAATCAAAGAGGGGGATTTTGAAGACGGTTATTATGAGGCTTCCGATATAGATTTTGAACCCGAATTTTGCAACTGGATAAACCAGAAAGTCGCTGAATTTGCACAGGCTGTTGAATGGGATACAGTGCAAGAGCAAGTATCTGAAGCTACCAAATAAACCATTACAGCCCTATCAAGACTGCGGGATAGGGCGGAGCCGCAAAGCAGTCAATAACCTTTTCTCTTACTCTGCCGGCACTTTTTCATGCAAGGTGCCGGTTTACTTCAAAAAGGAGCATCATGCCAAAACCATTAAGTTATTACCTAATAATCGAACAAGAGCCAGCAGCTACAGCATTGCAATCTCTTGAGGCTAAATATGGTAGCTATTTCCAAGGACTCTCCCTTGAAGAAAAGCAGCTACTTTTAGCAATAACAGCGTATTCATTAGAGGATAGATTAGTTTCGGTTGACTACCAGCGAGATGAAGCTACCCTACAAATGTTAAACCGATTAGTCCCTGCAATTGAAGGTATTAAGACCCTCATTAGTAGCGGTTATGGCTTCAATGTTTTGGACTTTCTACTCAATCAAATTTTAGGGGCATTACATTAGGGAGGGTTTAATGTACATTCTTGAGGATTTACCAGAGGATATGTTGGTTGATTTTCTTTCACAGGAGCAAAAAAATGCTTGAACAAATTAAACGAGATTTAATTGCAAGCCTAGTCTTTAAGCTAAACCTACCAGTGTCAGCAGACCAATGCTTTGAGTGTGAAATTTTACGCGAATACCCCCCTAAGTGCCGTTTTATGAGTACAGATGGAATAATTATCATGGATTTTGATTTTAGTATTGAGGTGAGTTTGGATGCCCTTTGCTTGCCTCCAATCCAAGAGGAAGTATGATCAACAAAAGCCTAGACTATGGAGACGATTTTCCTGGTAATCACTGGACAGATGGACTTGAGAAAGAATATTGTTGTGACGAGGGTTGCCATTTTTGCCACTGGTCGGGCTATATCTATTTGCGAGTAAAGCGGGCGAGTGAAAACCCGCCCCCGACAATATCAGGCTTTTAGATTGCTTGGCTTCAAAAGCTTTCTCACTTCCTCAAAGTAGTAGTCTAGCTGTTTGTCACGGTCTTCGCCGTCGCAGTAGAAGGCGATTCCCTCGATTTTTGTTGACAGCAGCCTTTCTATTTCTTTGAGTGCCTTTTCTAGCTTGTCCGAATCGTATTTTCTCTTCATTTTTATCCTCCAAAGTTAATCATCCCAAGTAACTACACAGACATAGGGAGGGATATAGGGCGGAGACTTACGCGGACTGAAAATCTCAAAATCCTTTATTAACCCCCAATCCTTCAGCCACTGAGCACCGTCCTTCAAAAGCTCAACTTCATAATCAGAGGCATAGTAGGTGATGAAGTTTTTACGCTCAAGAGAACGTAGGCTTTTGATTAACAACTTCTCATCGCCTGGCTCTATCTGAGTGATAGCAACCCAGTCAGTTTCAAGGTCAATAAAAAGCTTAAGCACTCGCTCCTCAAGGGGGGTTAAGGAGATTTTCTTGGATTGCTTTGCCTTTGATGAGACGCGGGTTGTAGTGGCTTTGTTGAGTCGCTTCATACCAAATCCCCCTCGGTTATGAGTTCGTGTTCTGCGTAGGTAAAGGTGTCAGAAGGAAAGTTGTCCCACTCAAGTGAGTAGGTGTAGCCGTGAGTTGGGTTGTACTTGATGCCGGTTACAATGCCGGTTCGCTCAACAATCACCAGGTCATCGGCAATCTGCTCGGTCAGGCAAAGGCGGTCGCCAAACCAATACTTAGGCATCGGCCAATCAGGAGGCATGGTTTTCATAGTTTCCCTTCCTGTTTAAACCGCGCCATGTCGTCTTCTAAGTCAGACTCGGTAGTGTAGCCGTCATAGTAGGTTTCATTCCATCGACACACATAACCCCACTCGCCAATATCTTCAGGACTCCAAATGATGCCACAGATAACGCCTTTCCACCACGCGGTTTTACTGGGGCGGGGGGTGTCAAGGATGAATTCGGAGTAAACGGTATCCCCGATCTTGAATTTAGGTGCCGGCAATCCTTTGGGAAGCGGAAGGGATGCAGAAGGTAGGATGAGAGGCACGGCAGCCAAGGAGCCACCGGAAAGTAAGCCGCGCAGAAAATTGCGCCGTCGTGTTTGTTTTGGTAACATAAGTATGCAATGCGGTTTTACCGCTTGGTTTAGAAAGGCGCTGTTAACTTTGATCGGTCTAGCAGCGTCTTTCGCGTTTTCGGGGGTTTAAGCTTCGAGTTGCGGCGCGAGCAGGTCGTTGTTGTGTTCTGTACTGGCAGGCTGCTATCTCTGCCGGGTTTGCCCTTGGCTTTAAGCTTGATGTTTATTATAATAATGGGTGACAGCGTTTTAGTCAAGTCACCCCGAACAATAAAGCATGGCAGGAATAAAAGGTAAAAGCGGTCGTCCTGGTGGCAACCCAGATATAAAACTCTACGGATTCAAGTCAAAGGGCGATGCCGCTATTACAGAGAAAGTCTTTTGTCGAGTCACGCTTGCCCAGAAAGAGAAGATACGAGCGACACAAGACTGGCAAGAAAGATTCAGGCAGTGGATCGACAACCTCCCAGACCCCGAACCCGAACCCGAAAACCAAAATTAACTTCAGTGCCGCCGTGACCAGGGCGGTTTTTTATTACCTCGCTAAATTGGCTTACCCGATCCGGGTAAGCCAGTGGTAAGCCAGTGGTAAGCCAATGGGTAAGCCAAGAACCCTTGCTGTGTAAGGATGGTAAGCCTGGTAAGCCAATTTTGGGAGGAGTGATTCAATTTTTGCAGAGAAATTTTTTGAGTGAGCCGGTGCCGGTGTGAATCTCGTCAATCGTCTTACTTGTGACAGTTGAAATTGTCACATAAGCTTGCCTCTTACCTGGTGGGCCATCTCTCTTTTTAGGGAAAATTGGTAGAAGTTTGGTAGAATTTTAGGGATAAGAGGCTGTAGTCGTTACCCCGTCAAGGGTGAGCGCTTCCATCGCACCGCAGAGGCCAGGGATTCGAGTTCCCTATTCTCCATTAATTAAAATCCTTTCACTGTAAGCATTATAGCCGTTTTCAACGCTTGGTTTTACCTACCTCTTTATGCCCTGAACTATAACCATTTATAGCCATCTGTAACCCTCTATATGGATTTTGGGTATAAAATGGCTATAAGCTGAAATCGTTGCAGGAATAGGGTTAGGGGGATGGAAGAAAGCAAGGGGAAGCGGCCAAAAGGAAAAAAAGGCAGTGTCGCAGAAATAGCATCTAGATGTGTTTTAATTGCTTGTTGTTCAGGTGTCAGGATTATATATCAAGTGGGAAGAGATGATAATTATCGCCTATTATACTGCTCAGCAATAAAAAAGTCATTCTGGGTTCACGAGTATTGATACTCATTGCAAAAGTGACACGCTCGCCCCTCTCCATGACTGCAAAGTAAAATCGCGCTTATTAATAGCAATTGCCTTATCAAAAGATTTTAAAGCCTCTTCAGGATTGTTTAAAAATCCAAGTAATAAAAGTCCACGCCAACGCCAAGCTTGATAAAATTGCGGGTGAATTTGGGTAGCTTTATCAAAAGACTCAAAAGCTTTTTGATATTCCTGATTATAAGATAATGCTAAACCCCTTGCATACCAAGCTTGCTCTAAATCCCCATTTAACTTAATAGCTTCATCAAACGCAGCAACAGCTTCTTTATATAAACCAATTCGCGACAACTGATTGCCATAGTTTATCCAATCTTTTGCCTTGGTTTTATCCTGGGGTGCTTCCAAGTTAAATGATGTAGCCCAATCAATTGAAAATTTATCGCCTTCGTTAACAGAATCAGGAATTGATGTCTCCACACTCAACTGTTGCTTAATCTTTAACTTACTTTCTGCTGACTTTAAAATCAGCCAGAAAAGTTTTTATTGGCACACCTAAACTATAGCCAAGCTGAATGTTATCCCTGTAATCTCCCTCCGTGCGTCCATGAATACCAATCACTCGTCCTTGAATATCCAAAACCGGCCCCCCACTCATGCCCCCTTGAGTTATATTCGTATAAACTAGCTCATAACCATAAGTCAAAGAACCCGGATCTTTCGCAAAAATAGAACCTTGCTCTTTACTCCAAATAAAACCCGGAGTAAACTTAGGTTTGGCTTTTTTTCCATCAGCTTTTCCCCAACCATAGGCAAAGACAAAGCGTTTTTTATCTAAATAATAATCCGCCAAAGTTGCCACTTGATAATTTTCATTACTGCTAAACTGCAACTCCGCTAAATCAGCCTGCGGATCAAGAGATTTCACCGTACTTTCCTTCACCGGATAACGTTTTCCATCGTGGGTAACAACTTCTTTATTTTTATTTTATGCCACATGATGCGCCGTCAAAACATAATAATTACTCCCCTCTTTCGCAATAATCACCCCTGAACCATTCTCCCCAAGAAAATCAATTCGCACCGTAATTTTTTTAGCAATTTCCCTCACATCATGGGGAATACCTGTTAAACTTAATTCCTGAGTTTCAACTAAACTGGGAGCCAATTTTGCCAACACCGGCACCCCCACCCCCCAACTCACAGCCATCATCTTATTTTTATCTTTTTCCGACGGACGCGAATTATCTTCAAACACAAAAGGATCGCCAAAAATCGGATAAGCATCTCTACCATTAACTGCAATTAATTCGCCGCGATTATTCAAAACCGGCCCGCCACTCATGCCTTTTTCAATAGCATTATCATACCCCAGCCGATAACCACCCTGCAAGGATTTCTCTGGCAGCACAGCAATTTTTCCCCGCGCAATTTTCAAATTATTTTGCTCCGAAGGAAAACCCGCCGCCACAAGTTCATCCCCCACTTTCAAAGCCTTAAAAAACTCGTTTTCTTCCAGATTTTCTGGAAATTCCGCTACCTGATAATCTGCCGAGGAACGAAACTGCAAAAGCGCTAAATCTTTGTCTTTACTATTGACATTTTTATCAATTTCTGCATCATAAAAATTGCCGTTGGGAGTTTGGATGCGGTGGGGGGTGCCAAGGTTGACGACGTGCTGATTTGTTAAGACTTTATAAACATCACCTTTTTTATTAATAATTGTCCCCGTTCCCCCCGATTGGCCGGCCATGACTTTAACGGTAATAGATTTTGCAAGTTCCTCCAAATTTTGCTGAGAGGATTGAGAAATTGCGGCGGTTGTTTCCTGTTTTTTTGGTGAGGAGTTGCAGCCATAAAAAACAGGAGACATGAGTAATAAGCTGCCTAAAAAGGCTGTGAAAAAAAGAGGTTGTTTTTTCATATTGTTTGACATAATTTTGGCTGAGTTTGTGCAAATATGCTGATAAACTGGGGTTTGGGGCCGGTAATTTTGGGACAATCCCCAGTGGCGCGGGCGTCCCGCCTGCGCGGGTAATGGCAATCGCAGGCAAGATGCCGGTGCGGGTAATCTCAATCGCAGGCAAGATGCCGGTGCCACTAGGGGGGGTGATTGTAGTTCCCTCCCTGTGGTTATCTATACATTTACTTTGCTTATTTTTCTGATGGAATAGATTTAACCCATTGCTCGAAATCAATATAAGGCCGGCCACTGCTTTGCTCAATGGGCCCCGCCGCACCGACATTTAAAAGATCATCAACTGCTTTACCGGCACTATCATTAGGCTTAAGAGTAAGCAAAGTTAAATCGCATTTCCCTCCTTTCGTATCAGAAAAGCAAATAACATCCTGATTATTTTCTCTGCCAACGGTGATAAAGTTTAAAACACCATTATTTTGAGCATTTTGCATTTGTTGCGTCACTTTTTCGCAACGTCTTTGCGGCGTAGATCCGCTACCTTCAAAATATTTTGATACCCAACGAATAACAGGTTTTTTTCCAATAGGTGTGAGTGCATAGGTGGTGGGTGTCTTGTTTTTACCAGCCTCACAGACAAAATTCATTTTAAGAGGCGGTGGCGTTTCTTCCTTACAACCGGCCACAGTTAACAACAAAACCCCAACCAAAAAACCATGCCAAATTTTAATATTCATGGCAGAATTACCTCTACCTAAAGGTATAAAACACTTTCAAACTTGAGAGGTATTATAGCTGAAGTTATGGGCCGGTGGCCCCACTTCACGAAAATTTAATCAAACTCAAAAAAACTCTATCTATCCCCTTCTACATCAGCCTCATTAAACATCCCAAATAGTTCTTAAATCTAATACAAAACTAGGCAGCACATTGCTTTATCTAAGCGTAATTGTGCGTGTAGCCTCTTTTGGATAAGCAATTCTTTCGTGTTCCACTCCACACACTTGTCAATCTCTTCGTTTAGGGCCACTAGCCGCTTTCTTGTGCGCGCGATCTCTTTGAGTAGCTCCTGAGATTGTGGGGCCGGTGTGATCAATGAGGGCGGTGATGCCGGTGGTATTTCATCTTCCGCATCTGCTTTACTTAATTGATGTAGCTCGATTTTCCACCAAAAGAAAGTGGGCTTGCGGTTCGTTTTAACCAGCTTTACTTGAAGCCGAGTTTTTATTAGAAAGGTCTAAGTTGGTTCAAGAGAAATTAGAGCCACAGGAAGAGATAGGTAGTGTGGCAAAAGCTTCGGAGGTTCCAGCAAGAGAAGCTGAACAAAAAGAAGATTGTTTAGCATTGCAAGTAAAGGCTTCTGATGAAGCGTCTGTTGTGAATGCTGTTTTCCAATTAATGGAATTGCTATCAGCGAAAAGCCTTTTTCAAGTGTCTATGCGCGGTCTAGCCACTGGCCAAGATAAATTAGTATAATTGGACTCAGTGCAAAAAGCGCCCGATGGTACAAGAAAAATTCACCATAATTCCAGATGAAGTTAGGGCAATTACAACGTAAAATTAGCCACTATTTTAAGATGGAAAACCTTACTATTTATGGAATTAAGAAAGTGATAGGAATGGTGGCTGCAAATCCATATCGTCAGATCCATAATCTAAAGAATCGAGATTTTAAAATTTTCTGAAATCACTTAGGAGCCAGCTTTTCTTTTATATCCAGCAAGTTCCCTATAACGTCCACTGCTCAAATGGTGGTGTTGTAGGTCGTCGCTTATTATGGAGAGATGTAGTAATAAAAAATACAAAAAATAATGCTACAATTAATTAGGATGTGATAAGCTTTGCTTAAGTCTGCGGCTATCGGGGTTAAAAGATAATGCCAACTAAAAAGCGAAATCGTCCTTTAAAACCTAGTGTGTAGTGACACTTGATAATGTTCTGAGGCTACAAGATATTCTAGGGTAAAACAAGGCGTTACTCGAAGTAAACCAAGTGTGAGAAAGTAATAATTAGATGCTTTGGGGTTTAAACTGAAAGAAAGGGTAGTTTTAAAGAGTAATAAACCGGTTGTATAGCTTTTTTTATGAGTATTAATACCGACGATTTATACTCTTCTGGAAGTAAAGGATATGTTTCTTACATTTAGCGTTTCTCAAATCAATGGGGTACAGAAAAAGCCGACAACTAGGCGTAAAATCGGCTTTTTAGCATACCTCATTATCTAAAAGGGTAGATTACTTTTGAGTAATTGTAATTGTTTTAATTGGCTGAACAGTGCCGGCAATATTTCTTAATAGATTTAACCTGCCTTTTACTTGCAATTTTATTTCAAAACTTAGACTATCTTCGGAGGTTTTATAATTGCCTTCTAAGATGTTGATTTTGTTAATTAAGTGATTTGTGGTGGTTTGCTGGCTTTCGTACTTGGTGATGGTAGCAACGTTATACTGCTGAATCAGATTTTCATTGTCAGTTAAAATGGCTCCTATGAGCAAAGAGGAAATTTTTTCAATATTGCTTAAATTTTCATCGTAAATTCCTATAAAAAAATCTTGGGTAAATTCCCTGACTGCGATGATTTCCTGCCGGTTTTCTTCGGGGTAGGGTTTGATCAAGTTTCCTTCTTTAATGGTTTGTTCTAGGAGAAATTTGCCGGTATAAATACTAATTTTGGGGTAGGGTTTGGGGGGAGATGTTGTTAGCTGTGCAAGGATAAAGTGTTTGTCTGACTGAGGCAGATAGGCGCTCAGTTCTGTTTTTAGGAGGTTGGTGATGGCGGTGAGGAGGTTGTAAATCATAAAAGGTGAAAATTAATTTTCGATTTCTTGAGGAGAAATTTCTATGGCCGGTGTTTGGGAATAGAGAGGATAAGTGTTTTCTGCTTTGGCTAGTTCTTCTTCTAATACTTGAATGGCACCGGCGATGCGGAGTAAGGTATCTCGGACATTGGCTTGTTTTGCTTCTAATTCGGCGGCAACTTTTTTACCGGCTTCGTATTCGGCTTTCAGTTCTTGCAGGCGTTGTTGTAGTTGTTGTTTCATGGCATTTTTAGGAAAGGAGAAAAGGCAAAACAGAGACAATAATAGCCTCTGTTAGCCCCATGCTTTGATTAATAATTCCAGGGAGTTTCTAAATCGTGAGTACCGATTTCGCGGAAATTAATATTGCCATCATTTTGCTTACTCATATCGATTTTGACGCTGAGATAGGTGGTAAAACCATTGGTGGCGGGAATCAAATCAGCGGGAATGCAAGCGGCGATATATCGCTGATAAGATTTGCTATTCCAATGACGAGCAAACGGGTTATCGTAAGTGGCTATAAACCTTTCAATGGGCTTTCCATTAACAGTAATGCCGTTGTGGATACAACCATTCCAGTCCGAGTTATGCTCCACAAGATAGAGCAATTTATCACGGCCAGAGGGGACAACTGGAACCTTTAATTCCTGATTTGTATTTGGCTTAATTACTGCTAAAACATCATTATTCCAATTATCTGAGTTCCAGGTTGCTTCATCGCCGCCATTACTTTTCCAGTGGTATCCGACTGCCGATTGAGTGGCATGATGCCAAGGATTTTTGCTGAATGCTAATCCAGAAAGCCAAAACCCCGAATTAGTATGAGGCTTAGAAATCAGCGCTAATTTTCTTGTTTCTCCAGCGGCAAGTTGGGGTAAATTTGTTCCGATTGGGATTGGCACCCATTGATGCAGATTGGAGTAACTATCACTTAAAGAACCATCAGGACAGTAACAGTTTGCCGATCTATATCCGCCAGTCCAAATTCCGAGGTCTCTTGTTTTTGTGTTGTCTTTGTCTAGCAAGTAAGCCGAGATTGCGTTCCAACGATCACCCAGCACTCTTACCCAAACGGTATCGTATCCTTCTGGAATGGTTACAACCGCCCCCTTTCCGTCGGTTTCATGGTTATTTCCGTAGCAAATCATTGGGCGACCATTCCACAAATTTCTTTCAGTGTGGCTTGTATTGTCGTATGTTGGGTTTCCCAGTTTAGCAATTGCCCCTTTACTTTCAGCCACAAATATATCTTGATAAACGATTGGTTCACTGGGATACATCCGGTGTTGCAACGGGTTTGTAGACTGGATATTTTTGGCGCGGATGCTGCCGTTAACTTCTAATGTTGCCTCTGGTGTTGTTGTGCCGATACCTACTTTTCCATCTACTATTAAATTGTCTGTAATTCGTAAAGGTGTTTGCACCTGAAGATAACCGGAGGAGTGGGCGGTTCTTAAGCGGCCAAAAACGGTAATAATATCTCCATCTTCGTTACCGAGATTGACGTTGCCCTCCATTGTTTCGGTATTTTTAGAAATGGTGGTTCCTTCAACGATGAGATTGCCATAAACTCGCAAATCTTTTGCTTGAAAGTTTACGGTTTCTTTTCCTTGAATTGCTGTGTCTATGTAAGTTTTTACTGCTTTTTGAGTGGGGAGAATTTGGTCACTATTGCTAGTCAAATTTTCATCATCAGAAAACTGATTAACTGCCACTCCTTCTTCTAATTTCAAAGCGCCTTTAATGGTTAAGGGCCCTTGTATATTATCAAGGACTTGCTGGTTAGCTTTGCTGAGTTTATCGTTTTCTAGGCGGACGATTTCCTGCATGGCTGCATTCCAGTCAGCAGAGCGAATTAGATCTCCAGATTTTTTGATTTCTGGTGTGAAGTTACCGTTCTCGTTAGTCATTGTTCGATTCTCCAAAGATTGTTAATTGTTGAAGTTATGGGATGGGATTATTTAGAGCTTCATAATGAAGGCAAGCGCATAATATGGAGGTCTGTTTTCGTGGGGTTGATTGCCGCCGGTGTTTTCAATGGATATGCCAGTTTGAGAATTACCTGTTTCGATATTGAAAGTTGTTCGGTTTTCTGGCTTTCCTGCTTGCTCTTGTTCTGTACCCGATCCAGGCCAAATAGCACCTCTTGAGTGATTGTGACCAGGATCGTTGACTCCGTGACTGTGTGTTGGCATTTCTGCAATGGTGAGAGTTACAGAATCAGCACCACCAGTTGCTCCTACTGCATAACCATTACCAGCACCGACAATAAATTTATCTGTCAAATTGGGAGTTCCATTGTTACCATCACAAAGAACCCATCCTGTAGGAATTTCCTCCCCTTTACCCGACCACATCAGAATCATGCCTTTGAGAACAACACCTTTAGCCACCGTCTCAACATAAGTTTCAACAGCTTTTTGGGCGGTATCAACATAAGTTCTGATTGCTTTTTGAGTAGGAACAATGCTATCACTATTCTCACTGAGACTGCCATCATTAGAAAACTGATTTACAGCGACTCCATCTGCTAATTTTAAAGCACCTTTAACTTCTAATTCAAGGCTTGTAGTGCTGGTTGTATCAACTGCTAAAGCGGCTTCTATTGTTAAGGGCCCTTGTAAAAAATCACCTCCTTGACGGTTGACTTTATGACTTTCTAGGCGAACAATTTCCTGCATTGCTGCATTCCAATCTTCATACAAGATTAGATCGCCTGGTTTCCTAAATTCTGGAGCAAATTTGCTGTTATTCAGAGCCATTATTTTGACCTTGGCTTAATTTTTGGTGTGACAATTTAACGGATTTAAAAAATGATTTCCCAAACTAGGGTTAGCTTGAAATCTGAGGTTTTGCTAATGGTAGGAAAAACAACGCGATTGTACATAATTCCTCCTTCGGCGGCATTAAATAAGCCAGCTTCTGTTAAGACTATGGGTTGATTGCTGGGTTCGGCAAAGTCTAAATCAACAGCAACTCTGACTTTGCGATTTTTTTGCTTAATAACTCCGCCGTCTACTTGAATTGCAATTTCATCAGAATCACTTAAGTCTCTGGAAAGATCAATGGGTTTTATTTCTTTGCGAAATACCTCTTGTTGTAAGCCGGTATCGGTGATGGGGTTTACTGAATTTGCGCCGGTACCAACTGCTAAATAACGAATGGGATCAATTTGTTGATTTAAAAACATTTTAGCAACTAAATCTCGGCCTGTATAAACAATGAAATTATTGGCTTCAACTTCATTGATCAGTTTTCCTTCGCCATTGAATCGTTGAATAGTTAGTCTGCCTTTCATGTCCATTGCATCAGCTATTATCATATCTTTAATCTCCTGATTTGTTAGTTACTCAAAAGTGTTGCCAGAATCAAACTCGGTATAATCGAAGACACCACTAATTACCAATTTATCGCTCATTTCATGGTAATTTTCATCGGGGTAGGAAGCGCGGCCAGAAGCAAAGCTACTACCAGAGTCAAATGTAGCGTAATCAAATCCTGATGTTAGTATTCTATCACGCATTTCTTGACGAATATCATCAGAATAAGGAATTTTTAATCCTAAAAGATTAAACTTTTCTTCGCTAATGTGTTCGTCCAGAAATGGGGAGCGTTCTATGGTCAATTGTACAGCTAGATCGTGATGAGAGCAGAGGAATTTTTCATAATTAATGATGGCTAAAACTCCGGCTGCTTTGACATGATTGATAATATTAGCAATTTGGTTGCGCGGATGATCTAGTGCTTCATCAAATTTATCGGTGTACCCCGGAATATCCCAAGGAATTATTACTTCAAACCTCCCCGGATTAAGTTTGTAAATTCTCATCTCTAAATAGACGGCAATTTGTGCAAATCCCAGGGTACTGAGGTTGTAATTTTTTTGATTGAATAAGCCTAGGGGATAATCTGGCACAAGTTGGGCTTCAAAACGCCATTTAGAGATATTTATAGGCAATAAAGGGGGAGGATTTTGGATGTAATAAGGTTGACCATTAACTAATACAGTATCCCTCCTAAATAATAATACATCACCGGCTTTGACAGCGCCCTCATAACTAATAACTTCGCCGGTATTAACATGAACAATCCGAGGATTGTATAACTTTTCAACTGGTAAAATGGGGGCAATTTCCACTTTAATTTCTATTTCCGAGGGTTCGGCATTAGGATTAAAGGTTGTAAATTCTTGAAACAGCCTTAATAAATAGCCGCAGGCTGAATTTACAAGATGTGGTTCCCTATCATCAAAAAATGAAACATCATAGGCGCCGGTATCAAATGAGTTATTAGAAGAACGTAAAACAATAACTTCTTCTGACTCTGATTCTCCGATAGGAGGACGCACAAACATAATTTCTGGGTCAAATTCTTCGATGCGAATTTGTTTTTTAGCCGCCAGTGCTGCGTCAGATTCACCTAATATTCCCAAGTTGGCAGCAACTAAATCAAGAATGCCTTGACGAGTGGCTGCACCTCTCCGCAAAATGCTGATGATTCCTTTGAGTCTTTCCCGATAAGGAGCATAACTTTTTTCTAATTCGTTGGGATAAGTAATTTCTAAGAGTAGCCGATTTTGTTTGGTGAGATTGCAAAGATTTTCTGCGGTTTTCCCTTCCCGTTTATAAGCTTCTAAAAAGCGGTTGAGTTCTTGAATTAAGATGTTTTCAACTTCGGCTTTTGAAGGAATATTGCTCGGCTGGATATATTGTGGATAAGCTGTTTCTAAAAGCAGCCGGTGTAGTCGCAAACGATATTCATAAGTGGTTGGCGCGGCGAGAAGTTGCTTGATAATTTCTAGGAGGGGTAAACTGTGAAAGTATGCCTTGTTTCTGGTATAAAAATATGGATTAGTGAGTTGTTTATTGAGTAAGGTGAGCAAAATTTCTTGCAGCGGTTGGGGCACCGGCTCACTGCCATCATAGTAACTTAAAATCTCTTTGCTTTTGGCATCAAGTTGAGTTTTGAGATACTTACTGAGGGGATTTTCAGCGACTAAAATGGAAATGGCTAATTTCGGCAAGTTTTTAAACGAATCTTGATGAAAACTTGGGCCGGTTGCTTGGTAGCGCTCAAGAAAATCTTTGGTTATTGGCGAAAAATTTTCGCGTAAATATTGAGATACTTCGTCTGTATTGGTTTGCAGTTGGTAGACAAAACTATTGACGTTTTTAATGGAACCGGCAGTAAAGCGATCACTAATTTGAATTAGTTGTGAAGTACCCCCCAATGTTTCTAAATAGAGGGTAAAAATTTTATCTAAATCGCCTTTTTGCTTGCCAATAAAGCCTTGAGAATCTTCATTGCTGGCAGTATCGACGTGATGAGCACGCATCACTTCCATTAAATCTGTTTCGGCTTGCTCAATGATGTAGCCAAAAACATCGATAAATTGATAAAGCAGACTGCCGGCATTTTTTGTGTCGTAAAAGTGGGGTAAACGACTGGCAATGTTGAGTGTTTTACCGAGTTTTTCCATAATAATTAACCTCCGGTAATTTCCACAAGAATTTGTAAGTTATCCCCGCTGAGATTGAGGGATTGCAGTTGTGCCCGTTCGACAATCCGAATGGGAATATCTTGGGTGAAAATAGTTTCTCGCGCTGTTAATTCTAAGGTATCGAGGATATAGTCTGCGCCGCGTAGAAAAATGCGGGTAAAATCAATGATTCGGGGGCTATTTTCACCGGCAGGAATGAGAGTTTGCAGGGTGGCTAAAGGAATATTGTTAGCGCGAGCACGAATTAATGATAGCAAGTGGATTCGTAATTGATTGTAGTCAAGATTTACACCCACATCCAAAGTCGGTAACTGTTGGGTAAAGGCGGGAGTAAACAGACTTCTTAAAGCCTCTGTCATGGCGGTTTTTAATTCTTCGATATTGATATTTTCTGGTGGTAAGCCGCTGCTATTTAATCTCAGGTGTAATTTAGTAATAGCGACTGGTACGGGGTTAATATCGCTATCGATGGCAAAATCATCGGCTATCTGGGGTTTTTCAAACGGTTCGACGCGAATTTCTTCTTTATCAAGATCAATGCGATCACGAGCATTTTCTATATCTAATATTTGAAAATCAGCTAATTTCCAATCGACATCAAGAACCGATAAAACTTTCCGCGCCTGCTCAACAAATTTTTCAATTTTGATGTTTTCCTCGGGTTTTAGTTGTTCGAGGTAATCTTTAAATGCTTGTCGCACTCGTGTTATTACTTTGTCTTTGTCTTGACGGGTAATTGTGATGGGTAAGGTTAATTTTACTGCGCCGGTAATTGTCAAGAAGCGTGAGTAAATAAAAGTTTTACCGAGTTGTACTTTTTCTACAAAACTCACCGGCACTGTTTCGCCATCAAACTTGATGGTGGGATGCCATAAATTGGGTAAAATTTGCACTTCTACTTCTACGTCTCGGTTGTAGAGTTGAGCTTTAATTCCACTCAGGGTGAGATTTTCGCCCACTTGAAGAATTTGGAAATAACTTTGCAGTGCTTGCAAAAAGCTTTGATAAATTGCTTCGTTTAAATTTTGTACTTTCACTTCCACGTCTACGATTAAAGGTTTAATTTCCGATGCAACAAGAATGGAATGAGCAACGAATTTTTCGAGAATATCGGCTTCTAAGCGTCTGATAGAGGAGTCATAATGTGTGATGTCTGGTTGGTTGCTTGTTTGCTGCGTTGTGGTGATGGTAAAGTTTAATAAGTCGTTGACATTTGGAGTGTCTAAAATTTTGCGGGTGAGTTGAGAAATTAATAGGGGTTTTCCCATTTGCTGAGTTTTTAGGAAGGCGTTTATTGCCTGTGTTACTTGTTGCTCAATTTGATATCTTTCGACGGTAGAAAGGTGCAAACTCTCATCTAATTCTATGTAGAAAATTCCATCTACTTGTATGGGTGTAGCCGGCTTTAAGATGGCATAAATTCCTGCTGCCCTTACTCGTTCAATTTCCTGTTTAATTAGTGTCACTTTATTAGTATCTGTAAAATCTATCCCATCTACAAATACTTCAATCATGCCAAAATCTCGCAATTCGATAGGTTCAAGATTGCTGACATTAAAACTCAGATCATTAATTCGTAATGGTTGCCACTGAGTTGTATAATTTTGGTTTAATTCTCCTGCCTTTCCTCCTATTAAGGCTTGAACTTTTAATTCGACTCTGTTACCGCTAAAAGTGGTTGTTTCTGTGGTGGCAAATTTTTTAGTGGTATTTTGAATGTTAATTGTTAATTCTGTTCCTCTGGGTATTTTTATTTCTGATACGGATTCGTTAAGGGATAGGGTAACTTTTCCTTGAGCGTAGTAAAAATTTTCTCTAACTTTAACTTCCCTGACTCCGGGCAAGCTCAAAAGAGCGCTTTCGATTGATGTAGTATTGGCATTACTAGCAGCAATTAAAGCTTTTTTCGCTCGTTCCCGCAGTTGTTCGTCTGTCTCCCGCAGCTTGCCGGTAAAGACAATTGCTTCGACATTGTTAACTGCTTTTATCCCTGGTATTGGTAGGGGCATAATGGTGATAGTTTGGGCGGGAGTAACTTCTGTTTCTCCGGCTTGGATCGCTTGTACGCGTACATCTACAAAGTTTTCTGTAGAGTAAAAAATTTGCGGTTCAATGGTTCTATAAGATTTTTTTGGCGATTCTTCAGTATCTTCTGTTGTGACTAAAATTCCCAAGGGAATAATGATATTTTCTTCTATTCCTAAATCACGCTCAAATGTGACTATTCCTGTAGCATAATCTGGTTCGCCGCGTTTAATTCCTAAAATTGCAACGACTTTATCGAGATCGATTCCTTCAGCAGTATCGACATACGCTGATAGGTAAACCTGCTGCATTTCTTCATACAAAACGGCGATTTCATAGGCAAAGGATTCGTATAGGGTACGCACTACGCTGCCGGTTTGAAAGTCGGTGAGGGTGGGGCTGGTGCGCTCCCTCATTGCCTCAAATATTTCGTTAAAATTCTTCTTATCGAATACCATAATAACCCTTTTTTTGTTTTTAATTTAACTTGCAACTATCGAGAGGTCTACAGTCACCGGCGTATCAAAATCTATCGCTTTTACAATGATTTTGGCTTTGAGAGTGTTAGGTTCTTTTAAGCGAGAGGCCGGTTGTACTGTTATCTCAATGATCTCTTCGATTCGTGGTTCTTGTTGCAAACATTCGCGGATATAAATATTAGCTAATGTTTGAGTTCTTAGGTTGTTAGGTTCACCGGCTAATAGATATAAACGCGAACCATAATCGGGATGTCCTAAATTTTCGAGTTCTCCTTGGCGGGTATAAAGTCGATTTAAAATCGCTTGAATGAGATTATCCATTTCCGAAACGGTGATTAAATCACGATTTTCGGCTTCTAAATCTACATCTTGCCAATCGGCAATTCTGATTAATTGGCGATTTTCAGCTTTAGAATTCCGGGTATTGTAGAGTGTTAGTTTTAGATCCTCTGGCATAGTTTAGTCTCAAGATTGTTTGATTTTTTGAAGGGTTGCTGGGGAAAAAGTTACATCAGCTTGAGTGAGGTCAATTTTGCCGGTAACTTTGATGTTTCCACTAATGGCTAAATTCCCAGAAATTGAAATTGGTTTGTCGTTTTGGGATATCTGAATTTCGCCGTCGGCAATTTTTATCACCGTCTCACCTACGCTAACTGAGATAACTTTGTCTGTAACTTCAATGGATTTTTTAGCATCGATTTCTACTGTAAAGTTGCCTTTGGCGATAATCTGATTTTTTGTTACTAAAGAAATGCCTTCTTTTTCATCCAAACAAATCATCGCATGACCGGCTTTTTTATCTGAACTATCATCGGGACATTGGTGATCTGTACCCTCGCACCAACCATTTGCATGAGGTTTTTCGATGCGACTTGGCATATCATTCGGACAGATAAAAATCTTTAGATATAACGGATCAGCTTCTTTATTTTCCTCGATGGGCTGTTGAGGATTGCCGGTGTACACATAATCGCTGTTTGCCCCTTTTATTCTAACCATAATGTGTTTCCAAATGTCGTTTTTTCAAAAAAATTCACAATCATCCAACCTTTGTATTTCTAGCTTTAGCTTGAATAGAATTAATCTTT
This sequence comes from Ancylothrix sp. D3o, assembly GCF_025370775.1. NCBI lineage: Bacteria > Bacillati > Cyanobacteriota > Cyanophyceae > Oscillatoriales > Microcoleaceae > Ancylothrix > Ancylothrix sp. D3o. Next base: position 100,959 of record NZ_JAMXEX010000001.1, on the reverse strand, counting down.
TCTGTGGGTACTAAAATCGGACAAGGCGCACCTAAATTGCCCATATGAGTGTGCGTACTGAGGATAATATCATCATTATCACCCACCGCATTTGCTGCAACTCTTCCGCCAACTTGAATCGAGCCGGTAGCAGCATCACCTATTTTAATACTGCCCATACTTTTGACAGTCACGTTATTACTTGCAGCATCAATTGTAATACCACCGGCCTCAATTTTTATTTTACAAGTGCCGTTATCAATAGTAATATCGCCGCCACTGAAAACCATTTTACATCTGTCATTTTTAAGCGTCGCATCTCCGCCTTCTAAAGTTAATTGGCAAGTGCCATTATCCACAGTAATATTGTCCTCACTAAGAACAACTTTAGATTTCTCATTTTTCAGCGTCGCATCTCCCCCCTCCAAAGTTAAATGGCATTTTTCATTCGTCACATCAACTTTCTCATCATTAACAGTAATCACCTGCTTTTCATCCTTACTGGTAATCGTAATTTCTCCCTTTTGATTAATTTTTAAACTCCCGCCTTTTTCCCTGCCATGTTGCAGCAAAAATTCCTTTTCCTTATTGATCGGCGGTTGGTCTTCACCATTATACAACCGGCCAATAATAATCGGAGCATTAATATCACCTCCCACAAAAGTTACCAATACTAAATCCCCCACATTGGGAATATTAGCCAATCCAATATGAGGCGTAACAACCGGCACTTTCCGCAGTTCAAAATCCTTACCATCCGGTTGTTTTTTATTCTTCAACTTCACCGAACATTGGTAATTGTCCTTATCGCTATCAGAAGCATGAGGAAATATTGCCGTAACAATGCCCAATTCAGTCGTATAAATTTTTTGGGCTTCTTGTTGGGCAACTTTTTGCATTACCCCAATAATTGAATCCATTATTTAGCCTCCCAATCAATTACGGTTAAAAATCCCTGACGACGATTGATAATATGCTTAACTGCCGTCACTTTAAAACTGCCATTTTGCTTTTTAATTGGCATTTTTTGGATTTGAATCTCATCGCCTAATTTAACAGCAGCCGCACCCAGAACCGTTATTTGTCCTGCTTGCTTTTGTTTTAAATGAGATAGCATTCCCTTGGCAATTGTTTGAGCAACAGCTTGACTGCGTGCCGTAGGTTCTGCCAATCGCAAAACGTTTGCACCACTCCCCGCCGCCCCTTTAACTTCCTTTTTTGTCAACCAAGAATAAGCCTGTTCTCCTTGACCTAAACTAGCAGGACTTTCTCCATAAATTTCAACTTTTTCGATGGCTTTTTGGGGTTGTTCCGAGCGGTATTTGAGAAGCTCCTCACCGTAGGTAAAAGTATGAGTAGTAGCAGGACTATATTTAGCAAAAATCGCTTTGTCACGCTCGTTTGCATAAATATCAAAACCGCATTGTTGAGCTAAATTATGCAAGCCATCATAAGCCTTTTGGTGATCACCAACTGCATAGAAAGAAAATCTGATGCCATTTTCAACCTTGCCTACAGTCACCTTTGATTGTTTAAGGATATCTTTAACAATATCCCCGGCATAAGATTTTTCGTAAAGCCGGTTTACGCGCAACAAAGTTAACTTACTAAAAGCGCTCGTCGCTTCAATATTAACGCGCTCAATTTCCCAATCTACACTTCTAACTTCTCCTGTAAATACGAGCTTTGTTTCCTTTGCATAACCCAGTTCTATAGAAACCGGATCTTTTGGAGCCACCTGCACATTTTTCGGGATACCTAAAACAATTTCGCAAGTGTTAACTGGAACCTCCAAAGAAGCTTGAGAGCGCAATTCTAGTAACAGCGTTTTATCGTTTGCCGTGTAGGTAGTGTTGCCGAGTTTGACTTTGTAATTAATCTTTAACATCGAAATCACCCCCTAAACAGGAATCGCATTTAATAACCGATCAAAAGCATCTGCCACATCTTCTAAGCCAATATCTAATTCGGCTTGAATTTGTTTGAGCCGGTTCTTTAAACCTTGAAACAAGTTTTTGATTGCCTGACGCAATGCTTCACTTTTCTTGACAATTTTCTTTTGATATTGTCCGTCAAGAGCGCTGGCAACCGCCTTTAACATATCCTGAATTAATTGCACAATTCTCTCATGCAGTTTATCCAATTCATCAACAATTTTTTGCGGATAAATCTCGGCTAATTTGTTTTGCAGATAGGGAAAAATTGACTCAACATTCATTATCAGTTCACCGCTATAAATCGATTCGACTAACACGCGGTTGAAGTGGACGATATTATTTCGATAGTTGCCTTTGGCTAACTTTTGTGCCTCCGATGATAATGTTACACCCTGGAATCTGTCTGAAGTGTAAAGGCTTTCATCTAACAGCAAGTTATTCAAATCTCGAATAACTGCTAGTTTTGTGCCCGGCTCGTTGACACTAAGCAAAGACTGAGTATTTTCAGTCATTCGAGATTTAATGTAAGCAGCAATACCGTCTTGAGATTGCGCCAATTTTTGCAAGAAATTATCAAAATTGAGAAAATCGCTTTCTTCAAAACGGTTTAAAATTCGGTGCGGACTAAGGGTTTTTACTGTGTTAACAACATTGTTATAAGTGTCTTCCAATGCCGTCACCACTTCTCCCACTAAGCTGCTAACGGTAGTTTTAACAGCATTAATTGAATCGCGGATTTGATTACCTAAATTCGTTGCCAGATTTCTTAAAACTTCCGCTAATTTTCTTGGCGCTTCATCAACTTTTTGAATTGTCAATTTGATGTCACCAAGCACAGCACGAGGTTGGGAAATTAACTTATCCAAAGAAGTCAGCAGGTTTGTGAGAGGAGTAATCAGTTGTCGATTTAATTCCTCCGGCAAGATATGTTTGAAATTGTCGAGAATTTGCTGGCTATTAAAATTTTCATTGAGTTTTCTGCGTTCGGGTTTATTTGGTTTGAGACGATCCAGATTGTCTCTGAGCAATTGTTCGACTTGTTGATTAATTTGATTTGGTTTGGTGGCGTTGAGTTTGTCATAAATTTTTTGTAAGCGCTCAACCAAATCTTGATAATAAACCCGCAATTCTGGGGATGGATTATATTGAGCTAAAAGCGCTTTCTTTTCTTCCCATTGTGTTTGCGTTTCTGCCATCACAGGAGCATATTCGCTTTCCGCAGCTTGCAAACTGCTCAAATCGAAACCTATATTGGCTTGTCTCTGAGTTTCTACATAATCAATAATCGCTTCTTCCAATTGTTTGAGGGTGGTGTTTAACTGCTGTTTGGTAATGGGATTGATTTTTTGGATTACGCGATCTCGCAGTGCTTCAATTTTCTTGATGGTGCCGGTGAAACTAAAGCTCAAAATCTTTTCTAAAGTTAGCCACAAATCAGTTTGCAGCACATCTGCCAAACCCACAGTATCCATCAATTTATCTACTTGATTTAATCCCTCAGTTACTTTTTGCACCAAAGCTTCAACGGGGATGTTATCCAAGGTTTGCGTCACCGTTTGCAATTGCTTGTTCAGGAAATCTGTAATGATAGTGGGAGACAAAGATTCAATGACTTTCACCAATTTTTGATAAAGTTCTTCTAACTTATCAATTAAATGCTGGGGATTGATTGCATCCATTTTTTCCAGCATTTGATGATAGAAGTCTTTCACAGGTTGCAGCAAAATTGAAGGTTTGTATTCATTGATTTTTTCTACCGCTATATCCAAATACGGCTGAACAAATTGTTCAATTAAGGTTCCTGGTTGAAACGCCTCTATTTTGTCTGTGATTTTGTTTGCTTCCCCTTCAATTAAAACCACTACATTTTCTATTGGTTCCAGAATTTCTGCAAAAGCTTCTTTCAATTCTGGATTCACAATTCCCCTGATATCTACTTGTTTAATAACCAGCGTTCCCACTTTCAGCGCGCCTCTTGCGGGGGCACTAAATTTGCTGACATCAACTTTTCGCAATTTTTTTTCTACATCGCTGGTTTTATCTAACACCGCTTTAAAAGCCGGTTTTAGTGATACTTTCTCCAAGCTATCCGTCATTATTTTTAACCCGTCTTCTGCTTCTTGGAGAACCTGATTAACCTGCGGAGAGTCTAAAACTTGGCTGACTTTATCGAGTAATTGATTAATTTTAAACTCTAAAGCTTCCCGGTTTAAATGCGTTTCAATTTTGCCGTTAACTTCGCCGATAGCGCTTCTGAGTTGTTCGGTTGTGGTTTGAATTTGTCCAGCAATTGTATCAATATTCTGGACAAGAAATGTTGAGGCTTGATTGCAAACCTGCTTGACTGGTTTAATCAAATTTATTGCTTCCGCGCAAACTTGATCAATGAATTCTTTAATTTGTCGAATGGCATCAGACAAAAAATCTTTGACTTGATTTAAAACTTGCTTTCCTGTATCAATTGTTTGAGTAATTGCTGTTGTTGCTTGTGTCGCCAATTCCTCAGCCTTACTAATAGCAGTATCAATGAGTTGAGGAATTTGTTGGGTAAATTGTCGCAGTTTAGCTGTAATATCTGCAACTTTGTCATTGATAGTGTCAAGATAAGTTTGAATTTGCTCAAATAATGGCAGTAATGGCAGTGTATTTTGCTCGGTTGCTGCTACTTGCGAAAGTTGATTGATCGCTGTAGTGAAACTTTCGATGGTGAAAGTGTTTAAATTGGTAATTGCTGTTTGAATTTTCTCTTCGTTTTTTTCTATTTTTACAGAAAATTGCCGAAGTTTTTGCCGCAACTCTTTCATCGTCGATTCGTCAAGGTTGCTTGGATCTGCTAACTCGTTGAGAATCGCTTGATATTCAGCTAAATACTCACGCCGCTGATTAATATTTGTTTCCAGACTTTTAATCGCTTGCGAGGGAAGTTTTTCGGTTAAGGCGATAATTTGTTGGTTAAAAATGCTGCTTAAACTAGCCGAACCCAATTGACTGAGTAATTCATCAGGATTAGATAGTTTTTCCAGTAAGTTTTCAAAAATCTTTAATAAGGCGTTAAATGTTCGCGTTGGCAACATTTCTACCCTATTTAAAACTTCATTAAACTCGCCAAACATCGAGCTAACAACTGGTGGTAAATCACCCATGTCTAAGTTAAAGCTCAAATCTTGAGTCAAACTCTCCATCGTTGATTTAACTTCACCTATCAAATCCACGTTTTTAAAAGTCTCAGCACTAGGAAGGGGAATTGCTGCTGACAAACTTTCCAGATTCATCGTTGTCAGGCTATTGAATTTGACAGTTAATTCTGTTCGCAATTCATTGGGAGATAAAGGAACTGATAAAATTTTGTTTTGAATATCGCTTAAATCTAAGTTCGGCAAATTTAACTTGTCTTTGAATTCGGCAAAATTTGGAAGTTGTGGTTTAACTTTGCTGAAGATTGTTTCAGGCTGACTAAGTTGAGTTGTGAAATCTGATAATGCAACTTGAGGGTTGAGTGAGTCTAAATTTTCTAACAGGGAGAGTGCCATTTGTTTTATTCCTCCGTCAAAGTTTAATAGGTAATGCCAAATCTTTGATCAATTTTCACAACTAAATTTTAAAAAGTGCTTTCAATCCTGCCGTTGCTTTTTCAAAACCTTGAGTGGCTTCTTTCACCGGCTCTAAAGCAGTTTTTAAAGGTTCGATAGGGTCAGTAATTTCGGGGACATTTCCCATCTGCAAAGCATCTGACAACCTAGCAATATCCATGATTCTAGCCGCATCAAGTTTAATTTTTTCATCTAACTTAGAAAGCGGTGCTAAATCAGAAACTCCTCCTAAATCAGCAACTTCTCCTAAATCAGCAACTCCTACTAAATCAGAACCTACTATTAAATTAGAAGCTCCTACTAAATTAGAAATTCCTCGTGCATTAGAACCACCGGCTAAATTAGAACCACCGGCTAAATTAGAACCACCGGCTAAATTAGAACCTCCTAACCTAGAACCACCGGCAGAACCACCTTTTAACTTAGAACCACCTTTTAGTTTAGAACCAGCTTTTGGTTTAGAACTTTTTGCTGCATTAGCATTTTGCGGCGGTGGACTAGATTTAGGTGGCTCAACATACTCCGCAACAATCAGCCTATAACTAAATTCATTGGGAGATCGCGCCACTTGCCAAACTTCAATTTTTTCTATTACAACTTGGCTAAAATACGCTTCCCCAACTATTTCTGCTACAAAGTCAACAGCTTTTCTTTGTTTATGAACTTTTCGCAAAAATTCTAAATCGTCACCGGCTTTTTGTCCGTAAAAAATGCCGCTAATTTCCAATAACACCGAATCCCGTCCCAAATCTTGAACAAGATTTCCCACTTTACCAGGAATTCGATGTGCCACCCAGTCTGCTTGTTCGTAAGTGACAATTTTATGAACTCGATGTAGCTCTATTTTTCCTAGTTTAATTGCCATAATTACTCTCCATAAAAGCGGCGATATTCTCGGTTAATTTCTTCAGTAAACAATTCTACAATCATCTCCCTATCTATTTCTGGAGTCTGAAAGTTCGTCATGGCCGCTGGTTCTATTATATTGCTTTTATCTCTTCGTTCATATACTATTTCTGGTTGGGTTTCAAACTCTATTTCTTCGGTTTCTTCTAAAAAGATAGCATCTTTTACTTCTTCCGAAAAATAATTAACTTTCTTTTTAGATTTTTCCCTGGAATCTGCTAAATCAGTTTCAGCAAAAACAGTGATTTCCGAATCATAATTGCTTAGCTCTTCTGATTCGATTATATGTTCTCTATTCGGCTGCGATGCCAAAAATGCTGACAAATCTCTTAAGCCTTTAATTCCCTGAGAATTAGGCGCTGAATAACTAGGATTTGGCGAGGTTTGTAGAGCCGGCAAAAAAGGCCGGTTGATATTCGACGAATTTTGTGGCTGTGTTTCCTCGACAAATTCATCCTCTGAAAAAACATCAGTAACTTGATATTCTTCTGCCGGTTTGTCTGGGTTATTCTCAGTTTGAGCAGAAAACTGATTTAATTTTTGCTGCCTATTTTCCTGCCAGCTTAAAATTGGCCGGTTGACATTTGGCAAATTTTGTGAATGTATTTGTGGATGTATTTCGCTCAGTTCAGAAACCGGGTTTTGCAGCGCTATTTCCTTTAAAAAGCCTGTTTCTTCATCTTTAGTAATCGATTCCCAAACCGGGTTTTGCACCGCTATTTCCTCTAAAAAGCCGGTTTCTTCCTCTTTAGGAATCGATTCCCAAACCGGGTTTTGCACCGCTATTTCCTTTAAAAAGCCGGCTTCTTCAACTTTAGAAATCGGTTTTCTAACCGACTTTTTCACCGGCATTAAAGGAGGATCGACTCTCGTATTTACCTTAAAAAAGCCGGCTTCTTCCCAGAAAATTCCTTTGTCCTCATCTTTTGAGAAAACATCAGCAACTTGAGATTCTTCTGCCGGATTTTCTGAGTTATTTTCAGTTTGAGCAGAAAACTGATTTAACCTTTTCTCCCTACTTTCTTGCCGGCTTAGAGAAGAGGTAAAATTCTCGGTTTCTTCCCCTTCAGAAAAAACAGTTATTTCCCTCTCTTCCCCTCGCAAAGAAGATGATAACTTCGCTGTTTCTTCCCCTTGAGAAAAAGTATTTATTCTGTGCCTTTCTCCTTGTCGGGGAGAGTTAGAAAGAGGTTGTGGCGAAGTTGGGGTCTGAGGTTTTTTGTCAACATTCGGTAAAAATGGCAAATCAGAATTCGTGGGCAATTCTTGATAACTAGATTCACCGGCATCAGAGATTCGTCTCTCAGAATTCACTAAAAAATCGGCTCTCTCTAAAGCTTGTAAATTTGAATGAGTAGGCAATTTTTGCTCACTTGATTTGCCATTACCGAGAGGAATTGGCATCGCAGAATTAACAAAAGACTGGTATCTTTTCAAAGTTTCTAAGTAAGGATGAATTTTAGCCGGCTCATTTGATGCACTTTCCTTACCTTGATTGCTATTATTAGCACTCGCCAAATCAGACGGAATAAACCCTGTAGTTAGCAAATTTTTCCAAGCTTCCAACTCATTGATAGCTTGCTCAACTTGATAAACTTCTTGGCATAAAAGCGCAATTTCCTGCCAATCTTCACTTCGGAAAACATCCTCAGCTAACCATCCGTTTGTAGAGTTTCCCAATAAAGCTTGAAACTCATTGTTCAGAAGAATACCAAGGTCTAGTAAACTTTCACCGGCCATCTTTTCCTTCCTTACTTTGCGATGCCTTAACCACTTTCCTCGTCTAACAATTGTAGATACATCGACACCTGCGCCATAGTCATTGAGCGCACTTCTTGAGGAGTCCAACCAAAAGCACGCGCCAACCGATAACTCGCCAAAACCAGAGGCGAATCACTTAACTCGAACTCATTTTTTTTTCTGTTAGTCCGCTAATTTGCCGAATCTGAGCGATTAAAAAATTAACCAATCCTAGATTCATGCTTTTAACTTGTTCTAACGAGAGACTAGGATGCACCAACGATTCTTTAATCATCAGCAAAGGAATCAGCGCCGGATCGCTTTTACCGGCTTTCATAATCAATCCAAAGGTACCAATAGTCAGCGGACGTAATTGCACGACTAATTCCCGTTTTGCATTCGCTCCCAATACATCAGTGGGAATCGCTACATCAAAGATTATTTCTGAACCACCAAGCAGTTCTTCCGGCGTTACAAATTCCATTTGCAGATAAGGGGATAAAACAATTTCAACTCGAACAAGCTAACAAATTATCAGCCCGTTTCTTCAGAACTAATGCGTAACGCTTTAAACGTCACTCCTTCCATAACAAAATCATCTTCAGGTAACGCAAAACTCCAAGTTTCAAACTTCACCCCAAAAACAGTTAGCGTACTGCTATTATCTGGTAAAGCTGGATTTTTCAGCGAGATCACAATATTAAAAGAAGGCTGAGGAATCGAGCCGGTAGGCGGCGGACTTGTGGCACCATCGCCTAATAACAACTTCAACAAAGCGCCATTAATGTGTGCCCGTTCAATAAAACCGGAAACATTAATATTACCCGGACGTAATTCTGTAGCGAAGCGTTTTCCTAATTCGTGATAGGGACGTAATTCGTTTTCTACTTTAACCTGAACATTTTGTAAACGTCCCACAACGCTAGAAAATTCGTATTCACCGATCAAAGCTTCTGCTAATTTTCCTTCTTCAGATTCTGCATTATCTACAGCTAAAACCAGCGAAGCATCAGAGCCTCGAAAAACATTCACATTAGGCATGATTTTGTCCTTAATAAAATCTGGGCAAAAACTTCTTCAACGGGCGGTTTAGGTGATGGATGGATTTTTAGCCCAAATACATCGTCACTTGAATGAAATCAATACTAAACGTCGGTTGCAGAATCATTCTAACAGCCACTTCCCCAGAAATTTCTTGTCGGCGAGTTGCCGTAACTTCTAGCTGATAACTGACGAGAGCTTCGCTTTCTACCATACCAGTTAAAAAGCCATCTAAGGTAGCTTTCATTGCGCCTCGTACTCGCTCATTATTCAATTTACCAATATAAGGATCGCAAGAAGATCGCACTCCATAAATGGCATAATCAACAATGCGACGGGTAGTGATTTGATTCCAAGGGCTATCCGCTGTGGTAACGCCTTTAACTATGCGATATCCATTGCGAGCTTCTACCGTCAAGACTTTTTTTTGTACCAGTTCTTGCAGTTGAGCATTGTTAAATTCAGTGGTGATTCCTTCAATGCTCAAAGTTTTATTTGTGGGACTAGCTTGGACGTTAAAAGACGCAATTAAACCCGCAACAGCCGCCGCTAAATAAGCCCCAGGCAATTGATTTTGTTTGCCTCCAGATGTTACCAAAATTCCCGGTGCAGTAAAAATTAACCGGCCTTCATCATCGCTGAGATTGTGACCGCTAATTTGAGCCAAATCATCTTTGCCGGCTTTCAATCCGCTACCAATAATCCCAATTCTTTCGCGCTTAATACCTGCGGTAGTTTTCAAATGTCCTGTAAGCGCACCCACCATGCCCGCTTGATTCGCATCTTGTCCCGCCAATACAACAATATTGACAATTTTGTTTTCTAAGAGTGCTAAAGCATTTTCATAGGCTTTAACAGTTGCATCCGAAGCTCTCACAGCATAAACTGTCTGTCCTCCATTTTTATAAATTAATTCCAAAGCGCGAACCAAAGTTAGCTCGCCTTTATCTCCTCCTTGCCATTCATCGCTTTCGCCAAAGATTTCTTTAGCTTCTGCCAAACTACTCAACAATTGAACTTGATTCTCCGCACCCTTATTGGCAGTACCAACAATGCCAATATTCCCTGTAGCGACTCCACTAGGCGCAATTAAACCTTCGGCCCGCACTTCAACATAAGTGCCGGGTAAAATCATTGTTTGAGCCATAAAATGTTGTTTGCATTTGTTCTCTTCACTTATGTCATAGCTATGCTCTTTAAAGGGGAAAACGTTACAAAACTTATTTTTTAGGAGAAAGTGATTTAGTCATCGAAGTTGATAGAAAAGATATTAAAAACATCCATTTAGGGGTATAGCCTCCCGATGGTCGGGTGCGGATGGCTGTCCGTTTATTTGCGCTCTCCAAACTAGCTTGGATTAAAAAACATCAAGCTCTAGGTAAATTAGTAACTAAGCGAAATTCCGGCCCGATTTTCTACATCCCAAAAATTCACAACCCTATAATAGGTCGCTTCGGAAGATGACCCAATTTTTACGCGCTCCAGTTTCTTCGTCAAATTCGACTTTACAATTATTTTAAATTCGCGGGACAAAATATTTGTCTTTTTCAACTAATTCTTATATAAAATTCAGCCCGGCAAATCCCCTATCCATTACCCGGAGTACAGACGTTCTGCATCAATCATTTGTTTTAATTATTCGCCCCAAGTTTACCATATTTTGGGCAATTTATTTCACCTTTTTCTTAACATTCAACACTTCTGCTTTTTAACAATTTGTTTTAACCCATCAAGATTGCTCTTACCGGCTTTGCTCCTCAACACCGGCATCACTTAACAGCCGCCAACTTACGAATGTGAGCCACCCAACGCCGGCGCTCTGCGTGTTCCAAACATAAAATATCCCCTAAAGACCAGTGAAAATAAAAAGCAATTAAAGCAACTTCTTGATATAAATCCTCCAAAGCATAGCCCGTAAATCCACCCAAATTTTCCTGATTTCCAAGCCGATTAAGGCCATTAAAAAAATCCCGCAAATAAATCAAATCAATTAAAAAAAGCTGCTCCAAAACCTCTGGAGTAACCACCGATACGCTGCCAAAATTTGTAATTACCCTAGACAAAAGCACCAAAGCCCCATAAGCAGAATTTTCTCGAACACGGTGGTCTTTTTGAACAAATATTTCATCCTCAGCCGTAGTCAAACGCATCATCCCCTGCCGGTGAATATCGCCCCCCATACCAACCAAACCCTTCGGCAAAGTAAATTCAAACTCGGTGCGCTCCATCATAAATTCAAATAATTTTACAGCTTAACCATCCACCGGCCTTGAAACACTTTCAGTCTGTGGCAAATTGCTTTCTGTTTCCAGTTCATTAATTTGCCGGTAAAACTTTTGCAAATAATTTAAATCACAGGCAAAAAGATTTTCAATCACCGACGGATTCACCTGTTCTAAAACTCCCAAACGAACAATCACCCGTGATAAAATAATCACCGTCGCATAAGCAGGATTAGACTTCACACGCGGGTCACGCATCGGCACAATTTCATCAATTGCTCTTGCCAAACGCATCACACCCTTGCGATGAACATTACCATCCCCATCCAAATACCCCTTCGGCAAAGTAAACTCAAATTCAGTTTGAATCATACAGATATAGGCTTAATTCGTTTTAACTCTTCCACAGTCACTTCCATCTCTTCAATTTCTATTTGACTTTCTCCCACATTCACATCAGAAATCGTGTAGCTAGTAGGCCAAGCACCCTTAAACTCAAATCTAAACTGTTCTTCAGCAGCTTGATTATAAATCACCAAAGAACCATTACGCCGTTGTTTAGCCCAATTGCCATCACGCACCGCCTGTAACCAGTCCCACATCACCATAGAAAGCGTCAAACCTCGACGCAAAGTAAAATTCGTATAACTAATATTACCAGGCATTTTTGTAGTAACAATTCGACCCCGACTTTTGCCATTTTTGCCCCATTTTTGAGGAGTCACCTCGCAAACTTCGATTACTTCCTGAGTAGATTTAAAGCCGGTGCATTCCATAAAAAACCCATCCACCGCATCATTACTGCCATCCAGCCGTAACTCCAAATAAAACTTCGCCCTTGTAAGGATTTCGGGAAATTCTGCTCCAGGCATTATACCAACCTTCCAAGCAAATAAACGCCAAAAAAAATCAACATTTCCGGGTTCTAAGCAAAGAACTGCCATTATACAGATACCCGGAAATGGAAAAATAAAAAAATTCAGGCTCTACTGTTTCCGCACCACTTTGGTGAACTTAAGTTCTAAAGTATCTTCCGCAACTTGACCCGACTGATCGCCGCCGAGTGTGCCAATTTGTTTGAGGGTGCCTGGGAACAAATCAATAAAGTCAAAACGCATTTCCTTTCCATCCCCGTCATAGATAGTCAAAGACCCGGTTTTGCGGCTTGTTCTCGCCTCTATTTTTCCCCCAGAAAACGCCTCAGAATGGCATTTAATATACCAATCTTCCAGCTTTTTTTGAGCCGCTTCATTGCCGGCAACAAAGGTGAGCGTAATAGCAGAATTGTACTTCACACCGCCAATCGTAGCTTGGGTTTGAGAGACTCCACCCTTTGTGCATCCAATGGGAGCATCACCCCCCGCCACATCCATTGAAATTTGAGGCCCGCTGATTTTTTTAACCAGCAGATCCGTAATGCCATCAATTTCAAAATAAAACTTGGAATTTGTCAGAAACTCATCAGCCATTTGGCAACTCCTGTCTAATTAACAACAATTAGCTTTTGTTTCAAAAAAACTTGACCTTGAGAACCCTACTTCGTGCGGTTGAATTTTTCGCAAGTGATAGTAAAAGTTTCTTCCAGATAGGCATCTTGGGTAACATCCAAATCGGCACATTTATAGGAAGAAGGCCAAGATTCGGAAAACTCCCACATCGCCACGAGTTCGCTGTCAGAATCAAAGGCGCTGATTTTGCCGGTTTTTTTATTTTTTTTCCACTCTCCCTTGCCCCCATCTGACTTAGGCAGGCATTTTTCAAACCACTCATACATTTTTTTGCTGGCGCTGCTGCCGGTTAAACTGGCAATGCAAACAACATCAAAAGTAAATAATCCTTCAAATCCACCAGAGTTGACCTGGCGAATTGTTTTGCCATCTTTTGTCGAACCAATAATTGCTTCACCACCGGCCACTTTTGGTTTATATTCTGGGAGGGTGACGGTTTTAAACACTAAATCAGTAAGCCCGTCAAATTCAAGGTAAAAACTACTAGGGGCAATTGGTTTAAGTAAATCTGCCATATCCTGAACTCCTGCTCAACTCTTAAGCGCGATTAAACGATGCTCCAAAGTGTGGTTATTTTGTGTGGTAATGAGGAACAGGCAAGAAATTTCCCCCCATTCCCCAAGTGCGGATTTCCTATTGGTTAGGAGCCCACTGACTAAGGCGGAAAATCACAAATTCTGCCGGTCGGACTGGGCAAACGCCAACTTCCACATACAACCGGCCCAGCATCATCGTTTCGTGAGAATTGATGCTGCCATCACATTTGACATAAAAAGCTTCTGCCGGTGAGCCACCAAACAGCGCCCCTTCCCGCCAGAGGCGTTCAAGGAAATTGCTAACTGTGCGAGAAACCCGTGCCCACAAGTCTTGATCATTCGGCTCAAACACCACCCACTGAGTGCCCATTTCAATCGATTTTTCGATGTAACTGATCAACCGGCGGACACTGATATAACGCCATTGAACGTTATCGGGTTCAACCAAAGTCCGAGCCCCCCAAACTTTGTAACCCCGGCTGTAGCTGGCGAAGTTGCGGATGCAGTTGATACCCAAGGGGTTAAGCAATTCTTGCTCACGCATATTCGTATCGTAAGCCAAGCCAATTACGCCGCGTGGGGTTTCGTTGGCCGGTGCCTTAAAGACACCGCGAGATTCATCAGTGCGACACCATATCCCCATCATGTGACCAGAAGGAGGCACCATAATAGGCCGGCCTCCGTTGCGGGGGTTAGCAACTTTAATCCAGGGATAGTAAAGTGAGCCAAACATCGAACGTCGGTTAAACATACTCAACCACTGCGCCACATCTTGCGGTTTTTGCTGTTCAGCAGCAACGGCGGTGGTTCCTTTACCCGGTTTAACCGGCGGCGGGTCTAGCACAGCCATGCGGTAGGCAGGGCCAGGAAACGAGTTTTCACACATACTCAGCATCATTTCCATGACACCATGTACTTGATCCAAATCCATTAAACCTTCTTGGTACACCCGCATCAAATCCGGGCAGGCGATCATCGACACTTCGTCAATTTCAAAAATGCCCTGCATCCCCGTTTTGTCATCGCGTGCTCCTTGCATATCGCGCGGGAAGCGGTCAGCACTGGCAATATATGGTGGGGGGACGATTTCGTAAAGACCATTGACGGGCCGGCGAGACAAAGGCTGGCCGGTTTGGGACATATCCACAACCGATATAAATTCCGATGCCTCCAACGCAGTCACCACATAGTCGGCAACTTCGGTTTCAGCTTCGGGGTTCATCGTCAAGTGCTCGAAGCGCTCAAGCCGCTCGCCATTGCGGGTCACGGTGATTGTAAAGAATTCTCCCGTATTTAAGGGTGGTTCTGCATCTTCTGGCGCATCTTCTGGCAGCGGTTTCGGTTCTCCCGGCGCCACAGAAACTTGAATCCGGGCTCCTGTGCCGGGGAGGGCCAAACCAGTGCTTTCCTCATCGGCCTCAAGAGCTTTCAGGGTTAATCTTAAGGACGGACGTCCGCCGGAGGTGAGCAATTTGGTGGCGGTTTGTTCGGGTGGCGGCGGTTGGGTGCCGGGGAGTTGTGTACCAATGCTAGTTACCCAACACCGGCCCCCACCATTGAGAAACCAACCAGACACAGAAAACGGCAAGTAAGCGTTGAAGTCTGTAAACCCATCTGAGCCCGGTTTAGCAAAATATTCCAGGTACTGGTTCCAGTTGGTAATCATCATGGGTTTGAATAGTTCAGCATCACCTCGCACATCTTCGGTGAAACCAACAAACCCAGCCACACTCATACTCACGCCTTCTATGGGGCGACTGCCCCTGTCTACTTCTTCAACGTAGACACCAGGGGCAAAATAATCTAATGCCATAAGGGGTACTCCTCGATTTTGTATTATGCCAGTACCTTATTTGGGCCAATTCCCAACTATGTTTAGGAAGCTGGGATCAACGAAATGTGTTTGTTTGAAACAAGTTCTGTTTCCATTAAAAAAGGAACAGTTACTATCACTCGCAAGGCTGGCCGCATCGGCACACCTAGTGCTGTCCATAGCACTGCTGTTTCCCCGTATCCCACAGCAGAAACTTTCATCGGCAGTTTGCCATAACCTCTGAGGGCGACTGCCAGCGAGTCTTCCGGCAGCCAATGGTGAGGCAGCAGCAATATTAATGCTTCTGAAAGCAAACGCATTTCGCCGAGGGCTGTAAAATCCCAAGCGGTGACTAAAAATGAGATGTCAAACCAAAATGGCGATTTTTGCTTTTGAGTGCTTCCACCCACTTCCGCTATTGCCTGGTACTCCTGCTCACTTTGCCGAAACTCGTAGCAGTAGATGTTTACCCTGGTACCAAAGCTGGAATGCTGCGGGTGGTTGAAATCAATTTGCTCTGTACTGAGGTCGGAAGCCCCCCCAGCCAGAATTTCTGCTAAGGTCTGGGAAACAGCAGTGAGCATAGAATTCAACAAGCAATTCGTACAGGTTATAGATTAGCCAGATATAATCCTGAAGGTTAATAGACTTTAGTCGAGATTTTTAATCAGATATCGCGCCCAAACTAACCGGTAAGAGCATTAAGTAAATTTTTATGAAATTTATTAGTTACATTTCTACAACCATAGGTTTTGATCACCCCTGCATCAGCCCCACTACAGACTAATTGCCCCTACAAAAAGCGAGGAAATATGGTCAATTTAAGCCAAAAAGCCCCGAAAAGACACCTCAGATTAGATAAGTAGCAACGCCGGATCAAATTGTTAAATTTTTAAAGAATGTTTAATCGACACTCTTATTGCAGCGCACGAACGACTGTCTAAACAGCTTTACATATCTTTACAAAAGCTTGTCATCTATCCCAGGTTAGATATTATTTGAGTGGTGCTAATCATCAGGGAACCTATATGCAAAAGGTGCGTCTACACTCGACCGATTACAAATCTCCAACCTATTCGCCGCCCGAAGTAGAATTTCAAGCTTTTAAATCCGTCTGCCATAGACAAACTCAGCACTTGCTAGATCATTTACCGCTTTGTGCTGTTTGGCTCGTCTGCCGGCATCCAGACAACCAGCAACCGTTTCGGTATGAGGCTCAGCAACACAAGCTTTTTGATACTAATTCAGCCAGTCTATTTTATTATTTGAAGTCCGAGAAGTGGTTACAAGCACAATTCCCACCTTTTAAGCTAATTCAACTGGTGATGCCTGCCGAGTTTAATAATAGCGGCTTACAGGAAAACGAGAACACAACTTCTCGCAATCAACAAGAATCTACCATCTTTGTTTATGTTTACTTTTTTAACAATTCCCCAGCAAAGGAATATTTGCTGTTGTATTCACGCTCAGCCCTTTCTCAACAGCAGCAGCACAGCGTTGAACAACAAGCAGAACTTCTCAACGATTACCTGATAATTTATCGCAAAGCTTCCCAACAGCAGCAACAAATAGAACTGCTTAAACAAGCAGCAGGATCTTCAAAACACCAACTGCGAAATCCTCTAGCCTTAATTGCCCTTTATGCCGAAAATCTTTGCTTAGGATTGCCGGAAGGAGTTTTTAAAGAGCAGGCATCAGTAATCCGTCAAACTGTTGGCGAACTAAGCGAAAATTTGAATAATTTATACAAAATACAACCCCCAGAATTACGATTAAAACAAAATGATTTACTGGTTAGTTTCAGAGATGCTCTGCAATTGTTGCAACCGATTTTGCAAGAAAAACAACTGCTCGTTACCTACCCCGAAACTTCTGTTACTCTTTTTGCCGATAGTTGGCAAATCAAGCAAGTGTTTGAAAATTTGTTGAGCAACGCCATTTATTTTAGCCCGCTTGGCACAACAATTGAATGCCGGTGGCGTGTCTTTAAAAATGAAGTTTTGGTAGAGATTTCCGACGGCGGGCCCGGACTTTCACCACAAGACTTAAAAGAATTATTCGTACCATTTTACACCCGCCGGCCTGGAGGCACTGGTTTAGGTCTAAGTATAGCTAAAAAAATTATTCAAGACCATAAAGGAAGTATTTGGGCAGAAAATATTAACGAAGGTGGCGCTCAATTTTCCTTTACCCTACCCCGCCCTTCGGTTTGAAATTTAACCTCGGAAAAGAGCCTAAAAAAATACCCTTGTTCAAAGTAATAGGATAGATAAATTATGCTTGCCAGTCAATCACTTTCAATTTTGCTTGTTGATGACGAGCCTTTTTTTCGGAAGGGGTTGCAAACCCTGCTTAGTTTCTACAATCAAAGCTCTTCAGCACACTACAATATTGTGGGAGAAGCTGCTTCTATCCAGCAAGCTTTAAGCTTAACAATACAACAACAACCGGCCCTAATTTTGCTTGATTTAGAATTAGCACCTGATAATGGCCTAACGCTGCTGCTTTGGTTAAAAGAAAAGTGTTATCAAGGAAAAGTTATTGTTTTATCAAGCCATCAAGAGGATGAATGGGTATTCAAAGCCATGCAGGCCGGTGCGAAGGGCTATGTTTTTAAAGACCGGCTCGCAACTCAACTACCCGAAGCTATTGCAACTGTAATGAAAGACCAAATTTACTTAGCTCCAGAAGCCGCCACTGGTTTTTTTAGGTTGTTTCAATTTTATACTGGAAAATCAACATCGGCAGCAGCAGCCATTCATTTAACGACCCGCGAACGAGAAGTTTTAGAGTGGTTAGTAAGAGGAGCTTCTAATGAAGACATTGCTACGCACCTTTACATTACCGTCGCCACAGTCAAAGCTCACTTAACAGAAATTTTCCTAAAATTAGAAGTCAAAAACCGAACTCAAGCCATTGTCAAGTCTTTAAAATTGGGTTTAGTCTCTAATGATAACCTCTGGAAAAATCAATAAATAACGTCGTAATAACTGCTCTTCAAAAGTCTAATAATTAGGCTTTTTTACCCACATTAAAAAAGATAAAAAATGAGTAATTATCTCGCAATTGCCACAGTCACCGCCGCCCTGCAAAAAATCTTATTAGCAGCCGTGCAGACAGATGTGGACGGAGCGAAAGTGACAACACTACGCCCTCAAAGTATAAACAGCGCTACGCCAGAAACGGGAGTTAATCTCTACCTTTACCAAACCAGCCTTAATCAGGTGTGGAAAAATAGCGCTGATGTGCGTGCTCGTAACCGCAAAGGAGAAACTGCTAAGCGCTCACTTACTGCCCTAGATTTGCACTATATGCTGAGTTTTTATGGCAATGAGGGGGAATTGGAACCGCAGCGGCTTTTAGGTTCTGTGATTCGTACCTTAAGCGACCGGCAACACCTGACAAAAGATATGATTCAAGAAACAATTTTTGATGCTAATTTTCATTATTTAGCAAATTCTAATTTGGGCGAACAAATAGAAGAAATTAGCTTTTCTTTGCAGGATTTATCGTTAGAAGATTTATCAAAAGTTTGGTCGGTTTTTTTTCAAACTCCCTACGCCCTTTCGGTGGCTTACAAAGCAACAGCGGTGATTGTTGAAGGGGAGGAACCTGCTAAAAAAGCGCTGCCGGTTCGCAGTCGTGCTTGGAGCGTTGGGCCTTTTTCTGCTCAGCCAACCGTCAGTCAAGTTGTTTGCGCGGCTGGCGCATTAGAGCCGTTGGTGGCAAACAGCATTTTGCTGGTGAGGGGGTATAATTTAAAAAATGAGCAGACGTTGGTGCGGGTGGGTCAAGTTGAAGTTATCCCCCAAGAAGTGAGCGAAAAAGAAATTGTTTTGCCGCTGTCTTTGGTACCGATTAATTCTTTGCGTGCCGGTGTCCAAAGTTTGCAAGTGATTCACCGCCTGCAAACCAACACTAGGGGAGACTTTCGGTTTCTCGATGTGGCAAGCAAAGATATCGATCAACTGGCCCCTACTCAAAACGTAGAATCAAATGCTGCTGCTTTTGTTTTGCGCCCAACTGTCATCAAAGCCAGCGTTTCTAACTTGCAGGGGAGGGAAGAAGAGGTCAGATCGGCTGAGATAAAATTGCGTGTCGATGTTAGCATTGGTAAGCAACAAAGGGTCTTGTTAGCGATGAATCAAAAATCGGCAAATAACCCCGCTGCTTACTTGTTTGAAGCCCCACAGCGCCGCACTGATACTAGCCTTATTGTCGTGCCGGTGCAAAATGTCAAACCAGGAGAATATTTACTGAGGTTGCAAGTAGATGGGGCCGAAAGCCAGCTAACAATAGATACTGACCCAAACAGCAGGACTTTCAATCAGTATAACAGCCCGAAAGTCGTAATTCGCTGAAGCCTTATTTTCAGAGAAAAGCTTATTTTCTATAGACCCAAATTATCAGGAAAAAACAAAACAATGGATGAAGAAGAATTGATAACACACCGGCTCAATCAAGAAGTGGAAATGCTCAGTGTTAACAAACTCACAGAACTGGGCAACAAAGCCATAGAATTAAAATTGATTGCCGGTCATGGTTATCGGGGCGGGCAGTACGAAATTTTGCAGAGCGGAAAAGCCCTGCTTATGTCCCCAGACGAAGCCCAAAAATATTTTGAAGAGTTGATACAATCTGCTGAAAAAACCGACTAAAGAAAACTTCAAAAAAAGGTAAATGACTCCATTAACCCAGATAAAATCTAGCAATTGGCGAAGAGAAAATCAGCATTATTTAATGAGAGAGGTGGAAGCCGTAAGACAAGCCTTAAAAAGGCAGATTGATAGGATAAACAGCAACGGGGAAACAAGCGATCAATCGATTGCAGTACCTACTATCTCTCCGCAGGATTTCCAACCGCCACCGGCCTTAAAAAGAGTCTGTGAAACTTTCGGATTGTCGCCCTTTGAACGAGATATTTTACTGCTATGCGCCGGCATGGAATTTGATAGCAATTGGGCCTCATTGTGTGCGGCAGCAGCAGGTAATCCGCAACAAAATTATCCCACTTTCAGTTTAGCTTTAGCAGTGTTACCGGCCCCCCATTGGGGAGCGCTAACACCGGCAGCACCCTTGCGAAAATGGCGATTAATAGAAATCAGTCCTGCTAACAATCTCACCAGCGCTTGCTTAAGAATAGACGAAAGAATTTTGCATTATATAGCCGGTGTACAGCATTTAGACGAACGTTTAGCAGGCATAATCGAGCCGGTGATTCAAAGAAGTGAGCTAGTACCCTCTCACCGACAAATCACAGAGCAAATGGTAGCCGCTTGGGTGCGAGCATCTCAAGCGGGGGGAGAACTGCCGGTTTTGCAATTGTGCGGAGGAGAAATTGCCAGTAAAAAAACAATTGCCGCCGCCGTTTGCGCTGAATTAAACTTAAATTTGCACACAGTTTCAGCCCAGACAATTCCCACCGATAGCAGCCAACAAAATTTATTTAAATGTCTGTGTGAAAGGGAATGGCTTTTGAGCGACAGCGTTTTATTGTTAGATTGTGATGAAACAGACACGACTCAATCAATAACTGAGGCAACAATTGCCCGCTTTATTGAAAGTGCAAATCTGCCTTTAATTGTCACTAGCCTAGAGCGGATGCGGCAACGACAACGCCCTATTATTAGTTTTGATGTTGGCACTCCGACAAGTGAAGAACAGCGAACAATTTGGCAAAATGCTTTAGGGGAAATGGCCAAAGAGTTAAACGGTAAAGTGGAACATTTAGTTTCGCATTTTAACCTCACCGGCCCAGCAATTAAAGCAGCTTGTTTAAAAATTGAAGCCGCAGAAAAAGAAGAATTTTATCAACAATTGTGGGAAAATTGCCGCCTTCAAGCGCGCACCCGTCTCGATGATTTGGCACAGAGAATTGAGGGAAGAGCCGGCTGGGAAGATTTAATTTTACCGGATAAAGAACGGATGATTTTACAGGAAATTGCCGCTCATGTTGGGCAGCGTTGGAAGGTTTATGAACAGTGGGGTTTTAGTAATAAAAGCCGGCGAGGTTTGGGGATAAGTGCTTTGTTTGCCGGTGGTAGTGGGACGGGAAAAACAACGGCTGCGGAGGTGTTAGCGCAGGAATTGAAGTTAGACCTTTATCGCATAGATTTGAGTTCGGTTGTTAGTAAATATATTGGCGAAACTGAGAAGAATTTGCGGCGGTTGTTTGATGCAGCGGAAGCAGGAGGAGCGATTTTGCTATTTGATGAAGCGGATGCTTTGTTTGGCAAGCGTTCGGAGGTGAAAGATTCCCATGACCGGCACGCCAATATTGAAGTTAGCTATTTGTTGCAGCGGATGGAAAGTTATGGAGGCTTGGCAATTTTAACGACTAATTTAAAAAGCGCTTTAGATGGGGCTTTTTTACGCCGGCTGCGGTTTATTGTGCAGTTTCCGTTTCCTGATGCCGGTCAGCGGGCGGAAATTTGGCGGCGTGTTTTTCCTAAACAAACACCTACCGAGGGGTTGGATTTTAATAAATTGGCTAAGTTAAATGTGGCGGGGGGAAATATTAAAAATATGGCTTTAAATGCGGCGTTTATTGCAGCGGAAGCTGGGGAGCCGGTGGGAATGAAACACATTTTGCAAGCGGCGAAAAGTGAATATGTGAAAATGGAGCGTCCCTTGACAGATTCAGAGGTGAAGGGGTGGGTTTAGTGTAGAAAATAGGCGAGGTAGGTTGTGTGTGGGCAGGAATTTGAAGTCAGAGGCGGTTTTAGAGAAGTTAAGCGCAAAATTAGACTTTAGTCGAATAAAGCTGAGCAGGGTTTTGTGGAAAATTAGAACAAGATAATATATCAAAATTGTCAGCGAGGCTAGGCTATGGCAACCGGACGGCAGATCCAGAAAAAAGGGCAATCGAAATCCACACCCACCTCTGGGATGTTCCAGCCGCGTCCTTTTGCCGAACCGGCTCAACCTGAATCAGTAACAGCACCAGAACAGACACAAGTTGAAGCGTCACAAACAGGCGGCAATCTTTTATCTCGCGTTACATTTTCTGCACCTCCACCACCGATTCAACCTAAACTCACTATTGGGGAACCTAACGATAAATACGAGCAAGAAGCGGATACAGTTGCCAAACAAGTTATGAAAAAAATCAGTACCAGCGCATCTCCTGATGAGGGATCGGGCGGTGGTGGTGATGGATCTGTGCAGCGTCAAATGTTCTCTAAACCTTTGATCAGCCGGTTGACGGTGCAACGGCGGGAGGCGATAGAAGGAGGAGAGGCTTCGTCCCATTTGGAAAGCAGGATTAACCAAGCCAAAACCGGCGGAAGGCACCTGGAAACACCACTTCGACGAAAGATGGAAGGAGCATTTGGTACTGACTTTAGCAAGGTGAATATCTATAACGATTCTACAGCCGACCGACTCAACCGTTCCCTGAGCGCTCGTGCCTTCACGACTGGCAACAACATCTTTTTTAAGCGCGGGGAATACAACCCAAATAGTTCGAGTGGGCAAGAATTATTAGCCCATGAACTCACTCATGTAGTGCAACAGGGGGGAGAAATTCAGCGAACACCAGCAATTCAGAGAGAAAAAATTGAAACCAAGGTTTTTACTGAGATTATTCAATGGCTGACGCATAAAGCTTCGTCTCAAGAGAACGTAGCCCTATTTTCTCAGTTTTTAAGTTTGAAACAAGAGGTACAGGAAGAAATTTTATGTCAAATTAATGGAGATGCTTACGCCCCAGAAACTCCCACCAGCCTAGCAGAATTTAAACCCAAATTAAAATTGGGAAAGTCTTCTGGAAAAGATGTAGATTGGAATTTATTTGCGGGTCGGGTAAACAGTTTCTTACACTTTAGACCTGAAGCAATTGCAGACAAAAATAGTAATGTAATTGATGATAATATTCTTGAAGAATTCCTTGCCTATCTCGAAAGGAAAGCAGAGAAACAAGAACATAAAGATTTAATAAATTACATTAAAGAATTGCCCAGGGATACAAAAGAAAAGGCTTATTTATATCTGGCCAAAGGTAAGACCAATAATAGTTTTGAAACCTTTGATAAAAAATCTATAAAAGGGGGATGGAGAAGCTATATTCCTTTCACAGGCGGAGGGGCGAAAATTGATTGGGAGAAAATCTCTCGAACTTTCATTCATGCTTCTAAAGATACGAGCGAGGAAGCGCAGATTTTTGGCGGTAGAACAGCCGGTGGTTTAACCCCCTCCGTAGGTATAGTGAGAACAGGAGTAAATTTTGTAAGTGATGTAACTGGTTTGAAAAATGCTACAGATAAACAGTTGAGCAATGAAGATAGAGCTACAGGCTTGGCAGATATGGCAGGTTTTGTAATAAGTCCGGTGGCTTTAGCTTCTAACCTGGCAAAAGTACAGATTAGCGAAAATAGAATGTGGGCGGCTCACGATCTGCAAAAGAGCAAAAATGAAGAAATATCTCAGACGGCCACAGTTATGAAAGATATTCAATCTTTGAATCGTTCAAAAGCAGCAATTGATTCGGTTAAGTGCGGAATAAAGCTATTCGCTCCCGATGCTTTTCTGATAGGCATAGCCATTAGCGTTGTGTTTGCAATTATCAAAGGGGTTTTTGCTTGGAAAACAATGGGAGTAATTAGAGAGAACTTAGTTGATAAAATGTTTGGAATTGAACATATTGAATCAAAAGCTAGAGAAAAATTACGGAACCAGGCTTTACAATCTCAAGGGTTTGCAACTCCCCAGCAATGTTATGAAGAGTATGTAGCAAAAATGGCAATAAGATTGAATAAAGTAGGAGTTTTACGCCAAGAAGGCAATCTTAATGAACAAAAAGAGGCGAGTACAATGATTACTGATGTGATGGGATTGCGTTTAGAGCCTGAAAAACAAATTCCGAATCCTCCCAGAATAGCAGAAGCAATGGGATGGTAAGAAAATTAAAGGGGGCCATACTAAACCTAATTAAGAAAAGGAAACTACTATGTCTGCTGATTTAGAAAACCAAAAAATACTTTTAGCTAATCTTGAAAGTTTATTTCAAGAAGGGGGTCTTCAGACAAAACTGGAAGAACCCGATGATTATGCTCCATTTTATACATTAATTAGTCGGTTCGCAAATCTAGGCAAAGAAGAAAATTTTGTAGTTGATCTTCAGCTTTCTTTTTTACCATTGGTAGTAAGCCGTAGTTCCGATATTAGCTCTAAAAAGTATTTATTTCAGATTTTTGTAGAAATTATTGAAGAATTCAATGAAACACAAGAGTTAGAAATTTTAAAAACTATTAATAAAATCAATAGTAAGATTTCCACAGGTAGTTTTGGCATTACTGGAACAGTTGTTTACTTTAAATGGAATGTCATGTTTGACACGAATATCAACTTAAATTTAAGTCTATATACATCATTGCTGGAAAGTTACTGCGATTGCGCCCTTTTTACAATAGATCATTTTATTGATACTATAAGCCAAGTTTCAACTACTCAAGTAAGTGCTACGCAAGCTCTTGAGATAAATGATCATTTGGGGTTTTTTAAAACATAACTTTTAAATCAAGCTGGAGAATAATAACAAGCTGGATATTGTTTATCTTTTTGGTAGAGCATAATGAAGATTATGCAAGACTGTACATTTTTTGCTGTTGTTACTCAAAATTTCAAAGGACTCTTGATATCTCAAGAATTAAGTGAAAGTTAACAAGCTCATTTGGCGTAACATTGTTGTTACATAAATGTGAGGAGAACTCTCCCTATTAATGAGCTTTTTTATAACTCCATTCAAGGGGAATATTGATTTAAAAATTTGAGTACATCAATTCTAATATGTAATAAAATGAATCTAAAATCCAAACAAAATTATTATAGTGATAGAATAAACAAATACCGCGATTTGAAGTAAGAGGTGAGCAATGCGTTATCGAATTCAAACCAAAAAAAAATCTACAGAAAAACCGGCACCGGCATCCAGTCCAATTCTCAACCGGCCCTTTGCCCAACCCACCCAGGCATCGCCTACGCTACAAACTAAACCAGAAAATGCAGAAAACTTCGGCCATAACTTCGCCAATATACCCGTACTAAACCCGCAAACAGAAGCCGAAAATTCCTCGCCACCAACTATCCAGTTAAAGGGTGCAAAAACTAAAGAAAAAAACAAGGAGCAAGACCAACCTATCTACTACATGGATGAGCAAGGTGTGGCGCATAATCAACCGGCACCTTATTACATGGATGAGCAAGGTGTGGCGCATAATCAACCGGCACCTTATTACATGGATGAGCAAGGTGTAGCTCACAACAACTTGCCGATTATTGTAGACCCCCAAGGCAACGCATTCACCATGAGCGATGAGGAATGCAAAAATATCATCAAAGCAAATGACTCTAGCTGGACAGAAGTTAAAACCAAATTCAAAGATCAGGAAAGTACCATGTGGGAGCTTTGGTCTTACCGTAAGCGCTATGTGGATCAACTTATCAATCAATTACGCAAAAAATATCCTGGCCTAATCTCAAAATCAGTAGGCAGTAAAGACCGCGAGTCGGACTACGATATTACTATTTCCTCTCCGGGGACAGATAATGACGTCAAAGCTGTTGCCGAATTCAATAACATTGTTAAAAGCGAATTTGGAAAACAGCCGGGAACAGTTTTTGATACCAATTTGTACGCCAAAGACTATTTGAAAGTTGAAGAAAACATCGACGATACTGCCAAAAACGACACCCAAGGAACAGATAAAGATTTAGACCAACCGGAACAAAGCTTTAGCCAAACAAGCAACCTGGATCAGGATGTGGCGGCCTTGGTGAAACAGCGCAGATATATGAATCCTGTAGAATGGGATAACTATCTCAATTCGGTTCTCACGGGAATAAACAATAAGCAGGAAAGAAAAGCCGTAGTAAAACAGTATGAAGAAGCCGATGCTATTTTTCAAATTGCGGCTTACGATCTGCTAGAAGAATGCAGAGCAGCAATGAAGGAAAAAAATCTTGATCTGCAAAGCCAACCAAAACTTTCAGAACAAGAACAGAAAGCAGTTGACGCTAGTCCGTCAGCAAGTCGGAATATACTTGCAGGGCAATTACTCGCTATAGAGGAACTTCACGAAATCACCTCCGAACAGCCCGATTTAGTCCTAGAAAAAAGCAACCAGCTTTATCTTGAGCGGATGACAAAAGTTCGGCAAATTCAAGCAGAAATTAGTAAATTAGAACAATCACAAAATCCTGAAGCTGCGGCTGATCAAATCAACGTCCTCAAAGCAGAAGTCAAAAAACTATTGGGTGAAGCTTGCTTTTTTGCCAGTGAAGCTTATCACAGCGAAGGCGCAGTCAAGCACGTTGTGGCCGGTTTGCAAGGAAAAGATTCCCAAGCAGCGCTGGCAAAGCTAACACCCATTGATATTTTACAGTCCTTTAACGAACAACTTGGCGACTTCCTCAAAGATATAGTCCACTACACCCATGAAGACGCACCGGATGGCAAAACTTTTTACCGTTCTTCTAAATATCTGTACCGCCTTTTTGATGCCGTTATAGAACTGAGAAAAAGACCAGACTTTAACGATATGAAGCTGCAAATAGAAAACACAAAACCAGTAGAAGATATGGCAAAAATCGTTAAAGGAGAACTCCTAGCAGTTCGCAAAGGAGAGAAAACCTTTAATAGCGAAGAAGAAAAATTAGCTCACTGCGAGAAAGTAGTTAATGACCTGTTTAAAGTCAAAACTGCGGAAGGACTCAAGCAAGTAGTCCTAAACATGAGTTCAGACTTTAACCAAAAAGTGAGAAATAAACTTTCATTTACCCAGGATAAAGAAGAAAGCAAAAAATACTTCCAATACCGGCAGTAACAACATTATGGGGTCGGTATAGGTTGCCTCGAAGAAAACAGTCAAAATCAACTTCTATGAAACAGAAAATACTAATCACCGGCCTCCTGCTGGCCTCCACACTTCCCCTACCGGCACAAAACCCCACCCAAATTAACCAACTCCTCAACAGCAACTCTTGCCAAAAATGCGACTTGCAGGGAGCAAACCTCACCGGCCTTTCTTTCAGCGGTGCTAACCTGGCCGGTGCAGCCCTTTTAAACGCCAACCTTTCAGGAGTTAACCTCAGCAACTCTAAATTAATTGTCGCCAATTTAAACCGCGCCAACCTCAATAATGCTAATCTAAATAACACCGATTTATATGGAGCCATTCTCACCGGCACAGACCTAAGAAACGCCACCTTAATTAACGCCGACCTAACCAACGCCAACCTTTATTTAGCAGACTTAACAGGGGCAAACTTAGCCGGTGCAAACCTCAAAAGCGCCAACCTCGAAAGCGCCAAATTAAAAGACGCCAACCTCGCCGGTGCCACCATCACAAACGCCATTTTGTGCAAAGCAACCATGCCCAACGGTTCCATATCCCAGCAAGGTTGCCCCAAACCACCCGCCGCTGAAACACCGGCACCCCCAGCACCGTCACCCCCAGCACCGGCACCCCCGCCACCCAATCCACCAAAATAAAAGCAGAGTGCGTTAAATAACCCAACACACCCCGCTCAAACTTAACTTAAAGTCCAGGAATTTCCGACAAATTTGCCTTAAACTCCTCAACCTGAAAACCCGTTACCTGCTTCCACTCCTCAACCGTAAAATCATAGCCAAGCTCCTTAGCCATCTGCACAAACATTTCCGGGTTCGCCGCCGTATTCAGCCGCTCTCTCAAAGCCGGATCTTCCTGAGCCGATCTGAAAAGTCTAACAACTTCTTCCCTTGCCATTTTTCTGTCCTCCAAATTAGTTTTCTAATATCCTAACCCTAACACCAAAAAATTACAAAAATTGACTATTATGGTAAAAAAAATAGCCGAAGGATTAATAAAAGAAGGGACAGCCAGAGAAACCAGCAAAATCGCCAACAAAATAGCAGCAACCCAAAACAAATTTTTGAGCGGTTTCTTGCGTTTCATACCCTCTAAATTCCAGTGGGTGTTTGCTTACCTACAAGAAAACATTAAACTCGAAACCCCAGATGTAGGCGAAATCAAAGACAAAGCTCTTGAAAAATTTAAAAAACTAAACCAGCCGGACTCAGAAGAAACTTCCTCAGAAGTCGAACCCACAGACAACGCCAGAGGAAAAAACGGCCTCCACAACCTGCAAAAAAAAGTTTATTCAAAATACCCTTGTACCGCAGGAAACCCATTAAACTGTCAACAAAACCTTACACTCCAACCAGAAACAAATAACTATTGCTCGCAATGCCAATTTCCCGCCCTCTTGCCTCCAAACTCAAAAATTCGCGGCGCTCAAGGCGTTTATCAAATTGAATCTTTTTTAGAAAATCGAGGACTAGGACGGCTATATTTCGCCACAAAGATCTCAACCAAACAGCCGGTTATTCTCAAAGAATACTTGCTGCCAAAACTTTATTTTAACCAACAAGAAACTCAGCAGCGCAAAGACCTATTTATCCAAATGGCCGGCCTAAATTTAGCCGACGGCAGAATACAAGACTTTCGCCTGATCACCCCCCTAGAAGCCATCGCCGATCCCTATCAAGAACGCTGCTACTTAATAGCCAAAACCAACCCCTACAACCCCCCTACTCTCGCAAAATACCTCATAGAAAAAGGAGCCTTCACGGGCCCCCAAGTGCGGAATTTTTTAGACCAATGTTTGCAAAGTTTAGAAAGCCTACACGGGCAAAATTACCGCCTGCCTTGTGGTTTAATAAAAAAAGGATTAACACACGGAAACCTCAACCTTAACAGCATCCTCATAGCCCCAAAAAATCAAGGATTTCTGATTTACCTAACTGATTTTGCCCTCTGGGAAAACCGCTTTTATCCACCCCTAACAGAACCGGCCATCATCACCCCATCTATTGATTTAAAAGACTTAGGCTACATCGCCTTTTACTTATTAGCCGGTGGCACAACAAACCCCGAACATAACCACCCTCTCCACCCCAGCATAGACCAAGACTGGCCTGCCATTAACCCCGCACTAAAAAGCTTTATCCTCAACCTCACCGGCCTGGGTTCTATCACCTTTGAAAGCGCAGAAATTGCCCGTCAAAACCTGCTAAAAATCTCCTTTCCCAACGACGACACACCCCTAGATCCCAAACCGGCCTCAAAAGAAGAAACTCAAACAAAAAAATGGTTAAATCCCCGTTTTATTGCTCTATGTAGTGCCGGTTTATTGTTTTTAATCTTCCTCAGTTACCTATTGACAGCTAAACCCACCCAAAAAAAAGCAATTGCCAGCGAAAACCCCACCTGTTGCCTACAAGATGTCTTAGGAATTCCAGCAGGAGAATTCACTTGCACAGCCACAAAAACCGGCACCTGGGATTATATATTAACCCAGCCAAACTTAATAGCAAAAAACATCACTTTCCACCAACATTTGCAAGGCCGGCTGGAAACCATTCTCAAAGAAAACAAGAAAAGATTTAACTTCACCTACCAACCAGAAACCACCCTCCAAGAAACCATCAACCAAATTAGAACAGAAAAAGCTGATTTTGCCATAGCAAATTTAGCCGTTATTGAAAGCACATATCCCGCCTCTCTTTACACAGAAATTGGATATCAACAATTTGCCAGCGATGGTTTAGCAGTCTTTGTTGCTTTCGGCTATGCCAAAAGAGAAAACAGCATCCCCCGCAGCTTGGGAGGAAGCATTTCTTTTGAAAATTTGCGAAAAATTTACACCGGCAAAATCACCAACTGGAAACAATTAGGCGGCCCCGATTTACCCATCAAACTTTACATCCCAACAGAAGAAGAAGCAGTGCGATTTTTTGAGCAGCGCGTGCTAAAAGATGAAGCCACCATTACCGCTTTTAGGAAGTTGATCAACGAATCAAACCTGCCAGAAAAATCTAATAAAATCAGCTTTCCACAAATTACACCCCTCGCCACTTTTGCCACCCTCAGACAAGTAATTAGAGATTTTGAAAACGACAATATTGGCAGTATCTCTTTTGGCACTGTTAGCAAAGTTTTCGGCCAATGTTCTGTTTATCCGTTAGCACTGGTAGAAGGTAACAAAGAACCGGTTTCACCACTGGTAAAAGACAACTTACAGCCGGTGACTCCCGAAACAGATTTATGCAACGAAAAAGGCGCCTACTCCCCCAATGTTGAAGCATTTTTATCCAAAACTTACCCCTTAGCTTATCCGGTAGTGGTTCTCTACCCCAGAGACAACCGCCGCAAACCTGCCGGTGAAAAATTTGCAGAGATCCTAAACACAATTGAAATGCAGAGTTGGCTTTCAAAAACCGGCCTCGTACCCATGAGAAAACAGCCAGAAAAATGCGACTGCAAAGCTAAAGAGGAATAAATTAGACTTTTGGCTACTACCGCCGGCCTCCAACTCACCTTAAACTGCTAGTCAGTTTTGTTGGAATTAATGCCTTTAGGGAGAAAACTACGTTTCTTGTTTTTCATACCAGACCGATTTTGAAGGGTTTTTTAACCGCAGATGTTAGGCGTAGCCGCGCGTAGCGCTACGCAGATGGACGCAGATAGGTTAATTGTTAAACCGGATTTGGTATCATCTGATGCCACTTAACTTAAGCGATAGGTTTCTTTGCCCGTGCCACTTTTAGCACAAATTAGCCTACCCGCTGAGTTTTGAGTTGCGTTACCTATCCTCACTTTTTCCTAGCCATAACTTCCAACTTACAACGTAAACAATAAAACCCCCCGGAGGTGATTCTCATGCCGGCTATTGATACCAGCACTAACAACCTCAATTACATCACCGCCAATCGCTTTTATGTTGAAATTGAAGAATCAAGTTATATTAGCGCCTGCTTCAGCGAATGCACCGGCTTGAGTGCAAAAGTTAACTATGAAACTTACTTTGAAGGAGGCGTAAATAACCAGCAGCGAATTGTTTTAGGGCACACCCAATTTTCAGAAGTTACTCTCAAACGCGGTCTTACCAATGATGTAGTATTTTGGGGGTGGGCTAGTCGGATGTTAACTAAACTTGAACCCAGTAATGGAAACGCTGTTAATCCCCAGCGCCGTAATATTAATATTTTGCTATTTAACCAAGCCGGTGAAACCCTACAATGCTGGACATTAATAGGCGCGGTTCCTGTTAGTTGGTCAGCCCCTTCTTTACAAGCAAACGCCAACACAGTCGCTATTGAAGAATTAACTCTAGCCTGTGAAGGTTTAAAAGTTTCTGTGAACACGAAACCCGATGGAGGAGGTAACTCCTTTGGAGGCGGGGCCACTTTGCACACCGGACGCGATGCTCAATCTGGCGGTTTCTTCCCCAGTAATTAAGCTAAAAAATAAGTAGAAGCACTTAATTATTTGTAGGATGGGTAGAGCGTAAGCGAAACCCATCAAAGCCTCTGTTGGGTTTCGTTCCTCTACCCAACCTACATTACACCCTGAGTTTAATTAAGTTGACTTACTTATCAATAACAAATAACCAAAATATCTCAAAAATGAATTTAAACGATGCCGATAATAAACCGCCTTTTAATAATAAGGCAAACCCAGAAACTCTGGGGATAAAAAACCCTTTGCTCACACCGCAAACCCTGGGACAAACCCCTCTTGGCTCAGAGTTTTATCTCCCTCAAACCGCCCAATCTTTAGCGGTTTTCTTTTCAGTTCCAGAACATGATTCCTCCCCAGACGATGAGGAAATACAGTCTGACCCCGAAAGCTTAAAATCTCAGCCCAAAATTGAGGAAACTACAGACAACAAATTAGAAAAAAACGAATTACCTCTACTGCCAAAAGTGGTAGAAAATTTAGCTCACATTCCGCCAAAACCGGCCCTGCAAACTTCAACCCCCGCAAGGCTTCCTCTCACCCTAGATATTTTTGCAGAACCGGCCAGCAATTTTCCTGATATTGTCTTAGAAACCCCCCCAAGCAATACCAGTATAGTGAGAGAAGATTCCGAAGCATTTTTTAACCTCAATTCCCAAGGAATTTTTTACAATAACCCAGAAGAAAACCTAGGCGTAAATTTAGATGAACCCACCCCTACCCAAGAATTTATGATAGCCAGTGAAGGAGAAGAAATAATTTTTACTCCCAGCGGTTTCCAACGGCAAGAAAAAAAGCAAATACCACCCCCAACCGCAGAGCAAAAGCCTACCCCACCCGTCACCATTCAAGCAAAAAAAACCTCACCAAATCAAGAAAATGAAAACCTAGAAGTTATAGCCGAAAAAGTGTACAAAATCATCAAACAACGCTTACAAATTGAAGGCGAAAGATCGGGGCGCTACCGATCTGGAAGATTGCCATAATAAAAACCATCCTATCAACTTATTTACAAAACAATGGCAACTAAAAATAATAACTCCGTGCAATCAGGAAAACTCGAAAAAGCCAAACTGATCTCTGATGAAAGCGACACCATCGAATTTATGTTCAACCCCACCCAGCTTGTTTTCCAACAATCTGTTCAATTAAACCCCAGCGATGGAGCCCGCACTGAGTCAGGATTACCAAAAGTCAGCTTTGGCTATCCAGAACCTTGCACCCTTAGTTTAAGCGATATTTTATTGGATAGGTATGAAGAAGGCACCAGCGTTTTAGACGATCTCAGAAAAATGATCAAAGCAGTAAACTTTGCAGAAAAAGGCGATGCAAAAGGCAAACGTCCGCCGATTTATATTTTTACTTGGGGTGAACAACAATACCTGCGTTGTTTTGTAGAAAGTATCACTTATAAACTCACCATGTTTTTGCCTAACGGACTGCCGGTGCAAGCCAAAATAGACATGACTCTCAAAGAAGTTGACGCATCTGTAAGTCAACCCAACCAAAAATCTGTTTCAGCCAACCGGCAATCAGATAACCGACAAAACCGCCTTATTTCTGGCCGGTAAACGCAGATATTTTCACAAAAAAACTCCTCATAAAAATACTAATCCTTATAAAAAGCCATGCCTCCTACCCGTTATATTGCTCAACCTATTTTAGAAATTGACGGCCAAGCCGTACCCGAAGATTTAATAGAAGATATTATCGAAATTACCGTCGAAGAAAACATCCATGAACCGGGAATGTTTACCCTCGTTCTTAATAACGATTACTTCGCCGGACGTGAGCAAGACAGGCCCTGGCGACATGATAAATTATTTGCCATTGGCAAACCCATAAAAATCGGTTTTAGTGCCAGCACCACCGAAGCCACCGAATTTGCAACCGAGAAAAAAAGCTACGTCCTAGAGGCCGAAATTACCGCCATAGAAGCACATTTTAACAGTCAATCTCAAGCCCCTATTTTTATTCGCGGTTATGACGTAGCCCACCGGCTGCACCGAGGCCGGTATAACCGCTCATTTCAAAACATCACCGACAGCGATATAGTCAAAAAAATTGCCGGTGAAGTAGGCATAAAAACCAATACAGTTGATAGCAGTGGAGAACCCCACGATTATGTATTTCAAGAAAACCAAACCAACATGGAATTTTTGCAAGAACGAGCTGCAAGACTAGGGTTTGAGTTATTCGTGCAGGATGGCAAACTAAACTTCCGTAAACCCAAAGCCGGTGAATCTTTAACCTTAAAATGGTTGCAAGATATTGATAGTTTTCACGTTCAAGTTACCAGCGCCGAACAAGTTAGCAACGTTGAAGTGCGCGGCTGGGACTACACAAAAAAAGAACCAATTGTTGCTACAAAAAATTCTCCTCAACTTATTACAGAAACTAAGCATGGACAAGGAAAAAAAACCAGCACAGCCTTTAACGGGCAACCGCAAAATCCCAAAATGATTGTCGTAGATCAGCCGGTATTTAGCAGTAAAGAAGCTGAGAATATTGCTCAAGCGCTTTGCGATGAATTGGCCGGCGAATTTGTACAAGCCGATGCCGAAAGCCAAGGCAACCCGGAAATACGCCCTGGTAAAACTGTCACCCTTGAAGATATGGGGAAATATAGCGGGAAATATTACATTACAATCGCTCGCCACCACTACAAAAACCGCACTTACACAACAGAATTCAGCGTTCGGGGGTTGCGTGGTAGTAACTTGCGAGCCACCCTTTCCCCTGAAACTCATCTGCAACCTGGACAAACTTTTTTAGCCGGTGTTGTTACTAATAATAAAGACCCTAAAGGCTGGGGAAGGGTAAAAGTTTGGTTTCCAACTTTAACACCAAAAGAAGGAGCAGATGCCCACGAAAGTAACTGGGCGAGAATAGTAACAATTGGTGCCGGTACGGGGCGTGGGTTTGATTGTTTGCCAGAAGTTAATGACGAGGTACTTGTTGCTTTTGAACATGGCGATATTCACCGGCCCTATATTATTGGCAGCGTTTGGAATGGCACAGATGCACCCCCCGAAAAAGTCGATGATTCTGTTGTTGATGGCAAAGTCCGCTTGCGAACCTTTAAAACACGCACCGGCCACAAATTGCAATTTGTAGAAGAAGATAAAGACCCCACCAAAAAAGGCATTCATCTGGAAACAGTAGGGAAACACAAACTACAAATGAACGATAGCGATAAAATTATTGAAATAAAAACAACGGACGGACATTCCACACAATTAGACGACAAAAATAAAAAAATAGAAGTAACAACAACCAAAGGCCATAAATTATTAATGGATGATAACGGCTCCAAAAAAATAGACTTAATCTCCACCGGCGACATCAACATCAAAACCGGCACATCTGGAACTAGCAAAACAATAGATATCAAAGCAGGAGAAGCCCTCATCACCGCCACTACAAAAATACTTTTAAAAGTAGGCAGCAGCAGCATAGAAATTAGTAACAGCGGCATCAATATTACCAGCCCCAAAGTTAGCATTAACGGCCAAACCGGCACCGAAGTCAAATCCGGCATGAAAGTTACCGTTCAGGGAGGGATGCAGGTTGATATACAGGGGGGAACCCAAGTCGGAATCAAAGCCGGAGCCTCTCTCAGCGCTCAGGCCGGTGGTTCTTTGAGTCTACAGGCCGGTGGTTCCTTAAGTGGTCAAGCAGCAGGATCTCTCAGTCTCAACAGTGCCGCCTCCTTCCAAGTTAATGCCGGTGCCACTGCCGGTATTTTAGCCCCCCTGATTCGACTTAATTGTTAACTTTTTAAGCAAGGAGAAAACACCCAAAAAAACTACATCCCATCCTAAATATTTGGCGAATAAACAACAGAAAACTACCCAGAAAAGGACATAAAAAATGTTACCAGCAGCCCAGCTTACCAATCTAACAGTCACCGGCGATGTCATCACAGCCCCCGGAGCCCCCAACGTCCTAATTCAAGGATTACCAGCCGCCTGTGTTGGCGACGTAGTAGCCGGGCCCGTTTGTGTAGGCAGCATCACAATGGGGTCATTTACCGTCCTCATAGCTGGCAGGCCGGCGGCCCGCACCACCTCACTTGTCGTCGGAGCCAACCCAATTACAGGCATCCCCGTCACCACAAGCGTCATCGGACTTGGAGTTACCGTACTCATTGGCGGATAAACCAGGCAGAAACAGCCATTTCAAACTCGACTAAAGTCGAATACGCTGAAACTTTCAGCTTTGCTAAACTGGCTGCGAAGTCAAAAACCACCCTGCCCAACAATGCCAGATATCGCCAACAACCAACCCAGCCCCCACCTGGGAAGTGGATTGTCTTACCCACTGCGTATCAACCTACAGGGCAACCTGCAACTAAGTTCCGCCACACGGAACATAGAAGAATCGATTTTTTTAATTTTGGGTACAAAAATAGGAGAGCGAGTCTACAGGCCGACATTTGGATCGCGCCTGTCTGAACTCGTTTTCGCCCCCATGAACACCCAAACCCTGATGTTAATTCGCTTGCACGTTCAACAAGCCCTAGAAATGTGGGAACCCAGAATCATTGTTGATGGGGTGTACACAGAACCCGATCCTATGCGTGGCCGTGTCGATATCCTAATTGAATATCACCCCAAAGATAGCCACGACACTCGCAGTTTAGTCTATCCTTTTTACCTGCTACCACCAAGCTAAGGCAAAACAAATTAAGACTGCTGCAAAATATAATCCCTAGCGTCTAATAGTTACAGAGTAAAGATTACTACCGAGTCGGCAAAAGCGTTATAAGTCTAAAAGTTAGGGTAACAACAGATATCAAAAACGGGAAGGTAAAAAACACTGATTTATCTCATATTCACTCCCTTTCTTATCTGCGTTTATCAGCGTTTATCTGCGGTTAAAAATAAACCCTTAAATCTGACAGATAACCTATCGCAACTATATACTAACAATGCCCCCAGACAGGATATGAAAAGACAACCATCGCGGAAAGACAAATAAAACTTAGGAGAATAATAACTATAAAATAAAAGTGCAAATAGTTTTTTAAATAAGACAGAGTTTTAGCGCTTTGCTTGATATACCTCAAAAACAAATAGACTTCAATCCCAACAACTTATAAAAAAACAACTATGGAATTTAACTTCTTACCAAAACTACCAAAATCAAACCTAGATGACCGCACCTTTGAAGACCTAGTAGAAGAGTGCCTGGTACGAATTCCCCGCTACTGCCCAGAGTGGACAAACTACAACCCCAGCGATCCAGGTATCACCCTGATTGAACTATTCGCGTGGTTGAGCGATCAAATGTTTGCCCGCTTCAACCAAGTGCCCCGACGTAACTACATCGCCTTTTTAGAACTATTGGGAATTCGGCTCAACCCACCGGCCCCCGCCCAAACCGCCCAAACCTTTTACCTAAGCGCCGCCCTACCAGAAACCTACACCATACCAGCCGGCACAGAAATAGCCACTCCCAGAACAGAAAACGAAGAAGCAATAATTTTCAGCACAGACCGGCCCTTAACAATCGCCAGCCCAAGAATCCGACACTTTCTCACCGCCGAAAACGCAGCAGAAAACCAACCACAAATGCTGCGGGATCGATGGGCCGGCACCTGGAGACGCGAACCCGATGGACACTGGCAAGGCTTACCCCTAGCCATTTTTAACGAACAACCCCAACCAGGAAATAGCTTTTACCTAGCCTTTGAGCCAGACCAACCCAGCGAAGGCAACGTCATCGCCCTAACCTTAACCGGCCTCGCCGCCACCCCCACCGGCATCAATCCCGAACAACCCCCCCGCCACTGGGAAGCGTGGGACGGACAAACCTGGCAGCCGGTACTACTACGCGAAAGCGACGACAACAGCAAAGGCTTTAGCTTCAATAATCAGCGTCAAAACAACAACCCCCTCCAAGCAGCCGATGTAGTCCTGCACTTGCCCCAGCAGTGGCCCGTCGTTCAATTTGTCACCTATGTTGGCCGGTGGCTGCGCTGCACCTGTACCCCTCCCAAACCCAACCAACCAAGCTACAGCAGTTCACCCCGCATTGTCGGTTTAAACGTTCGCTCCATTGGCGGCACAGTACAAGCCACCCAAAGCACATTAATTCGCAACGAACTGTTAGGAGAAAGCGACGGCACACCAGGGCAAACTTTCGTGCTGCAAAACGCTCCCCTCTTACCCCGCCGCGACACAGAACGCCTGCTCGTAACACCCCCCGGAGGACTACCCCAACTGTGGCAAGAAGTCAGCGACTTTGCCAGTTCTGGCCCCCAAGACCTGCACTACACCATTGATGACCTAACCGGCACCATTCAATTTGGGCCCTTAATCCGCGAACCCGGTCAACTGCAACAGCAAACCCGCTTGCGGACAGCCGGTCAGACAGCCACCAGCAACCAGCGGGCCGCAGGAGAAGCAGATGCGCGCCACTACGGAGCCGTCCCCCCCAGAGGCTCCACAATTCAAATGGTTGCTTACCGCACCGGCGGAGGCCAAAAAGGAAACGTCCAGGCCGGCACCATTACAATGTTAAAATCTGCCGTTCCTTACGTCGCCAGAGTCATCAACCACACCAGCGCCCGCAACGGAGCCGATGCCGAATCCTTAGAAGAAGCCGTTATCCGAGTGCCGAGACTGCTACGGACAAGGGATCGAGCCGTCACCTCAGAAGACTTTGAAACTCTCGCCAAAGAAGGCGGCAGAGGAGCCGTTGCCCGCGTTCTCTGCCTATCGCCCACTCGGAAAGAGCAGGCCGGTAGGGTCGAATTACTCCTAGTTCCCCAAACCAACATCACAGGCATCGACGCCGGTACCGGCATTGATCCAGATTTTTTCAACCTTTCACCCCAACTCACAGAGCAAGTACAGGAATATCTCGACGAACGGCGCTTGCTCGGCGTGCAGGTAACTTGCCGGCAACCCGAATATGTTGGCGTAGCAGTGCAAACCGAAATTTCCCTAGAACCCGAATATAACAACCCCAGCGCCCGCCAAGAAATTCTTTTAAAAGCTCAGGTGGCCCTCTACCGCTTCCTTAACCCGCTCTGCGGCGGCCCAGAAGGTACCGGCTGGCCTTTTGGTCGTCCCGCCTACCCTTCCGATATCATCACCCTCTTACAAAAAATTGCTGGCATTCGCTATTTAGGAGCCGTCCAGCTATTTGAATTACGCCGGCAGGGTTCAACATGGGAGCGAATCATGCCCCGCGAACCCACGATCAATCCTGGCCCCCTTGGGCTGATTGTATCCTGGCGCAACGATCAACTGCGTTCCGGTCACACTATTAATCTGATTTAATTGCCGTTGCCCAACCACTTTTTTTTATCTTTTTAATGACCAATGACAAACAACAAATTCCCCTAAAAAATCCCCCATTCAACATCCCCTAAAATGACACAAGCTCGTGATGTTCTTCCTCTGCGCCTGCAATTAACGCCGATGCAACTCCCAGAAACAACGCCAGTGGCGGTGGGAAAAAGCAGCGGTAGTTCCGCTTTTTCTGCGTTGGCTACTGCACAAGAAAATGTGGCCGGTTGCAATTTGTTGGTGCGCCCCGGAGAACCGAGCGAAATTATTGTCAAAATTGAAAACTTGAGCAACCGTTATTTAGAATTAAATGCCCTAGTTGAGGGCGATTTTCCCTCACCTTGGTGCCGGTTGCGTCTGGAAGGTTCCCAGATCGCTCCCGGTGCCAAAATGGAAGCAGTGCTTTATTTTCAAATTCCTGCCAACTTTTTTGAGTTTGATGAATCTTTACAGCCGCAAAAAAGCCTTCAACTCGATTATCAAGGCATGATTTATGTGTCGGTAAACCAAGAAAACGGCATTCAATTCAAGGAAGCAGCAAGTTTTAATCTTTACATCCGTCCGCGCAGTTTGTACTTGAATTTTTTGCCAGAAATTTACTCCCAAGTAGATTTTATTGGCCGGTTGCTGGCAATTTTTGAGCGCACTTTTGAACCCGCCCCGCAAACTTTAGATGTCCTTTGGGCTTATCTTGATCCGCTCACTGCACCCGAAAAAATGCTGCCTTTTTTGGCTTACTGGGTTGGCTGGCCGGCCTACCCCGGATTGAGCGTTGAACTCCAGCGAACTCTCATTCGTAACGCCATGCAAATTTATCGCTGGCGGGGTACAAAACGCGGTTTGCGGTTTTATCTAAGTTTGGTGCTCGGTTTACCTTTAGACGAAAACCTCAGAGAAACTGAGAAGCATATCAGTATTGAGGAGGTTTCTAGTAAAGGTTTGGTTATGGGAGAAACCCTCCTCGGACAAGACTCTTTCATCGGTGGTGGGCAACCCTATCATTTTATTGTCCGTTTGCGCCCCCTTGCCGGCGGGTTCATTAATGAGCATTTAGCCCGCCAAATTATCGAACAAGAAAAACCCGCTTTTTGTAGCTACGAATTGTATATAGAAAATCGGAATAATTCCTCATAGCTAAAAAACAAAATAATCAATTATTATACTTATTTTTAACCTGACTTTTACCCTTTTTTTACCAAACTTCTACCCCTACCATGACTAAACACTGGCCGCCCCCAAATATCAAACCTTTAAAGCGTCTTCAAGTGACAGATGGACTGCTAATAGATGCGTCTCGCTGGCGACTAGCTCACGAATACCACCGGCTGCGACAAAACCTTCAGTTTCAATCTCTTAACCACCCCGGAATTGTTTGCGATTTAGGGGTGAAATTAATACCGGCACCAGCAATAGCTCAGCCTCAATATCGGGATGGCCGGTGGGTGCAAATTCAGCCCGGTATTGCTATTGATATGTTTGGCAATTTTATTGTTGTTACCGAACCAATAGAATTTAGAATTAGCACTGCGGTGACTGCATCCGAGCCGGTGACAGTTTATTTGGTGGTTTCTTACGTTGACCCAGAAAAAACTCGTCGATCAGAAAATGGCGATATCGTCCAAGAATCTTTTCGTATAGATGAAAAAACAAGCCCGCCTAATGATTGGGAAGTAGAAGTATGTCGCTTTGAGTTGCACGCAGGGGAAGTAAATTTATCGAACCCTCAAGATGTATTTTTTCCTAGAAAAAATGATTTAGATTTGCGCTACCGGCCTCAAGCTCAATGGCGGGCATCAGCATTAGTAAGGGTGGGGGTTTCTAGCGCCAATGAACCAGAAGATAGCCGGATTATTTCCAATCTTTCTTATTTACTTCAAAGTGCCGGCAGTCTTTATCCAAGGTTACAAACAGCCTCAGAAATAATTAAAATTAACTGGAAAAGCGAAGCGGAGGAACAGGAAAAATTAATAAAGTGTGATTTAATTTTTTTAACCTACGAACAATTGAGTGCAATTAAAAATACAGAAAAAGAAACAATGCTTCGAGAGTATTTAAAAAGCGGAGGGGTTGTATTGATAGAAACATCTCTAAAAAACACAGAATTGGGAGAAATGTTAGACTTACACGCCCAACTTCAAGACTCGCTGCTTGATGTGCCAAAAACTGATGGCAGTAGTTACCGGCAGCAAATAGAAACCGAAATCCAGGCGTTAGAAATTGAGTTAAAAAGCTCAATTAGCGAAATTTGCTCACCTGTTGTCCATCTGGCGAACCTATTGGGGTGGGGAGGTGAAGGAACCTTGCACCGCAATCATCCACTACGAAATGAGCCATTTTTGTTTGGCCAATTGCCGATGGTAGATGACGTGCCGGTTCAAGTGTACAACTGGGGAGGATTGGTGCTTGTACTAGGCGATCTTTCCTGCGGTTGGGGTTTGGATGAGGAGCGTTTGCTGCCAAGAGAAACAATTCGTACCGCTCAAGAAATGGGGGTGAATTTGCTGCATTTTGCCTGGCGAAGGCATCAAATGACTTTGCTACAGCAACAATGAACGAAACGCGCCATCGGGGAGTTTATCCATCTTTTTAGACAAACTAACATCTTATAAACCGGCCCCTACTTATAGCTAGAAAAAAAATCGCATTTAATTGATAAACGGTTAAAAAAAATGGTTTCCATTCGCCAAGTGATACCAACAGCATTAGCCTTACAAATCGCCGCCACAGTGGGGCTGATGGGTTATACTTCGTTTCAAAATGGGGAGCGAGTCATCAGCAATATGGCCGCACAAATGCAGGAGGTCGCCGGTAAGCATATTGAACATAGCCTCAATACTTATTTTGAAGCGCTGACCGGCATTTATCACCTTAACCTCAGCGCCGCAACCGGGAGTTTGGACGATAGGGCGGGTTCTTTAATGATGTTGATGGCTGGCCCGAATAGGGATGAACCGGCCAGTACAGTCGCTAACCCAAACCAATTAATGCAGATGCCAATTTGGGAGTCGGTGAGCCAAATTAAATTTGCCAGTGAGACGGGGGAATTTGTCAGTATTCAAAGAAGCTCAAAGGGGAAGTGGGAGCGGGTAGAAAATGCCAACAATCCTGATTTTAAGCCCCAAAATGAAAGCTGGTATAAAGTAGCAGTCAGTGCCGATAAATCCCTATGGAAAATTCAGCGAGACTCTACCTCTCAAAAGCCAATGCTGACTTTAAGCGTGCCTTTATATGACAGCAGCAATCAGCGTAGGGGCGTAGGTGCGATAGAGGTGAATCTGTCAAAAATTCGCTCGTTTCTTGAGACAGTTACAGTTAGTGAATCAGGGTTTAGTTTTATTGTAGAACGGTCGGGAATGCTGGTCGAAACTTCTCAGCAAAACAATAAGGCCACTCAAGAAATGCTCAATTGTTTGGCAGGGGTTGGCAATTTGAAAGATATTAAAAAATCCCAGCAATTAGAGTTTCGCAATAAAGCTGGTTGCCCTGGCCCTCATTGGTTTGTTAGGGTGATTCCTTGGGGGCAATCATTTAATTTAGATTGGTTGGTGGTTGTGGTGGTGCCCAAGGAAGATTTTATGGGAGAAATTCACTCCAGCACCAACTACACAATTTTAATGTGCTTGGTAGCAGTGGGGGTGGCGACGGTTGCCGGTGTATTGATTTCGAGATGGCTTTTAGTGCCGGTTTTGCGCCTCTCAGGAGCGGTGGCGGAAATTGAGGCTGAAAGCTTTAACCCCGACTCGCTGGATAGGGTTGCTAAACGCAATGATGAACTGGGAAACCTAGCGCGAATTTTTCAGCAGATGGCTGTAGCAATTGTTGGTCGAGAAGAAAGTATGAAACAACAACTCGCCCAGGTGCGTAAAGATAGCGAGAAGT
The DNA here is from genome assembly GCF_025370775.1 of Ancylothrix sp. D3o. NCBI lineage: Bacteria > Bacillati > Cyanobacteriota > Cyanophyceae > Oscillatoriales > Microcoleaceae > Ancylothrix > Ancylothrix sp. D3o. Next base: position 58,227 of record NZ_JAMXEX010000001.1, on the reverse strand, counting down.
TACAAAAAGCTAACAGACTATCTCCGACACACGATCACCACTTGCAGCAGTTGCTCTTGTATTCTAAGCAAATACGCAGCAAAGTCGCCAGCAAAAATTCAGTCAATTTGGCAGCTTTTTTACGGAAAGTGACTTGCTTTGAAGGGTTTACAGATTTGCAAATCCAAAGACTGATTGACATCGGCTTTAAGAAACCGTTGTCGGTGGGAGAGTTTTTGTTTAGAGAAAATGACCCCGGAGATACTTTTTATATGATTTTGTCAGGTTCGGTAGAGGTTTATGAAGGAAAAAATAACGAAAGTTTAAGGAAAAAATCGGTGGGTGAATTTTTTGGAGATTTGTCTCTATTGTTGGGGATTCCTTGGGCTGAAACGTTGAGGGCTTTTGAAGATACACTGCTTTTTGCTGTCAGCCGCGAAAAATTCCAAGTGTTTTTGCAGGAAAATTCCGAACTAGCTGGAGAAATTGCTTACAAATTAAAGGATTACCAATCAGAGTTAGAGAGGCGGAAACAGTGGCTTGAAGAGGTCGGTTTTTTAGACTCTCAGGACAGCTTTAATCAAAATCCTTTGTGGTGGATGCAGCAGCGGATGAAAGATTTTTTAAACCTGTAGTTAGGAGGTAGAAAAATGAAAATTTGTATGTAGTTAAGCTTTAGCTATTTTTTCAAGCAAAGAACCAATAAAGTATTAATGATTACCTAGTTAAAATAAATGAAAGCAATGGCTGAAAACTTAATTCTAACTACTGTTTCGACAAAAGAAGTGAGGTTGAAACCTGGAGGTGTACCAGCATCTTTTGATGTAAATGTGATTAACGACAGTCCGGGGTTTGCCAGCTTTCAAGTAGAACTATTGGCTGCCGGTGCTGATGAAGATATAACCCATGATTGGTACAAAATTTCTCCTAACGTTAGCAGCAAAAAACCGACCGGTGATGTAACGGATTTTCATGTCAGCATTATCGATACGCCGATACCGGGATTTGTCGGTTTACTTAGTGTTACGGTGCGGGTTTTTTCGATGGAACTACGCGACGAAGACCGAGTTCCGATCCGTGTAGTTGTCGAGCAAGGCAACACTATGCCGGCTGTGAAATTGAGTTTGCCGACGGGGGAATTTAATGTTTATCCGGGGGATCAAGTAGAGATGCCGGTGGTGGCGCACAACCCCAGCCAGTTAAATGCTTTGGTAACTCTCAGCTTTGTTGGTTTAGATCCCGCTTGGCTTGTGGGTGGGATTGAGCAATCGTTACAAATTCCTGCCGGAAAACGAGTGCAAACGAGCTTTGTCTGTCAGCCGGCGGCCAGCAATAAAAGTGTGAGTCAAATTTATTTGTTTACAATTAAAGCAAGTCAAAATAACGGCCCCTCTTCTGAAACTTCGGGCCGGTTGGAAGTGCGAGCAATTGGGTTTCTGGAAACAATTTGTCAGCCTAAAAAACAGTCTCTCCCGAATAAAACATCCTGGGCATTTTGGCGGTCTGACCCTGTGACTTATCTCATTTCTTTGAAAAATTCCAGCAATTTACGTCAGTCGGTAAGTGTGAAAATCGAGGCCGATGAGGAATACAAATGCAATTTAGAACTGGAGCAAAACACGGCAGAATTAGAAGCAGACGAAACTGGTGAGTTGTTATTAAAAGCTCAGAAAAGACGGCCTTGGGTGGCCAGAGAACAAAAACTACTGCTGGAAGTGCAAACGGTTTGGTCAGACCAGCGGGTAGAAACGCGCAATAGCAACCAAACTTTGGAATTAAAGGTGAAGCCGGTTCTGCCTAATTGGTTTTTAGCCCTCGGTACGCTCGGCATCCTGTGGCTGGCTTGGTGGGCTTCTTGGCTGAACCCTGACAATACCAGGTATGGGCATCAAGATGCTGTTACTTCGGTGCAGTTTAATGGCTTCGGACGGTCGCTGATTAGTTCGTCAAGCGATCAAACCACAAGGCGGTGGAAGATTGAGGGCTTCTTTTCCTCCTTGATTAACCCAGAAATTGGCGTAATAGAAAAAGTCGATAAAGCGGTGCGAGTCATCCGTCACAAACCTGTTAATAATGATCAAGTTGCAGGGGGTTTAGAAAATGGGGCGATTTATTTATGGGATTTGTTAGGAGACGATGCCATATTTAAGCAATCTTTTTTCTACGAGAAAGATGACCGAGTGATGAGTTTAGATTTCACCCAAGGCTCACGTTTTTTGTTTAGTGGTCATGGCAGCGGTATGGTTTTGCAATGGAAACTTTTAGAAGATTCTCCCCCTCCTCCTTCTGATTCGGGTTCGATTATTCGCCAAACTCCAGAACAGCGTGGGGAAGTATCAAGTAAGCAACCGGCCAAGAAAAAACAACTGGGTTTCGCGGTTTATGCGTTAAAATTGGCGGGAAAAGATGATAGTAATCTGGTGATAGGAGGCCGGTATAATCAGTTGGCGGTTTGGAATTGGGTAGAAGATAAATTACAGTCAATTCCTTACCCCAGGCAAGGCAGTCAAAATGACTACATTTTTAGCATTGATATTGCCGAATCAAAGCCTAATTTGATGGTGACTTCTGATAACCAAGGTTACATTACTTTATGGGATATGGAAAAATGTTTTACGAATCCAACAAAATGTAAACCTCTCGATGAGTGGTCTGGGGGTCACGGTGGGCAAGCTGTGCGAACGGTAGCTCTTAGCCCTAACGGTTGTTATCTGGCTAGTGGTGGCGATGACGGGCGGGTTTTACTGTGGTACTTAGGCTCTGATGGCCGGCTCAGCAGCCCCAAGAGCAAAGAAGTCATCAAATCATTTGATGGCAAAAAAATTAACAGTACCGATATCAGACTTACGAAAAAATATGTTTTAATAGCCAGTGGAAGTGATGATACTCAAGTGCGCGTAAACAAGTCCGAACGTATCTCACAAGGGGGCTGTGACCGGCCTTAACGTTGCCAAAACTGATTTTTTACCTCCTACCAAGTTTTGCTGTTTTTTACAACTTAAAAACCCTAATTTCTAGTTTTAGTTGGGGGTGGGGGCTAGTAGAGGAGGGTATGGTTTACGCCATGTATGCCCCTAAGCAACATTATTCAAAAATCTGCCCCTACTTTGCTAAAAAATCCAACCTTCAAATGTCAAATGACATGAAAACCAAAATCGCCTCACACCACCCTCAAAAAGGGGATACTTTGGACTAATGACAAACTTAAAAAAAAAGAGTTATTAATTATGGCAGTTCAAAATTTTAGTTTAAGTGCATCTCCTCACAATGGCTATCAAGAAAACGACCGTTTGGGGACTCTGGCGAACCCTTTAGCGATAATTCTTAACCCTTCTGGCGACATAAATGTGATGGCCGGCAGCGTTTTTGAAATTAGCATTACTATTACTAATCAAGGCGACCGCAGTGCCCTAATTGATATTTTTATTGACGAAAGCTGTGAGGTGGCGCAGTGGTGTTTGTCGCCCGGTGAACGGGTTGGGTTAAACCGCTACCAAAGTACAGAAGTAGTTTTGCAATTTGAAGTCCCCCTAGAAACACCAAGCGACACCTACGATTATTTACTCAAAATTGATGCCCCAAAACACTACCCGGAAGATACTCCTATTGATCGCAGGGGTCGGGTTGTGGTTATGCCTTTTATTGAAGAAACGCGCACCGCAACAGACCCAACTTTTAGCCTACAACCGGCCACAAATTCTGTCGCACCGGCTCGCTTGCAACCAGGTTCTCAACTTCAATTACAAGCATTTGTTCATAACCGTTCTGATCGCGTTGACCGATTTTATTTAAGCTGCTCGGACGTTCCTGATAGCTGGTTAACTGTTATTTATCCAGAAAATTTGCCCCTAGAAGGACTTTTTGCCTCAACCGGCTCGCTGGAACTCAACCCAGGCGAACAAAACCAAATATTGCTGATGTTTAACCCGCCTCTAAATACACCAGCAGGAATTTATGCCCCCACAGTCCGCCTCCACTCCACCAACCATCCCGATTTAATTCTGCTTGATCTTGTTCACCTAGAAATTTTGCCTACCTATTTACTAAATGTGGAATTAGTCACCCTCCAAGGCAAAGTAAAAAATAAACCCGGCCTCTATGAATTGCGTTTTCAAAACTTAGGAAATACTCCCCGCTCTATCCAACTGCAAGCCAAGAACACTGAGGAAGAACAAACCTGCTCTTATACCTTTGCCCCTGATTATATCCACCTAGGTTTATCCCAAGAATCCCTAGTAGGTTTACAAGTAAAACCCACTAAAAGATGGCGGCCATTTTCTGGGCAGTTATTTAACTTTATTATCGAGCTAGAAGACAAACAGCAATTACCCCTAACCCTAAACCGGTTTCAAGGATCTTTGATGTGGGAACCTCGCCCCTGGTGGCAATTTTTGCTGCTTGTTCTTGCCATCACCGGCAGCATCGCCTCAGTGATTTTTCTGATTTTTTGGTTGTTAACTCGCCCCCCCAGAACTCCAAAACTACTTGATTTTTCCCCTGAACGCAGCTTTTACCAAGAATTTGTAGGTGACAGAATTCGCTTGAATTGGAAAATCGCTAACCCAGATAAAATTCAATCTTTAAAAATTATCGGTTTATCTCCCGAAGGAAAAGTTATCAGTGGCCCCTTTAATTATGATTTGAGCGCCAATTTTCCCCCGTCTCTGCAAAATTTTTGCCAGACAAAAAAAGAAACCGGCACGACTGTTTTGCTGTGTCAAAATGTCTGGACAGATGCTCGCGCTGCCGGCAATTATATTTTTGAGCTTACGGTTACTCCTAAACAAACACAACGGCCTTTTTTTGCCAGAGATAACTCGCCGCAGGTACTCAGTCTGAAAACAAATACGATTACAATTTCTGCTACCCCGCTACCCAAAATTGTCGAATTTTCATCCGACCAACCAGTGTATAAAGAAGGAGGGGGAGTTTCATTGACATCTATGCCTTTAAGTTTAGGGGCCGGTTTATCCTTAACTGCTTCTCTTCCTAATACTCAAACTCCTAATATAACGCCACAAACCGGCAGCATTCTCCTTAATTGGAAAGTAATTAATGTTTCGGAACTTAAAGAATTAACTTTGATTGGTCGCGCTCCTGATAACTCAGTTAATAGCCCTTTAAAACGCTACGATTTCAGTCAAGGTATCCCCCCAGAACTTAAAGGCTATTGCCTTACAAACCAAGTCACAGGAGAGTTGCCGGTTTTGCTTTGCCAGAAAATTCCAACGGGCGCAACTAGCCCCGGTGATTATGTGTTTGAATTAGCGGTTATTCCCAAAACCAGCAGTGGGGTTCCTTCCGAAATAGTTAAAACTAATACCCTAAAAATTTTACCGCTTCCTGGGGCAAAAATTCTCGAATTTGCCTCTACACAACCGGCTTACCAAGAAGCAGTAGCTTCCACCGCTACTCCTAGTGATCCAGCCTCTCAACCGCCGGCCACAAGCAGTAATTCTGTGCTTTTAAATTGGAAAGTTGCTAATCCCAAACAAATTAAAGAATTAACTTTGATTGGTCGCGCCCCGGATAACTCGGTCATTAGCCCTTTAAAACGCTATGACTTTAGTAATGGTACACCGGCGGAACTGCAACCTTATTGTGTTGTTCCACCGGCCACAAATGAAACTTCCGCACAGGAGGTTGAATCGGAAACTTTAGTGTGCCAAAATGTGCCAACAAACGCGACTCAAGCCGGAGAGTATATTTTTGAGCTAACGGTGATACAACAGCAAAATTTACCCGAAAAATTAGAATCTCAAAAAACAGAAAAAATCAAAGTTACCGCCGCTGCGGTTGTTACAGAAATTACGGAATTTAATATTAATGGCAAACCGGCTCCGCCTAAATATATTGTTGATTTGGCAACAAATAAGGAGCGTTTTATTATTTTTTCTTGGCAAGTTCAAGGCAGCAAAAATATAAAAGTGGAACTGGTACCCTCTCCTGGTAGTGTGCTGGCACAGGGGCAGGTGGCTTACCCAATCAGTCCAGAAGCGGGGACGGAAACGCTGACTCTTCAAGTTACAAATGAGGAGGGCAAAGAAATTAAAAGATCGGTGATTATTGAAAGATTGGCTCCACCGCCACCTCCTCCTCCGGCTCCACCAAAAGATGGGGCTACTTCAGGGAAAGATGGGGCGGCTTCAGGGAAAGATGGGGCCGGCGGTGATGGGGCGGCTTCAGGGAAAGATGGGGCCGGTGCCGGTGCCGGTGCTGATGGGGCCGGTGCCGGTGATGGTGCGATTAAACCACCGCCAGATGTGCCTCTCGAACCGGCAGAATTATCGCCACAAGTGAATTGATGTTCTAAACCGGGCTGATGCCAAAAAAGGGGAGAAAAAGAAGCGATGGAGGGTAAATAATATGATGATGATCGGTATTTTTTGGGGGATAAATTATTTAGTTAAAAAGGCCGGTTTTCCGGTCAAAATTTGGCTAGGAATTCTGCTATTTTTGGGATGTTTGTATTTGCCAACACCCACACGCGCTGCCAGTCAGCGACAACTAGAACAGTTAGAAAAAACAGGACAGTGTGCCGAGTGTAATTTACGGGGGGCGAGGCTGGCCGGTGTTGAGCTTCGCGGTGCAAATTTGAAAGGGGCAGATTTAACTGATGCCGATTTGGGGGATGCCAAATTGGAAGGGGCAAATTTGGAAGGAGCAAATTTGGAAGGAGCAAATTTAAAAGGAGCAAATTTATTTCGGGCGAATTTGAAAAATGCCAAGCTGAATGAGTCGGGGTTGACAAATGCCAATTTAACCAATGCAAATTTGGAAAAAGCCACTCTTAAGCAAGCAATTTTAGAAGGGGCGAACCCAGAAAATGCCAATTTAAAAGAGGCGGATTTGTCGGAAGCAAATTTGAAAAATGCCCAAATAAAAAATGCCGATTTGGAAAAAGCAATTTTAAAAAGTGCGAACTTGGAAGGCGGAAGTTTGGAAGGGTCGAATTTAAAAGGTGCAAATTTAGAAGCAGCGAATTTATTTCGGACAAATTTAAAAGGCACGACTATAGACGATGCAACAAAACTCGATAGCAAAGGTCAGCCGGTGTGGCAACTTGTCAACAAAGGTGCTGCCGGTGAAACAATGGTGGGGGCAAATTTAAGTGGGGCAAGTTTACAAAGTTTGGATTTACAAAAAGCAAATTTGCAAAGGGTGAAACTAGAATCAGCTTACCTGTTTATTGTGGACTTGCGGGGAGCGAATTTAAGCGGTAGCAATTTGACAAATGCGAGTCTGCTTTATGCTGATTTGAGGGGTGCTTCTTTGGCTGGGGTAGATTTGGCCGGTGCTGAACTTAAAAATGTCAATTTGGAAGGTGCTAATTTAAAGAATGCTAATCTGAAAAATGCCAAATTAGGAGAGAAAGTTTTATTAGAAAGTAAGTGGCGATTAGTCTGGGAAATTGTGAATAAAGAAGTAGAAGAGAGGGATTTAACCGGCGCTGATTTGGAGGGTGCAAATTTGCAAGGATCTAGCCTGAAACGTGCTAGGCTGAGTAATGCAAGTTTGGCCGGTGTTAATCTGAAAGAAGCAAATTTACGGGAAGCAAATTTGTTTAATGCGGACTTGAGAGATGCGAATTTGCAAGGGGCAATCTTGGAGTGGGCGAATTTAAGTGGAGCCAATCTCAAGGGTGCTAATTTAGAAGGCGCTGATCTAAGCAAAGTTAACTTGTGTGGAGCAATTATGCCCGATGGAAAACAACAAAGTTGTCAGTAAAAGCCACCCATTGTCCATAAAAATTGGGCATAATTTTATTGTTTATTTCTCAATTTTTGGCTTGACTTTTGGCGGGCAATGTGCTAAGTTAATGGCTGCCGAAAAGGTGCAAGATTTTAAATACTGGGCTGATTTGTGTGGAAGTTTGGCAGCCACAGGAAAATATGAAGAAGCGTTGAAAGCTTGCGATCAAGCGTTGGGTTTGAATCCTAATGATCCGGCCTTGTGGTCTGAGCGGGGGGATGTGCTGCTGGTGCAGCGTCAGTATGAAGAAGCGGTGGCGTCTTATGACCGGTCTTTGCGTTTGCAACCGGCCAACTCTCAAGTATTAACAAATCGGTGTCAGGCGCTATCAGAATTGGGTAAACATAATGATGCTGTGCAAACTTGCGAAACAGCACTAAAGTCTGATGCGAATTGGGGAAAAAATAGCCCGCCGGCAGCTTGGTATTATCGAGGGGAAGCCTTAGCAAAATTAGGAAAATTTAGCGAAGCTTTGGTGGCGTATGATTGGGCGATTCAGCTAAAACCTGATTACTCTTTGGCTTTTGCCGGTCAGTGTGTTGTACTCTGGCAGCAAGGCAAATCTTATGAGGCTTTGGATGCTTGTGATCGGGCGCTCCAAATTAATGCAAATTGGGGAACTGGTACAGCGGCAATTGCTTGGCTTAATCGAGCGCAAATTCTAACAAAATTGATGCGGTATGAAGAAGCAATAACAGCTTATGACAGGGCGTTGGCAATTGAGCCTAAAAATGCTGATGCTTGGACACAACATGGAATTCTTTTAGGAATTATTGGCCGGCATCCTGATGCTGCAAATTCTTATCAATGGGCTCTGAAAGTTAATCCTAAATATTCTCTGGCTTTGGTGAATCAATGCGCGACTTTAAACCGGCTAAATATGTACAAAGAAGCTTTAGAAGCTTGTGATAAATCCATTCAAGAAGGAGATGGAAAATGGGGAGAGTTCGGGTTAGCTTATGCTTGGAATCAACGGGGAACAGCACAGACCGGCCTAGGCAATTTTGAGGAGGCGTTGGCGTCTGCTAACCGGGCAATTGGTTTAGAGGCAAATTATGCAGATGCGTGGAGTAACCGCAGTGGTATTTTGTGGCGTTTAGGCCGGTATCAAGATGCTTTGGCATCAAGTCAGCAGGCAATTGCTATTAATCCAAATTCTTCTAAAGCTTGGTTTAATCAAGGTAGAATTTTAACAACTTTGGGGCAGCATGAAGATGCGGTGGCGGCTTACGAACGCGGACTTAGGGGTGATGCGAATGTGGGCGACTCTCCAACATTGGCTGATTTGTGGGTGAATCAAAGTGCTGCTTTGTGGCGGTTACAGCGTTATGAAAGTGCGATTGAAGCCGCAGATCGCGCTCTTGGAATTAATCCAAATTTGGCTCAAGCTTGTTACAATCGAGGCTTGGCTTTGATGTCTTTAAAACGTTATGAAGAAGCGGTGACGACTTACAATCGCGCCCTTAAAATTGATGGGAAAAATGCTGATTTTTGGGCCGGTAAAGGAATAGCTTTAAGATTTTTGGAAAAATATCCAGATTCTTTGCTGGCTTTGAATGAAGCTTTGAAACTGAACCCATCTCACCCGCAAGCGCTGCAAAATCGAGAGTTTGTGCAGAGGAAATTAGTTGCTCCTCCTGCGAGGTAAAAGGTTTATATTTGTTCTGCTACGCTCACACCTATTTTTTTTTCAGGCGGCGCGTAGTAGGCGCAAAAACATAGCTGTTGTTGGTTTAAGTTTGGGGAAGTAGTGCAGGCAACATGATCTGTTAGTTGCGTCGCAGGCATATATACAGATATGAAACTTATACCGAAGTCCGAGGAATAGCAGTAAACAGTCCAAACTTATCGAATTTCCCTGCGGTGATCTCCTGTTTCAATATGTTTGGCCTAGCTAACATCAACGCCATGAAAATTATGCGCGTGCGCGATTTCAAACCATTGCTCAACAAGATTGTATAAAAAGGAGGCAGTCGAAAAATCACTCAATCGCAAGTCTTACCCGGTTTATAAATTTCCATCCTAGAAGAAGCATTACAACGCAGCCGCCAACAAAATCATGGAAAAGCCGGTTCTTGGTTACTCGCCCAATTTCAACAATAAACTACCCACCATCAAACGCTTAAAATCCACCTTGAAATTTTCAATAAAATTTTCAAACCTTCCCAACACTTAAACCTTTATAACCCCCGGAGGGGGTTTTCTTCTTGTAGACACCGATTTTAATCGGTGGTTTAATCGGTGGTTTAATCGGTGGTTTAATCCGTACCAAACCTCAAACAACCAACCGCGCCAAACCCAAAAACTTAACTCCTTCTGGAGACACATCAAACCGGCACGGCAAAACCTCCAAACCCCTCTTAATCCCCTCCCTCAACAACTCCCCATAAACCCGATCAAACGCATCCCCCGGCGAAAACTCCGTACAATCTCCCCGATTAATAAAATACAACATCACCCCCCGCGAATGCGGCAACAAAGCCATCAACTCCCGCAAATGTTTTTGACCCCTTTCCGTCACAGTATCAGGAAACAAAGCCAAATTACCCTCAGATAAAGTCGTATTCTTCACCTCCAAATAAATAGGCCGATCCACATCATTTCCTAACAACAAAAAATCTACCCTACTCTTCTTATCCACCCCATACGGAACCTCCCCCTTAACCTGCGAATAAAACCCCAACTCAGGAAAAAACTTTTCCTCAAGCGCCAACTTAATAACCCGATTCGGCAAACCCGTATTCACACCCACCCAAACCGGCTGACTTTTCCCCAAATCAATCAACTCCCAAGTATAAGCCAACTTCCGCTTAGGATTATCCGAGCAAGAAACACAAACCCGCGCCCCAGGCACACAAACCCCCGTCATCGGGCCGGTGTTCGCACAATGTGCCGTCACAACCTCCCCACTCTCCAACTCCACCTCCGCAAAAAACCGCTTATACCGGCGAATCAAAATCCCCGACAACAAAGGCGGATACTTGTAAACAAACTTCATCATTAAGCTTAAATAAACAACGGTAGCCCTAACTATTCTCAACCATCAGTGACAAAACCTAAAACCCGTTCCCTCATCAACATCGCCGGCATCGTCGCCGCCGCCACCCTCATCAGCAAAATTTTCGGCCTCATCAGGCAACAAGCCATAGCCGCAGCCTTCGGAGTCGGCGCCGCCGTAGACGCCTACAACTACGCCTACGTCATCCCCGGCTTCCTCTTCGTCCTCTTGGGCGGAATTAACGGCCCCTTCCACAGCGCCATCGTCAGCGTCCTCGCCAAACGCAAAAAAGAAGACGCCGCCCCCCTCGTCGAAACCATCACCACCCTAGTCGGCGGCATCCTCCTGATCGTCACCATCCTCCTCATAATATTTGCCGCACCCGCCACCGACCTCGTAGCCCCCGGCCTCACCAGAACCCCCGAAGGCCAAATCATCCGCGACATCGCCATCCAACAATTCCGGATCATGGCCCCAATGGCCGTACTCGCCGCCCTCATCGGCATAGGCTTCGGCACCCTCAACGCCGCCGATCAATACTGGCTACCCTCCATCAGCCCCCTCTTCTCCAGCCTCACCCTCATCCTTGGTTTGATCGGGCTCACCGTCCACCTGGGCCCGAACATCACCCAACCCCAATACGCCCTCCTCGGCGGACTCGTCCTTGCTTGGGGAACCTTGGCCGGTGCCATCCTCCAATGGCTAGTTCAAGTCATTGCCCAATGGCGGGCCGGTCTTGGCACCCTCCGCCTGCGCTTCAACTTCAACCAACCCGGAGTCAGCGACATCCTCAAAATCCTTGGCCCCGCCACCTTCTCCTCTGGAATGCTGCAAATCAACGTCTACACAGACCTTTGGTTTGCCTCCTTCATCCCCCAAGCCGCCGCAGCCCTTGGATACGCCGGCCTCCTCATCCAAACCCCCCTCGGCATCATCTCCAACGTCCTGCTCGTCCCCATGCTCCCCATCTTCTCCCGCCTCACCGACCCCCAAGACTGGCCCGAACTTAAAAACCGCATTCGTCAAGGACTAATCCTCACCGGCTTGACAATGTTGCCCCTCAGTGCTATAATGATCGCCCTTGCCTATCCCATCGTCCGAGTCATCTACGAACGCGGTGCCTTTAACCAAAACGCCTCAAACTTTGTCGCCCCCGTCCTCATCGCCTACTCAGTCGGAATGTTCGTCTATTTGGGAAGAGACGTATTAGTGCGAGTTTTTTACGCCCTAGGCGACGGCGAAACCCCCTTTCGGATCAGCATCATAAACATCTTCATCAACGTTGTACTCGACTACATTCTAGTTAAATACTTTGCCGCCCCAGGCTTAGTCTTAGCCACCGTCGGAGTCAACGCCATCTCAATGATCATGCTCTTGTTTTACCTAAACCGTAAACTCAACGGCTTACCCTGGCAAGACTGGGGATGGCCGCTTTTAACCCTCACCGGCGCAAGTTTTGTCTGCGGAGGAGTCACCTGGGGAGCACTATTAGCAACCCAAAAACTCCTAGGAACCGAAGGATTACTAATTCAACTTATCCAACTTTGCCTAGCCGGAGGGGCCGGTTTAGCCATTTTTGCCCTCCTCGCCACCCAGCTAAAATTACCCGAAGTTGATATTTTCGTGGCCCGTATTCGCCAAAAACTCAACAGATAACCCATAAAAACTAACCACAGATAATCGCATTTATCTGCGTTTATCTGCGTTTATCTGCGGTTAAAAAAATCCCCAACTACATATTCCGCTGAAACTCTTCCAAAACATCCATCAACTGAACTTGAGCTTGCACCGGCACCAAATCAGACAGAGGAAGCTCCCTTTTTCCCCCACCCAACTTAACAATAGTCCCCTGCAAAATACGCAAAACCTCATCCTCATTCACCCCATTCTTTTCTAACAGAGGAAAAAGCTGCTGAGCCAAAACCGTATGCAAATGAGCCTCCCGCAAATACAAATGCCATTTGGCAATATCGATATAAACATTTTCCCCAATTTCCGCAGCCAACGCTTCCACCGATTCAGTCGTATTAACTTTAGCCATAATCTTTTTATCCTCCTTTCCAAAAAAATCTTATCTTGCTGTTTTGAAAACGCCGTCCGCCAAAAGGCGGACTTTGTTGTGGATTTAGCCTTTAAGGAGCCGTTTGAATGCCCAGATTGTTTTTGAAATTACGCGGGCCGGTGTATCCAGAAATATCTGCCAACTTTTCAAGAGATTGTACCCCTTGCAAAATTTGGCCTTTAATTTCCCAACTTGGATAACCCTTAATTCCCGCATCTACACACATTTTAGTCCGAGATTTTTTGCCCTCTTGGTCACACTCCACATAATCCAACAAAGCCGAAGCTTCTTTACCAAACAATTGCTTTTGATCATAACAATGCGGACACCAAAAAGCCCCGTATTCCTTCGCTCCTACTTGGGTTAGATGACGAGCAAGGGCAATTTCTGACTCACCCGAAACCGTCGTCACCGCTGGCGCTTCTCCCTTACCCGGCGCTGCATTCGGAGCATTGGCCGTATTCGGTGAAATGACATTATTAGCATTAGCATAGACTCCCAACGCCGCAATTATCGTCACCATCGCCACAATCACGCCATTAAAAAATAGCTGACCAATATCATCCCAATCTCGCCCAACCAAACTCAGAACAAACAGAGACAAAGAAAACAAAGCCGAAGCCAAACAATAAGGACAAAACGCCTTAATATTAAACGCCAAAATATACATCAAATAACCGCTGAAAACCACCATTGCCGTAGCAAGAATAAACATCAGCGGCCAAGTGGTATTTTCTAACTTAAGGCGTAAATCCTTATTAGTTGACTGATTCACAGCCAAAGGCGCCGCCGCCAAACCGGCCATCGTCGCATAAGCCAAAAAACCAAACAAAGTCAGCGGTACACCAAATATCTTTGCATAAGGACTCGTAAGCACCTGCTCACAACCGCTGGTTGGACAAACCGCACTCGCCTTACCAGCAAACTCAACCACCGTCAAAAAAGCAGTTTCCAAAGCCCCCGCAACAGCAATCCCAGCCATAAGCAACCGAGACCTGCGGTGAATCCAAGGAGTAGAACGTTTGCGAGCCATAACCCTTTTTTAGATTTAACGATTTTAGATTTTAGATTTTAAGTTGTCGTTGGTTGTTTGTAACCGGGCCGGTGTGACAGTGCCGGTGACAACTAACCAATCTCGTTTTGATTCTATCGTTTGCAAATTAAAAATGACGACGTATGCGGGGCAAAGCTCAGCATTGAATTCTGGATATTAGATTCAAACTTTGAAAAATTTTGCCCACCATTAAAAGGCCGGTGGGCGTAGCCAAGCCTACAACACCGGCAGAGCTTTTGTCTGCACACTCACCGGCTTAGAAGCAACATAACGGCGTGTCGCCTCCACAAACTGACTAACCCGAATGGGATCAATAGCCTGGTCAATTTTGCCATGACGTTTCAGCGAAGAAGAAACAATCACCCCATCAGCCGCCTGCATCAGCGTCGAGATATTTTCCCAACTTGCGCCACTGCCAATAAACACCGGCACACCATCAGCCGCCGCCGTCGCCAACTCCAAATCTTCCAAAGTCGGAGGCGAGCCGGTGGCCCAACCCGACAAAATTACCCCATCCGCCAAACCTCGCTCAATTGTTTCTTGTACAGCCGTTGTTAAATTCGGGCTACCCAGCGGACGAGCGTGTTTAACCAAAACATCCGCCAAAATCTTTACATCACTGCCCAACTCGCGGCGGTAACGCATCAACTCGTGGGCTTGACCTTCTATTAACCCTTGATCCGTAGCCATGATGCCGGTTAAAACATTAACGCGGATAAACTTTGCCCCCACACAAGAAGCAATGGCCAAAGCACTTTTGGCATCATTCCGCAAAACATTAATCCCCACCGGCACCGTAACCAAATTCATCAACTCCCCGACGATCAGCGTCATCGCACTCACCACCGCCGGATCGACCGACCCCTTCGTAAACGGAGCATCAAAAAAATTCTCAACAATGATGCCATTCACACCCCCAGAAGCCAAAGCAGTCGCCTCTTGCTGTGCTCGGTCGAGAACAGCCCGCAAACTGCCACCCCAACGGGGCGAAGTTGGCAGGGGCATCAAATGAACAACACCTATAATCGGGTTCGCTGTTTTAAAAATTTCAATTAAGTCCACAATCTACCCTTCGGACGCGGGCTACCAGTCACACAAAAAAACACAGGCATATAAAACACCTTAAAGTAATATAGCCGGCAACCTCCCCTACCACAAACACAACAACCAAAACGCCACCCCCGTAGAATTCCCTCAATCAATGAAACTATCTCTCGTCTTGGTGTTTGTAACCCTCCTCAGCAGCCTTTTGCTGAGCCTCGAACTAGCAGGCAGGCTCATCTTTGGTCTGGGAAACCCCCTGCTCTACATTCCCCATCCGCGTATCGGCTACCTGCTGAGCCCGAACCAAAAAGTTAAACGCTTTGGCAATCAAATTTCTATTAACCAATATTCAATGCGGAGCCAGCCGATCTCCCCTATCCCACCGGCCAATACTAAGCGAATTTTACTCCTGGGTGATTCTGTGGCTAATGGCAGTTGGTGGACAGATCAAAACCAAATTCTCTCTGCCCTCATTGAGCGGCTATTGGTAGAACGCCTCCAAACAACCCCCAACCCCCAACCTGTCGAAGTTCTCAACGCTTCTGCTAATTCCTGGGGGCCCAGAAATCAACTTGCCTATTTACAAGAATTCGGCATTTTTGGCGCTGAGGCTGTGGTTTTGCTGATCAATACCGATGATTTATTTGCCACCGCCCCCACAAGCGAGCCGGTGGGCCATGACCTCAACTACCCTGACCGCAAACCGCCCTTGGCCCTCGTTGAGTTATTTACGCGCTATCTTTTGCCTAAACCGGCCCCCTCAAAAGCCCTCCAAGCCATCCAAGCAGAAACCGGCGACCGCGTAGGACGAAACCTGGCCTCTTTACACCAAATTAACGAAATTGTCAAGAGCCAAAACAAAGTTTTTTTGGTAGGAATGACACCCTTATTAAGGGAAACCGGCGATCTTGGGCCACAAGAGTATGAAAAAATAGCCCGTCGGCGACTTGAGGAATTAACCAAGGCAGAAAACATTCCCTACATTGATTTTTTGCCGATTTTTAATGCAATCGAGCAGCCTAAAAACCTTTACCGCGACCACATCCACCTCAGCAGTAAAGGCAACGAAAAAGTAGCGCAACCTATCGCAGATGCACTGGCTCAGTAGGGTTGCCGGTGGCCGATAGCCGAAAAGGCCGGTCGGCAGAGCATCGCCCTACAGATTAGGCTACCGGCACTGAGGCTGTATTCAAAGCATGAGAACCCGATGGGGAGTGCCAAACTTGACCATCGAGAGCCATTTGCTCAATCAAACTAGCTAAACGTAAAGCCTTAAGAGCTTGTTCGCCTCCCACCGAAGGTTTTTTGCCACCGCGTACACAGTTAACAAAATGTTCTAATTCGGCGTGTAGGGGTTCGATGTTGCTGGTATAAACCTTTTCAATCAAACCGTCTTGACGATAAAGCACTTGGCCGTAGTCGGTCATGTAATTGGCGGTTGTTTGCCGGTGTATCAAAATTTCGTTATTGAGAAAATCAGCCTCCGTCAAAGAATTTTTGCAGTGGGCCACAATCCGCCGCAATTTACGGTGAGTGACTTTGCTGGCAGTTAAAGTACCAACAATCCCATTAGAAAAGCCCAGAGTCGCGGTGACATAATCTAAATAGCCGCTTCCAGAAGCACGACTGCCACTGGCGGTTAATTTAATCACCGGCGCACCAACCACTTCCAATAGCAGGTCAATATCGTGGATCATTAAATCCAAGACCACCGACACATCATTGGCGCGATTGGAATAAGGACTCATTCGGTGTGCTTCCACTGCCAGTAATTCTTCAGTGTTCAGCACTTTGCTGAGTTCTTGGAAGGCTGGGTTAAACCGCTCAATGTGTCCCACCTGCAAAATACACCCCGACTCAGCCGCCGCATTCACCAGCGATTCAGCCTCGGCAATACTTGCGGCAATCGGTTTTTCGATCAAAACATTGACCCCCGCCTGTAAACAGGTCAGACCGACCGGGTGATGCAGTTTTGTGGGAACTGCAATACAGACGGCATCGACACGCGGCAGCAAGTCCCGGTAATCTTCAAAAAAGCGGATTCGGTATTTGCTGGCGGTATCTAAACCCCGCTCAACATTGATATCGGACACTCCCACCAATTCGACATCTTTTAGCAAGCTAAGGACGCGGGTGTGATGTTGTCCCATGTTTCCTACCCCAATGACGCCAATGCGAATGGGTTCTGGTTGGGATCTAGGCATAGAAATATTGGAATATCCTACTGACATTCGTTCTGGCACTCCTGGTTTCTCCTCCACCACCACAAGGCTCAAGCCAATCGGCAGCCTCAAGCCGCCTTAAACCATCCAGATACTATCACAGCCTTTCCATTTGTGAAGAATTCCAAAGTACAGTTATGGTTGTGTCCTAAGTAATAATACTTGTTGGGTGTTTATGGTTTAGGGTGGGTGACTGCCTGTTTTTGCTTGAATACAAAGGCTCTCCAGCGGCACAGCTTGCACGAAACCATTACAGCTTGGCAAGGGATACCAATTCTGTTAACGCCCTTGTCGTGGGTTTAAGATTTGTTACCGATTATTAACATTCTTGTAGCCGCCGTCAAGACTGGCACCGGCCCAAATGATGAAATTATCAAAGCCGGTGTCAAAGAGCACGAATCAAGGTGCCATTGTTGGCCAACCCTTCAAAACTGCCCTAGAATTCCACTTGCTGCTGGTTATTGGGGTTACTGAATAAAACAATAGGGCTGGGATTTGCTGCTTGGATAGGCTCGACGATATATTGTTGGCTGTCAGATAAGCTTGGCAAAGCAACCGTTGTGGCATTAACTTTAACAGTTAATTCAGAAAAATATTCGCAAAAAATAAAACTTATTCAATATATTTTCTATTTATTGGCACAACAAATTAAATATTGGAATAAAAAATTGGCCCAACAAAAAAATCCTTGTATAAACCATGCTCCCCACAAATAACCTATCCGCGTTCATCTGTAGTGGAGCAGGCATCTTGCCTGCTATACATCTGCGGTTAAAAAATCCCCCCATAAAAACTACAGTAAACCCTCAAAAACCCAGCCTTTAAATCCCCAATTATGTTAAAATAAAGCGGTTTTTCCCAAAAATAATTATGGATATAAACTCTTTAAACCCTCAGCCTACAAATTTCTTAACACCGGCTGTTTACATAGTAGGTGCCGGCCCTGGTGATCCTGACTTATTAACCGTAAAAGCCCAGAAAATATTAGCAAAAGCTGATGTAATTATATTTGCCGATTCATTAGTACCCCAGCAAATTTTAGTCGGCGTGCGTGCGGATGCAGAAATTATCCCAACCGCTGACAAAACCCTCGAAGAAATTGTGCCGCTGATGGTAGAAAGAGTGCGACAAGGTAAATCTGTGGTGCGCTTACATTCAGGAGATTTAAGCCTTTACAGTGCGATGAGCGAACAAATACAAGCCCTCATAAACGCAGAAATTACGTTTGAGGTAATCCCTGGCATTAGCGCTTTTCAAGCAGCAGCAGCAGCGCTAAAGGTTGAGTTAACTGTACCTGGCTTAGTTCAAACTATTATTTTATCGCGAGTCTCTGGTCGCACCGGCATTCCAGACTCGGAAGATTTAGCAAATTTAGCAGCAATCAAAGCAAGTTTATGTTTATATTTAAGTGCTCGCCATCTGGAACAAGCACAAGAAAAATTGATGCGATATTATCCCTCAGATACGCCGGTGGCGGTTTGTTTTCGTTTGGGTTGGCCGGATGAGAAAATATGGTTAATTCCTCTTCACGAAATGGCACAACATACAAAGCAAGAAAATTTAGTCCGCACGACGCTTTATATTATTAGTCCGGCTTTGGCTGCGTCGCAATATCATCAAACAGCGAGGTCGCGTTTATATCATCCTGAACATAGCCATTTATTTCGCTCGATTTCTGACGGCCAAAGCTGAACTCGAAAACGCTGAGTAGCAACTTGAGAAATTTGTTAAAGTTTATGATAAAATGAGCGGAAATTTTAGAGGGAAGTGTAGCGATCTCATGCTGGACGAACAAGCGAAAAAGACGATGTTACGGAAAATTCCGCACGGTTTGTATATCTGCGGGGTGAAAGATGGGGATGAGGTTAATGGCTTTACGGCTAGCTGGGTAATGCAAGGATCTTTTACGCCGCCTTTGGTGGTGAATTGTGTTAAAAATGATTCGACTTCCCACGCGATGATTAAAAGTAGTGGGGTGTTTGCTTTGTCGGTTTTGGAGGCCGGCCAAAAAGATTTGGCGCAGAAGTTTTTTAAGCCTTTGCGTCGCGCCGGCAATAAGTTTGAGGATGTGGATTTTTATTTGGGTAAGGAAACAGGCTGCCCGATTATTTCTGATACTTTGGGTTATGTAGAATGTCGTGTGATTGGTTCAGTAGAACATGGTGATCATACGGTGTTTGTAGGCGAAGTTGTGGGGGCCGGTGTTCATCGAGAAGGTGAGGCTTTGTTGTTAGAAAGCACCGGCTGGAATTATGGCGGCTAAAGCCGTTGGGTGGGCAAATGCCCACCGGCTGTTTATTTTTTTTGCTGTGAATTAAAAGGGAAAATTTTATGCCATTAATTAAAGTTAAAACTTCGGTTTCTACACCCGAAAAATCCACAGTTGAGCAATTGCTAAAAAGTCTTTCTGCAAAACTTGCTAAACACACCGGCAAACCGGAATCTTATGTGATGACGGCTTTTGAGCCAGAGGTAGCGATGACTTTTGCCGGCACAGTTGAGCCGGTTTGTTATATCGAAATTAAAAGTGTTGGTTCGATGAGTGGGGCGCAAACAAAGACGATGAGCCAAGATTTTTGTCAAGAAATTAATCGAGTTTTGGGAGTACCGGCAAATCGTATTTATATTGAGTTTGCTGATGCTAAAGGCTCGATGTGGGGTTGGAATGGTTCGACGTTTGGTTAAGCAATAACCCGTAGGGGGGCCGGTTTATCAAAGACGTTTTTTTACATTGGTTCTAAAGCGATCACTCTACTCGTCAGAATGATCGCCTTAAATTTTCTTTTAGCGCACGGTTTCCCGCATGGCTTCGGCATCAATTCCTTTAAGTAAATAAATCCGCAAAAGATGGCCGCCGATGGACAATTGTAAGGGCAATTTCCGCAATTTTTTAATCCACTTCGGTTGAGAACTGCTCTCAATTTCAGCCATTTGCAAATTCAAATCCGAACAGCGGTGTAAGCGTTCAAAAAACTCTGGATTTTCTGTGTCGAGAACGGAGGGAAAAGCACGCGCTGCTGTTTCGTTGGTTTTACGAATTACTTCTGCATCAAACTCGGTGGGATCGAGTCCTAATATTTCATAAAATTTCGAGCGTTCGTGTACGGTTAGTGTATGGGTGGCAAAGACGGTTAGCAAGAAAAACCGGCTCCATAAACGCGATTGCCAAGTTTGCCAAAGTTTGGTTTGGGAACGCAATAAGACTTTAAAAATATCTCCATGCCGGTTTTCATCCTGACACCAGCTTTCAAAGTAGTTGAACAGGGGATAAAATTGATTTTCTGGATGTTTTTCTAAATGGCGATAAATAATGATATAACGCCAATAACCAATTTTTTCTGACAGATAAACGGTATAAAGCACCCATTCAATAGGGAAAAATGTATAAACTCGATTTTTTGTCAAGAAGGCTAAATCCATCGTACAGCCAAAATCTGACATTGCTTTATTGAGAAATCCAGCGTGGCGGGCTTCATCTCGCGCCATTAAGCTAAACATTTCGGAGAGGGAGGGATTTTGATCTTTGAGTTTGCGAGATAATTCTTTGAAAAGCAAAAAGCCGGAAAACTCAGAAACGCAGGATCTCTCAAGGTAATCGATAAATGCTTGTCGCGCTTCGCCGGTAATATGATCCCAGGAGCCTTCAAAGCTGTCATCGCGGATAAAATGGTGCCGGTTGTAGTCGGCTCGCATTTCGTTGAGCATCACCTCAAACTCTGTCTCTTGCGAAGATAAATCTAGCTTTGCCGTTTTTTCAAAGTCTGTGGTGTAAAACCGGGGCGTAAGAATGTTTTCCTTAATTGCTTTTGTCTTGGCTTGAGATAGATCCAGCTGAGGTTTTGGGGCAGATGTAACCATCGTCTAAGGTTTCCTAAACTCTATAGCTATTAAGTTATAGCTATTCGCGCTTCTTGAACAGACCCTTGGGGGAAAACTGTAAAAAATCTTTACTCAACAAGGATTTTATTAAGTTTTGAAAAGGTGGGCTGCTTTTATAGCTCAATAGCGATATAATGGGCTGCTTTGGTTAAATAAATTGGCCAAGAAAGCGGGTTTGTTTTATAATGTGGAGATTTTTTTAGGAAAAATTGCGTTTTGTTTGGTACACTAAAACCGGCCTGTCAATGCCTTTAAAACGGTATTCATCCATGAGCAAAAAGTCTTGGGGGGATTGCAATAAGCTATAGGTTGTTTCGCTGATTACGCATTCACCGGGAGGACAAATGGCTTCCATGCGTGAGGCTTGATTAATGGTGGCTCCTAAGACGGTATAATCGACGCGAGATTGACTACCTACATCACCAACAACGGCTTTACCGCTATTAATTGCGATGCGTAATTGTAGGGGTTCTCGGAGGAGATTGTTGGCGTTAAGATAGGAGAGCCGGTCGAGCATTCCTTTGGCGGCGGCGACGGCGCGATCTGCGTGATCTTGTTGGGGTTCTGGGGCGCCAAAAAATGCCATGATGCAGTCACCAATAAATTTATCAAGGGTGCCACCGGCTGCAAAAACTTCTTGGAGCATTTCTTCAAAAAAATCATTGAGTAATTCGGCAATTTCGGCAGGACTTAAGCGTTCAGAAAGGGCTGTAAATCCTACAATATCTGCAAATAAGATGCTGAGGTCTTCTTCTTTTGGGGCAATGCGACCGGCTTGTAAGGCTCCTTCGGCCATCATTTGTTGCACAACTCCGGGGGAGTGATAGCGCTCTAATCGGTGACGAATTGTTTCTTCGCTTCGGAGTTTGCGAGTGAGTAACCAACGCTGAACGCTGGAGGCTACTAAGTTTGCTAAGGTGGAGAAAAAACTAAGGTCGTCTTCGCCGCCTTCTGTCCAATTACTAAAGGAAAGATGGGCATCTGCATAGAGAACTCCGACGACTTTTGTTTCATCCCACAAGGGTACTGCCATTGCGCTATGAATGTTGTTTGCAATGATGCTTAATTCATGTTCAAAGCGCTTATCCATTTGGGCGTCGGCGGTTTGGATGGCGAGTTTTTCGGCAAAGACTTTTTGACAAATACTTCGACTGATCCAGGTGCCATTGGCGGGGAGGTGATGTTGTTGGGCTGCGTCGCGGGTGGCGCAGTTTAAAAGTTCGAGTTTTCCGGTGCCGGTGATGTCGATTAATAGGGCGAGCCGGTCGATGCTGCTGAGTTCGCGGAAGACGACTTTTTGAACTTGAGAAAAAATGGCTTCGATAGATTCGGCATAGTTTAATCCTTTGGCGATATCTACGAGGTCTTTTAAACGGCCAATTGCTTTTTCTTTTGTTCTGATGTTATCGCCGCCGGCATCGGCATCAATCCATTGTTTTTGCAGGTCTTTGGCATTTCGTAAAATCGTCATGCCGGGGCCGAGAGTTGTGGCTAAAGGGTTTGTTTTGATTTGCGGGCGAACGTTCATTACTGCCTGCAAATTTTGGGGTGGATTTAAAAGAATAGTTAGATTAATATTGCCTAAGTTAATAAGATCGCCGTGTTTAATTAAGGAAGGTGATATTACGGGTAGCTCGTTTAATTTTGTGCCATTTTTGCTTCCCAAATCTTCAATAAGCCAGCTTCCGTTTTCAGTTTTTACAAAGCGAGCATGGCATCGAGAAATGGAACCGTAGGGTAAATGTAAATGGCATTGGGGAGAGCGCCCCATTGTAAATTCATCTCCATCTACTGTAACGGTTTTTTCTATATTTCCTTCTAACTGTACGCGCAGATTTAGCTCTGCCATAATTATTAAACCTCCATGAACTGCGGGGCATTTAGAATGTGCGAGAAAAACCGGAGGGGTAGAGGCCGGTTAAAAATTTAATGCTAGAAGAATCTGGCGTTTTACCGGCAATTCCTGAGCATATATTAACGCGCTAAAAATATAATTTAGTTTTCCAGCGATTGGGCGGATGTGTGTGCCCCCCAGAAGGATCTCGCACCCATAAGACCCTTATTGCAGATCGTCTTTGACCGTGAGTTTTTGGCGCCGACGCCAAGGACGTGCGCCTGTGTTATTTCTGTGATAGCACAGTTGGGCAAGCACCGGCACTCTGTGGGGTAGGTGAAAGGGCAACAAGGCTCGTGTTTTTAAGGCCGGCATCGGATTTTTATTGCTGGCGCTCAACTTTTTGGGGCGCTTAGATGGAATTTTAATAAATAGAAATATCCGGCCAAGTTTCGAGGGGTTGGGTGGAGGAAACCAAGTGCATACCGGCATCAGCAAAGCGTGTAAATGCTGCATCTGCTTGTTCTGTAAAATCAATAATGCCTGGAACGACAACCGGCGAGGTGCAATCTTCTAATAAATAAACTTTTTTGGTTAAGTTGGCATCAATGGCAAGGATTTCTGTTAGTAAATCGTCAATTGTCCAAGCCACGCAATGACTTTTTGCTTGACCGGCAATCACAATTTTATCAAATTCCAGCAATTTATGAATCAATTTTGTATTTTTTTGATCGATGGGTTCGCCGTCGTGGCTATCTAAAACTTCGGGTCTTAAAACTGAATAATTTTCTGTTAAGGGATTGTTGCCTTTGATTTCAAAAAAAGTTTGGGTATGGCGGGCAATGCTATGAAAAAATATTGCTTCTTCTACGGCAGAAACTAAGGCGTGTCCGATGCCGCCTAACATAGAGTGATAAGGCCAAACTGTGAGGGGATATTTGCCTTCGTCACTGAGTTTTTTAACATAGTGAAAAGCGTGTTTTTCCAGGCGTTGATAATCTCCGTTGGTGAGGCTTGCTGCCAGGTTTGGGTTAACTTTCCACTGGCCGGTTTTTACGTCTTCTAGGGTGATGTTGGTGGCGCTGGGGGTGGGGTGTTCTCCGCTTTGGTTTACCCAAAAAATGGGATGGAAAATTTGCAGGGCGCTGTGGGTGTCTAGGGTGGGGGCTATGCTGGTGATGATGCCTAAGTTGCGGTAAATAAATTCACAGAGGCGGATGTTGTCTTCTATGGCGCCGGTGCCGGTTTTTCCGCCTACAAATAATTCAAAATCATGCAGGCAAAATGTGTTCTGCACATCGATGGCTAAAAGGCAAATTTTGGTTTGATCTTTGGCTGCCGGTTGGATGTTGTTTTGTCTTGCCCAGTTGCGGGCTTCGGCGGCGCGTTGTTGGTAGGGAACTCTCCAAACTTCAGAGACTTTTTTGGGGTGAAAGTGGGGAGGTATTGAGAGGGGGATAGACGTCATATAAGAGGTGGAGGTTTTGGGTAATTAAAGTTGGTTTTAACCGTTGTTTTTACAAAAAATTAGGGCGCTTTAAGTTGCGTCCTTTGGGTGGGCTTGTAAAGCGGAGGAATCGCCTTGTAAATTAATTCAATGTCTGCAATGTCGGCAGCATTTTTTAATTCTAGGGAAATCACTGTTTTGTCTTGGGGTTCTTTAGCTGGAAGGGTTTCAGCTTCTACGGTGCTGATATTTGTGGTTAAACTATCGAGGATTTTTCTGCCTTCTGGGGTTTGTTCTAAATAAGGCAATGCTGCTTCAATATATTGATAAACGACGTTCCAATAAAATTTTGGAAAGCCGGCTCTTAAGTCGCCTGGATTTTTGTATCCCAGGTGTTTATTGGTGCCGGTTTCTTCAAATTCATAAAATAAGGCGGGAAGTTTTTGTAAATATTCAGGATCGCTCAATTGTCCGATTAAGTCTGCGGCGCGAACTAACCCCGGATAAGTGACAGTATCTTTGTGGGTTTCGCCTGGGGGAACGGGGAAACGGGTATGTTCAATGTTGCGCTGGATGACGTTAATATCGATGAGTTGGCAATTGCTTAAATATTGTTGGACAAATAGTTTTCCTCTGTCTATATGATAGGCTGTGAGGCTGGCATCGGTGGCGGAAGTTGGGACAGAAATCATGTCTTTATTTGTGCCGGTTTGATAGAGTCTTTCTGCGGGTTTGTCGCACCGGCAAACGCCTTTTACATAGCCGATATCATGGCACAACCAAGCTATTATGCAATGCACCCAATCTTCCGGGGATACGTTACCTTCTTTAATTTGTTTGCCTCTTAAAATTTCTTGTCCTACGAGGGTGACAAGAATTGTATGGTCGATGTTGTGATAAAGTGCATCGGTTTTAGCAATATTTTCTAGGGCTATGTTGGCAATGCAAGCGATGAGATCAGCATAGGCGGGGTTTTGGTTGCCGAATGTTTGGCGATAGCCGGTTTGTAAAGGGCGAATAAGGCTGTCGATTTTTAATTGAATAAGATTAAACATTGTTTTTCCCCTGACGAACTTGATGGCGACTTTGTAGGCAGTTCTTTTTCATACAATGTGTGGCTGGTTGTGAGGGGAGCATCTCAGCAATGACGAGACTAACCCCCCTACCTCCCGTCCCTAAGAGGGGAGGTGGGTAGGGGGGAGAGGTTTCTTTGGGTTTGATGCCAAAGTGAGAGGCTCTTGGTTGTGAGTTGTGGGTTGATTTTTGCTTGCCTAAGTGAACCGGCACGGCGATGGCTTTTTTTTTATGGTGATTCATAGTTGGCAAAATTGTCACCAGAAAGTTAGGTTTTTTTTAAAAAAAATACAGAAAACTCCTGTAAAATTTTTCTTCATTTCATCAAACCTCAGAAAATCTCAAAAAACCGGACATTCTGGCTTTGCTCAGGCATTCTTTAACCGGCGCTCAGTTGCTCCTCTGACGAGGGGATGCCTTTTTGAAGCAAAGGGCTGGGTGAGCGCTTGGGTTTAATCATAAATTTTCAACGATTTTTATGAAAACGTCAATAATAAGATTATAGTTTAGAGTTTAGATTTTAGATTTTAGAATAATTTTTGCTTGGGAGTTTGGCAAGACGAATTCTCTAAGCTTGCGCCGCCAAAATTACCGCTGAGATTGCCCTTACGGTTGGGGATTTCTCTCATTGTTTAAGATACATTAAATTACAGTTATCTTGCCACAAATTATGAACGAAGAAAATCAAACCATTAGACTCGGACAATTTTTAAAATGGGTGGGTGCCGTCCCCACCGGCGGCCAAGCCAAATTAGTCGTTCAAGGCGGACAAGTGAAAGTTAATGGCCTCCTTGAAACTCGGAGAGGCCGGCAATTAATTTCTGGTGATTTAGTGACATTTCAAGGCAAAACTTATGAAGTGGAATTAGAGCGATGGGGCTATTTTATTGAGTAATAAATTTTCAATTCTTCCCTTCCTTTTTACTAGGAGAGGGGGAAGGGAAGTTTGGTTATTGCATTGCCATTCTCTGCCGTTCTTTGGCGGCTTCTTGTTGCAATCCGCCTTGCTCTAAAAGGGTAATTAAACTGTTCATAAAAGCTGGATGGTTTGGCTTAGTTGCTGATAGTTTATAAGTCGTTTCTAGGGCATCGTACCACAAACCGGCACTGGCATAAATTTCGGCTTTGTCTTGCTCAGATGTTGCGGTGGCTAATTTTGCCATCACTTCCGGTGCCGGTGAAACCCGCTCGATCCAAGAGTGAGCAAACACATCCGCAGAGCGGCGATTGGCATTGCAAATAATGCTAACTGACCATTTATATTTTTGCCCTGCTACCAACTCTGGCAATTCTTTGGGCATTTCTATTTGCACAATACCCGCTTGTTTTGGCTGCATTTGTTTAACGAAAAGCGGTTTGGCCACCCCAGGCTGAACCAAAGCAAACTCAAGCGGTGCAGCCGGCACGTCGGACAAATACCAAAAAAACGCGGGATGACCGGCTGCCGTCAGGCCGGTGTGGTCATTAGGGGCCAGCAAGCTCAACCCCACCGGCCCCGCATCAGGACATCCCCGCGAGCCGGTGCCTTGAGTGCTGCGCGGTGCTCCTCGGTTCGGCGGTCTGTAGGTCATTGCCGTTTGACCGGCCTGTGCTGGTGATGTTAATTCACCCAGAAAATTGCCGCTAAATAGGGAATTTTGCGGAGAATTGATAGCCGCCATTAACTGCATTAATAGCAGCGATGTTGTGCCGGTCAAGATTGTTGTTATTCGGCGGAAATTCACGATGCTTTTAACTCCAGATTCCAATTTTTTGCTTTTTTGTTCTGCCTTGTACCACAGCCGAAATTTATTTAATAGCTTGGCAGACTGTCACAAATTTAATAATTTTGTTGCTATTATAACTCAACTTTCCCTCACTGCCAAATACTTTTTTGGTCAAAAATCCATAAAAAAAGCCAAATAATCATAAAAATCCCCTTTCTCAGCCTACTTTATCCAAAATGCTCTAGTAAGCAGCCAGCCAATCTTATTAAAATTCGTCACAAAACTTTTATGATTATTTTTCGAGCATAACATGATAAATATCAACCGGCTTTTTGCGACCTTTCAGCAATTCTGAGCCTAAATATCGCGTGGCAAATTTATCTTTGATATGAACATAAGTTTCTTCACTAATTAAAATCCGACAAATTCCCCCATCAATAGATTTATCAAAACTTTCTAACCGAGCAGCAATATTTACACTATCCCCAATTACCGTATAATCTTCTCGTTCTCGACTACCCAAACTGCCAATAACCACCGGGCCGGTGCAAATACCAACCCGCATCGCTATCGTCGGGTCTCCTTTTTTTTGCCAATACTGATTAAGCAAGCGCAATTTTGAAGCCATTTCCAAAGCACAACTCACCGCCGCCACAGCATCCGAAGCAACTCCATCTGGCGTGGTGCGAGCAAAAGGCACCCCAAAAACCGCCATCACAGAATCGCCAATAAACTTATCAACGACTCCCCCCTTTTCTAAAACCAAACCCGCCATTTCTTCCATATATTCATTAAGCCAACACATTAACTTTTCCGGCTCCAAATTTTCAGCAATACTGCTAAAATTTTTAATATCAGTAAATAAAACAGTCGCCGTAACTTTGCGGCCAGATAACCGGCCTTGTTTAAGAATTTGATCACGTTCGCGCCAAATTGCCTCAGCAATTTTTGGAGAAACATGACGACCAAATAAATTCATAACCGTGTAGCGGTCTTGGCGTTCAAGATAAGCCAAATAGCTATTAATAATCGCAAAAGAACTCAATAAAGAAAGAACCGGGGGCACCACAGGAAGCCACCACCCAGCCAAAAAAGCCACATAACAAATACCAACAACCTTAACCTTTGCCACCACCACCACCAACACAGTCCAGCGCCGCGAACCCACCACCCAACTAATCCCAGAACCCACCCCACACCACAAATAAAGCCAGAAAATTTCCAGCTTGTCATCCCACACTTTAATCAGCGGACGATTTTGCAAAGCAGCGTTAATAATTTGGCTAGTTAAAGTTGCTTGAACTTCCACCCCAGCCGTTTGTTGAGGCGTACTAAAAGGCGTATAAAAATAATCTTTTAAACTCGTTGCCGTCGGGCCAATAAAAACAACTTTATTCTTAAAAAAATCTTGAGGAAGCCGATTTTCCATCACCTCTTGCATAGAAACATGAAAAAAAGTCCGCGCCGGCCCCCGATAATTCAACAAAATTTGATATCCCCCAGCATCCGCCTTAACATACGCCCCATCGTTGCTTTCAAAAGGCACAAACTCCGCCTTATTAAACTTCAAATTAACCGAATTAGGATCAGGAGAAACATTTTTTCCTTGTAAATAAATCATCGCCAACATCAAACCCAAACTCGGCAAAGATTCGCCATCAGCCGTATCTAAAAAAAGCAACCCCCGACGCAATTTACCATCATTATCAACCACCACATCATTAACCCCAACTTGACCGAGTTCTTTCAAAACCGGCGAAGCCGCAACCGCCGAACTATATTTATCCCCAACTTTTTTTTCAATACCAATTAAATTAGGAGTCGATTTAAAAACCCTTACCAATTCTTCATAACCAGATTTAACCGGCATATCCCGATACAAATCTAAACCAATCGCCACCGGCTTTTGTTTCCTCACCTTATCAATCAATTGCGCCAAATTTTCATCAGAAACCGGCCAGCCATATTTTTGTAAATCCGACTCCTCAATCCCCACAATCACAATTTTCTCATCCCTAGACTCAGGAGGACGCAAGCGAAAAAACAGATCCAAAGCCATCCATTCCAAAGGCTGCAACCAGCCAGTCAACCGCACCGCCAGCAACACCCCCCCCACCACAGGAGTCGTCAGCCACACCCCCCGCCATTGCCAAATTTGTTGTTTCAGCTTTGCCCAAACCATCCCTTAACCCCATTGCTATATGCTTTAAGCGGTTGGCTTTTCATCTTAAATTGTAGGGACGTTTTACCAACTAAAATTTTTCTCAAACGCTAAAGAGTAGGGGTTAAACAGCGTTCAGTAAGAGATAATTTTGCCCTAATCAAAATCCCTCTGATTTCTAACAAAAAAAGAACTATAACCAATTGCCAATGACAATAAAAGGAGACCAAACCGCCGGATGAGCATAATCTTCATTTTTAATTAACATTAATTGCGCTCTCCGCAGAGCCTCCGCCTTAGTAATCTCTGGTTGCCGCAATTGACGATAAAACTCCTCAATCAGCGGTACAGTTGACGCATCATTAATATACCACAAAGAAGCCAAAGCACTTTTCACCCCCGCACGCACCGCCACCCCCGCAATACCCAAAGCCGAACGATTATCACCCGCCGCCGTTTGACAAGCACTTAAAGTTAATAACTGCACCGGCTGCCGCAAATTCACCCGCAATAAACGGTCAATTTCCTCCACAGAAATTCGCGTATCATAAGCCAACAAAAACGTACTTTCCGTATCCACCCCAAACTTTCCATGCGTAGCCAAATGCACAATAGGATAAACACCTTCCGCCAACGCATTCTCTAAATTTGCCAGCGTAAAATCCTTATCCAAAATACTTTTTCCCCCCAAAATCTTCTCTACCCCATTAACCTCAGCCTCCACATTACTCAACGCAGAAAAAGGCGGTTTGGCAACCGTTAATCCAGCCATCAAAGCCTCTAAATTTTGACGTTCCAGCGGTAAAGAAGCCGTCAAACTTAAACTAGCAGTTGTAGAAATCGCATATTTCTCAATAAAAAACCTTTCCCCATCATGCAGCGCCGCCATAGGAACCTGCCGCAAAACCCCATCATTTACAAAAACCAAAGTCTTCGGTTTTACCGCAATCAAATCAACCTCAAGAGGGCGAATTAACAACTCATAAACTTTTTGAGATTGTGTTAAATATTCATTCGTACTCCGCCTTTCCAACAAACTCCGCAAAGCATTAATTTCCTCTTTTATCTCCTCTTCTTTCACCAGCACTGTAAAATTTTTTAGCCTTCCATCCGCTAATTCCAAAATCAGATAAGTCTGATTAGGCAAAATTACCGAATAAACAATCGCCGCCGATTTATCCACTAACCGGCCATCTTTTTTCACCGTATCTTGTGCCACCTCCACACACTCATCGCCAAAAAAGTTTTGCAACTCCGCCAACTTCAGCAAATCCAAAACATCCAAAGCCTTGCGAATATTTTGTTGATTATTTGTTGGTAAATTAATTTCTGAACTCAACAACAAATCAATATACTGACGATAAACCGGCTCAACCGAATCTCGAAAATCAAACTGCAATTCCTTATTAGCCGCAACCAAATCACCCCTAATACTTTCTAACGTAGCAATAGCCTCCTCAAAACCCACTTTTGCCGCCAAAAACTCCCCATTTTTTCGCAACAAACGCGCCCCTTGCCACTGCCATAAATAGAGACTTTCAGCCGCCCTCACTTCCTGCGCCGCCAACTGCGCCAAACGGGTAAATTCCATTGCTTTTTGATCATTTTTTGCCGTTTCATAAAGCTTTCCTAATTCTCCCAAAGCAAAAGATTCTGCCCGCCGATCAGCAATATTTCTTGATACCTGAATTGCCTCGTTTAAAATCTCCAAAGCCTCAAGAGAAAAAACCTTTCCCCCATAGCTCATTTGATTTCCTATCTCAATCAACCCAAAAGCCTTATCCCTAGAAGCCGGCAAAGACCTTAAAATTCCCAAAACCTTGTTAATATTTCGCTCTAAAATATTAGGATCTGGTTCCTCAATTTTTTGCAAAAAATTGTTATAACCAAGCAGCGCCCGCACCTCAGAAAAACCCCCAACCGCCGAACTTTCTAGCAGATTAACTTCAAAAACATCCGCTGCCGAAAGCCGATCATTTTTAGCTAATTTTTTCAAATTTTCCTCTTCTTTATCATCCCCTTCTAATCTCGCAGAATTCGCTTGAATTGCATATCTTTCCGCACGCTTTATATACAAATTACCCACATTATTTAAAAGCGTAGAAACATAAACTTTTTGATTCAATTCCCGCGCCAGTTTTAATCCTTCTTGGTAACGCTCAATAGCCCTATCATAATCACCCGCCCCCGAAAAAGCATTTCCCAACGCCCCAAGCGCCGCAGCCCGCGTAAATTTATCATTAGAAGCCAAATCAAGAGCCGTTTTTAACAACTCAATTGCCCTGCGATATTGTCCCAAATCACTATAAGTTTGTCCTTGCTCAATTCTAATCTTTGCTAATAAAATCCCATCCGAATTTTCCGATTTTTGATAAAAATCAGCCGCCAAATCCCAAACTTTAATCGCCTCCGATAACTGACCCACCTGCCGGTAAGCCATCCCCAAATTCCGATAAATAACCGCCGCCTCCTTAGCCGGCAAACTATTACCAGAAAGCGCCTGTTTCCAAACAGAAATCGCCTCTAAATAATCTCCCTTCTCATAAAAATCAACCCCTTGGCGAATCAAAACCGGCACCTCTTGACTGTTCGCAGGCACTTCCATCGCCAAAACACCCAAAAACCCCACAAAGAACAAAACAATCGCAACCTTATAAAACCTCAATTTGCTTAAATAAACCACCCGCCGCCAAAATCTAAAACCATTTGCTAAAAAAAACGCAAATTTCCGCCATTTTTTGATAAAAAACTTATCCATCACTTCCCTTTAATAACCCTAAAATTTACCTACTTTCAACACAAAAAACATCCCTCACCGACACACCCCCATTTTGAGCCAAAACACCCAATAAAACCCGACCATCAGCAGTTTTAACCAAACCCTGAGCCTCCTGAATAGGATCACCAAACTGCCAACCCAAAGCCGGCAAACTTAACCGGCTATCACTCATAGAAACCTCACCATAAAATTCCTCAACCCCTAAAACATCAAACCGGCCATTTATCCGATCAAAAGGAGTCACCGGCACCCCACCAGTACCAGAAACAGTAAAACTCCCCCGTTGTTCATTTCGCCGAGAAATACAACTATTTGCCACCAACTGCTCAGAAGAAACAAACTCACCCGATAAAGGAGTAAGCGTATTTTCCAACTGAGTATCAGGCGTTTTAATCTCCACCACCCCACTAATACCCCGCTGAGAAGAAGCAGTAATCAAACTATCAGGCGACAAAAAAACCCCCTGCGTATTAATCAAAATATTACCCCCCCTACCTTGAAAAGCATTCGCCACAATATCGCTATTTTCCAAAGAAGTAACCGTATCCGCATCAATCGTAATATTCCCCCCATTCCCAGACCCCTCAGCCTCCGTAGAAATTTGACTATTTTGGCGTAACTGTAACTGCTGCGTGAGAAGCCGAATATTACCCCCCTCACCCGACGCAGTAGCCGCCGTCAAAAACCCATTATCTAAGCGAATTCTCCCCGCCTCAATTTGCAAATTTCCAGCATTTCCTGTACCCGATCCACTAACCTGAATTTGACCTTGATTTCGCACAATTAACTCAGACGTTTTCAAAACCAAATCACCCGCCGTCCCCTCCCCACTCGTAAAAGCAGAAATAGAACTACGAACCCTCCCCTCGCGCACTTCATTAGTCAAACCCAAACTTTCTAACCCAGTATTATTAGAAACCCCAAAACCGCTGATTTCCAAAAACTCCGAAGCATTCACCCTCAGCGAACCGGCAGAACCCTTTCCCCCCGTTGCCGCCGAAACTTGCGCCCCATCCCGCACCATCAAACGTTGCGTATTTACCGCCAAATTTCCCGCCGCCGCATTGCCCCGCTGACCGGCCACAATCAAAAGCGAAGACGACGTAAACAACCCCCCCAACCACCGGCCATCCTCCGAAATTCCCCCCAATTCTATATCCTCAGCATTCACTGTCAAATCGCCACTTTGACCGGCCCCCGAAGCCGCCGCCGAAATTTGCGTCCCATTAAGCACCCTCAACCTGCGCGTATTTACAATTAACTCGCCTGCATTTGCCGCCCCCAGAGTCGTTGTAAACAACCCCCCCGGCACAGGATAGCCAACCGGCACACCATTAAGTTCCACAGACTCAGTTGCATTCACCGTCAAACTACCACCAGTTCCCGTTGCCGTTGGTGCCGGCGAAGTAGTAATCACACCCCCATCATTTGCTGTTAAATTGCGAGTATTAATAAAAATATTGCCAGATTTACCAATTCCCGCCGTCCCATTATTAATTAACGAACTTCGCAACACAGACATTGATTCACTAGCATTAAAATTCATATCTCCCCCCGAACCAGTGGCCAAAGCTACAGACAATAAAACAGCCCCATCTCGCACAGTAAAAATGCGGCTATTAATATTAATTTCTCCCGCCTTTCCAGCACCTAAACTCAGGGTAAATAAGCCATTTGACTCATCGGTGAGGGGGTTAAAAGTTCCCGATAACAATTTGCCGATAACATCGCTGGTACCAGCGCCGACAATTTCCACCGTATCCGCATTAATATTAATATTCCCAGCCGCACCCGCGCCAAAAGTAGAAGAAGATAAAAACCCTCCCGCCGAAACACTTAATTGATTAGCACCAATATTAATACCGACGCCTGAATTTTCCCCAAGCGTATTTGCTAAAAGTTGTGATTTGCCGGTAATATTTATTTGGTTTCCTTGCAATTGAATTCCACCCCCACCGCTACCACTGGTATTTAAAACCGCATTATTTGATAGCAGAATATCCCCAGAACCAAGTTCAATAGTTCCTCCTGGGGTTGCCAGTTTGCCACCTTCGATAACAATATTTCCCCCAACCAGAGAAATTTTTTGCCCCGCAGGCACCTCTAACTGCGAACCCTCAACCCGAATAGGTGCAGAATTTGACCCCAAACCCAACCCCACCGGCACACTCACAGTTAAAATCGGTTCAGTTTCGCTTGCTTTTGCCCCAAACTGCGCCCCATCAGCAAAATTAAAACTCTCTGCGGTGGTTGCTAAAAAAGAGCCCCGCACATCTAAACGCGCATTTGGGCCAAAAACAACACCATTCGGGTTAAGCAAAAATAAATTAGCATTGCCCAACACTCCCAGAGTGCCGAAAATATTGGAGACAGAAGAGCCGGTGACTCGTGTAAAAATATTCTCAACATTGCTGGGGTTAGAGAAATAAACACCTGTCCCCTCACCGACATTAAATTGCTCAAAACTATGGAATAAATTTATCCCCCGCAAAGCACCGCCATCGATGCGGTTGATAACTTGACCGTTAAATTCAACATTTCCTCTTACCGTAGAATTTTCTCTTCCCAAGCTTGCATCAGGGATAATTTGGGCGGTCACACCTGCCGGCCACAACAATAAAATCATAGGGATTAATAATTCTTTACATTTTGTCAGCGGAGAGTGAAATACAGTTTTTGTTGATCTTGCGTTGTTTACAGGCATGGCAGGGGTATTTTTTTGCAAGGGGAGTGCGTAAGTATTTGTACTTTTATATACTAGAGTTAACAAAAAGATAAAAATATCTGTGGTAAGTAGAGACGTACCCCTCCGGGCTTGGGAAAACTACATAAATGAAAACGGCAAATAACAGCATGGCTCAGCAGACATTCAGAACACGCACCCAAGATAACTTAGGAGCGACAAAAAAATACGATGCGGAAGCAATACGCCGGTATTACCGCTTCCGTCCTTGGAAAGTCATCGGGCGAGCTATCAAAATCTTTTGGTTCTTCACCGGCTTTGTATTAGGGATGTGGCAAGACAGCCGACAACACCAACAAAGCGAACACAAATCGCAAAGAGCCGAACAACTAAGAAAAATTTTAACCGCCCTCGGCCCGACAGCCATCAAAGTCGGTCAAGCATTGTCTACAAGACCCGACTTAATCCGCAAAGACTTTCTCGAAGAACTGGTGAAGCTACAAGACAGCCTACCGCCATTTCCCAACGAAATCGCTTTTCGGATCATCGAAAGCCAACTAGGCAAGCCGGCCAGAGAACTCTACAGCGAAATTTCAGAAAATCCGGTAGCAGCAGCATCATTAGGGCAAGTGTACAAAGCCAAACTGCACACCGGCGAAGATGTAGCAGTAAAAGTTCAGCGACCGAACTTAAGACCTATTATTACGTTGGATCTTTATTTAATGCGTTGGGCTGCCGGTTGGATAGCACCCTGGCTACCGCTGAATTTAGGACACGACCTCACCCTAATTGTCGATGAATTTGGCATCAAACTTTTTGAAGAAATCGACTATATAAACGAAGGAAGAAACGCCGAAAAATTTGCCGTCAATTTCAGCAACAGCCCCCAAATAAAAGTCCCTGATATTTACTGGCGTTATAGCACGAATAGCGTTTTAACCCTAGAGTGGATTAACGGCTTTAAACTAACAGATACAGTTCAAGTTAAAGCTGCCGGTCTTGATAGCGACACCCTAGTAAGAATAGGAGTAGAATCCGGCTTACAACAACTCCTAGAATTTGGATTTTTCCACGCCGATCCTCACCCCGGAAACTTGTTTGCCATGCCTGATGGACGACTGGCTTATATAGATTTTGGGATGATGGATCAACTAGAAGAAAACACCAAAGAAACTCTAGTCGATTCTGTCGTGCATTTAATTGACAAGAATTACATAGCACTTGCTGAAGATTTTGTCAAGCTCGGATTTTTAACACCAGAAACCGATATTTGGCCAATTGTGCCGGCTTTAGAAACAGTCTTAGGGGACATAATAGGAGAAAGCGTCGGCAACTTCAATTTTAAAACTATCACCGACCGATTCAGCGAATTAATGTATGATTACCCCTTCCGAGTGCCGGCCAAATTTGCCTTAATTATCCGTTCTTTGGTGACACAAGAAGGCTTAGCCCTGACCTTAAATCCTGACTTCAAAATTGTAGAAATCGCCTATCCTTATGTAGCAAGACGCTTGCTGACCGGCGAATCAGCGCAATTAAGACGCCGGTTAATAGAAGTGTTGTTTAAAAATGGTAAATTCCAATGGGAACGCCTAGAGAACCTGATTGCCATTGCCCGCGCTGATAAAAGCTTTGATCTGCTGCCAACAGCCCAGTTAGGCTTGCAGTATTTGCTCTCCGAGGAAGGCAAATTTCTCCGTCATAAATTGCTGGTAGCCCTCACCGAAGATGAGCGCCTCCACACCGAAGAAGTGCGGCGTTTGTGGAACCTTGTTAAAGAGGATTTACAACCTAACCGCATCTTTAATGCAGCCTTGGTTGCGTTAGCAGAATTTGGCAGCGAAGGTGCGGCAGCAATTTTACCGGCATTTTCCCGTTCTTAAATTAGGCAAAGCCCCTATTTTTTCACAACACCCAGGAGTCAATTCGTGTACTACTACTATTACATCCCAGAACCCCCGTATTTTTTATTTGTAGCGAGTTTGCTGGCCGGTATAGCAGCCGGTGCAGCCTTTGACAAAACCCTGCGTCAATTGGTGCAAGAATGGTCAAAAAACCGCTCAACTCAAACCCTAAAAAACCTCCAAGGCGCTCAACTTTTAACGCCATTTTTAGGCATTTCTGGAGGGATTGCAGTTTTTCTAGCTTCTGGGTTACAAGTTTTTGGAATTCCTGGTAAATTCGCCTATTTTGTTTCAGTCGCACTCACCCTTTTAGTCGCCCGTTTAGTGTGGTCACAATTAGGCCGAGTTTTAGCAGAACTCGAACGCGGTGGATCAGAAGCTCTCGACCTCGATTCAATGCGCTAAATATAGATTTTTGACAAACGCAGAGAAAAAAATCTCTGCGTTTTTTAAATTTCTTATATTTGTTAAGACGGGGTGAGGATTGATCAAATTACATCAGATTTTTATCAGTCTTTTGTGAGGTTTTTTAGCTTTTTGGATAGGGTGTTATTTTTTAACCGCAGATGTAAAGCAGCGTCGATGCCTGCCCCACAAATAGGTTGCTTGTTTTAATCAGAGTTGGTATGGAAGCAAAAATTGCCGGCATGGTGACAAGTTACGTTACCTTAGGTCAAAATGAACCCCTCGCCCGTGCTCAAAGTGATTGGTTATGGCATCAAACACCGGGTAATTTTGGCCGGTGGGGAAATGTTCAAATGATAGCCAATGCTGAAAAACCGGATTTTTTAGTTTTATATAATTTTGAATTTCCTCAACTTTATCCGCCTACAAAAAAGCAACGTTTAAAGTCTTTTTTAACTCAAGGGTGGAAACCGGCACCCAGCCGAGATGAAATAATTTTACCTTTG
The DNA here is from genome assembly GCF_025370775.1 of Ancylothrix sp. D3o. Classification (NCBI taxonomy): domain Bacteria; kingdom Bacillati; phylum Cyanobacteriota; class Cyanophyceae; order Oscillatoriales; family Microcoleaceae; genus Ancylothrix; species Ancylothrix sp. D3o. The sequence goes on along the minus strand of NZ_JAMXEX010000001.1, from coordinate 20,738 downwards.
TTTCGCGGCGTTCCCAAGGAGCGGATTATTTCTTTATGGCGCGAACCTCCTTTAGATGAATATGTGGAGATTTATAAGATAAATTATCAGGTGTCAAAAGACTATTGTGGTTATGTTTATGCGCCGGATGATTTAGCGCCTATTCCCGATTATATGCCGGCTATTTGGTATCATGGTAACTCTTTTAGAGAACTCAATGAAATGCCGGCTCCTGAAAAAGTTAAAGCTTGTTCGTGGATTACATCAGGGATAGATCGCAGCAACAATCACCGGCAACGTTTGGATTTTCTAAAAACTGCCCAAGAACAAGAATTAAATTTTGATTTGTATGGTCGAAATTTGCCGGTTTGGGCAAAAAGTAATGGCGCTCTCAGTAATAAGTGGCACGCGATGGCACCGTATTATTACAATTTAGCAATAGAAAATTATGCCGGCAATTCTTGGTATGTAACAGAGAAATTATGGGATGCTTTACTTGCTTGGTGTTTGCCTATTTATTATGGCGGGCCAGCCGCAGATAAGCTCTTACCAGCCGGCAGTTTTCTACGTCTGCCTAGCTTAGATAAAAACGGCATTAATTTTATTAAAGAAGCCATTGCCAGCCCTGATTTATGGCGCGAATCTCTACCGGCTATTGCTGAAGCAAGACAAGTTATTTTACACGAACTTAATCTCTTAAACTGGCTCTCCAATCAAATAATAAAAAATCAATCAATCTAAAAAACAAACAAAAATCTGTGGGGCGAGCATCCTGCCTGCCTTAGATTTGTGGGGCGGGCATCCTGCCTGCCTTACAGTTAAAAAACTCTTAAGTAGAAGCACTTAATTATTTGTAGGATGGGTAGAGCGTAAGCGATACCCATCAAAGCGTCGAGAGTGTTGGGTTTCGTTCCTCTACCCTACCTACATTACATATAGAGTTTAATTAAGTTGACTTACTTAGCTCATCCTAAACTATCAAACCCAAAAAAAAGACCCTAAATAAATTTGATCCGCCTATCATTTAAGAACCCCGGCGCAAGCGTACATAATCTTCAATTTCTTCTAAAATTTCTAAAATGCGAGAAGCTGAAACAGAAGACTCTTTGACTAATTCATCTCGCTCTTCTTGAGAATCTACCATATCATCAGCCAGCAATCTGAGAAAACCCATCATCGGATTTAACCGGCTTCTAATTTCATAAGAAGCGCGAAACAAAGCTTCATCGCGCGTGACTTGCTGCAAAAACTGCATCGAATATAACCGCGCATAATCGCCACCTTTTTTGCGTAAAAGTTCTTCATGGGAACCTAATTCTACAACTCGGCCTTTTTTTAACACCGCTATTTGATCAGCTTTTTGAACAGTAGAAAGCCGGTGAGCAATCACCAAAGTTGTACGATTTCGGCTTAATTCTTCTAAGGCTAATTGTACCAACCTTTCGGAAACAGTATCTAAAGCACTTGTAGCTTCATCTAAAATTAAAATTTCTGGATTTTGTAACAAAGCTCGCGCAATAGCAATTCGCTGACGTTCGCCACCAGAAAGCCGGTCGCCGCGATCACCAATCACAGTATTAAATCCTTCGGGCAAATCTACAATAAACTCATAAGCATTAGCGCGATTTGCAGCTTCCATAATTTCTTCTTCGGTTGCTTCGGGACGCGCATAGGCAATATTATTGCGAACCGTATCATTAAATAAAAAAGTATGTTGGCTAACAATTCCCATTGATTGGCGTAAAGTTTTGAGATCAAATTCTCGCAAATCACGGCCATCAATTAAAATAGAACCCCTAGTAGGGTCATAAAATCGGGGTAACAAATCTGCTAAAGTAGTTTTGCCGGAGCCGGTTCCTCCCACCAGAGCTAAAGTTGTTCCTCGCGGCAAATATAAATTAATATCACTGAGGACAATTTCTGCATGATCGGGATAAGAAAAGGAAATATCTTTAAAATGTATGGCTTCTTTTAAACCACTATAGGGAAGTCTGCCATTTACCATAAAATGCTTATTATCCCGCCGCAAAAAATCATTAACAACTTCAACGCTGGCGGAGGTATTAGCAAGGTGACTGCGGGCACTATTGAGTTGAGAAATTTGCGGTAATAACCGAAACAGAACTAATAAATAAGTTAACAAAACCGTTGAAATAGATTGCATTTGCTCGGCAAAAAAAGTCCGTCCTAAAAACACAATTAATAACAAAGCAATAATACTGCTGACTTCTGTTAAAGGCGAAATAGCAGCATAATTTGCTTCTGATTGAAAATCTGCCTTTTCCCGTTCGCGGATTAATTGTTTGATTTGTTCATATTCGCGTTCTTCATTACTCGTGGATTTCACCAACCGGATACCGCTGAGAGTTTCTAAGACGCGAACAGAATAAGCTTTAGAAGCTTCTGAAAGCAGTTTGCCAAAATATTTTGAGCGGCTAATTGCAAACTGATTAACTAAAGCCACAAAGGATAATAACAGGGAAGAAACCAGCGTCAACTCCCAAGAAATTGCCACCAATAAGCCAATAAAAACAAATACCGTAATTGCTGTGATAATCAGTTGAATAGTCGTACTAATTGCATTAGCAGTGCGTCCCACCTCTGCACCAAGCCGGTTAATTAAATCACCGACTTTCATTTTAGAATAAAAATCTAAATCTACATCTAAAAGCAATTTTAAACCAGCTTCGCGTAAATCTGCCGTTAAATTTCTTGTCAAAGAAACTGAGAGTAAGGTACTGCCATAACCGGCCAAATTTTTAAAACTAATCGCCAACACAATCGAAATAGCCATCACCGTGATCCGGTAGTCAGCGGGGACACCGACAAACGGCATTAACAAAAACTTGATAATCGGCGGAGCCTCTTTTAAATCTACCGTTTGATTTAGCAAACTTAAAATAACCGGCACAATTAAAGTCGTGCTCACCCCATTAAATAATGCTCCCGAAAAGCCAAGAGCAATCGTTAAAAAAATTTTCCCAGGATAGTATTGAGCGAATTTGAGAATTAGCTTATTAGTAAACATAGAGCCATCCCAATTGTGGACAAGGGGTCGGTGGTAAAGGAATCGATACAGACACAGAGCCGGTCAAAAAATTTGCCGATAAAACTGGCATGATAATCAAATAAGTTTTGTCAGTGATTATGGTTAGTTTAATTTAACCGCAGATTAACAAAGCTCAGTTATATTTTAGATAATTGACACCCCGATATATGCAAAATTTTATCTGCGTTAATCTGTGGGGCAGGCATCGCCGGTGCTAGACATTTGCGATTAAATTAAAAGCTTTCCTTCTCAGAAATTCTCTAATTTTTAAAACTTGGAAAACCCGAAAATTTTTTCTAATTATTAACACAATCCTAGCAAAAAACCACCCTTTATAGGGGCCGCTGCGGGGTGACGACCCCATACCCAAAAACCCAAATACTTTTAGCATTAACCCTCATGTAATATCCAAAAATCAACTATAACAGAACCGAACGCAGCACCCCAGATAAAATCTCCGCCATCGCATCAAGACTATAGCTCTCAATACAACGCGCTCTTGCCATCGCACCCCGCAGATTAGCCTGTTCTAAATCCTGAAAAATCGCCTCCAGCGTCGCAGCAATTTGGTCAGGCCGGCCGGCATCCACCAAAAAACCAGTCTCCCCTAAAATTGCCGGAATATCCCCCACACGAGTTGCCAAAACCGGCTTCGCCATTGCCATCCCCTCAGAGAGTTTAATCGGAAATTGCGCCACCGCCGTCAATTCATCGCGTTGGGGGACAACCACAACGTGCGCCGCCGCCACCACCGCAGGCATTTCTACCACCGGCACCGCAGGTAACTTTACGATCCAGCGACCCCAGCGAGAAATCAAAATTTCGTCGTAGTTATCATACGGATTTTCGCCGACAATTATCAATTTATAATCGGGATGATTAAGCCGGTCAAGAGCCATCAAAACATCCTCCAGTCCCTTATGAGGACGAGGAGCCCCCGGAAACATCAACACCCGCAACCCAGCCAAACCATAGCGAATTCGACTTGCCTCAGCATCAAAATGCTCTGGATTAAACAAACAAGTATCTTTCCCATTCGGCACATAAACACCCCCAAAACGCTGTTGCAAAAAACTCGTATCCACCGTCACCGCATCCGCTTGTTTTACCAGCTTTTCCATCCACCGCAAATAAACAGGATGAGACACATCCCGCAACGCCCCATCTTTTTTGAAAATATCTCTAGCCAATTGTTTCAAACTTGGCCGGTAACGCCCCTCATCCCCTCCACACCAACTTAACTCCCAATCATCAATATCTAAAATAATAGGCCGCTTCCCCAACATTTTCCCGCACAAACCTACCCCAAAACTCGTAGGTTTTGGCTTAACTGCATAAATAATATCTCCCTCTATTTTATTTAAAATTTCTGCCCCATACCTCAACACCTGCGGCAAGCCCGAAGCCTGCACAGCCTTAACTTCCAGCGTTGGCGGCGGTTCAGGATAAATTTTACCCCCAAACAAAAACCCCAGAATTTCTACATCAAAATTCAATTTTTGTAAAGCTTGACCCAAAACATAAGCCCGGTCTACTCCGCCTTTACACAAAGTAGGCGACAAAATCGAAATTTTTAGTCGTTTTCCTTTTTCATTTTTCATTTGTCATTTGTTTAAGTGAAACCGGCATTTTGTCTGCGATACATCTGCGGTTAAAAAAATTAATTCCCCTGTTGCCGGCTAACAACCTCTCGATAAATTGCTGCCATTTCTGCCGCCACATCTTCCATCGTTCGCACCGGGATGTGGTGAATATTCTCACCCAACCCCACCACCATTAAGCGATTCCGGGCCAAATCAGCCAAAGCATCAGCCCAAGCTTGCACATCCAAAGCAGGAACCAACAAACCATTTACCCCATGCCTTACCAACTCAGCAATTCCGCCAATATCGGAACCCAGCACCGGCACCCCCAGTTTAAACGCTTCGAGCACCACCAACGGGCCGGTTTCCAAACACTGCGAAGGCACCGCCAACACATCAAAATTCATCAATGCCGGTGTCACCTCAAGGCGAGATAACTTTTCCGCCACCCGGATGCGCGAGTCTGTCTGCGAAATAGCCAGCGCTCGGTCGCGGGCTAAACGGTCACTTTCTCCGTGTACCATCCCGTGTAAAGTCAGTTCGATGTTGACATCACCAGGCAACCGCCGTACAGCCTCCACCAAAACCTCAGCCCCCTTGGTTTCGTGCCACCGGCCCAAAAAACCCACCCGCAAAGGCTTTTCGATAGGCGATACCCGCTTCTCAATTTTTAACAATTCCCCACCAATATTAGAAGCCACACCCTGCCGGCATAACACTACTTTTTTCTCAGGAACGCCATTAATTAACAGCGCCTCATAAAGCCATTCACAAACCGCTATAATCCGATCTGCTAAAGCTGCCATTTCCAAAAGCTTGTGCCGGTGCGCTTTGACGCGGCCCGGAATGCCGATGGCCCTGCCAAGCTGGCGCAGCCGGACTTCGGGAGAGTTCAGCAGATAAGTTTCTAAGCTTGAAGATTGGGCAGGTAAATTACTTAACGCCCCAATTGCCCAATCGGGGACTCGTGGCGGCACTCCTACACAGCGTCCGCAGAGTGTTTCATCAATACGTCCATCACAAACCGTCTCTCCGTTTCGCATCATCGTACCGCGTAAACAAACGGCTTCTGACAGGTGGATAGTGACAATAGAGGGTAAACCCAGCCGGTGCGCCAGCCGCAAGTGTTGGACACCACAACCAAATCGCCAAGAGTGCTGGTGATAGATATCGGCTTTTTGCCGGTTTATCCAATCAGCGAAATACTCAAAATCTTTTGGCGGGATTTGTTCTTGATATTCTGCAATGCTTGCCGTTTCAGGGTTGCAGGGATAACGGTAAACGTCCGTACCGTTATAGGTGTAGTTGTCTGGTTCGGTTGTCTTGCGGGCGGCGGCGACGGTGCTAGAAATGCCCAAATCTCGCAAGTTTTTTACTAATTCCTCAATATAAACCTCAACGCCGCCAGAGGTATCAGGCAAATACCAACTGCTGCCATGAAGAATTTTCATTACATTTTTAGGTTTTTAGTCCACTATCGAAATACGTTTTTCTTGAATTTGCTCAAAAATCAAGTTAAGGTCTTGGCGCATCTCCGTAGTGAGTTGGTAGTCTCTGAGCAAGGCTGAGGTAATTTCCAGATGCTCTTGAGTGGTAATTCGCTCTTGGGTAAGAATGCGATGAGCCAGTGCATCGAGGTTAAGGTTGGATTTATTTGATAGGTTTCGTAACATAAGACAATAGGGGTCAAGTGTCATTGGTCAGGGCAGGCAGAGGGGCTCGTTGGCATTGGTCATTGGAAAAAAAACACATTCGTACAAAGGACAAATGACAATGGAAATTTACCGGCTGGCTGCACTTTCTAACAACTATATATTTTTACTCTACGACAGCCAGGAAAATATCGCGGCTGTGGTTGATCCGGCGGTTGCATCTTCTGTGCTTGAGCAGTTAAAAAGTTTGGGTGCAGAGTTGGTGGCGATTTTTAATACTCACCATCACAGTGATCACGTTGGCGGGAATGCGGAGTTAATGCAGCATTTTCCTCTGGTGCGGGTGTATGGTGGGGCGGAGGATCGAGGACGCATTCCGGGCCAGCAGGTGTTTTTGCAAGAAGGCGATTTTGTTGAGTTTGCGGGCCGCACGGCGAGAGTGTTTTTTGTGCCGGGACACACAAAGGCTCATATTGCTTATTATTTTCCGCCGCTGGCCGGTGAGGAGATGGGGGATTTATTTTGTGGGGATACGATATTTGCGGGGGGTTGTGGCCGGTTGTTTGAGGGTACACCGGCCCAAATGGTTGATTCTTTGAGTAGATTACGAGCTTTACCGGATAACACGCGGGTTTGGTGTGCCCACGAATACACGCTTAATAATTTGCGATTTGCGCTGACTGTGGATACTGCCAACCCGCAATTAAAAGAGCGTTTTGAGCAGGTTAAACAAGCGCGTAGCAGGGATGAAGCTACAATTCCTTCTGTTTTGGGGTTAGAAAAGCAAACGAATCCTTTTTTACGTTGGGATGAGCCTGGGTTGCAAAACGCTGTCAAAGCCTCCTCTGAAGTGCAAACCTTCAGCCGGTTACGGGGTCTCAAAGAGCAGTTTTAGCCTCAGAGGACAAGCGCAAAGAAACTGGCTTTATGAGAATATTGTCTGAGTTTCCAGCAGATATTTCCTCACAAACCCGGTTTCTAACTTGGTGGGTGTCCCCTGAAGTCCCGAACTCTGCCTACTTGCCGGCTCAAAGCCAAATCAGCTATGATATGATGTTTTGGTTTGTGTTTAAACGCCTCGAATCGACCGAGCGGCGCTGTTGACAACGGGAAAAAATCATGTCTAAACGGATTCAATTAGTTTTAACCCAAGATGTAAAAAAACTGGGTAGTAATGGCGACCTTGTGGAAGTTGCCCCTGGATATGCTCGCAATTATTTACTGCCCCAAAAAATGGCAGTCTTGACTACCCCTGGCATTCTTAAACAAGTTGAACGCCGGCGCGAAAAAGAACGTCAGCGGCTTTTGGAAGAAAAGCAACAGGCGGAAACTCGCAAAGCCGCTCTCGAAGCAGCCGGTCGTTTTACGATTAATAAGCAAGTGGGTGAAGGCGATGCAATTTTCGGCACTGTGACGACTCAAGAAGTGGCTGATTTGATTTTGGCTTCTACCACTCAAGAAGTAGACCGGCGCGGAATTACTCTGCCAGATATCCGTAAGTTGGGAACTTACAAAGCAGAGGTTAAATTGCACCAAGACGTTACCGCAGTGGTGGAAATTGTTGTGGCGGCTTTGTAAAAAATTTCCGATGTGGGTTTTGGATTTTGGATTGGATGCCAATCTGAAATCTAAAATCTACAGGATGGGATCTGCTGATGATAAAAGAAAATAGCTGCTAAAATTTTAAAATGGTTGAATCAGCTAACTTTCAAGGCAGTGGTAATCGTCTTCCTCCCCAAAATATTGAGGCAGAAGAGTCTATTTTGGGCGGAATTTTGCTTGACCCTGAAGCACTATCGCGGATTGCAGAAACTCTCCGCCCTGAGATGTTTTCGCTGATTGCTCATCAAACGATTTATAAGGCAACGATTGATCTGCACAGCAAGCACCGGCCTACGGATTTTTTAACGGTAACGGCTTGGTTGGCTGACCGCAATTTGCTGGAGAAGGTTGGGGGACAAAGTAAGTTATTGCAGTTGGTGGAGCGGACGGTATCGGCGGTTAATATTGACCAATATGCAGGGTTAGTTGTTGATAAGTTTTTAAGGCGTAAGTTGATTGGGGCTGGGAATGAGATTGTCCAGTTAGGATATGATACGGCGACGGAGTTGCCAACTTTATTAGATAAGGCTGAGCAAACAGTTTTTGATGTGACGCAGGTGCGTCCGAAGGGGGGGTTGGTTTCAATTTCGCAGACTTTGATTTCGACTTTTCAGGATATTGAAAATCGTAATCAAGGGGTGGCTTTGCCTGGTTTGCCTTGTAATTTTTATGATTTGGATGCGATTACCGGCGGGTTTCAGCGTTCTGATTTAATTATTGTGGCGGGCCGGCCGGCGATGGGAAAAACGGCTTTTGCTATCGGTATTGCTTATAGTATTGCGGCGATTCATAGGTTGCCGGTGGCGGTTTTTAGTTTGGAAATGTCGAAAGAGCAATTGGTGCAACGGATGCTTGCTTCGGAGGCAAGTATTGAAAGTAATCGTTTGCGAACCGGCAGAATTAGTCAAAATGAATGGGAACCCCTCAGCGATGCGATTGGAACGTTAACGGAGTTGCCAATTTTTATTGATGATACGGCGAATATTACCGTGACAGAAATGCGTTCTCAAGCCCGCCGGCTGCAAGCGGAAAATGGGGGAGTTTTAGGGTTGGTTTTAATTGATTATTTGCAATTAATGGAAGGTGCAAACCCGGATAACCGAGTGCAAGAGTTATCAAGAATTACGCGGTCTTTGAAGGGTTTAGCGAGAGAGTTAAATGTGCCGGTGATGACTTTATCGCAGTTGAGTCGGGGGGTAGAGGCTCGCACGAATAAACGCCCAATGTTATCAGATTTAAGAGAAAGTGGATGTTTAACCGGTGACACTTTGGTGACTTTAGCAGATAGCGGTGTTAATGTAGCAATTAGGGAATTAATAGGAAAAGTTGGTTTTGCTGTTTGGGCATTAAATGAATCTACTATGAAATTAGAAAGGGCAATTGTTAGCAATGCCTTTTCGACAGGAATTAAGCCGGTGTTTAATTTAAAAACTAGATTAGGGAGAAAAATTACAGCCACCGGCAATCACAAATTTCTCACAATTCATGGATGGAAAAGACTTGATGAATTAAAACCAGGGCAACATTTGTGTTTACCAACTCTTACCGATAGCGAGGTTTATTGGGATGAGGTAGTTTCAATAGAATACTGTGGGGAGGAGGAAGTGTACGATTTAACTGTTCCTGGTCTGCATAATTTTGTAGCAAATAATATAATTGTTCACAATAGTATTGAACAAGACGCGGATTTAGTAATTATGCTTTATCGAGATGAATATTATAACCCGGATACACCCGACCGAGGCATAGCAGAAATCAATATTGCCAAACACAGAAACGGCCCCACCGGCACCATTAAACTGTTATTTGACCCGCAATTTACCCGATTCCGAAACCTGGCAGTTCCAGGCCGGCATTAAATACCCAAAAAACCTAAAATTGGAGGTTGGGGATAGACCCAACCTAGCAAAAATTAACTGCCAATTTTCAGCAATTCGACATCAAATTTTAAAGTTGCATTAGGAGGAATAACACCACCGGCACCCCGCGAACCATATCCTAATTCAGCCGGAATAATTAACTCACGCTTTCCACCAACACGCATCGAGAGGACACCTTCATCCCAACCTTTAATTACTTGACCCACGCCAATTTTAAAAGAAAAAGGCTGGCCTCGGTCGCGGGAACTATCAAATTTTGTTCCATCTTCGAGAGTGCCGGTGTAGTGTACAACTACGGTTTGACCGGCTTTTGGTTCGGCGCCGGTTCCTTGTTCAATATCAACATATTTCAATCCTGAAGGCGTTGTTTCCACTTTTTTATTCTCCGAATTCTTTTCAGTAGTCGCGCTTGGCGACTGAGCAAGCAAAAATTGAGCAATGGGATCATCCTTACTCGGTGTTGTCACAACCACTGGCGTTTCGGTTGATTTAAGACTTGCAGCCACAGCCTCAGAACCGTTGCCGGTGAATTGGGCCACCACAAGTACCAGAAAACAAACCACCATCACGCTGAAGGTAATTATAATTTCTCGCAAAACCAATCCTCCCTTAATTGTGAAAAATCCCTAAAACTACAACCTTAAGTTTAATGCCAGATTATTGCGCCTGAACGCAAAATTTACCCACTCTCAACTTAACGCCAGAGTTTATTTTCCAAATCTCGTATCTGACGCTCTAAGCGATCAAGCCGGCCCCGCAACTCATCCATTTCTGACTGACGAGGGACTCCCATATCTTGCAAAACATTTTTGAGATGTCGCTGCACTTGTGTTTCCCAGCTTCCCTGCTCAGACTTAAGCTGCTGCATCAAATCATCAGCAAACTTTTTTGCTTGTTCTGGGTTGAGATTACCATCTTTTACCCACTCCTCGCTGACTTGGCGGATTTTTTCGGCCACCAGCGAAGTCGTTCCGATGCCAATCATAACAAGCTGCCTGAGCAAATCATTACTATCCATGCTCTGTCATCCCCTACATTTATTAAAAAAGCCGGCCAGTAGATTTCCAGCTTCCCACTCTATTTTGTCAAAATATCAAAAACTCCCCATTAGCAAATGCCGAACTGTCCTAAGTGTAATCAACCCATAAAACCCGGTACTATTACCTGTCCCCATTGCCGTACTGAGCTCAAAGCCTTTGGCCATCCGGGGATTCCGTTGTATCGTTCGGTTGCCGGTAAGTTTCTTTGTGAGAGTTGCACCTACCACCATGATGATACCTGCACCTTTCCCCAGCGTCCCTACGCTGAAACTTGCACTCTGTACGATGATATTTCCCAAGAAAAGAATAGACTGCAACAAAGGCCGGTTATTAAACCCTCTCAGCAGTTGCGGTTGTGGTTGGAGAGAAACAGCGGTTTGTTGAGTTTGTTAGGATTGCTGTTGATTAGTGTGGTGGTGGTTTTAGTGAGCCGGTGATTTTTATTAGGAGACCGAATTTACGGAGCCAGGTAATTTTTTCTGTTGGGATTCAATCAATGGATTTTAGTGTAATTGAATTCACTCAAAAGTCATCATATTTGTTAAACAAAAGGGCGCTCAGGCTTTGCCAAATGTCAGATTATCTGGCATAATTAAACAATGTTTAAATCTGGTAAAGAATGCAGAAAATCATTATGAAAAATCAAACAGTCAGCACAACAATAACTATACCGGCGGAACTTTTAGATGAGCTAGAAGCACTCAAACAAGCAGAAATTGAAGCCGCACAGATTGAAATGTCACAAGATTATGAGTATCAAGCGCAAGTGATACAGATGGAGGCTGAGTTTGCGGTAGCAAGTTGGGAAGCGTTGAAATTTGGGGAATCTGAATATGAAACGGGGAGAAGTCTATGATGCTCGAATAGAACCTATGGAGGGTTCATCAGCAAGAGTGATCAAGCATTATTATTGCTGATGAATCAAGCTTTATTAATTGCGTTGTTGGATTTGCCTGGTCACGTTTAATCCCATTTTGGGAAGATAAAGGTGATCCTATTTTCCTCGCTCCTAAATTGCTATAATAATACTCAGCCCAAAAATATGAATGAAAAATCTATGTCTACTTACAGCGCCGCATTGACTCAGGTTCTAAAACTTCCACCAGATGAGCAACTGCGACTCATCTCAGAATTATTAGTATATGTTCGTCACCGTTTTCAATCTAAACCCAAGCGGAGTATTTTAGAATTAGAAGGGTTGGGTGAGGAAATTTGGAATGGGATTGATGCTCAAGAATATGTGAATCAGGAGCGAAATTCATGGAATGGATAGCTCAGCTACAGGGAAAAATAGTGGGATTAGACACCGCGCCTTTGATTTACTTTATGGAGAAAAACCCCAAGTATATAGAAATGATGCGGTTTTTCTTTAGAGCCTTTGAACGCGGTGATTTTAGGATAGTGACATCAACAGTAACGCTTGTAGAGGTGCTAGTACATCCCCTGCGACAGAGAAACACTATATTGGCTCAAGAATATCGAGAAATATTGCTCAATCAAGAAAGTTTAACAGTTGTTGAATTAACTCCAGATATTGCTGAAAAAGCAGCACAATTGAGAGCAACTTACAATTTGCGCTCACCAGATTCTATTCAAATGGCTACAGCTATCTGTGAGGGTGCTTCGTTTTTTTTGACAAATGATGCGTGGTTGCCTTCTTTACCAGAGTTGACGGTTATAGTATTGGATAATTTGAGAAGTTGACGGATTATTTTTGGATGGGAAGAGAGGGGCTATCGCGCTTTAGGGAAGATAAAGAGAACCGTATTTTGGACAGATAATGACAATCAAATTTTGCAATATTTTCGATTATATGATACACTTAAATAGGTAGATATAATTTCTACCAAAACCCTCGCAAATTAAGCCAATTAATTATGACAGCAGTGCAAAAAACAGTAGATATTAGTGTAGCACAAATGAGTCTGCAAGAATTGGTAAACCTTGTTGATGAAGGAACAGAGATTTTACTAACAGATGGTAATAACGCTCTGGCTCGTCTAGTTCCTATTTCCCAAAAAAAATCTCCTCGAATAGCTGGATTACACCAGGGAGAAATATTGACAACTAATGATTTTGATGAACCATTACCAGAAGAGTTTTGGACAGCCGGTGCATGAAATTATTATTGGATACTCATACTTTTATTTGGTGGGATAGTCAGCCAAATAAACTATGTTACTTGGTAAGTAGTTTAACCCGATGACTTTTCCTTAGTTTTATAATAAAATCAATTAAGTCAAGTGTAATTTAGGACAACAGATGTGGACTGTTGAACAGATATAAAATGCGATTTGGCAACTTCCACCCGATGAGATGTGAAAGTTGTTAGAGTGGTTTTTAGATTTGGATTACCAATGATTTTATGAGTTGCTGAAGGTAGATCCGTCTCATCAATCATCCAACTTCAAACTTAATTCAACCCTCCCCTCAGTTTTAAGTTCTGCAAGGATATCAGGGGGAATATTTATCACGCGCTTGATTTTAGCCGTCACAGTATTGACAAAGCTTTTCTCTCCTTTTTGGCTATAAATCTCAATTTCTATCAAATCTTTATTTTTATCAATAACTAGACGGCTTCCTAATACCGAGTTTCCATCTTCTCCATTTTTTTTATAGATATTTTTAATATCATCCTCCAGTAAATCAAAATCTAAAATTTCTCCCTTTATACTATTGAAACTGCTAATATCACTGTCATTATCTTGGAATGCTTCTAATATTTTAGAGCGAATCTTTTTGAGAGTGTTAACTAATCTATTAAACTTAAATCCTAAATTTTCTTCTTCATGGATTGACATTGCCAAATTAACCTCAAGATTTAAAATTATCAAGTATGCCAAACAATCAAAACTTTAAGGGTAAAATTTTGATTGTTTGAAGCAGGGTATAGGGGTTTCCCTTTAAAGTTTAAGTTTTCATCTTCATCAATTTTATTTTCATCTTTTGCTCTAGTTCTTGTCGTATTTCTTCAGGAATTTCTGAATATTCTATTATTTCCTTCTCTATGACTATTTTCACATTATTGGTGTTTATGTTCATCACATAAACTTCTACTTGCTTGTAATAGCGGTTTTTCTCCTTGAGTAAATAAACAATGGCATCTGAAGCAACCTCCAGAGCTTTATTAATTGTATCTAGGATATCCCCCACTACACGGTTAGCCCAAGCTTTAATATCCTCCATAATTCTGTTCCAATCATAATTAATAGCACTTCCACCCCCAAAACCTATGGCAAAAATAATAATCCAACTGATAGGATCGAAAGGCATAATTTATTGCTCCTCTAAATGTGAAGTTTTTTCCTCTTCTACCAAAACTGCATCTGCTAAATTAATTTTTTTGTGACGCAGTTTGATAGTTTTGTATTTGTTGATTTCTTCGGTGATGAGAGCTTCATCAACAACGTTGGTTTTCCCAACTAACAATTTTAGACCCAGTTTAATCGTGATATTTCTAATATCACCGCCACATAAACCCTCGCTGATTTCCGCCGCTCTCTCGTAACTGATATTTTTGGGAATCTTTTTAGATAAATGAAACTCCCACAGTTGAGTCCTCATTTCCATATCTGGCACAGGAAACTCAACATTAAATATGATCCTCCGTAAAAAAGCCTCATCGTAGTTTTCAAATAGGTTAGTTGCAAAAATAATCACCCCATTAAATTTATCTATCAGCGTTAATAGAGTGCTTTTTGCTGAATTAACCCCATGATCGGCAGCTTGCGATAAATTTGAAATTCTTTTGCTTAATACAGCATCCGCTTCATCAAAGAATAATAAACTACCGCTTTTTTCCGCTTCTTGAAAAACCTTTGAGAGATTTTTTGAGGTTCCACCCACTAATTCAGATTCTAACTCTCCATAGTTAACTTTAATGATACTCATCCCTAATTTTTGGGCAATCGCTTCGGCGGTAATGCTTTTACCAGTACCCGGTGGGCCAAAAAAATTGATGCTTAAACCATTACCCGTTTTCAGAAACCGATTGAACTCCCATTCCACCAATAACTTATCCCGATTTTTTACATAAGCAATCATCTCCTCAATTTGCTCAAGGGTACTTTTTGACAAGGCAATTTCATCTAATCTCCACTGAGGTGTCTCGCTCAGGCTACTTGCCGGCTCTTTGCTGCTTGAGTCTTTTTTGTCCTTGACTATTTCATATTTCATGGTTTCATGCTTTGCCGGCTGGCTTACCCCATCGCTAGGACTTATTGATAACAAGGCATCACTTTATCTTAGAAGTAACTATCTCTAGCGTAAAGTCTGAAAAGTACGAAAAATAGTCACCCAATGAAAGTACGAAAAGTATGAAAAGTATAAAAAGTAGGATATAATCAATTTTAATTAAGCATTAACTTCTTAACTTATGGATATCGAGGAAGTATTAAAACAAGCCGAAGCTTTGGTTTATGCCAAAACCGGCAAGAAACTAGAGCATTTACAAAAAACTGTCCTCAAAGGTACTATCCAAGGTCAAACTTACCCAGAAATTGCCAAAGAAAATGGCTTTAGTGAAAGTCATGTTAAAAATGTCGGACATGAATTATGGAATACTCTCTCATCAGCATTAGGCGAAAAAGTTACTAAGTCAAACTTTAAAGCTATATTTAAGAGTCTAAAAAATAATAATTTTTCGCCAGCAATTTCAGGAGTTTGTCAAAATAATTCAACATTCAATAATATTAATATTTTCACATCTGAAGATCCATCGCGCACTCCTCCCCTACAACCTCAACAAACCCCAACTCAACCCCACATCGACTTAGGCGACGCACCCGAAATCTTCAACTTCTATAATCGCACATCAGAACTCGGAACCCTAGAAAACTTTATCACACAGAAACAAACACGCCTCATCGCCCTTCTAGGAATAAGTGGCATAGGAAAAACCACCCTAGCCATCCGCCTAATAGACAGAATAAAAACCGAATTTAATTACATCATTTATCGCAGTCTCCGGTTTTCCCCAAACCTAGAAACAACCCTCACCAACCTCCTAAAAATCTTCACCGGCTCATCAGAAATACCCCAAAACATCGAAACCAAAATTTCCCAAACCCTCGACTACCTGCGAAAACACCCATGCTTAATTATCCTTGATGATCTACAGGCACTTTTCAATAGCGGACAACTTGCAGGAGAATATAAAACAGGATATGAAGATTATCCCCTATTTTTCAAACTAATCGCCCAAGTTCCTCATAATAGCTCATTACTCTTAATTAGTTCCGAAAAACCAAGAGAAATTGCCCAATTAGAAAAAGAAAGTTATCCCTTTAACAGCTTAATTTTAGGAAGTTTAGGCATAGCCGCCAAAGACATTTTAAACTCCCATCAGTTATTAGATCAAGAAAGCTGGGAAACCCTTATTAATATTTATCAAGGAAACCCTCAATGGTTAAATATAACCGCTACCCTGATTAGAGAATTATTTAGCGGGAGAGTCGCTGATTTTTTGAAATATGACCCAACCATTTTAGATGAATCATTGCAAAATCATTTATACCAACAACTTCAGCGATTAACAGCCCAAGAGCAATCCCTCATACTTCACCTAGCTAATGAAACAGAACCCCTTGCCCTATCACAAATATTAAACAAAAACCACATCTCTACCTCTGACTTAATAAATGGCATACAATCCCTCGGAAGGCGATTTTTAGTAGAGAAAAAAGACATGGAACAAAGCACATTTTTTAGTTTAAATCCGGTGGTGGCGCAATATGTCAAAACAAAAAATTACCCCCACTAATTTTAGTAGTAGGGGCCGGTTAACCTAGATCCCTGGTACGAATTAAAGATATTGATGAACCCGCCCCTACCCCAGGCCGGCACTCACCTTAAATACCCCCAGCACTCAAAGCAATTGTTTCCTTTTCCACCGGCATCTCAAGAGGAATAACCGGCCCCTGCGTCTCCTGATAAACACTCAAATCAAACCAAAAAGTCGTTCCCACCCCCACCTCACTCACCAAATTTACAGCAGTTTGGTGCTTTTCAATAATATTGCGAACAATCGACAAACCCAAACCCGTACCTTCCAAAGTATGCACCCGATTTTCTACCCGGAAAAACCGATCAAAAATCGCCGCCTGATCTTCAGGATCAATACCAATACCAGTATCCGAAACTTCAATCCGAACCACAGAAGGTGAAGCCGTATGATCGCCATTTTTATTACTATGATCAAGCAAACTAAATGACTCACCTTCCCCATTAAACCTATTCCCAGAAAGCTGTTTTGCCTCCAACAAATAAGCCCTCAAAACCACCCGTCCGCCAGACTCCGTAAACTTCAAAGCATTGCCAACTAAATTAGCAAAAACCTGTAACAACAAATCATAATGCCCCAAAACCGGCGGCAAATCCGCTTCAATTTCATGGCCTAACTCAATACCCTTATCCCGACAATTCAGTTGATAAGTTCGCAAAGTTTGCTCAATTGGCTGCGCGATATCCACCGCTTCCAAATGATAAATCCGACACGACTCTAACTTCGACAAATCCAAAACATCATTCACCAACCTTGTCAAACGATCCGTTTCATTATTCGCCGTCTCTAAAAACTCCCTCCGCTGTTCCTCCGTCAAATCTTCCCCATACTCATGCAGCGTTTCAATAAAAGACTTAATATTAAACAACGGCGTTCTTAACTCATGGGAAACATTACTAATAAACTGACTTTTTGCCTCATTCAACTCCACCTCACGAGTAATATCTTGCACCGTCATCGCAATGCCTTTTATACTCTCACGATATTGGTCAAGAACCGTCGTAATTAAAATCCGAACCGTCCGATTAGCCGGCTCTAATAAAGTCACCCGAAACTCACCGCCCTCTCTCTCGCCTCTTGCCGTTTGATAAAGCGGCCTTGTCAGTTCAACTTGCACCTGCACCGGCAAATGATGTAGCACATTTTCTCCTACCACATTTCTGCCTTCCCAGCCAAAAATTCGCCGCGCCGTAGGATTAACCAAAATCACCTGCAAATTCGTATCAATCAAAACAGCACCATCAGCAATCGTCGAAACCAACGTTTCTAACTTCGCCTTTTCTGCCGTTAATTCCTCAATATTTTGCTCTTCATAACTTTCGAGCCGTTCCGCCATTTCATTAAAACTAACAATCAACTCACCCAACTCGCCACCCAAAGGCAAATCAATTCGCTGATTAAAATTTCCTGCCGTAATATTTTTTACCCCAACCAACAATTCCCGAATCGGTTTTGTAATAGTTAAAGCATTAAAAACCCCACCCAAAATTGCCACCACCCAAATTGAAACAAACACCGCTATCGTAAAATCTCTTGTCAGATGAGAATAGCGTCCTAAAGTTATATTCGGATTAATCCCTACAGCCAAGACACCCAAATATTTCCCCTCATGGGTTAACGGCACAAAAATATCCGTCACTTCTCCGTCAGGAGTGTGGTGTTGGCGGACTAAAGGCAATTCCGAAGAAGCCGAATAATTTTCTGGTAATTGTATGCGCCGGCGAATCGTTAAAGAAGTTTGAACCTCCGACTCAGAAAAAGGAATTCCTAAATAAATATCTCCATCTTCATCGGCATAAAGCATATAGCGAACACTAGAAGTGCTGCTATAAAAACGGTGGGAAAACTTAGCAACTTCAGCGCGATTATTTTCACCAATGAGAGGGGCCACATTTGCGGCAAGGAGCAAGCCTAAATCGCTGCCAAAGCGAGTATCATTCAAGCGAGCATCATACTCAATTGTGTTGACCGCCCAGAACGTTAGGCCACTCATCACCAAGGAGAACACCAGAGTCGCCGCAGCCAGCAAGCGCGTGCGGAGGGTGGACTCCGACCACCAACCATCGATAATTTCTCTGATTCGTTTTAGTAGGGCCAGCAAAGTCTGTCGCTATGTAAAGAATAGTAAATGTATTCAGGATTATACTCGATAGCTTTATTTTCGCACGATTTGCCTGTCCAATTCTTGGAGCGAGCGATCTACCCACCGGCCCACTATGAGTCTTGGTGCGGGCCAGTTGGGGCCGGTTGGGGCCAGTTGGGGCCGGTGGGCAGAGCAATAGCCTAGAGAGCGAGAAGCCGGCCTTTTAAGCGTTCTGGATCGCCTTTGTCCGCAAGTTCACCTTGTTCGAGCAAAAACGCCCCATCACAATAATTTAATTCATCGAGCCGGTGAGTCACCCACAAAGCCGTTATAGCGCGACTTTTCACCAACGAACGAACTTGCGCCACTAAATCAAGCTGAGAGTCAGGGTCAAGCAAAGCCGTTGGTTCATCCAGCAACAAAACTTCACAATGCCGCGCAATCGCACCGGCAATAGCAACCCGCTGTTTTTGGCCGCCAGAAAGAGCATAAATAGGCCGGCGTTCCAACATCTCAAGGTTAACCGCCGCTAAAGCCTCGCGGACTCTAGTTTTGACCTGCCCAAAAGACAATTTTTCTTCGACCAAACCAAAAGCCACATCAGCCCCAACAGTAGGCATAACAAGCTGGTGGTCTGGGTTTTGAAAAACAAACCCCATCTGGCCCTCAACCCTAATCTCGCCTGAATTTGGCTGCAACAAACCGGCCAACAATCGCAGTAAAGTAGACTTGCCGCTGCCATTGGTACCCAAAAGCATCCAGAACTCGCCTTTAGGAACCTCCAGAGAGCAGGATTTTAAGACTTGTTCTCCCTTGGGCCAACTAAAGCAAAGCTCCCGTACTGAAATTGCCGGGGCCGGCCCGTTTGCAAGCGCATCGCTCATTCTGACAAAATACCCGCGAAACCAGGAGCTCTGCCAGAAGCAGCCGAAGTCCCAGGTTTTTGATAAATCTGGACAGCATTAATTTCACTGCTGCGGAGAGTGACTCGTTTATTAGGGACTTGTTCGCAGGTAAGTTCCAGCAGATCCGGCTGGCCGGTACGCATCGCCTCTAACACTTGCTGGTAAGCAGCCTCAGCATCTTCTTGGTTTTTGCGTTGGATGGACGCCGGCATCGGAGTCATCTTTAAAGAAATATCAATTGTAAACATGGGCCATTAAATTTCCACAGGAGAACCTTTTTCTATAGTATGTCAGGACTTCATCGTTCATAATTCATCCCTCATAGTTAGCTCTGCCGCCTCCGCGTGTCTTGCCCGTGTCCATAGTGGCATCCCCCGTTCCCATATTGTTAAGAAATTTCATCAGGGGGGTTGGAAAATTAGAAAACTTACCCCTATAATGAGAGGCACGGTAAAGAAACGTAAAGATACCTCGCCAGAAGGCAGATTTTCTGCTAAGCAGCAAGACGCATTCAGGCGAGACTGTCAACCCCCCGTACTTATATAAATCTGGAGATTCTCGGAATGACCATTGCAGTCGGACGCGCCCCAGCCCAAAGAGGCATCTTTGACGCCCTCGATGACTGGTTAAAGCGTGATCGCTTCGTATTTATCGGCTGGTCTGGCCTGCTGCTTTTCCCCTGCGCCTACTTGGCCGTCGGCGGCTGGCTCACCGGCACCACCTTTGTCACTTCCTGGTACACGCACGGTTTAGCCTCCTCCTATTTGGAAGGCTGCAACTTCCTAACCGTAGCCGTCTCCACCCCGCCCAACAGCCTCGGCCACTCATTGGTGTTCTTGTGGGGCCCTGAAGCACAAGGCGATTTCTCCCGCTGGTGTCAGCTTGGTGGGTTGTGGACATTTGTCGCCCTACACGGTGCCTTCGGTTTGATCGGCTTCTGCCTACGTCAAATTGAAATCGCTCGTTTGGTCGGAATTCGTCCTTATAACGCCATCGCCTTCACCGGCCCGATTGCCGTGTTCGTCAGCGTGTTCTTGTTGTACCCCTTGGGACAGTCCGGTTGGTTCTTTGCCCCCAGCTTCGGCGTGGCCTCGATCTTCCGCTTCTTGCTGTTCTTCCAAGGCTTCCATAACTGGACGCTGAACCCCTTCCACATGATGGGAGTAGCCGGTATCCTCGGTGG